>QBZZ01000005.1 GCA_003282145.1 SAR116 cluster bacterium AG-337-N21
CCAAACGGTAGACCATTTTGTGCCTCTTGACACAGATTCAGTATTACATTATCTGAGGGTAGAGCTTGTATATAACTACAAGTGGCGCACATAAGATGAGCTTAACTTCTCTTCGCCCGCTCCAATTCCATGACACAAAAATCATAACTATAAATTTAGCAATTTATGGTTAATTTTTGAGTTAGCTTTATTTTATGTTAAAGTTTTATAAATTTTAATTTTATAGGTTTAAATTTTCATGTTTACAAGAATTCATGTTTTGAAATTTCAAAACAAAGTTGCAAAAGACAGCTTAAAAAATACCTGTAGGCTAATAAATGATAAATTATTGAAAAGAGGACTATATAGTTCAACCTTTGTTGATGTTAATGACACAAACCTTTATGTAATCAATACATGGAAAGATGAAAAAACCTCAGATAAAGCTCATTCGCAATACACAGATTTTGTAAAACAAGTTAAAGAAATGGGAGTTAACGTAGTTATTGTAGGTGGAGATACAGAAGTTATATATTCTGATCCTTCGATATTGGAAAAATATACCAAGGTAGAATAATTAAATTATACTAAAAACTTTCTATTTTTATAATCTAGCATCCATTTCTCAAAAATTAATATCGCTTCGTCCATATCTGCAGTTTTGTTTGGATGTTTTTTTGCTCTACCTAACATTGTGGATACAACATTTACCTGATATTTTTTGTCTCTGTCTTTTATTGCATCTATAGTATGAGTTGCTTTTTCTTTATTCTTAAATCCAAGCCCTTTTAGAGTTGTCTCAGGCTTATAGTCTGAATATAGAGATAGATTAAGAGGCTTTAACTTTCCTTCATAGTTTTCCTTACTCATAGGCATAGCATCTATAAGATCAAAAATGTTATGAGGTTCTAAAGTTAAATATTCTTTTTTTAAGGTACCATCGTAACCAATTAGTTTTATAGAAAAATTAAGACCCTTTTTTCTAAAAGACATTAATTTGACATGTCTTTTATGAAATTCTTTTATATGTTTTTGATATAGTTCTTTAGATTTTCTATAGCTACTATCTCTATAACAAGTGGTACTTAACAAAAGTACTCTACATTTCCATTTGTATTTTGTTAAATCCATTGTTTATTAATTTGTATTAACTATTTTCTGTTTCAACAATATCATTTTCAGTTTTACTAACTTGATCTTTTTTCTTTTTCATCTTGCAAACTTCTTTTAAAGCTAAGCCTGCCAATACTCCTATACCCATTCCTATAATAGTTCCTTTAATTATTCCTATTCCAAACATTTTAATCTCCTAATTTTCAATCCATGAAATAAATTGATAAAAACCAAAAAGAATACCAAAGAAAACATAAAGTCTAACCTGTGATCTTAATATTGGTATAACTATGATTTTTTGTATTAATGACACAATAATAATTTAATCTTTTTAAATTAATATTCAATATCACTATGCAATATTAATAAAATTTAATAGGCTAGAAACAGTAGTTTATTTTTCTCAAATAAAATTTAAAAATTTATATTAACTTCTATAATCATAAAAAATTACACCTCTATTGTTTCTAGCTTTTATTGTGTAGCTTGCTTGCGCTTTAGGCGTTACTTTTTCTTCAATGATCTTTTGACAAGCTTTATAAGCATTCTCATTTTCATATTCAAATGTGCTAGTTAATCTGTGATTTTGTTTGTTCCAGACTTGTGCAACAGTTCTTCTTACTAATCCTGCTTTAGATAATTCTTTCATTACATCTTCTGTCCATACTTTCTCTTCAAAAGTTGCCATCCAATGTTCTAATTCTACTTTTGTTGCAAAGTCTAGTTCCATGCAATTCATGAACAAAGTTTCTTTAGTTATAAGTTTTACCATATATGTCACCTGTTAATATGCAAATTTAATATGCAAAAACATAAGATAGAATGCAAATGAACGATTTTAATCCTTTTAAATTCAACCCGATTTATTATATATATTTAATACTCAATTAATCATTTACAAAATTGAAAATAATGAAAACTTTATTTAAAATTTTTTTACTCATACTTTATACATTACTTATTCAAAACAAAGCGTTTTCTTACAGTAAGAATTCTGGAAAAGTTAGTGTTAATGTTTCCGTAAATAAGACAGATCAATCAGATAATAAGAGTGCACATGCTAAAACAAATGCTTCAGTCAGTAAAAGCATAGAGAGTATTACTAGCTCAAGCAAAGATAATACGCCTGTCAGTAAAACCGCTGAAACACCCTCTGTCAAAGACTCGTCTAATGAAAAATCATACTTATATGACGATAACAAAAGCTCGTCAGACAATAATTATGTCAAAAATAATAATTTTAGAAATAAGATAAATGGTTACAAATCCATTAGAAAATATGAAATTGCTAAACAAGAAAGATTATTTGAGACTATTAAAAATTTTAAAAATGAAGAAAGTTTAAGTAAGAGTGATCTAAAAAAAATAGATGGTTTAGTTAATAGAAGAATTAAAGAAATTGCTAAAAAAATTAGATTCAAATTCGATAAAAAAGACGAAAAACAATTCTTTGAATTTGCAGAAAATACTAATTATGACATTGAAATAATTGAGAAGAAGGCTGAGTTAGTTGACTATGTTCAAAAGACTTTTGAAGTAATGGGAATAATCAATTAACCCCATCTGCTGCAGACCCTATGAACATATAACCTACATACCCCTGTTGCACATGCATGGGTAGGCACATTTAAGTAATAATCATATAAGTATCTTTTTAGAAATAGTATTAATAACAATTTCTATGTTTACATATACCTATACCAAGAACAGTTATTTTAGGGTAGACAAAAGGGTAGAAAAAATGAGCACATAGACAGATATTTTCATATAATTATATCACTTAAATTGCTGAACATTATGTGTGATTGAAGCATGGTATAGGTCTATACAAGTAAGTCGACGGATTTATTTTATTGAAACTACTAAATTTTAACTTTTCAATTTAATTAATATATAAGGCCAATCATACTATCAATGAATTAAATCTAATTAATTTCATACATCTCAAATTTCACTTTATTTAGAATGTAATGAGATTCTAAATCATGCTTAACATCTTTGTTAGCGATGAAAAAACCAATATACTTTGAAAATTTTGGTGACCAGACTATTGAAGTTGCTTTTCCAATTACTTGTTCTTTTTTAAAAATTGGTAAATTAATGTAAAATATAGGTTTTGTTTTTTCTTCAAAATCAAATTGAATTTGATATATAGTTTTATTAAATCCAATTTCTTCTTTTTTTAATAGAGCAGTTTTCCCAACAAAATCATAATCAGATTCAAGATTACAATATTTTCCTAATCCACAATCTTGGGGAAAATCCTTATTTGTCATTTCATTCCCATAACTAAGTAGGCTACTTTCCACTCTTTCTATCATGTTGGGGCATCCCACTCTTATATTGAATTCTTCACCTTTTTTAATAATTAAATCCCATAAAAGGGTTCCATTATTAGGATTTGATAATAAAATTTCATATCCAGACTGTTTGCTAAAACCAGTTTTTGATATAATAATATTCTCATTGTTGAAAACAAAGTTTTTAAAATTAAAAGACTTTAAAGATTTTATTTCTTCGCCAAATATCCTTAACAATGTTTGTTCTGATTTTGGACCTTGGATAGCCATAGTTATTATATCTGTCTCATTTACTTCAGCGAAAAATTCTTTAGTATGATTAATTGCTGAAGCCCAGTTAAATAAATCAGAGTCTGACAATGAAATTAAAAAATGTTCTTCATTTATGCAAAAAATAACTGGATCATTTAATAGGCCCCCTTCAAAATTTACTATGGGTGCATAATAAGCTCTGCCAGGGATAACTTTTGTAAAATCTCTGCAAAATAAATACTTAATTATACCTAAAGCTTTATTTCCTTTAACTTCTATTACTTTTTGCGCACATACGTCCCATAGCTGAACATGTTTTATTAGATGCAAATAGTCACTTTTTAAAGATTTAAATATTGTTGGTATTAATGTGTTATTATAGACACTATATTTTGTTACGCCTGCCTTTTGGTTTCTTGAGCTAAAGGGGGTGCTTTTAATTCGATTTGATGTAGTAAAAAAATCATTAGACATTTTAGAATCCCCCCTTTAAATAAAAAACTAAAATCACTTTGGACATTTTTTATGAAAAGTAAATTAAGAAATTCACTAGAGAAAAAATAAATTTGTTTTTACTGCCGAAACATCTCCTCCAGACTCAGGAAATAAAGATACAGTTATCAATCAAGTTATATGCTTAAAAAATTTAGCTGATGCGGTTAATGTTACTGATGGCGCCGGTGCTAAGTCTCACATGTCTGCTTTGGCAACAGCTGCTATTCTGGCTCAACATGAAATTGAGCCTGTACTACAATTCACTACAAGAGACAGAAATAGAATTGCAATTCAAGGCGACTTACTTGGTGGGTGGGCTTTAAATGTTCCTAATATACTTTGTTTATATGGTGATGAAGTCAAAGGTGGAGACCAGCCAGAGGCAAAAGAAGTTCGAGATTTAGATACAATTAGTCTATTAAAAACCGCACACGATATTAAAATTAACCATAGTTATCCATCTGGGAGAAAAATTGATGATGCACCTAATTTTTTCATTGGTGGAGCAGACACACCTTTTGAATTCAAAGACGATTTTGATGCAGCAAATCTAGTAAAAAAAATAAATTCAGGAGTTGAATTCTTTCAAACTCAATATGCTTTTGATGAAATGATATTGAAAAATTATATGCTCAAATTAAATAAACTTGGTGTAACAGATAAGGCGTATTTTATTATTGGGTTAGGAGTTATTAAATCAGCAAAAAGTGCCAGGTGGATGAATAAAAATTTATTTGGTATTAATATTCCTGAGCAAATAATAAACAGAATTGAAAATTCTGATAACGAAAAATTAGAAGGTATAAAAATTTGTGTTGAGCTAATTGAAAAATATAAATTAATAAGTGGTGTGAGTGGAATTCACTTAATGGGTTATAAACAAGAAGAGGATATAGCCTCTGTAATTTCAAATTTTAAATAATAAATGATAATGTAAATTGGAATTGAAAATGCAACAACTTACAAATATTTATAATAAAGCAAAAACATATTGTAATTCGCAATTAAGAGCACTAATTAGATCAGGAGAATATATGGGTCAAACGGCTGGTTTATCCCAAAATATGCTCCAAACGAATCTCATTATTTTAGAAAAAAAATATGCTTTAGATTTTATGATATTTTGTCAAAGAAATCCAAAAGCTTGTCCACTTGTTGGCGTGTCAGATGTTGGTGTCCCTTTTCTAAAAACATTAGGTAAAAATATAGACGTAAGAACGGACGTCCCATCTTATAATATTTATAGGGATGGAGAACTGCATAGTGTTGTTCATGAAATTAATAACTTATGGAATGAAAACCTTGTTGCATTTGCAATTGGTTGTTCATTTACATTTGAACATTCTCTAATTAGGAATGGCTATACAATAGATCATATTAATGAAAATAAAGTTGTTCCTATGTATAAGACAAATATTAAAAATGTAAAAAGTGGACCTTTTGGAAACACAATGGTTGTCTCAATGAGGATTTTTAAAAAAATTTACATTAATGACATTATTAATATTTGTAAATCTTTTCATTGGGCACATGGAAGGCCTGTACATTTTGGGAACCCAGATGAAATTGGCATTTTAAATGTTTTTGAACCTGACTGGGGAGATGTTCCAAGACCCTTGTTAGACGATGAAGTAAATGTCTTTTGGGCTTGTGGTGTAACTCCCCAAAATGCAATATTAAATTCTTCAGTTCCGTTTTGTATATCTCATACACCTGGTTATATGCTTATTACTGATATTGAAGAGGATGCTGAAATACCAATTGTACAATAAATCTAAAGCTTAGATTTAATTGATATTTTTTTTGCTGCAACTTTGGCATTCTCTAGATTTTCAGCAAGTATAACTCCCATTCTTCTGTAAGACTTTAAATAAGGTTTTCCAAAAATTCTAAAATCTATACTTTTATCTTCTAGAGCTTTTTCTACACCCTCTATTAAATAATTCCCTGTTGCATTTTCATCAGCTAAGATTACATGACTAGCCCCAGATCTATTCAACTTAACTTCAGGCAAAGGTAATCCTAATAAAACTCTAGCGTGAATGTCAAATTGACTATAATTTTGTGTATACATTGTCACCATCCCAGTGTCATGTGGACGAGGGCTTAATTCACTAAAAATAACTCTACTTTTTTTATCAATAAAGAACTCAACTCCAAAAATTCCAGATCCCCCTAGGTCTAATACCATTTTACGTGCGGCATCTTGTGCATTGAGAATTACATTTTTTGAACAATTGGCAGGCTGCCAACTATACTGATAATCACCTCGTTCTTGAAAATGTCCAATTGGCTCACAAAAGGAAACATTACCTGATTTTTCAAGTATAGTTAAAAGAGTTATCTCATAATCAAAGTCAATAAATTCTTCAACTATTACGCGTTTTCTATTTCCCCTCATCCCTTCAATAGCAAATTTCCAGGAATTTTTTAATTCTTCTTCGGTAGTTGCATAACTTTGACCTTTACCAGAAGAACTCATCACTGGTTTTACTGCTACTTTGGTTCCAATTTTTTTGGCTTCTGAGATTAATTGTTCTACTGTTTCAGCATAAGCGAATTTAGCTGTTGGCAAGCCTAAACTTTTTGCTCTGTCTCTAATTCTATCTCTATTCATAGTTAAATTCACTGCCTTAGCCGAAGGAATTACATTTTTGCCATTTTTCTCTGCCTCTATCAAAACATGTGTTTCAATAGCTTCCACTTCAGGAACTATGAAGTCTGGTTTATGTGTCTTTATTACTTCATTAAGTTTATCACTATCAAGCATATTGAATACTTCAAATTGATCGCTTACTTGCATGGCAGGGGCATTATCATAAGAATCGCAAGTAACAACGTGACATCCAATTCTTTTAAGACTGATAGTTAATTCTTTTCCCAATTCTCCACTGCCAAGTAACAAAATTTTTTTCATGAAATACCTTTTTAAAGTTTTAATTAAAAATAATCTAGATTATCTTTCTAACATGTATTTTGTAAAAAATCTTATTCATAAATTTCTTAATAAACAAATTTCCAATATATATAATAAACGTTTTCAAAAATATCTTAATACACCTAAGGGAGTGTTTTGGAACAGTAAATTATCACAAGATTTAAGACTAAACATAATATTAGATATAATTATTAAAGGATCAAAATCTAACATAGTATCTATAGCAGATGTAGGATGTGGACACGGCAGATTATTTGAAATAATTAAAGAAAGAAATCTACTTGATAAAATTGAATATTATGGATTTGATATTAATAATGAGTTTATATTATTTTGTTTTAAAAATAACAGATTTGAAAAAGTTAGCTTTGAAGTAGGGACATGTCCTTCTAAAAATGTTGATTTTGTTGTGATGTCAGGAACTTATAATTTAACACCAATAGATAATATAAGTTTTTGGGAAAATTATATTATCACAAACCTTAAATCTAATTGGAATTTTGCAAATAAGGGCCTGATCTTTAATGTTTTAGTAAATGACAAGCGTAAAATAAAAAACAACTTATACTATACTGAATTATCCTGGATGAAAAAAATTTGCGAAATTAATTTTGGCAAAACGGAAATTTCAAAACACGGTCTCCTTGCAGAAGACATTACAATTATTATAAAAAAATCAACCTAGTTTCTTTGCGAATTGAATGATGTGTTCGGCAAATATATTTGGTTTTTCTAATGGTATTAAGTGACCACAGTCAGGAAATTCTATTCTTTCTATTTGTTTAATTGTGTTGGCAATCTCGTCTATATCACTTGGGATTCTAAAAACTTTGTCATAATGACCCGTCATTAATAAAACTGGCACATCAATTATTGACCAGTCAATGTCCCAATTGGCGGTTAAAGATCCTTTCATAAGTTTAAAAATGCCAGAGTTTTTATCTAGTCCTTTATAGTTTTCTGGATTAAGAGCTTTTGGTTTCATTTTTTCTAGAAAGTGAGGTGAGGCTATTACTGGCATGTTAAAATCCATTAATAAAGATGTTCCGCCATAACTTGCAACATTAACCATCATTTCATTAATCCAACTTAATCTTAAATTATTTTTTCGTAATGTGTTTATTAAAACTAAACCTAAAATCTTGACGCCTTTTTCAAGAGCCAGTGCCGCATATAATCCACCTATAGAGAGGCCAACCAGTATTACATTTTTTAATTTTAATTTTTCTAGCAAAAGACATAAATCATTAACAGTAATATCAGTGTTTAAATTTATATTTTCGTCGAATCTACTATTTTCTTGCCCCCTAAAATTATATGTGAGATATCCATGTTCTTTGGCCACAATTTTTTTACCTATATCACCATTCCATGTTGATGTGTTTCCAGTCAGAGCATTTACAAACACAAACGTACAGCCTTTCTCTTTTGGCTCTGTATATTCATAGTAAATCATGTTTTCTTCATCAATTTTCAAAAAAGCCATTATATTTTATCTACTCTTCAATACTTTCAATTTTTAAATGTTGAAAATGTAATTCTAACTCTTGATCTCTTAAAATAGCAAATTTATTAAAGTCGTCGTCATCAATTGATTTTGCAATGAATTTTTCATCTTCATTTTCTGCATTTGAATTAGTACTTAAAAAATTTTCTGTATCAGAAATGTTTCTCTTAATTGGTTCTTCTCCTACTCTTTCTTGAAATGTGACTATAGCCCTTAACCCTCTCTCAATAGCAGACCTTTCGTCGTCGTCTTCACTTTCATCAAAACCTACGTAAAGAGCATGGATTATATGTTGTTTTGGATCAGGCAAAATACCAATATCGAAAATTGTTTCGCCTTGAGGATTTAAATTCATGTAAAACTCACTAAAACGAGCTAAAATTTCTCTTGTTCTTGATGGTCCTGATTCAATTGGAGGAGCCTTTTGTGGGGGCAGAGGAGCATTTATACTATTCCATATAGCAATACATATCATGAAGCAAAAAGTTACCACTAAGGCTATAATAAAAGGAGTCGAATCTTCAAACATGTTCTCAAGTTACTAATTGATTTGATATAATCATAAATCATTAAATTCTAAATCAAAACAAAAATAAATTAATAAATAATCAAAAATTTAAAAAAATATTCTATATATATATCATATACTTATTTAATAATATTAAAGATATTTCCGAACTGGCATTTGCAATGTATGCTAAATTGTTGTTAGAATGATTCCCGAAAACATTATTCAATGTTATTTTAACTAATAAACAAAGGTTTGTAATTAATTTACAAGCGGAAACAGGAGGATAAAATGAAACGGGTATTCGGAGCTGCATTTACAATGGCGGCAACCGTAGCCGTAGGCCTTAGTTGGGCTACAATAGGTAATGCCGCATGTGGTAAAGTAAGCATAGCTGAAATGAATTGGGCATCTGCTGAATTAATGGCAAATGTTGATAAAATAATTCTAGAAAAAGGCTATGGCTGTGAAGTTGAATTAGTTGCAGGTGCTACTATGCCAACTTTTACTTCCATGAATGAAAAGGGTGCTCCAGATGTTGCTCCAGAATTATGGGCAAATGCAGTAGCAGTTCCACTAAAAAAAGCTGTTGGAGAAAATAGATTAATGGTTGCAAATAAGTCTCCAATAACAGGCCTAGGTGAAGGTTGGTGGTTGCCACCAGCAACTGTAAAGAAACATCCTGAATTGAAAACCGCTCTTGATGTTATAAATAGACCTGATTTATTTCCATACTCTGAAGATAAATCAAAGGGTGCTTTTGTGGGATGTCCTGCAGGATGGGGTTGTCAATTAGCTAATGCAAACCTTTTTAGAGCTTTTGAAATGGAAAAAAAAGGTTGGGTTTTAGTTGATCCAGGTAGTGCTGCTGGTTTAGATGGTTCCATGGCAAAAGCTGTTGAAAGAGGAGAAAACTGGTTTGGATATTACTGGTCTCCTACTTCTATGATCGGGAAATATAAGATGCATAAACTAGATTTTGGTGTTCCATTTGGTGGAAAAGAAAATTGGGATAATTGTATTGTAAAACCTGAAAAAGATTGTGCTGACCCTAAAAAATCCTCTTGGGTAAAATCAGAGGTAAATAGCGTTGTCTCAGCTAATTTTAAGAAAAATGCTGGTGTTGCTATGGATTATATAGCAAAAAGAGTTTATCCAGGTGCAATAATGAATGGTATGTTAGTTTTTATGACAGAGCAAAAAGCTTCTGGTAAAGACGCAGCATTTGAATTTCTTGAGAAACACGGTGATGTTTGGGAAAAATGGGTAAGTCCAGACGTTGCTAAAAAAATTAAAGCTAGTTTGTAATTAGTCTTTAAAACATAAATAATCACTACTTCAATATAAAGTAGTGATTATTTTTTTAAAGGAAGATCAAAGATGGACTGGTTTTTTAATTTTCCTGATATGAGCCGATCTGATTTAAGAGAATTTAAAAAGACAGTTGATTTTGCTTTCACTGACTTTTCTCGTTCATATGGCGCTGAAATTGAAGGTTTTTTTGAACCACTTTTAATGTTTTTGGTCTGGTTTGAAAAATTTTTTATTAACACTCCATGGCCCCTAATTATTTTTGGTATACTTGTGCTTGCATGGATAGGTTCACGTTCAATTCCTGTTGTAATTGGAACATTTTTAAGCTTTATGCTTATAGGCTATTTTGGTATGTGGGAAGACACTATGTCAACTTTAGCTATTATTCTAGTAGCCACTTTTCTATGTATTTCAATAGGAATTCCACTGGGAATAGCTATGGCAAGAAATAACAAAATTCAAGCAGTAATTGTTCCTGTTTTGGATGTTATGCAAACTATTCCTAGTTTTGTTTATCTAATACCAGTAGTTATGTTACTTGGAATAGGAAAAGTTCCTGGTTTAATAGCAGTCTGTATTTATGCTATTCCACCAATAGTTCGTTTAACTAACTTAGGAATTCGTTTAGTTGACAAAGATGTTTTAGAAGCCGCAGATTCATTTGGAGCTAATTACTGGCAAAAACTTTTTGGGGTGCAAATGCCACTTGCTTTGCCAACAATATTTGCTGGGGTTAATCAAACAATAATGATGGCGTTAGCGATGGTAGTTATTGCTTCAATGATAGGTGTTAAGGGACTAGGTCTACCAGTTCTAAGAGCCATTTCAAATCAATATCTTGCTTTAGGACTTATGAATGGGTTAGCAATTGTAGTATTGGCTATTATCTTTGATAGAGTAACTCAAAAATTCGGCCTCCGAATGCAAAAGTATAGAAGTGAAGGTAAGGATTAATTTGATGAGTAAAAACGACGTTTTGATCCAAGTTAATCAACTTTACAAAATCTTTGGTGAAAATACAAATGAAGCTCTTGAATTGGTTAAGAATAATATGGGTAAAGATGAGCTTCTTGAAAAGTGCAATTGTGTACTTGGTTTAAATAACATTAACTTAGATATTAATAAGGCAAAAATTCAAGTTGTCATGGGTCTGTCTGGATCAGGCAAGTCAACCCTAATAAGGCACCTTAACAGACTAATAGAACCAACAAGTGGAGAGATCCTAGTTAATAATCAAGATATATTAAGTTTATCGCAAAAAAAACTTATTCAATTTAGACAAAACAATATGTCCATGGTTTTTCAAAAATTTGCTCTTTTCCCTCATAAAACAGTATTGCAAAATGTTGGTTATGGGCTTGCAGTTCAAAATATTCCTGAAAAGGAGTGGAATGAAAAAGCTGAAAAATGGATTAATCGTGTCGGTTTAGACGGGTATGAAACATATTTCCCTGGTCAATTATCAGGAGGAATGCAACAGAGAGTTGGCTTGGCAAGAGCATTAGCAACAGATGCAGAAATCTTACTAATGGATGAAGCTTTCTCAGCCTTAGATCCTCTTATACGATCTGAAATGCAAAATATTCTTTTAGATCTTCAAAATGAATTACATAAAACAATAATATTTATTACACACGACCTAGATGAAGCTCTTAAAATTGGAGACAGAATTGCTATTCTAAGAGATGGAAGCATGGTTCAAGACAGTGATCCTCAGGAAATTATTATGCATCCTGCCGATGACTATGTTTCTGATTTTATTAAAGACATTAACCGAGCAAGGGTAATCCAAGCTAAATCAATTATGACTCGCACTAAAGTTAAGAGTTCTGGGGCTACTGTCAAAGAAGACATGGTATTAGAAGATATTCTTCAAATAATGTCAGATGCGCCTACAAAACCAGTTACTATTGAAGATTCAAAAGGAAAAGTTACTGGTAAAATTGAAATGGACAACCTTATTGAAGGTATGAAAAGACCTAAATCACAAGGAACGAATATTACTGGCTAGATTATCTAGATCTACCTAACTGTATCAAATCAAATTTACTTCTTTTAAAATTATTTGGATTTAAAGCGTTTCTCATATCTATTAATAGTTTTCCTTTCATACCATTTAATTGGCTTGGAGATAAACTTCTAAATTCATTCCACTCAGTCAAAATTACTAGCGCGTCACTATTCTTAAGACAATTATCCATATTTTTTGCGAATTCAATGTCTTTAAGTATTTTTTTTGCTTCATCCATAGCAACAGGATCGAATGCTGAAATTTTAATACCTTTTTCTTGAAGTTTAGGAATAATATCTAAACATGGACTATCCCTCATATCGTCAGTTTCTGGCTTGAATGCCAGACCAAGAATAGAAACTTTTTTATTTTCATAATCACTCTTCAAAATGGTTATAATTTTTTCTGCCATATCATATTTTCTTTGTTGATTATATTTTACTACCGTTTCAACTATGGAAATATTAGTTTTATTTTGTTTTGAAGTTTCTATAAGCGCTAATGTATCTTTTGGAAAACAAGATCCCCCATAACCTGGTCCAGGGTGCAAAAATTTACTTCCAATCCTCTTGTCCAAACCTATCCCACGAGCAACATCACTAATATCTGCGCCTACTTTTTCACATAAATCAGCCATCTGATTAATATAAGAAATTTTTACTGCCAAAAATGCGTTAGCCGAATATTTGATTAATTCAGCAGTTTTTAAATCAGTAAAAATAATAGGAGTCTCGATTAAATATAAAGGCTTATAAATTGTTGAAATTATAGCTTTTGCTTTCTTTGTTTCACAACCTACAATCACTCTATCAGGTCTCATGAAATCTTCAATTGCATTTCCTTCTCTTAAAAATTCAGGGTTTGATATAATGTCGAAATTTGCTTTTGGATTTGTTTGTTTTATAATATTTTTAACCTCATCTCCAGTTCCTACAGGAACTGTAGATTTAGTAATAACTAGAGTATAACCACTTAAATTTTTTGCAATTTGTTCAGCGGCTTCATAAACATATGATAGATCTGCATGACCATCGCCACGACGAGCGGGAGTACCAACTGCTATAAAAACTACGTCAGCTTCTTTAATATTTTTATTTATATTATTACTGAATGATAATCTATTAGCGGCACTATTTTTTTTTACTAAATTTTCTAGTCCAGGCTCATAAATTGGTATGATATTATTTTTAAGGTTATTTATTTTATTACTATCTTTGTCTACACAACAAACATCAAAACCAAATTCGGAAAAACAAGTTCCAGAAACAAGACCAACATACCCAGATCCTAACATTGTTATTTTCATAAGACTTTCCTTTATGATATAATATATTTGACTATTGTTGACGAATTTTAAATATTACAATAACCAAAATAAATTCACTACTAAACTAATTTTAAGGATTTGTGAATGAAAATAAAAAAAGCAATTTTCCCTGTTGGGGGCTTGGGTACGAGATTTCTTCCTGCAACAAAGTCAATGCCAAAAGAGATGCTTCCTGTAGTTGATAAGCCCCTAATACAATATGCTGTCGAGGAGGCTGCAAATGCTGGCATTGAACAATTCATTTTTGTTACTAGTAGAGGAAAGTCAGCAATAGAGAATCATTTTGATCATTCGTTTGAACTTGAGAATAATTTACTTTCTAAAGGTAAACGGGACACTTTAAAAACCGCTCAAGAAATGTTGAAAATTCCTGGATCATTTGCCTATGTCAGACAACAAGAACCAGCAGGACTTGGTCATGCTGTCTGGTGTGCTCGACACTTGATTGGAAATGAACCTGTAGCCATTCTCTTAGCAGATGATTTAATTAATGGGTTAAACACAACAAAAGAAATGATTAATAATTATACATCCGGCAATATGCTAGCAATCATGGATGTAAATAAAAAAGACGTTTCATCCTATGGCATTATCACTCCAGGCAAGCCTTTAGAAAACAATATAACGGAAGTTCATGGTCTTGTTGAAAAACCCTCTATAAAAAAGGCACCAAGTAATATGGCAGTAGTTGGAAGATACATAATTGAACCTGCAATATTTGAAATTTTAGAAAAACAGAACAAGGGTTCTGGAAATGAAATCCAACTTACAGACGCAATAGCCAGCAGAATAGGAAAATCTAATTGTTTTGGTTATAAGTTTTCAGAAGAAAGATTTGACTGCGGATCAAAGATTGGTTTTATACAAGCCAATATAAAACTTTCAATAGAAAGAAAAGAAATGGGTTCAAAACTAAAAAGTTGGCTTCATAATGAAATATTGGAATACTGTAAATGATGTATAAGCACACTTTTGATAAATCTATTCTGAGATCCTACGATATCAGAGGTGTTTATGAAAAGACTTTAAGTATTAAAGATGCCTTTATGCTAGGATATTTTTTTGGAATAATGGTAAAAAAGAATTTACCAGGAAAAAAGAACCCGTTGATAATAATTGGAATGGATGGGAGACTTTCAAGTCCTGCACTTGAAGAAAATCTTAATTCTGGCTTAATGAAATCAGGATGTGAAATTTATAGGATTGGCTTAGGACCTACTCCTATGCTTTATTTTGCCAGCCATTACTATAATGCCGATGGAGCAATCCAAGTAACTGGAAGCCATAATCCAAAAAATTATAACGGATTTAAAATTGTTTTAGATCAAAATTCATTTTTTGGTAAAGATATAATCAAATTGGGAAAATATGCTGAAAAAGGACATTCAAGTAACAATAATGGTTTTTCAAAAAAAGTTGTTATACTCGACAAATACATAAAAAAAATCATTGAGCCATTAAAAAGTTTGAATGATAAACTTAGTAATAAAACGATAGTCTGGGATTGTGGTAATGGTGCAGCTGGCCCTTCAGTAGAGATGATTACTAAAAGAATTTCCGGAAATCATGTTGTTTTATATTCTAAGGTTGATGGTAATTTTCCTAACCACCATCCTGATCCAACTGACATATCAACTTTAAAAATTATGTCTGACAAAATGAAAGTTGTTAATGCGGATATTGGTATAGGATTTGACGGCGATGGTGACAGAATAGGCGTGATTGACAAACAAGGTCGTCCCGTAGCAGGGGACTTATTAACTTCATTTTTAGCACATTCGATAGATGTTGAAAATAAAGCAGATCATACTGTTATTTTGGATATAAAGTCTAGCTCTGTTGCTTACGATAAAATTATGTCTTTAGGTTTAAATGTAGAAATAGGTAAGACTGGACATTCTAATATTAAAAAAAGGATTAAAGAAATAAATTCGCCACTAGCTGGTGAAATGTCTGGTCACATTTTTTTTGCAGATAAATATTATGGTTTTGATGATGCACTATATACTTCAATTAGATTACTAAGTTTATTTGCTGAAGGTGTAAATTTAGAAAAATTTATATCTTCTTTGCCCAAAACATTTGTTTCCCCAGAGATGAAATTACATTGTTCAGATAAAATCAAATTTGCAATAATAGATAATATTTCTAAAAATGCTTTGAGAGATTATAGCCCAGAAAATATTACTACCATTGATGGGGTAAGAGCTAAAAATAAGTTTGGTTGGTGGCTAATTAGAGCTAGTAATACTGAAGAGGCATTAATAATAAGGTTTGAAGGAAAATCTGCTGAAAATAAAAAAGAATTATTTTTAGAAGTTCAAAAGCGTCTAAAGATAGAAGGATTGACTTTAGAAATTAATTAGAGAATGTTATAATATTAATTATTGACTGTAAAAATTAAGGATAATTATGACTAAAAGATTGAATAGAAGTAACTTACAAATATCAGAAACTCTTGTTAATTTTATTGAAAATGAGGCTCTGCCAAACACTAATGTAAGTGCTGAACGATTTTGGAATAAGCTTGAATTAATTTTAAACGAATTTGTTCCATTGAACCAAAAATTACTTGAAACTCGAAGTAAAATGAAGAATCAAATCGATTCATTTTATATGGAAAATACTGGTAAAACGATTAACCAAGATAAGTATATTAATTTTTTGAAAAAAATTAACTATATAGTTCCTATTAGAAATGACTTTACAATTGAAACTCAAAATGTTGATCCGGAACTCGCTCTTAAGGCCGGGCCCCAGTTAGTTGTTCCTGTCACAAACGCAAGATACGCGCTCAATGCTGCAAATGCTAGATGGGGAAGCTTATACGATGCACTTTACGGAACTGATGCCATTTCAGAGGAAGGAAATGCGCAAAAAACAGACTCTTATAATCCTTCAAGAGGAAAAAAAGTAGTAGATTATGGTAGAGATTTTTTAGATAAAAATTTTAAATTAGAAAATAGTTCTCATAAAGACGTTAAAACCTACAAAATTGTAAACGGTAACCTTATAATTGAGTCAAATGATAATACCAACACCCAATTAAGTGACACAAATCAGTATGTTGGATATCAGGGTAGTGAAGACAATCCTTCTTGTATTCTTCTAAAGAATAATAATTTACATGTAGAAATTTTAATAAATAAAAACGGTAACATAGGTTCCACAGATAATGCTGGTATTGACGACATTATAATAGAATCTGCACTAACAACAATTCAAGATTGTGAAGATTCTGTTGCCACTGTTGACGCAGAGGACAAAGTATTGGCTTATAGAAATTGGCTGGGATTAATGAAAGGTGATCTTGAAGACACATTTAAAAAAAATGGTAAAAAGCTTACAAGAAAACTTAATCAAGACAAAATTTACTCGACTAGTAATGGCGAATATAAACTACCTGGTCGTTCAGTTATGTTAATTAGAAATGTTGGTCATTTAATGACTAACCCTGCGATTATAATGAGCAATGATGAAGAAATACCTGAAGGCATAATGGATGCCATGATTACTTCAATGATAGCTATTCATGATATTAAAAATAATCGAATGAATTCAAGAACTGGCTCTGTTTACATAGTAAAACCAAAGATGCATGGTCCAGAAGAAGTCAAATTTGCATGTGATATTTTTTCTGCTGTAGAAGATGCTCTACATTTAAAAAAATATACTCTAAAAATTGGAATTATGGACGAAGAAAGGAGAACAACAGTTAATTTAAAGGAGTGTATTAGAGCAGCGAAAGAAAGAACCGTTTTTATAAATACTGGATTTTTAGATAGAACTGGTGACGAAATACATACAGCGATGGAGGCAGGCCCAATAATTCCTAAAGGGGACATCAAAAACGCAAAATGGATTTCAGCGTATGAAAATAATAATGTTAAAATTGGACTTGAATGTGGATTATCTGGAAAAGCTCAAATTGGAAAGGGTATGTGGGCGATGCCAGACTTAATGAACGAAATGTTAAAACAGAAAATTAATCATCCTAAAAGTGGAGCTAACACAGCATGGGTACCAAGCCCTACAGCAGCAACTCTTCATGCGCTTCATTATCATGAAGTTGATGTTTTTAAAGTGCAAAAGCAAAAATCCAATGATAAGAATGATTATCTAATTGATATTCTTGATGTGCCTGTTTCAAAGGGTCATAACTGGTCTCAAGAAGAAATACAAAAAGAAATGGACAATAATGCCCAAGGAATCCTTGGATATGTTGTTAGGTGGATTGATCAAGGAGTGGGTTGTTCAAAAGTTCCAGACATAAATAATATTGGATTGATGGAAGATAGGGCAACTTGTCGTATATCTAGTCAACATCTATCAAATTGGATGAAACATGGTATATTTACTAAAGATCAACTAGTAGAAACAATGAAGAAAATGGCTAAGATTGTTGATGATCAAAATAAAAATGACATAAACTATGTACCTATGGCTAAAGACTTTAAAAATTCTTTAGCCTTCAAAGCGTCTCTTGATTTAATTATACAAGGCACAGTTAGTCCTTCTGGTTATACTGAACCTATACTTCATAAAAGAAGACTAGAATTAAAATCTATGCTTGATTAACTGCTCTGGCGGCATCTCTTAATGTATCTATTGGAATTAATTTACCCGATCTCTTTATATGCCAAAAAGTCCAACCATTACAAGCTTGAAGGCCTTGTAAATGGGCCCCAACGGAATGAATTGATCCTTTTGCGTCTTTTGTAATTAAACTGCCATCAGCCCTAATTTTTGCAGACCATCTGTTTCTAGAATCTTGTAATAATTCTCCTGGACTTATTAAGCCTTGTTCTAATAAGTGACCAAATGGAATTCTAGGTTCAGCAGTTTTTCTAGGCGTTTGAATAAGTTCTTTTTCAACAATTTCATTAATAGAATTAATTCTTTTTTGAGCTTCTATTACATAATTGGCATTTTGTTCAATTCCTATGAAATTCCTACCAAGTTTTTTTGCAACAGCACCTGTAGTACCTGTTCCAAAAAAAGGGTCTAAGACAATGTCTCCAATATTACTGCTAGACATAATCACTCTAGTTAAAAGGTTTTCTGGCTTTTGGGTTGGATGAACTTTTTTTCCATCTCTATCTTTTAATCTTTCTTCACCAGTGCATATAGGTATTAACCAATCAGATCGCATCTGAAGATCACCATTTAAAGATTTCATTGCTTCATAGTTGAAAGTATATTTAGATGACGAAGTCTTAGAAGCCCAGATTAAAGTTTCATGAGCATTCGTAAATCTTCTGCCCCGAAAATTTGGCATTGGATTAACTTTTCTCCAGATAATGTCATTTAGCATCCAAAAATTTAAATCTTGTAGAATGTAACCTAACCTAAAAATGTTATGATAAGATCCAATTACCCATATTGTGCCATTTGGTTTTAAAATTCTTCTTGCAGCTATCAACCATTGTTTTGTGTAAAGATCATATTCGGATGTAGACGAAAATTTGTCCCAACTTTCATTAACACCGTCTACCTTAGTTTGGTCTGGTCTAGATAAATCTCCATTCAATTGAAGATTATAAGGTGGATCGGCAAAAATTAAATCAACACTTACTTCAGGCAATTTATTCATTTGCTCAATACAATCACCAACCAAAACTCTACTTAAAAATTTTTCGATAGACATTATTTAAATCTTACCTTAACAAGCTATTATTATACTGTGGATAAAATGATAAATATGTATTAAAGTCAACGACTTAGTTAAAAAATATTGTTTTACACAACATGTGTATATTTATAATATTTGTTAACTATATGTAGTATAAATTGGTTTAAACGACTTCCTGTGAAATCCTAAAATTCCGTTTTTTAAAATAGCTTCCTTATGCTTTGCTGTTCCATAACCAAAGTGTTTTTCAAAATAGTAATTAGGATATTTTAGTGAGTATTGTCTCATTATATTATCCCTAGTCTCTTTGGCTATAATACTAGCTAGGGCTATAGTTTTAGACTTACTGTCACCTTTAACAAGTGGAATTATATTATTAGAGATTAAATCCAACTTTTTAATTTTAAATAATCTGTCTAAATCTAAAAAATTTGGTTTATATTTCCCATCAATGAATATTTTAAATATATAATTTTTGTTAGATATATAATTATTTAATATTTCAAGAATACTAAATACTGATCTTTTCATAGCTAATGTATTTGCAAATGTGAGTCCATAAAAATCAATTTCTCTTTCGGACGAAATTGAACTGCAATATTTTACTGAATTATTTAATGATAATATAATCTCTTTACGTTTATTTGTTGTTAACTTTTTACTATCATTTATTTCTCTATGTAAAGATTTATAATCTTTAAAATCAATCCAAGATGCTGTTGCTACTAATGGTCCTGCCCAGGAACCTCTGCCGGCTTCATCTACTCCAATCATTATAATGTTATTACTTGATGATTTTCTTTCTAAATCAAAATTTGCCATTAGTTCTTTACACGAGACAATTTATGTTCTTGAAGCCTTGGCATTATTTCTACAAAATTGCACGGTTTATGTCTTATGTCTAATTGATGAATTAAAATCTTGTCCCAACCATCACGACAGGCAGATGGGGAACCAGGTAAACAGAAAATGTACGTTCCATTTGAAACACCGGCTAGTGCTCGTGATTGCAAAGAAGATGTCCCAATTTTGCTATAGGATAACCATCGAAACATCTCTCCAAAACCATCTATTGTTTTTTCAAATAGTTTTTTCATCACTTCTGGTGTTATATCTCTACCTGTAAGACCTGTCCCTCCTGTCGAAATTATTACGTCTGTCTTTTGATTATTTATTAAATTTGAGAATAATTCATAAATTTCTTCAAAATTATCTTTTACTATGTCCCTTGAAATAATTTTGTGATTAGATTTAAGCACTCTGTCCTCTAAAACATCCCCAGATTTATCGTTATCTAAGGTTCTAGTGTCAGATATAGTTACAATAGCAATGTTTATAGGGATAAAATTAATGTGATTTGACATAAGCTTAACTTCCTGTTTTCTCTCTAAAAAAAACTCTAAAATCAATAGGTTTACCAGATGCTAAAGTATTAAGAATATTATTTTCTTGATTAAATCTTATTTTATAAATCCATAAATTTGTTAATACTAGCTTGATATAGTTTCTTGTTTCTCTAGCTGGTAAGCTTTCTAACATTAACAATGTATCTTTATATTTATATTTTTTATCTTTTGTCCATTTTTTAAAATTTCCAGGACCAGCGTTATAACTCGCTAGCATCCACATCAAGTCTTGGTTAACTATAGGTAAATTAAAAAGAAACTTCATGTATTTAGAACCAATATGTATATTATGAGGAGGATTATATAGTAGATGATTTTTACTTCTTCTAAGCTTATATTCTCTATTTTTCATTATAAATGCTGCAGTTGAAGGTATTATTTGCAAAACACCCATAGCTTTTGAAGAGCTTTTTGCCCTAGGGTTAAAACCTGATTCTTGTCGAGCTATTGCATAAACTAGTGCTTTATCCTTTAAATCAGAAGTATCCATTTTCCAAGAAGGTATTGGATATAAACCACCCAAGTGAATTTGATTATAATCATTTCTTAAAATAGCAGCTAATCTAAATGTTAATCCTGGCATATTGTTTTCAGATATAAATGATAATAGCTGAGGATAATCTTTAACATCAAATTTAGGAATAATTTTTCTAAACTCTCTTGCTGCTTTATGATATTCGTTTACCTCTATAAGAGCTAGTGCCCTTATACCACCTCTATGCTTAGTAATTTTTTTTAACAAACTAATATCGTATTTCGGTAAATCAAATTTTGGAGTATATTTATATCCTAAAGAAGCCATGGCTAATGAGCCATAAAATGTACGTTCACGTTTTGCTGCTTTTGTCAAAAAATAATTAGCTTTTTGTGGAGTTCCTAGAAAGTAAGAAATACGTGAAGACCAATAACCTCCTGCAGCCGCTATTCCGTCAGGCCCGTTAATTTCTGCTAATTTGTTAAAAAAATATTTTGAGGTATCAATGTTTTTAATTCTCCAAGATGCTAAACCACCAGCCCATAAAGCCAGAGGGTTAGGTTTATCAGACAAACTTATTGAAAGTCTAGCTTGTCTTATTGATTGATGATCTTTATCGAATATAAAAAAAGCATGGGCTAACTCAGCTCTAAGTTGTGATAGTTCATTATTAGTTAAATATTTTTTTACTTTTTGGCTATTTAATAAGTTTTCTGCATATTTAGTGTTTTTTTTATTTATAGCTCGTCTTAATTTAATTGATGTTTGATAGGAGTATCTTTTATATTTGCTATTATCTAATGGAAATCTTGGCTTAAGAGAATTTGATTTATATGTACCATACCCATTTAAAAAACCTGCTGTTGGTTTTTTGGGATTCTTATAGTTTTTTGGCTTTCTTTTAAGTGCTATTCTTGTAATTCTAGTCGCGTCAGGATGGTCATTATATTTTTCTAGCCAAATCCTGAGATCTCTATATGAACTTCTCCATCCAGTAGGATGTAAGTATCTCTCCGCGTAAACATTACCCAATAAAACTTTATTTTTTAATTTTTTTATTAAACTATCAACTTTTATCCATTCTTTAGATTTTTTATTTTTTATAGATTTTTTTTGCACAGCAAAAATTTGTTTATAAATTTTAACGTCTTCTAATGTTAAAATTTTTTTATTTTGTGGAGTTTCTGCAAGCGAAAAACTACTATATAAAATTAAATTAAGTGGAATAGCAATGATAGCACATATTAGTTTTTTTGTTGTTATCATAAAATCTTCACATTTCCCTAATCTTATCCCTTAACAATTTCATATCTTCCCATGCCTTTCTTTTCATATCAGGTCTGTTTATCAAATATGATATGCTAAGTGTTGGAAGTATATGAGGTTTATATTCTAAACCAAATTGATTAATTAGATCAGATTTAAAGTAGTGCCATTTACCTCTTGTTTTTATAATACTTTGATTTAATTCTAGTATCTGATTTGTTGGAACTTCTCCCAGACAAACAATTACTTTTGGTCGCAATAAATTTATCAAATTAAAAATAAAGGGTCTACAAATTTTTATTTCTTCTTCAGTTGGGTATCTATTACCTGGAGGTCTCCAAGGTATTGCATTAATAATGAAAATATCATCAAGTTTTATATCTATAGCATTAAGCATTTTTTTAAAAAGATTTCCTTTGGCTGAAACAAAGGACTTACCAATTTTATCTTCTTCTGCGTCAGGAGTTCCATCAATAAATAATAAATGTGCGTCCTCATTTCCTTGGAATTTAACAAAATTTGTTGCAGTTTTTTTTAAATTGCAGCCTTTAAAATTTTTGAATAATTTTTCTAAATTATTAATACTATTAGTTTTTTTTTCTCCTTTTATATAAAAATTATCTATTTTTTTTTCAGTTGTACTTTTTATTCGATTTATTAATTTGGTTTTGTTCTCATTTTGAAATTGATTAATTATTAGATCTACCCCAATATCTCCATAAAAATTCAATATATTAAGAATAGTTTTTCGATCCATTATTTTTAGTTGTTTCAACTATTAGCTTTCTATAAATTATTTAAATCTGTTTATTTAATAGATTAAAGTGTATTGATTTAATGTAAAAGTTTTAAATTATTTTTTGGTAAATTTTATCATGAAGATCACAGTTATTTTTCTTTTAATTTTAAGTATTTCTAGTTGTAATGTAGTTAAAGAAAATTTAGTAATAAATAGAGATAATTATGAGAAAAAAAGTACCTCCAATAGCGCTACTTTTCTGACTGCTAACTTCTTTTTTTCTAGGGGTGATGCATACACAGCAAGTAAAATTCTAAATAAACAAGTCGAAAATATAGAACTTTTGAAACTTAAATTTTTTTCTAATTTAATTAGTGGAAATTTTGAAGAAGCAAATAAGGCATCAAATTTATTAGCATCAGATTCAAAACAGCATAATCTTTATCATTTACCGAAATATATATTGAATATAAAAAGGAATAATTTTAATCAAAATTTACAATTTTTAAAAAATAGTGATACTGATATTAGTTTAAATAATTTAACTCCGTTAATAAAATTATGGATTTTAGAGTCACAAAATAAAATTGGTTCAAAGGTATATAAAAGGCATCAAGAAGTATCTATTTATGAACTTCTAATATTAGAAAATTTCTATAAACCTGAGAGTTTAAAAAAAATTGCTTATAAAATTTATGCATCAGAAGAGTTGAACAGCAATGATACATTATTATTAGCTGGATTTTTTTTTAGATTAAATGATTTTGAAAAGTTTAACAATATTATTCAAACAAAATTGTCCAATAAATTTGATAAAGAGTTTATAATTAAAAACTTTTCTTTTCATAATAATATATTTTATAAAAAAACTAATTTAAATACAATTTTAGCCTCACAAATATATAATAATTCTATTTTAAATAACCAACAAAATGAAAATTCATATTCATATCAAAAAATTTTACTGGAAATTAGCCTTTTTTTATGTCCAAGGCTAGATATTGCAAAATATTCTCTAGCTGAGTTATATTATCTTGAGAAAACGCATTATATAGCTTTAGAAAAGTTGAAATCTATTTCCTCATTTTCATTTTTTGACCTACCTGGTAATTTAAAAAAATTATCAATAATTAAATCTTTGGATGAAAAAAATTATTATAAAAATTTATTATTTAAGTTTAATGAAAGATGGCCAAATAATAAATTTCTCCTATACAGGTTGGCTGATTACTATAAGTCCAATAAACAATATGATAAATCCATTAAAATATATGAGAAATTACTAAATATATATGGAAATAATGATAGAGACCTTTTTTTATACGCTTCAAATTTAGACAAAGTTGGTAAATGGAAAGAAGCTAAAATCCTATTTTTAAAGTTACTTAAAAGAAACCCTAGAGATACATATACTTTGAATTATGTATCTTATAAATTAGCATTAAAAAATCAAGATTTAGAGTTTGCTTTGAGTTTAATAAAAAAGGCTTTAGATTTGGATCCAAACAATGCATATTTTCTTGATACTATTGGTTGGATAGAGTTTAAAAGAACAAATTATGACGAAGCTGTTTTTTACCTTGAAAAGTCAGTCGCACTTCTGCCTAAAAGTTCTGAAATTTTAGATCATCTTGGTGATTGCTATCTAATGTTAGGTAGAAAAGATGAAGCGATTTTTGAGTGGAAAAAGGCTATAAAGTATGAGAAAGATAAATTTGTAATTAAAAATATTAGAGAAAAACTTATAAAATATGAATAATAGTTACTCAATAGTTGCCCCAGCCAAACTTAATCTAAATCTATTTGTTAGGGGTAAAGCAAATAATGGTTTGCATTTAATAGAAAGTGATATTTGTTTTTTAGAATTATACGATAAAATTTTTTTTGAATTTAGTGATAATGATAGTTTTTTTCAAAAGAGTTCAAATAAGTCCTTACTAATTGATGATAAATACAACTTAATTTTAGAAGCTTTGAATGAATTTAGATATTTAACTGGTTGGGACAAGAAATTTCAAATTTATTTAGATAAAAATATACCAATTGGGGCAGGTCTAGGTGGCGGCTCTGCAGACGCAGCAGCGACATTAATACTATTGAGAAAATTATTTAATGGAGAAAGGAAGAAAAAAAAATTATCAATTTCTACCCTTTACAAGATTGCAAACAAACTAGGGTCCGATGTTCCTGCATGTTTGGAGAGTAAAAGTTTAAAAATAAGTGGTTATGGTAATAAGGTTAAAAGAAATAAGCTTTCAAACAATTATTATTACTTATTAGTAAACCCTAATATTCAATTATCTACTAAACAAGTTTTTTCACATTTTAGTTGTTTTTCGCATGATATACCTCAAAATAAAAAGAATTGTTTGGGTGATGTAAGTATTTACAATTCTCTTCTTTCGTCGGCAATTTCTTTAGCTCCTCAGATACATACTATATTATCAATATTAAAAAAATTACCTAATATAATTGCATGTGGTATGTCTGGAAGTGGTTCAACGTGTTTTGGTATATTTAAAGATTTGAAAAATATTTTACCAGTTTATAATAACTTTGAAGATAGTAACTTCATCTGGTATGGAAGAATAAAAGATTATAGTGTCAACAGAGTGCGCTGTTCTAAAATGCTTGAAAATAAATTTTAAATAATGTAATTCAATATACAATTGGGGTGTAGCCAAGTGGTAAGGCATCGGGTTTTGATCTCGTGTACCGTAGGTTCGAATCCTACCGCCCCAGCCATATATATCATATTGATTTTTAACAATAAATTTACATTGTTTTTATAAATGTACTAAGTTTGTACTAAACTCATTTTATATGTTTTATACCTGGTTTCGCTCGAGAAACTTACTCTTAATCAATTTTGTGACAATTTTATTGATTTATTAAGAACTCGTAGTAATACATTTGTTCCCCACTAGTAATCATATTATCACTTTTTACCGACATTTTCCCTGACGCTTTATGATAAATAAATGACCGTTCTAGAGTTTGATTGTTCTGTTGTGAAGTTGTGTGCCAAAATCTAAAATCAGTTTGTGAAAAGTACTCATGAGGATTACTTGTTACTGCTATTACACTTTTCTTATCAGTATCAAATGTAACATAAAGATAATTTGTATCATTGGTAATAGACGATATACTTAATGCAGAGAATGAATACTCTCAATGGAGAGATAGAGATGATATGTGGATGAGTAGGAATAGAGAGAGTAAATAATATGAATAATTAAAGAATAGTTTACGCACCCCCATGCCCAATGCCAAAAGAGTGTTACATTTAAAGTGATACATATTAATTTTATTAAAGAGAGGTATGTTTATACTTACATACTCACTTAATTTGTACTGGTAAAAGTTAATTTAGGATGTAATAAACCAGCAAAATTCAATATTCTAGTTTATAAATTTAAGTTTCTCATTAGAAACCTTTGGTTAATACCTTCGTATTTATTTGTACATTTTAATAATAGTTTTATGAATATTCAAATGTATATAACCCATTTTGATTTATTAATGAAAAAGTTAAGTAAGGGTCTAATTTAAATAACTTCTGTTTCAACCTATACAAATGGGTTTCTAAAGTATGCGTATTAATTCTCTCAGTTACACCCCATACATCAATTAATAAGTCATTTTTGGTAAATTCTAAATTTCTTTTATTATATAAGAAATTTAAAAGATAGTTTTCTTTTTCTGTCAGATGTATTGTAATTTTAGTCTTAGGGTTAAATAATATTTTTTTATTAGGTAAAAATTCTATATGTTTTATAAAAATAACTTTATTACTCTTATTTTTCGTTAATTTTATATATTCTAATTTTTCAAGAAGGGACTTCAATCTGAAAGGTTTTTCAATTAAAGTGATATTAGAACTCTTAATAGCTCTATTATAAACTAATTTTTTACAATAACCAACTATATCTACATGACGATTTTTTTCTAAAAGATCTTTTGATAAATTTTTAAATATAGGTTCTATATCTTCAACATTAAAAATACAAATATCAAACTTTTTTTTATTTACCAATTTCAACAAATTTATTTGATCATTAGCTACATAAGTTTCATAATTATCGTTTTCTGATACTTGTTGATATAAAATTGAGTTTAAATGATTTTCTTTTTCATATATTAATATAGAGATATTTTTATCCATATATGCAATCCTTGTAGCAAATCGAGAATAGAAAATTTTAAAAACATATGATTATGAACAATACAACTTTAACATTAAAAATGAAAAGAGCAATGTCAGAGCTTAGAAGTGGTGGTAAGATAGTAATATCAGATAATAGGTTTGGAACTTCCATTCTGCTAATGTCAGCAGAATTAGTAGAAAAAGAGAGCGTCAAAAAACTATCTGAACTTGCTTTGTCAAGACCTAATATTATTTTGTCTAGTAATCGTTGTAATGCAATTGGTATAGAGGTTAATAATCAACCATGTTCAATTTTGATTGAAAATAATTGGACAATGAATGACATATTGTCACTATGCATGCCACTAACAGGCCACAAAATTCCAACTATAAACGGTGTAATATTAGAAAATAATACAAGTATTATCTCCTATTGTTTGTTAATCTTGAGACAGTCAAGACTACTTCCAGCTGGACTAATGTCCATTGTTTCAAATGTAGCTCCCGAAAATATAAATCAATGGACATTTAAAAATGATTTTATACATGTTGATGTAAACGATATAAAGTCTTACGAGCAAAGAAGCGCAGAAAGCTTGGTGATGGCAGTCAGAGCTAAAGTTCCAATTGCTGAAACCGAAAACTGTGAAGTTATTATCTTTAGACCTCAAGACGGTGGAGATGAACATTTTTGTTTAGTTTTTGGAAAAACAAGAGAAATTTATAATGAATTTAAAAATGAGACCTTGGTAAGGGTTCATAGTCAGTGCATTACGGGAGATATTCTTGACAGCCTAAAGTGTGACTGTGGTCAACAACTTAAACAATCTATTAAAATTATGGCAAAAGCAGATGAAGGTATATTAATTTATTTAGCACAAGAAGGTCGTGATATTGGTTTATTAAATAAACTTAGAGCTTATTCTCTGCAAGAAATTGGAATGGATACAGTCGAAGCAAATCAGGATTTAGGCTTTAATGACGATGAAAGGCTATATTATCCAGCTAAACAAATGCTCTCACAGTTAAAAGTTAATAAAGTAAAATTAATTACCAACAATCCAAAAAAAGTAGAACACTTAAAAAAATTAGGTATAAACGTAACTAAACGTATACCAATTAAAATTAATCCAAATAAGTATAATGAAAATTATCTAAATACTAAGTCGAAGAAATCAGGACATATTTTATAATCAAAATTCCCTAGCTCCAAAGAATAATGAACCTATCCTAACTGAGGTTGCACCAAACTTTATAGCTTCTTCGAAGTCATTGCTCATTCCCATAGACAATTTAAACAAGTTATTCCTATCGGCAATCTTTTTTAAAAAAGCAAAATGCATTGCGGGATCTTCATTCTGTGGTGGTATACACATTAAGCCGATAATTGGCAATTTTAGGTCTTTTATGCAGTAATCTAAAAAGGAATCTATTTCTGTTGGTAATAACCCACTTTTTTGTGTTTCAGAACCTGTATTAACTTGAATATAAAAACTTTTTGTTTTTGATTCATAACCGAAATTTTTAGCAATTTCCTTTGCTAACTTTTCTCGGTCAATTGTTTCAATAATGTTAAAAAGTTTAAGCGCTTGTTTTACTTTATTAGTTTGAAGTGGGCCGATCAGTCTTAATTCTATGTCATCGTATATTTCTAATCTTTTTTGCCACCTTTGTTGAGCCTCTTGAACTCGATTTTCTCCAAAAATTTTTTGACCAGACTTTATAGCTAATTCTATTTTTTGTTCTTCTTGTTTTTTTGAAACAGCTACTAGTTGCGGATAAGGCAATGAAGAAAAATTACTGTTTTTGTGTATTATTTTTATAGTCTCTAATATAGCTTTTCTTTTATTTTCAATATTTTCATTTTCCAAAATTGTTCTCCACAAATACTTATCTTAACAATAATAATAATAAATTGAAATTTTTATTGTGTTGCATAAATACAACAAAAAAATTAAATAAGTGACATTTATATCATTAATGCTGGTTTTTATATATGTTTTAATTTATCTATAAATAAACATTTCTGTGGTGGAAATGTAATTAACTGTTTTCTCAATTTAGAAAACTCAATTTTAAGGGGATACGCAATGCGTAAATTACTTTTAGGCACTACAGCTTTGGCTGCAGCTGCTACGATATCAGCGAATGCTGCACTTGCAGATGTTTCTATTTCTGGAAGTTATGAATTTAAGTACTTATCACGAAGCTCAAACGATACTGCGGTTGATGGAACATCTTTTGCTCATGGTGACAGTGAAATGATTGTTAATTTCTCAAGTAAAACTGATTCAGGTCTAGCCCTGAACTATAGATATGACATCGGTGCAGTTGGAGCAGATGGTGCTGGTTTAACTGGTGACGAGAATTCTTTATCAATTAGTGGTGGATTTGGTAAAATTATCTTAGGTATAGATGATGACGCTTCAGATTCATACAATATTGATGAAATGGATTTAATCGCAGAAGAGCCAACTGCAGGTACTACTAACTCAAGTATCAGAAGAAACTCTGCTACTGCTTCTAGTGATGCGATGAAAGTGGCATATCACACGCCTGCTATGGGTGGTTTAACTGCGGGTGTGTCACACACTGACAGTGGTGCTAGTGGCGCAGCAGATGTATCAGCCATGGGTGCTAAGTATAGCATGAATGCAGGCGGTGCAGCTATCACTCTAGGTTATAATACCAAAACAACTGATAATGCAACTCAGGATCAGGATGATTCTAGCATGGGTGTAAAGATTTCATCTGGTGATCTGTCCGTAATAGTATCACAAGGTTCTTATGAAGCTAATGATGAAGATATAGAAAGCCAAGGTGCTTCAATTAGCTATAAAATGCCAAATGGTATGACACTAGGTGCATTCACATTCAGTTCAGAGGATGATTTAGACGTGGGCGAAGAATACTCTGCTTCAGGTGCTGAAGTTCAATATTCTATTGCTTCAGGTTTAACAGCAGTTATTACTGTTATTGACTACGACTATAAAGTTACAGCAGCAAACCACGAAGCAACTCCAGTAGCTGATTCTGGTACTATGTCTCAACTTACTATTAAAACTTCTTTCTAATTGTTTTAATAATTAATTAAAAGGCGACTTTGGTCGCCTTTTTTTATATGTTTTCATATTAATTTATTGATGTATTATAAAAATATAATTAGAACATATGAATATTGTTTTATAAGGCTAGTTATATGATTAAAAACATAACACTAATAATACTGATTTCAATAATATCGTCTTGTTCAAGTAATGAAATTGTCACAAATCCGTTAAATGAAAAGAAATCAGAACCAGGCCTGTTTTCTAAAGATGCTGAAAAAGGCATATCAATTTCTGATATTCTAAACCGTGAAAGTAAAGAGGGCGTCAGTGTTAACGTAAATGGTTACTTATGGAGAGCATCTTTAGATGTTCTATCAATTGCACCTTTGATTTCTACTGATGCATTGGGAGGAACAATTATTACTGATTGGTATGTTAATAAAAATATTAAAGATAAAAGAATAAAAATCATGGCATATATAAAAACTAGTGAATTAAGGTCAGACGGCGTAAGTGTTAAAGTGCATGTTCAAAAGTTAGATAGTGGTGTCTGGTCTGACACATATACTGATAAAGAATTGGCATCTCAAATTGAAAGTAACATTTTAAACGAGGCACGTAATTATAGAATAAATTCTTCAAAATAAATAACAAATATGAAATACAACCCTTCTTTAATTGAAAAAAAATGGCAAAAAAAGTGGAATGATTTAGAGATTTTTAAAGCCAAAATTGATTATAACAAACCCAAGTATTACGTTTTAGAAATGTTCCCATATCCATCAGGAGCAATACACATGGGACATGTTCGTAATTACACTTTGGGAGATCTTGTTGCCCGATACAAGAAGGCTCAAGGCTTTAATGTTCTTCACCCTATGGGATGGGATGCTTTTGGATTACCAGCTGAAAATGCTGCAATTGAAAATAACACCCTTCCATCTAAATGGACCTACTCAAATATAGAAGTTATGAAAAATCAACTTAAACAAATGGGTTTGTCTTATGACTGGGATAGAGAATTTGCAACCTGTAACCCAGATTATTATAAATTTGAACAAAAAATGTTTTTAGATTTCTACAGGGAAGGAATTGCCTATAAAAAAGAAACAATTGTTAATTGGGATCCTATTGAACAGACAGTCTTAGCCAATGAACAGGTTGTTGATGGACGTGGATGGCGTTCAGGTGCAGAAGTAGAAAAAAAGAAAATGAAAGGGTGGTTTCTTAAAATTTCCGAGTTTGCTGAAGACTTACTCAGCGAAATAGATAACTTACAAGAATGGCCTGATAGAGTTAAAGTTATGCAAAGAAATTGGATTGGTAAAAGCAGTGGCGCCACTATAAGTTTCTCAATAAATAATTCAGACGATAAAGTTGAAATTTTCACAACTAGGCCAGATACAATTTTCGGCGCAACATTTATTGCTATTTCTCCACAACATCCACTATCGTTAAAAATTGCCAAAGATGACAATAAAGCAAAAAATTTTATAAAGCTTTGTGAAAGACAATCTAACAAAGCAGAAGATCTTGAGAAAGCTGAAAAATTAGGTCACGAAACGAGTCTTACTGTCGCTCATCCCTTTAAAAAAGATGTAAATTTAAAAGTCTATATTGCAAATTTTATATTGATGGATTACGGAACTGGAGCTATTTTTGGCTGTCCAGCGCATGACCAAAGAGATTATGATTTTGCTAGAAAATACTCTTTAGACATTATAACTGTAGTTGAAAATGACAATATTATTCCTTACACAGGAGATGGCTTGCACATTAATTCTGATTTTTTAAACGGATTAGATACAGAGGAGGCTATTGATTTAAGTATAAAGGAATTACAGAAATTAGGAATTGGAAAAAAAACTATAACTTATAAAATTCGAGACTGGGGAGTATCCCGACAAAGATATTGGGGCTGTCCAATACCAATAGTTTTTTGTAATAATTGTGGCGAAGTTCCTGTGCCTGAAGACCAACTCCCTATTTGTCTTCCAGAAGACATAAACTTTAATAAAAAAGGTAATCCATTAGAATCTCACCCAACTTGGAAAAAAACAAAATGTCCAAAATGTAATTGTAATGCTGTTAGAGAAACTGATACTTTTGACACTTTTTTTGAATCTAGTTGGTATTTTGCTAGATTCACAGATTTAAACCACTCGAAAGCATTTAGTGATGAAGCTTTTAAATATTGGATGCCAGTTGACCAATATATAGGTGGTGTTGAGCATGCTGTAATGCATCTTCTTTATTCAAGATTTTTTATGCGGGCTTTAAAATTTGTAAAAATAGTTGACTTAAAGGAGCCTTTCACTTCCTTGCAGACTCAGGGTATGGTTTGCCATCAAACTTTTAAAACTCAAAAAGAAAAATGGCTTTTTCCTAACCAAGTAACCAAAGAAAATAATATATTCTTCCATAAAAACACAAAAGAAGAAGTTATCGCAGGAAGAATTGAAAAAATGAGTAAATCCAAAAAAAATGTTGTTGACCCTCAACAAATAATTCTAACTTATGGCGCAGATACCGCAAGATTTTTTATGCTTTCTGATTCTCCACCTAATAGAGATATGGTATGGTCAAATTCAGGTATAGATGGTTCATGGCGCTTCTTAAATAAATTATGGAACTTTGTTAACAACTTAGAAATAGAAGATATAGACGATAAACTTCCTGCTAACTTGTCAAAATCACATAAAAAATTACTATCGACGTTAAATATTACAATAAATGAAGTTACAAAATCTATTGACGATTTTCACTTCAATATTGCTGTGGCATCAATAAGAAGTTTATTTAATGCCATTTCTTCATATAAAATATTAGATAATGATGACAAGAGTGTTATTTTATATAATGTGAAAAAGTTATTAATTTTGATCAACCCAATGGTGCCGCATATTGCTGAAGCATTATGGGAAAATTTAAATGAAAAAGTTTTAATTGCCAATGAAAACTGGCCTATAGCTGACAAATATTTTGAAGAAAAAGATATAGTAAAAATACCAGTACAGGTTAATGGAAAAATGAGAGCAATTATTGAAGTTCAAAAAGATTTGCATAATGATCAGTTAAAACAAATAGCCTTGAAAGAGAAAAATATAATAAAGTTTTTGAATGACACACCGAAAAAAATTATTATAGTACCCAACCGTATTGTAAACTTTGTAATTTAATATAGAGTTAAGCATGTTTTTCATAAAGAAAATTTTTATTTTTTTACTTCTCATAATTACTTTTGGTTGTTCTTCCTACAATATTAATAAAACCAAACCTATTGATTTAAGAACCGTATCTATTGAGACGCCAAACGATAAGTATAATGTCATTTTCAAAGAGTATTTAAAAAGAAAATTCTATAATGCAAAAAACCCCAAACCTAGCTTTATTTTAAAGACTGATATTTCTTTTAATTCTAATAAAACAATGTCAGTAAGCGGTTTAGCAGTACTTAATTCAACTAAAGCTGTTGTTAGGTACTCACTAGTAGATAATGACTCAAATACTTTAATTAAGTCTGGCTCAATTAAAACTTTTCCTGCATTAAGTTCTTCTTCAAATTCACTCTATAGTAATGAAGAGAGTTTAAAACATATTAAGGAAAGATTGAGCCAAAGTTCCGCCAATAAAATCTACTTATTAACTAAAGTATTACTAAGAAAATTAGATTGAAAATCAATTCTGAAAATTTCGAAGATTATATAAAAAATAATTACCAAAAAAATAAAATAATTTTTTTATATGGATCGAATTTAGGTTTAGTAGAATTATTATACAACAAATCTATTGAATTATTAAATATTAATATAACTGATCCTTTTAATGTTTCTAAAATTAATGGGAGTGAGTTTAAAGAAAATCCATCTATTTTAGAAGATAATATTAATACATTAAGTATTTTTTTAGAAAAGAAATTTATCTTATTAGATTTGTTACATGTAACTATTAATAAACATATTGAAAATATTATTTTAGACACTGTTGTTAGAGAAGACTTGAACTATGTACTTATAATAAAAGCAGGTAATATAGGTTCTCAACATAAATTAGTGAAGCATTTTGAAAAATTAAACAATAGTATTATAACACCATGTTATGAAGAAAACAGTAATAAAATTAAAACTGAAATAAGAAATTTGTTTTTGAAACATAAAGTTTCTTTTTCTAATGCTTTTATACTTCATTTAAGTACTAAATTTAGCTCAGACTCATTATCTAACAAAATGGAAATTGAAAAGTTAGATAATTTTCTAACAAATAATACTAAGGTCTCTGAAAACTCACTTACTAAATTTATTACAAGTAGTGAGGATATAAATTTAACTCAAATTGTAAAAACATGTTTAAATGGAGAGACCAAAGACTCCTTATTTTATTTAGATACAATTTATGAGAAATCAAATAGTAATATTGTACTTATTAGGATGTTTAGTAAACATTTCAATACTATTGAGAAAATTCGTTTATTAAGTCATCATGAAAAAAGCTTTCTAATTGCTATAGATAATTTAAAGCCACCTATTTTTTTTAAAGACAAGCCCTTTTTTCTTTATCAATGCAAATTGTGGTCATACAAAAAAATTAGCTTAATTCAAAAAAGGCTAATCGATCTTGAATTAAAAACAAAGACAGGCTTATATCCCGAAAAAACTCTACTATCTCAATTTATATTATCAGTCTCTGTGCTGGCTAAAAAAAGAGCTAAGACTTAATTTTCTTTAACAAATAATTAAATTCAGATAGGTTATTATACTCTAATTTTATATTTCCTTTTTCTTTTATGTTATCAAAATTAATTTTCGCTTTAATACCGGTAATTTCTAAGATCTCCTTTTCTAATTCTAAAATATCTGAATCATTATTTTTAGATAAAGGTAATTTTTTATTTTGGTTCTTTACGAGTGTTTCAACTTGTCTTGAAGATAAATTATTTTTATAAATTAACTCCAGTAAACTATCAGTATAATTATGTCCAATAAGAGGTCTTATTTGACCAACAGTTAACTTTTCCTGTTTTAGAAATTCTTTTGCAAGATCTGACAACGCCTGTAACCTTAAAATATTTGCAATGTAAGGACGCGATTTGCCTACCGCTTTGGAAATTTCTTCTTGTGTATAGTTATATTTTTCTATTAAAGATTGGTAACCTTCAGACTCTTCTATTGGATTTAACTCCGATCTTTGAATATTTTCTACCAAAGAAAATTCGGCAATTCTTTTGTTGTCTATATCATCTCTTATAATTGAAGGTATTTCATGGATTTTTGCTAACTGACAAGCTCTCCATCTTCTTTCTCCAGCTATAAGGTAATAATGCTTTCTTTTGTCGTCCCTGGTTTTTAAAATTATAGGCTGAATGACGCCTTGATTTTTAATTGACTTTGATAAGGATTCTAATTCCTTTTTGTCAAATATTTTTCTTGGTTGCCATGGTCCAGGTTGTATAAACTCTATTGGAACCATTTTATAATCTTCAGGAGTATTTTCAAATAAAGTTGATTTTTTTTCAAACTCACTTCCGAGTAAACTTGAGAGACCGCTTCCTAATCCACTAGTTTTTGTAATTTTATTTTTTTTCATTATAAATAGTCTCTTGATTTATAATTTCACCCGCAAGAGATGCATAAGCTTGAGATCCAGGGCAAGATATATCATACATCAAAACTGGTTGACCATAACTCGGAGCTTCAGAAACTCTAACGTTTCTTGGAATAACAGTTTTAAAAACCTTATTATTAAAATGATTTTTAACATCATTTGATACCATTTCACAAATCTTGTTTCTTTTATCAAACATAGTCAATAATATACCCTTTAACTCAATATCTTTATTAAAATTACCTTTAACAGATTCTAATGTCTTGATAAGCTGCGACAGTCCTTCTAATGCATAATATTCTGTTTGTAACGGAATTATAAGACTTCTTGCAGCGCATAATGCATTTAATGTAAGCAACCCTAATGATGGAGGACAGTCTATAAATATATAGTCATAGCTACTTTTTATGTCATTTAACAAACTCTCTACTTTATATTCTCTTTCTTGAACATCAACTAATTCTTGTTCAAGAACAGATAAATTGGGCGATGTAGGAATTATATCAAGCTTAGGGATCATAGTAGATTTTATTGCACTATTGATATCTGTTTTTCCACAAATTAGAGAGTATAAATCTTTATCTCTTTCATTATGTTTAACGCCAAACCCTGTACTAGCATTACCTTGTGGATCAGAATCAATAATTAATGTTTTCTTATCACATGCTGCCATGGCAGTAGCTAAATTAACAACAGTGGTTGTTTTGCCTACACCACCTTTTTGGTTGGCAACTGCAATTATTTGATCAAACTTATTATTCATCCTTAGTGTTTAACATATTTTTTTTACTTATGTATAAAATTTTACCAAATTTATCTGTAATTGATTGGAATTCCTCAATAGAAAAATCTTGCTTTTGAATTAAGTTTGAAATTTCTTGCCTATATGATTTACCTTTTAAAAACAACATCTTAGGATATTTATTTTTAGTTGAGGACTTGTTTGCGAAAGCTTCTGCATAATCTATCAACTTATTTAGTGGGGCTAAAGCTCTGGCAGTAATAAGATCAGCATCAAAGTATTCTAGATTTTCAATTCTACTGTTATGAACTTTAACATGTATTTCAGTGAGCATGCTAACTTCACGTAAAAAAGTACATTTTTTTGAATCTGATTCAATTAGATGGATTTTTTTGTGACCCATCATCGCTAATATCAAACCAGGAAAGCCTGCTCCAGATCCAAAATCAATTATATTTCCTTTAAACTCTTTTGTAATGTTATATAATTGCGCTGAATCTAGAAAATGTCTTTCCCAAATATTCTCTATAGTATTTTTACCAATTAGATTAATGGAATTTTGCCACTTGATTAGTGTTTTGTGAAAAATAATAAATTTTTCGTATGTTTCACGTGAAACATTTTGAAACAAACAAAATTCTTTATAGGAATTAATCTTCATTAACAGTTTTTAGAATATTTATTTTTTTTATATGCCTAAGAAGTAATAATGTTGCAGTAGGGGTAAATCCCGGTAAATTTGATACTTGGGAAATGGTAGTTGGTTTTACATTGTTCAAAATATCTTTTGTTTCGTTTGACAACCCTTTGATTTGATTAAAATCAAAATTTGTTGGAATTTTTATCTTTGTTTCCTTTTTATATGCTTTAATATCTTCTAATTGTCTTTTCAAATAAACATTATATCTGGAATCTGTTTCTAACTGTGCATGCAAGTCCATTGGAATTTTTTTAAGCTTTGGCCAAATATAAAATAAATCTTTAATCAAAAAATTCCCTGACGACAGAATTTCTTTAGGTGATCTAGGTTTGCCGGTTCTAGTAAATGGTAAGTTATATTTTTTTAATTCACTGGGTTTGGAAATTAAATTCTCCATCATTTTATTTGCTTTATCAAGATCTTCCTTTTTTTTAAGCCAAGATTTTTCTCTTTCAATGTTAACAACCCCAAATTTAATCCCTTTATCTGTTAGACGTTGGTCTGCATTATCAGAGCGTAGAAGTAACCTATATTCAGCTCTGGAAGTGAACATTCTATAGGGTTCTGGCGCCCCTCTTGTAATTAAATCGTCAATCATTACGCCAATATATGCTTCGGATCTATCTAGGAAAAACCATTCAGGATTATTGCTCAGATTAATTGATGCATTTATTCCTGCTATTAAACCTTGAGCCGCAGCCTCTTCATAACCTGTTGTTCCATTTATCTGGCCAGCAAAAAATAAGCCTTTTATTGATTTTACTTCCAATGTGCTTTTTAGAGCTCTAGGGTCCATGTAATCGTATTCAATTGCATAACCATATTGTTCAATAATTGCATTCTCTAAACCGTTTATTGTTTTTAAAAATTCTTTTTGAACATTTTTTGGTAGACTTGTCGAAATACCATTTGGATAAACTAAAGGACTATCTAAACCTTCTGGCTCAAGAAAAATTTGATGCGAATTTTTTTCATTAAATCTATGAACTTTATCTTCAATACTTGGACAATATCTGGGGCCTGAACCCTGAATTGAACCTGAAAAAACTGGGGACAAGTTAATATTATTAGATATTATATCGTGCGTGGCATTATTTGTTCTTGTTATGCCACATTCTATTTGTTGAACATTTATTTTATTATTCATGTATGAGAAAGGTATTGGAACAGGGTCTGCAGATTGCATTTCTACTTTTTTCCAATTAATAGAATCTTTTTTTATTCGAGGGGGAGTGCCAGTTTTCAATCTTCCAATAGGTAGTTTTAACTGCCTAATTTTTTTGGATAAAATATCAGATGATCTGTCACCAATTCTACCGGCAGCAATTCTTTCATTACCTATATGAATTATTCCACCTAAAAAAGTTCCTGTAGTTAAAACAAGAGACTTGGCCTTATAAGCTGTATTATCTTCTAATATAACTCCATTAATTTTACCATCTTCAACTTTTATGTCTTTTATAGTACCTTCTATAATAGATAAATTCATTTGAGAGTCTAAAAGTTGTTTCACAGCAGCTTTATAAAGCTTTCTATCGGCCTGAGATCTTGGGCCATGAACCGCAGGGCCTCTCGAACGATTTAACATTCTAAACTGAATTCCGGACAAATCTATCGCCTTTGCCATAAGTCCATCTAGAGCATCTATTTCACGCACTAAATGGCCCTTTCCCAACCCCCCTATAGCTGGATTACACGACATTTCTCCAATTTTTTTTGTGTCCATAGTAATGAGCGCCGTATTTGCGCCCATTCTAGATGCAGAAGATGCAGCTTCTATGCCTGCATGACCTCCACCAATAACTATAACATCGAAACACTTCATATCTTTCCTAAATTTATTTTCCTATGCAGAAATTATTGAATATATCGTCTAAAATCTCTTCAACGTCAATAATATTAGTTATTTTTCCAATTTCTGTAGCAGCAATTCTCAAATCTTCTGCAGCTAGCTCTGGATTTTGAGTCAAGTTTATAGTTGATATTTGTTTAAGAGCAGTAATAGCTCTTTTCACGCCCTGAATATGTCTTTTTCTAGTTAATAATACGTTATCTTTGGGGGCTAGTATTTTTAAATAATCTACAATAATTTTTATTAATTCTTTTATTCCGTTCTGTTTTTTTACAGAAATTTTAGGCCAATCATCCTTGTAATGTTTGTTTAAATCTGATTTTGTATGAACTAATATTTTTTTTGCTCCAGACTTCAGTTCTGGAATAGAAAAATCTCCACAATCAGATAAAATTAGAATTATATCAGATGTTTCAGCTTTCTCTAATGCTCTATCAATGCCGATTTTCTCAATATTTGAGTTTGTTTTTCTCAACCCTGCAGTATCATTTAATATAACCGGAAAACCCTCAAAATCTAGTAACACTTCTAAAACATCTCTTGTCGTTCCCGCTTCCTCTGTTACTATAGCTAATTTTTTATTTGATAAATAATTGAATAAGGAGCTTTTACCAACGTTGGGCTTGCCTAAAATAGTAATCGTAAAACCGTTTCTAATTCTTTCACCATAATTGCTAGACCTGATAGAATTTTTCATTTCTTTGAGTAAACATGATAACTTCTTTTTGAATACAGCCTCAATTTCTTGAGGAAGTTCTTCATCTGAAAAATCAATCAGCGCTTCAAGTTTAGCCAGTAAGAATATGACTTCGTTTCTCCACAATTTCAATTTTTCACATAAGGCGCCCTCATAATGTGAAATAGATAGTTTGAACTGGCTTTCTGTTTCGGCATTTATTAGATCATTTATTCCTTCTGCCTGTGTTAAATCAATTTTGCCGTTTAAGAAAGCTCTCTTTGTAAACTCACCTCTATCCGCAATTCTAAATCTACTAATATTTGATAAACAGTCATATATTTTTTTTTCAACAATAAGACTCCCATGCGTATGTATTTCAAAAATATCCTCTCCTGTAACCGATGATGGTCCTGGAAAAAAAATTACTACCGCATCATCAATAATATTCTTATTTAAGTCATATAGCCTTCGTAATGATGCCACTCTTGGTTTTGGGGGTTTAAATGAAAATATTTCTGGTATTTTCGGAGAAGCCTCTCCAGAAATTCTTATTATTTTAACTGCACTTTTTTGGGCATTAGTAGCAGAGGAAAAAATAGTGTCCAATTTATATAAACTTTATTTCAATCTGTTTCACGTGAAACATTCTATTTACTTATTCATTGCTCGAAAAAAATCTTCATTGGATTTACTTTGCTTTAATTTGTCAGATAAAAAATCCATTGCTTCCACTGGTCCCATTTGCATCAAGATTCTTCTTAACACCCACATTCTGGATAAAGTATCTTTTTGAACAAGTAGCTCCTCTTTCCTGGTACCAGACTTAGTTACATCAATTGCAGGGAAAGTCCGTTTATCTGAAAGTTTTCTATCTAGGATAACTTCACTATTTCCTGTTCCTTTAAATTCTTCAAAAATAACTTCGTCCATTCTAGAGCCTGTTTCAACTAGTGCTGTTGCAATAATTGTAAGTGATCCTCCATCTTCAATGTTCCTAGCTGCACCAAAAAATCGTTTTGGTCTTTGGAGTGCGTTCGCATCGACGCCTCCTGTTAAGACTTTACCGCTTGAAGGAATAACTGTATTATAAGCCCTAGCAAGTCTCGTGATTGAGTCTAGTAGAATCACTACATCACGTTTGTGTTCAACTAATCTTTTCGCTTTTTCAATAACCATATCTGTCACTTGAACATGTCTTGATGCTGGTTCGTCAAATGTTGAGCTTATAACTTCACCATTGACTGACCTTTGCATGTCTGTCACTTCTTCTGGTCTTTCATCAATTAGTAATACAATTAAATAGATTTCTGGATGATTCTTTGATATTGCTTGCGCTACTGACTGAAGCATCATTGTTTTTCCCGTTCTAGGAGGTGCGACAATGAGACCTCGTTGACCTTTTCCCATAGGGGCAACCATCTCAACGACCCTAGTTGTTATATCCTTATTATTTGGATCAAATTCAGTTTCAAAATTTATTTTTTGTTGAGGATAAAGGGGTGTTAAGTTATCAAAATTAATTCGATGCCTTACTGATTCTGGTAATTCAAAATTTATAGTTTTAACTTTCAACAAAGCAAAATATCTTTCTCCATCCTTAGGAGCCCTAATTTGGCCTTCAACTGTATCTCCGGTTCTTAATCCAAACTTTCTGACTTGGCTTGGAGATATGTAAATATCATCAGGTCCTGCTAAATAGTTAGATTCTGGCGATCTTAAAAAACCAAATCCGTCTGATAAAACCTCTAATACACCATCACCATAGATTCCGATATCATTCGACGCTAACTTTTTCAAACAAGCGAACATCATATCTTGTTTTCTTAGAGTACTAGCATTTTCAATATCTAGACTTTCTGCATAAATTAACAAATCAGAAGGGTTTTTTGCTTTTAAATCTTTTAAGTGCATTTAATTCTCATAAAGGGGAGGTTGCTAAGTGCTTTGGAGATCAGGCCTTACTATAACTAGTAGGATTATCACAATCATTAATATAGTTGGTATTTCATTAATTATTCTAAAAAACTTAGTACTTTTATACCTATACCCTTTTTTGAAATCTTTGTAAAGAATAGATAAATATATATGAAATAAAGAAAGAATGAAAACTAATACTAGTTTCAACAAAAAGTAATTTTCGGATAAAAGATAATCATTTTCATAAATTAAGATAAAACCGAAGGCGTAAGTGGCTACTAGAGCTGGTTTCATAATATATTTTAGAAGACGGTGTTCCATAAGAAGGAAAGTGGCATCTATATCACTCAAATAATCTTTATCATTGTGATACACATAAAGCCTAGGTAAATATAATAGGCCAACCATCCAAGATATAACAGCTACAAGGTGTAAAGATTTTATTATATCATAATACAATTAATTTTTCATTTATAGTTTCTAACAATGTCAATAACTTTTCTGACATTTTTAATTTTACAATCTGGAGTTAATCCGTGACCAACGCTAAAAATGAATTTATTATCTTTCATAATATTCAAAATAGAAAGAACAATATTTTCTAAATGACTACTATTAAATGGAATTAGTGAAGCCGGATCAAGATTTCCCTGGATGGCGATTGAAGAATTCAGATTTTTGATTGCCCAATTTAAATTAACAGTCCAGTCCAGGGCTATACAATTAACATTGCTTTCATATGAATAATCTATTAGAGAAGAACCCGCTTTAAAAGGCAGGCCAATTATTGGTTTTGTAACATTTTTTGATTTTAACATACTAATAATATTTGCTGTTGGGTCAATGGCACATTTTCTGAAAAATTCACTAGGTATCATATGAGACCAAGAATCAAATAACATTAATACATCTGCTCCTGCATTTGCTTGCATTTCAAGTTTCTCAGCAACATAAATAGATAATGTATCTATTAATTCCATGAACCATTTATTTGAATCCCAGAGAGCTTTTCTTGTATTAATAAAATCTTTACTACTTTGACCTTCAATCATATAACAAGCTAGTGTCCACGGAGCGCCAGCAAAACCAATTAAACTTGTAGATTGTGGTAGTTCTTTTCTTAAAATTGATATTGATGTCTTTAAAGGCTCAAGTTTTTGTGAAATATTGATGTTTTTCAAGACTTTTGTTTCATTAGGAACCATTGGTTTTAAAGTTGGCCCAAATCCTCCAATAAAGTTTAGTTCTCTATTCATTGCCCACGGTATCATCAGTATATCCGAAAAAACAATGGCAGCGTTTAAATCATAATATTTTAAAGGCAGCTTTGTGCTTTCAATAATTAATTTTGTATTCAAGCAAAAATTTATAAAGTTATCTGATTTTTTTCTTATTTCAAAATATTTTGGAATATGTCTGCCTGCTTGTCTCAAAAACCAAATTGGTATTCCAAGATATTCATTTCTAAAAAACTTACTCAAATCATCATTCATGATCATTTTCTTTATTTTAAATAATAATTTAAATTTAGTAGTAGTAGTAGTGTTTAATACTTTGTTGATAATTTTTTGTTCAAGTAATTGTCAACAAGTTTTTAATATATAACTATTTTATATATAATGATATTTAGCTTTATTCACAATTTATAATTTTGTTTATTTGTTTTATTCAGATGTTGTTAAAGTAAGAATAAATGCATAGTCTACTATTATAAAATAATTTACTATTAGATTAGGCTTTTTTTGTTAACAGCTTATTTACAGGTGTAATAGATCATTAATGATAATCATAGGTATTACAGGTTCTATAGGGATGGGTAAATCGACTATTGCCAACATGTTAAAGCAATTTAAGATACCTGTTTTTGATTCAGACAAAGAGGTTAGAGACATATTAGAAAATAATAATGCAGTAAAAAAACAGATATTTAATTTATGGCCTGATGTAATTTTAACTGAAACAAACAAAAAAGAAATAGATAAAAATTTATTAAGTAGAAAAATATTTGGTAACATAAAACATAGAAAGACTTTGGAGAGTATTATTCACCCAAAAGTTAAAGAAAGAAGGAATATTTTTATTAAGAATGTAGAGAAATCACCTATAGTCGCACTTGATGTTCCTTTGTTATATGAGACAGGTACTGATAGAGTTTGTGATGATGTATTTTTAGTCTACACAAATGAAGAAACTCAGAAAAAGAGAGTTTTAGCAAGATCTAGCATGACTCAAAAAAAACTAGATCTTATTAAAAAGGCTCAATGGAATGATCAGAAGAAAAGAGATAAAGGTCCATACTTAGTGACTACCTCTTATGGAAAATTTGTCAGTTTTGCTATAATAACTAGTTATTTAATAGCTATAATCTTTAAAAAGAAGATTTTAAAGTTATGAGGGAAGTTGTACTTGATACAGAAACAACAGGACTAGATGTTAATAATGGGGACAGAATAGTTGAAATTGGTATAGTAGAGTTGGAAAATCATGTACAAACAGGTACTTGTTTTCACTATTATTTAAATCCAGAAAGAGATTCAGGTTTACAGGCATCACAAATACATGGGTTGACTACAGAATTTTTAAAAGATAAGCCTAAGTTTGTTGATATAGCGGATCAATTCATTGATTTTGTATCAGATAGTAAAATCATAATACATAATGCACCTTTTGATGTAGGATTTATTAACTCAGAATTAAGGAAATGTGAAAAAAAAGAACTGAATGAAAATTCAATAGTTGATTCATTATTATTAGCCAAAAAACATTTCCTTGGTCAATCTGTAAGTTTAGATTCTTTATGTAGAAAGTTTGACATAGATATCTCTGATCGTGACATTCATGGTGCACTTAAGGATGCGAAACTATTAGCACACGTATATCTAGAATTAATAGGTGGTAAACAGACTAAATTAGAATTTGATGAGGAATCTACGACATCAGATTTCAATCATGAAAACTCTTATGCTAACATTAAAGATCTATATAAAAAAAGGAAAAAAAGAGCTTTTAAGAATACATTTTTGAATATTTCTGATAACGAATTACATCAAAAAAGTATCAAAGAAATACCTAATAGCATTTGGGAAAAATTAACAAGCTAGTTTTTGATTAAATGAAAATCAACATCCTCCAAAGAAATTTTTATACTTCCTCCTTTATCAGTAATATTTTCAATTATTGACTTTACATGTGGTAAAATTAATTTTACTCCTTCTTTTGTCAAATGAGCTTTATTAGATGAATTATTTAAAATTTTAAAAAACCCAAAATAATCTAACTCTAAAACTAAAAGCTTATTTCCAGTCTTTTTAGAAGAACAATCACAAGAATATTTTATTATTATGCTGAAAAAGTTGTTTTTGAAAGGCTTATAAACAAAATTCATATTTTGGGAGATATTGCAATTTTTATTATTTTCCAAATTGTTTTCTTGAATAGACTGAGGATTTTCGAATGACAAATCCTGTATGTAATGTTTTATTACTTCTATATCCAGCCTTTCATTTCCGTTTACATTAGTCATAAAAAGCCCTAGGTTGTTATTTTTTAATTAATATAAAGGAAATGAATAATAATAAATATAATTTTTAATTTTTTTGTATATAATTATTATCATATTTACTAATTACAACAAATGGTGTCACAAAAATGCAAAATGGGTTTCCATATTTAGATATATTAATTTTTGGTGTTATAGCAATTTTTTTAATTTTCAGATTGAAAAATATATTAGGGACAAAAACGGATTTTGAGGATAATGGGTTAAAAGAAAAAAAACAACCTAAGCAATATTCAAATATAGTTTCATTAAAAACTAATAATAACAATTCAGTTAGTGGAGAAATTGATAAAATTATTAGAGCCGACCCTAGCTTTGATATGGTTAATTTTTTAGATGGATCGAAGACATTTTTTGAAATGGTACTTAAAAGTTTTGTTAGCGGTAACCTAGATAACGTTAAGGATTTTATAAAACCATCAGTTTTAAAAAGTTTCAAGGGCGCTATAGATGACAGAAACAAGGAAAATGAAACATTGATAATAGATTTGATATCAGTTGAAAAGAACAAAATTGTATCATCAGTTATAACCAAATCTTCAATTAGAATTAATGTTGTTTTTGAAACTTTACAAATAACAGCATTAATGGATAAAAACAAAAAAATTATTGATGGTGATACAGACAAGGAAATTCTTGTTAAAGATGAATGGATTTTTGAAAAGAAAATAAGAGATCAAAATCCTAACTGGACTTTAATTGAAACAAAAAGCTTTTGAAGTAATGTCCCCTATTTCAAAAAGCGATAAACAGATTTGGGAAAATTATATTGCTAATTTTAACAACTTCAGTATCAATATAAACAATAGTAAAAAAAATTTAGTAAAAAAAAAATCATTTTCAACGAATAAGTTAAGTCCCTTCCGAAAAGAAAAAAAGAATATCCCAGACGGGATTATAGACCTTCATGGTTACAGATTACAGACTGCTAAAATAATTTTACACAATTATATTGTAAATGCTTATGAAAATAAAATTAGAAATATTTTGATAATAACTGGCAAAGGGCACAATAATACAGGTGTTTTGAAAAAAGAGGTTCCATTATGGCTAAATGATAAAGCATTAATAAATTTATTAATTAATTATGAAACAGCTCCTAATAAATTTGGCGGTGAGGGCGCCTTGTTGGTTAGAATTAAAAATAAGAACAAATCTCAATTAATATAATTTATTGGATAATGTATGAAAAAATTAAATAAAAAAAGAGTATCTATAGTTACTAGAAATACCAACGAAACAAAGATAATCGTTAAAGTTGAATTGGATGGAAAAGGAAATAATATCATTTCTACTGGAATACCTTTTTTTGACCACATGCTTGAGCAGTTGTCTAAGCATAGTCTAATTGACATTGAATTAAGTTGTATTGGTGATTTAAAAGTTGATGCCCATCACACCATGGAGGATTGTGGATTAGCGCTGGGCAATGCGATAAGAGAAGCGCTAGGAGATAAAAGAGGTATAAAACGTTACAGCTTTAATTATTTACCGATGGACGAATGTCTTACTAGATGTTGCTTAGACATATCAGGTCGTCCTTGGCTCATTTGGAATGTTTTTTTACCAAATATATCCATCAAAAATATTGAAACAGAAATATTTAGGGAGTTTTTTCAATCACTTTCCCAAGCTGCTGGGTTCACAATTCATATTGAAAATCTATATGGTAAAAACACTCATCACATTATTGAATCTTGCTTCAAAGCTTTAGCAATAAGTATGAGAAATGCTATGAATATTGATGTAAGAAATTCGACTAATATACCTTCTACTAAAGGCACATTAATAGGAAATAGTTAATATGAATTTAACAATAATAGATTATGGCTCTGGAAATCTTAGGTCTGTTGAAAACGCTTTTAGTAATGCAATTACTGACAATAACTTAAAATGTAATATTAGAGTTACAAGTGACATACATATTATAGCTAATGCGGATTTGTTGGTTTTGCCTGGCGTCGGCTCATTTCCTGATTGTAGAAAAGGATTACAGAGTATAGAAGGTCTAATTGATGTCTTATCTGAACAAGTTCTTTTTAAAAAGAAAAAATTTCTTGGTATTTGTGTTGGAATGCAGTTGATGTTTGATTTTAGTTTAGAAAAAATAAGAACTTCAGGTTTCGGCTGGTTGAGTGGTAACTTTAATAAAATAAAAACAGTAGGTTTAGATTACCTGGGAAGGAATTTTAAAGTTCCACACATGGGATGGAATAGTTTACGCTTAGAACATATTAATCATCCAATACTTAAAAAGATAAATGAAAAAGATCAATATTATTTTGTTCACTCATATTATTTGGAAGGCAATCAAATAAATCAAGTAATAGCCAGTACCAATTATTGTCATCAAATTCCTGCAATTGTTGGAAATGAAAATTATTTAGGAGTTCAATTCCATCCTGAAAAAAGTAGTTTATCAGGTCAGAAATTAATTTCTAATTGGCTCAAATGGAGGCCTTAGGTGAAAGAAAAGCAATGGAAAAAGCTACAAACAGATATAATGTAAAAGCTGAAATTTGTAAAAATTTAGATAAAGTTGATTTACAAGAACTTTGCGACGCAACAGAAGAAGCTATTATTGCCGGAGGTGGATTTGGTTGGATATCACCACCATCAATTAAGACACTCCAAAATTATTGGAAAGGAGTTTTGTTGATACCTGAGAGAATTCTTATTGTAGGAAAGCTTGATAATGTTATAGCTGGTTCAGTTCAATTAATAAAACCAGCTAAAAATAATGAGGCACAGTCGCATTCGTGTACTTTAAGTACCTTTTTCTTTGCGTCTTGGGCAAGAGGTTTTGGTCTAGCTAAAGCTGTGTTTCAAAAAGCTGAATTAAAAGCAAAACAAGACGGATTTAAAGTTATGAATCTTGAAGTTAGGGAAACGCAGTCTAGGGCTATACAATTATATGAACAAGCAGGCTTTACAAAGTCTGGGGTTAATCCAAAATCAGTTTTTATAGATGGTAAATATATAGCTGGTTATTATTATTATAAAGAATTATGAAATGAAAAAAGATCAATTTATTTTATATCCAGCTATAGACATTAAAGATGGAAAGTGTGTGAGGCTTTTGTTTGGAGATATGAAAAAAGAAACAGTTTATAATAATAACCCAATAGATCAAGCCATGTGGTTTATAGATCAAGGTGCAAAATGGTTACATATTGTAGATCTTGATGGAGCAATTGAGGGAAAGAGTGTTAATAAAACTATAATACAAAAACTTTCTAAGACCTTTCAAAATAGAGTAAACATCCAATTGGGTGGTGGAATTAGAAATCTTGAGAATATTGATTTCTGGTTACAAAACTCAGTTGAAAGATTGATATTAGGAACCTTAGCTTTAGAAAATCCAGATTTTGTTAAAGAATTAGAAAATGAATATTATAAAAAAATTGTAATTGGTGCAGATGTTAGAGACGGTATGATTGCTTCACATGGTTGGAAAAAGCAATCTAATATCAGTGCCTATGATTTAATTAAAAAATTCAATCCTTCCATAATTAGCTCTGTTATATATACGGACATATCAAGGGATGGAAGCTTGAAGGGCATTAGCCTTAAGGAGACTTTAAAATTTGCTAAATCTATTTCACATCCAGTTATAGCTTCTGGCGGTGTTTCATCATTAAATGATATTGTGAGACTAAGTGATGAATTTTCAAATGGTATCGAAGGTGTTATAATTGGAAGGGCATTATACGATAAAAAGTTTACTTTTCTAGAGGCTATAAATGAAATTAATAAGGCAAAAATTTAATGTTATCAACAAGAGTTATTGCGTGCCTTGATGTTCACAATGGAAGAACAGTCAAAGGTATTAATTTTGTAAACTTAAAAGATGCAGGTGATCCAGTAGAACAGGCCAATTTTTATAGTAAAACAGGTGCTGATGAAATTTGCTTTTTGGATATCTCCGCCACTTATGAAAATAGAAAAACAATGTTTGATGTAATTTCTAAAACAGCTGAGACATGTTTTGTTCCTCTTACTGTAGGTGGAGGAGTTAATAACTTGAATGATTTTCGTGAATTGTTAAAATGTGGAGCAGACAAAGTTTCAGTGAACTCCTCAGCTGTATCTAATCCAAAAATAATTATGGATTCATCAGATAAATTTGGAAACCAATGTGTTGTATTGGCAATTGACGCTATTGAGAATAAAACTATGCCTAGCGGATATGAAGTTACAACACATGGAGGAAGAAAAAAAACAAATATAGATGTTTTGAATTGGGCAGTAAAAGGAGTTAAAAATGGTGCAGGTGAAATTTTGTTAACATCAATGACTACCGATGGAATGAAAACTGGCTATAATCTTCATCTTACAAAGCTAGTATCCGAAAATGTTCCTGTCCCTGTGATAGCTTCAGGTGGAGCAGGCAACCCTAAAGATATGGTAGATGTGGTGCTAAAATCTGGTGCTTCAGCAGTTTTAGCCGCATCAATTTTTCATTTTGGGATTCATTCAATATTATCAGTAAAAAAAGAAATGTTAAAAAATGGAATTCTTGTAAGAGATTGTGGAAATTAAAATGAATGATCAATTTATTATAGAAATGTTTGATAGCTTAAAGAAAAGAAAAAATATAAGTAAAAATAAGTCTTATACGGCACACTTAATAAAAAATCCTGAATTATTAGGAAAAAAAATAGGTGAGGAAGCCGCTGAACTAATAATAGATTTTATAAAAAAAAACAAAGATGGACTTATTAAGGAATCAGCTGACCTTATTTATCACTTACTTGTTATTTGGGTTTCAGCTGGAATAGACCCTAGAGAAGTGTGGGAGGAATTATCTAATAGACAGTTAAAATCTGGGTTTGAAGAAAAAAACAGCAGGAGTTAAATAATGAATAAAAATTACGATAAACACAATATTTTTGCAAAAATATTAAGGTCTGAGATTCCATGTCACAAAATACTAGAAAATGATCACGCTCTTGCTTTTTCCGATATTAATCCCCAATCACCTATTCACATTTTAATTATCCCTAAAAAAGCTTACTTAAATTTTCATGATTTTATGGACAATGCTTCAACCAAAGAAATGGAATTTCTTTGGAAATTAGTAAATGATGTAATAAAGTTGAATAAAATTTCCAAAAAAGGATTTAGGATTATTTCGAATTCTGGAGATGATGGTAATCAAGATGTACCTCATTTTCATGTGCATGTGTTGGGTGGAAAGAATTTGGGTAGAATGATGAACTAAAAACTTAGTTTATTTTCTATAAAATCCCAAAAAATTTCTTCGATTGCAACTGAGTCATAAGATCTTATTTCTCTTATACCTGTTGGCGAAGTAACATTAATTTCAGTTATATAATCACCAATAATATCTATTCCTACAAAATACAAATCTTTATCTTTTAAAGATTGTGAAATCTCATCACAAATAAATTTGTCTCTCTTTGTTAAAGTTGTTTTTTCTGGTTTTCCACCAACATGCATATTTGATCTACTTTCTCCTTTTCTAGGAATTCTATTAATAGCTCCCACAACTTCACCATTAACTAAAATAATTCGTTTATCACCATTTCTAACATCACTTAAATATTGTTGTATCATTAGAGGTTCATTATTTTGGGTGAAAAACATTTCTAAAATTGAATTAAAGTTTTCATCTTTTGGTAAAACATGAAAAACACCTTGTCCACCATTACCATATAGTGGTTTAATTATTATATCCTTGTATTCGTCTCTAAAACTTTTAATGATTTTTGGATTTCTGCTTATTAAAGTTTTCGGCATTAAATGTGAGAAATTTGTAACAAATATTTTCTCTGGTGCATTCCTAACTTCATATGGATTATTAACAACTAATACAGAACTTGAAAGCTTTTCTAAAATGTGTGTGGCAGTAATATAAGACATGTTGAAAGGTGGATCTTGCCTCATTAATACTACATCATAATGATTCAAAGATGACGTTATTTTATCATAATATCTATAATTATGAGTTTCATCCTGTAATGATAACTCTATTTTACAAATATTGGCAAAAACTTGCCCAGATTTTAAAAAAAGATCATCTGGTAAAAAAAAACTTATTTCATGTTTTCTAGCCTGAGCCTCAAGAGCTAAAGCAAAAGTAGTGTCACCTTTAAGATCAAGCTTTTCAAATGGATCCATTAGAAAAGCAATTTTTAAATTTCTTTTCATCTTTTATCATCAAATAAAATTATATAATTATATACTTCCTTTACAAATCGCGAACTTGATGCATGGTCTTTTACAAGAAGCATCTCTTCTTTATTGCTTGCAACTCCACTGATATAAGCTTTATCATTCACAACATCTATTGAAAAATTTATACTGTTAATATCTTTATCTGACATTATTCGAGCTCTTATTTCTCCCATAGAGGCTATGTCTCTTGCTACATTTTTTATGGAAGAAGTGTCTGTTATCTGAAGTTCATTGTTTACCTCATTAACACCTCGGATAGCCCAAGATATTTTAGTTAATTCAACTTTTTCACTTGGGTTTTTTACTTTTCCTGTTAACAAAACCGAACCATTATTAACAAATATTTTGGTGTTTTTTATTAAATCTTTATCTAATTTAAATATTAAATTTGATATTTTTGTTTTAATAATATTGTCATTTAATGTGGTACCTATTCCCTTTTCTTTTGAGGCGGCCCCTAAAGACACCATGCCAATTGTTGCTAATGGTGTACATGAATTCAATAAAAGAGTAATAATTGAAATAAACAATAAATTTTTCATTTTTTATACCTTTGCCTAATTGACTAAATTTAGATAAATATAAATTAATTTCATGTTCTTATTTTTCGGCCACAAATTTTTTAATTTTTATAGCTTCATCGTAGATTAATTTTTTTGAAAAATTAGTCTCATCAATAGTTAAATTCACAGTATCACGAAGAGAAAATTTTTGAAGCTTCTTTTTAATGTTAACCCTTAAAGTTTCAATGCTAATATTTTTACTTTTAGTATGACCACTAATTATAATTACAATTTCTCCTTTTAAAGGTTTATTTCCTAATTGTCTCTCAAAAATCAAACTTTCCATATTTTCTAAATCACTAGTAATAATTTCTTCATAAGTTTTAGTAAGCTCCCTTGTTATAGAAATTTTTCTGTTTCCATAGATCTTAAGCATTATCTTAAGAGTATCAATTAACCTTAAACAAGTATCAAACCATATACCTGTCATCGGATATGATTTAGTTAGGGTAAACTGTTTTATTTTAGCATTTCTTTTTGCTGAAACAAAACCTCCAAAATAAAATTGATTTGTAGGAAGTCCAGACAATATTAATCCGTTTATTACAGACGAAGGACCAGGTGCGTGTGTTACTTTGACTTTATTCATATAGCACTCTTGAACAAGTTTATAACCGGGGTCAGAAATTAATGGCGTTCCAGCATCGCTAACTAATCCTATATTTTTTTTTAAAAGAAGCTGTTTTAAGATATAGGGTCTTTTTTGGGGAGCATTATTATCATTATAAGAAATCATATTTTTATGACTTAAGTTGAGATAAGATAATAGTTTTTTAGTTTTTCTAGTATCTTCACATAATAAGATATCTACAAAATTAAAAAGTTGAATAGCTCTGAGGCTAACATCACTCAAATTTCCAATTGGGGTAGCTATAATATATAAACACCCTTTAACATCTTCAATTTCGCTGTCATTTGGATGTTTTAGTTGTTCTTTACTTAACTTTTTCAATAGATTACCCTAATTATGATAACGAAATATTAAGTGTGTATTAATGTTTATTTTTAATTCAAAATATAATCCTATTATATATTTTTGTATATTATTAATGATTAGTGGATGCCAAAATACAGAGAAATTAATATTAGAAAATAAAATTTCAACGGTAATTCCCAAAAAGGACCAATCAGTTTTAGACAACAAAAAATTTTCCATAAAGAAAGTATCTAAAAGCAAAATTGATTTAAATAAAAAAGAAAATAAAATAAAACAAAAAGATAATAATGTTATTTTTGAATTTAAGAATGAAAGAATGCTTCAAGGAAGAGAAAAGCCTAAATTTACAGAAAAAAGAAAAAGAAAAAAAGCCTTATCTGCAGTTTTTAAAATGTTAGAACAAAACTTAAGTACAAGTAATAATAATTTGAATTTGAATAATAATGGCGAAATTTCATTAGATAATAGATATTTTGATAAAAAAAAAGATGTCAACCTTTACAGGAATATCCTAGCTTTTCTTCCTCTAACGGGTCCTTATTCAAATTATGGTGTTAAAACCAGAAAAGCTTTGGATCTTAGTATTTTAAATTCTGCTAATAATAAAATCAAAATTATTTATTTTGATACGGGCAAAAACATTGATAAAATAACTATAAGTAAACTTTTGTATAACATAAAACCTAGTCTTATTATAGGGCCATTTAGGAGAGAGGTTTTGTTAGATATTAAGCTTATAGCTAAATCTAAATTTATACCAATACTAACATTTTCAAATGATATATCATTAAGAGAAAATAACATTTGGTCCTTGGGATTTTCGCCGGAAGAACAAGTGGAAAGTGTTATTTCGTGTGCTCTTAGTTATGGATATAAAAATTTTGGATTAGTTGCTCCTGATAATTTATATGGTAGAATTTTAACAAATGCATCCATAGATCTAATTAGTACTAATAAAAATAACAAATATGACAAAATTTTACTTAACAATAATCAAATAAACAATAAATCAAAATTATTTTCAATCTTAAAAAGTTTCTTAAAATTTAATGAAAATCAAACTTTACACACTAGGTTTGACTCAATTCTTATTGGTGGCAGTAAAGAATTTATATTAGAAATTGCTCCACTGTTGGCATTCTTCAATGTGGATTCAAAGTATGTAAAAATTCTAGGTACTGAAAAATTTAATACTAAAGAAATAAAAAACGAACCTTCACTAGAAAAGGCTTGGTTTCCTGCTATTATAAGCAAAAACGAAAAAAATTTTAGATTGTATTGGCAAAAAATTTGGGGAGATGACGTTAATTATTTTTCAAATTCAGGCTTTGACTCGGGTAGTATTGGTATAAATTATGTTAATAAACAAAAAGATGGTTCAAGTTTTTTTAATAACATTTCAGGCCCAATTACAGGTCTAACTTTGAAATCTGGTGGCTATGTAAAAAAACCTATAAATGTCATGCAAATAGAAAGTTTAGGAAAATTAACTAATATTAAAAAATGTAGTAACTTTAAGAATTAATTAAAAAATCAATTATACTATCTAATTTAATCATATAATTTTCTTCTACTTTTAACATACCATTTTTAACTTTTAGTATTTTTTTATTTTGTAATTCTCTAAAAGCATTACTTTCCATTATAGATTTATCAAACAACTTGAAACTTTCTATTCCTTCATTTAATCTAAGCCCCATTGTTAACGTATCTATATCCGAAGTTTTATCACTAAAAAAATTAATATTCTCAAATTCTGATCTATTAATATTTTTAGATAACCAAGTTTTTGGATTCTTATAATTTTGATATTCGACACGTTTAATATTTTGCTTTGAAGACCATAATCTTCCATATGCTCCTGGACCTACACCTATCCAGTTTTCTGATTTCCAATAGTTTTTATTGTGTTTGCAATCAAAGCCTTTTTTTGCATAATTTGAAACTTCATATTTTAAAAAATTGTGACCTTTCAATATCTCATTAGATTTTTTATAAAAATCAGCTGCGTAATCATTATTAATAACATTTAACAAACCTTTTTTATAGTCTGTATAAAATCTCGTACCCTCTTCAATAGTAAGTTGATAGAGTGACAAATGTTGTAAATCATTATGTTTAAGAAAAATTTCTAATTCATTTGTCCAACGCAAAAGTTTTTGACCATAAAAGGCGTATATTAAATCTACAGATACATTATTAAATGTTTTTAAAGCATGTTCTACAGCCAATTGTGCATCTAAACTATTGTGGCGTCGTCCTAGAAATTTTAAATTTTCATCATTTAATGACTGAACTCCAATAGATATCCTATTAATCCCTAATTTTTGTAAATCGTTGAATTTTTCTTTTTCGTAGGAGCTTGGATTAGCTTCAAGTGAAATTTCTAAATTTTCTTTAAATCCAAATAAATTTGAAGCAGTTCCTAAAATACTATCTATTATTTCTAAAGGCATTAGTGAAGGTGTTCCCCCTCCAAAAAAAATAGTATTTAGATTTTTAAAACTCACATTGTGATTTAAAAGTTGTTCCTTCATATCTAGTAATTGATTTGTATAAGATTTAATCCATTGTTTAGGATCATAGATTTCGTTTACATGAGAATTAAAATCACAATAAGGACATTTTGACTCACAATAAGGCCAGTGAATATATAGGCTCAGTAGTTTATTTTCATTCGTAATCAACGCTTTAAATTAGGAAAACATAAATTTATTAATTTATTAAAAGCAATAGATCTATGACTTATTTTATGTTTAAAGTCTGGATCCATTTCAGCAAAAGACATGTTATACCCCAACGGTCTAAAAATAGGATCATAACCGAATCCTCTATCTCCTTTAGGAGGCCATGAAAATTTTCCGTGTACTTTTCCAGAAACTGTAACATTGAATTTATCAGGCCAAGAAATTGATAAAGAACAAACGAAATAACAATCATAGCTAGGTTTTTTTACATCTTTAATGGCAGTATTAATTTTAGACATTGCTGAATAAAAGTCCTTGTTTAAACCAGCCCATCTTGCAGAGTAAATACCAGGTTCATTATTAAGATCAGAAAAACATATTCCGCTATCATCTGATATGCTTGGCAATCCTGTTTTTTGAGTTACTAAAGAAGATTTAATTAGGGCATTTTGTTCAAATGTTGCACCATTTTCTTCTGGTTCCTCAATATTAAAATCATAAGCAGATAGGATTTCTATATTCAATGGTTTTAATAAATCTTTAATTTCAATGATTTTACCTTTATTATGACTAGCAATAACTAATTTTTTATCTTTAAAAATTCGTTTATTCATTAAAATTATTCCAAATTAAGAGCACGTCTTTGAATTTTAAAAATATACTTTGTGCCATGTTCAGCCAATTCTAATAAATTAAGGAATTGTTCTTTATTGAAAGGTTTTTCTTCAGCAGTAGTTTGAATTTCAACAATACCATTATTCTCAGTCATAACAAAATTTCCGTCTGTTTCAGCAGATGAGTCCTCTCTATAATCAAGATCAATTATCTCTTTATTTTTCCAAATACCACATGAAATTGCACTTACTTGATCTAAAATAGGATTTTCTGAAATTTTTCCAGTTTTAAGTAAAAAATTAACTGCATTATAAAGCGCAACCCAAGCTCCAGTAATAGACGCTGTTCTAGTTCCTCCATCTGCTTGAATTACGTCACAATCTATTTTAATTTGATTTTCGCCTAATTTTTTCAAATCTACAATTGATCTAAGTGATCTTCCGATTAGTCTTTGTATTTCTTGCGTACGACCAGATGGCTTTCCTTTAACAACCTCTCTATCCATCCTTGAATGCGTAGATCTTGGTAGCATACCATATTCGGCTGTAATCCAACCTTTACCTGAGTTTTTTAACCATGGGGGTAATTTAGTATCGACCGAAGCCGTACAAAAAACGTGAGTATTACCAAATTTAGCCATGCACGAACCCTCAGCATAAGGAGAGACTTGAGATACTAATGATATTTCTCTCATTTCGTTATATTGTCTGTTTGAAGGTCTATTTAACATAAATATTCCCTGTTTATTAAGTTTATTGTAATTTAGAAATAACTTAAAACACACTAAAGTTGTATTTACAATTATTATAAAATTTTTACCTCTTGCAAATTTTATATAAACTCATTATTTGCATCATCACAACAATTATCTCTGGAGTGAAAATTGTCTGAAAAAAAAGATAAATCTAAAATAGATAATGAAGCTAATAATGAAGATGAAAAGGTAGTTGAAGCTGAAATGATTTCAGATGAAGACTCTGATGATGTCAATGTTAAAACATTAAATGAATCCGATGATGGTAATGATAATACAGACCTTGAAAATCAAATAAAAGATTTGAAAGATCAGTTAATGAGAACATTGGCAGACAGTGAAAACCTAAGAAAGCGTACTATCAAAGAAGTTGAGCATGCAAAAAAATATAGTCATATTACTTTTGTGAGAGATTTAGTTTCTTCTGTTGACAATTTGCAAAGAGCTTTAGAATCTGTACCTGACGATAAGTCTCAATTACCGGAACCTGTAAAGAATTTAATCATAGGTTTAGATATTGTTGAGAAAGAAATAGTTACTACTTTTGAAAAGCATAATTTAAAACAAATTTGTCCACTTGGTGAAAAGTTTGATTATAACTTTCACCAGGCTATGTTCGAGGTACCTACAAAAGATAGTGAACCTGGTACTGTTGTTGAAGTCTCTCAAAAAGGGTATTTACTACATGACAGACTAGTTAGACCTGCAATGGTAGGTATTTCAAAAAAAATTGAAGACATAGAAGTTAAAGATAAAAAAACTGATGAAATCGAATAATGATAATTTAATTTTTCATAATCTTGTAAATACAACAACTTAACCCATATAAAGTTTGTTGATAATTCAAATTTAGGGAGTTTTTAAATGGCTAAAGTTATCGGTATTGATTTGGGTACTACCAATTCATGTGTATCTGTTATGGATGGAAAATCACCAAAAATCATTGAAAATAGTGAGGGTGCAAGAACAACCCCTTCTATGGTTGGTATTACAGATGACGAAAGATTAGTTGGCCAGCCAGCTAAAAGACAAGCTGTTACTAATCCTGAAAACACCCTCTTTGCAATTAAAAGATTAATTGGAAGGAGGCATGATGATAAATATTCAAAGAAATTTTCTGAATTAGTTCCTTATAAAATCATTTCTGCAAAAAACGGAGATGCCTGGGTCCAGGCTAATGGTCAAGATTATGCACCTTCAGAAGTTTCTAGCTTTATCTTAAGAAAACTTAAAGAAGATGCAGAAGCATTTTTGGGTGAAACAGTTGATAAGGCAGTTATTACTGTCCCAGCTTACTTCAATGACGCTCAAAGACAAGCTACTAAGGACGCTGGAAAAATAGCAGGTTTAGAAGTTTTAAGGATTATTAATGAGCCAACAGCTGCGGCATTAGCGTATGGTCTTGATAAGAAAGAAAGTGGAACCATAGCTGTATACGATCTTGGTGGAGGTACATTTGATGTTTCCATTCTCGAAGTAGGAGACGGAGTTTTTGAGGTTAAATCCACCAATGGAGACACATTCTTAGGTGGTGAGGATTTTGACCAACGTATTATAGATTATATTGCTGAACAATTTAAAAAAGACAACGGCATTGATTTAAGATCAGACAAATTAGCTCTTCAAAGAATGAAAGAGGCTGCAGAAAAAGCTAAAATAGAACTTTCAAGTGCAGCTCAAACCGATGTTAATTTGCCTTTTGTTACTGCAGACGCAAGTGGTCCTAAACATTTAAATGTCAAATTAACGAGATCTCAATATGAAAGTCTTGTTGATGATTTGATTACAAAAAGTATTGATCCTTGTAAAGCGGCCCTTAAAGATGCTGGTGTAAGTGCCAGTGATATTGATGAAGTAATCTTGGTAGGCGGTATGACCAGAATGCCAAAAATTATTGAAGCTGTTACTTCTTTTTTTAAAACAGAGCCACACAGAGGTGTTAACCCTGATGAGGTTGTAGCTTCTGGTGCAGCAATTCAGGGTGGCGTTTTAATGGGAGATGTTAAGGACGTCCTTTTACTTGACGTTACACCTTTATCACTAGGTATTGAAACATTAGGTGGGGTATTCACTAGATTAATTGATCGAAACACAACTATACCTTCAAAAAAATCCCAAATATTTTCAACTGCTGAAGATAATCAATCTGCTGTTACGATTCGTGTATCTCAAGGTGAAAGGGAAATGGCATCAGACAATAAATCGCTAGGAGAATTTAATCTTGAAGGTATTGCATCAGCACCTAGGGGTGTTCCTCAAATAGAAGTGACTTTTGACATTGATGCGAATGGAATAGTCAATGTTAGTGCTCAAGATAAAGCTACTGGTAAAGCTCATAACATAACTATCCAAGCTTCTGGTGGTCTTGATGATAACGAGATTGAAAGAATGGTTAAAGAAGCTGAGGACAACGCCGAAGCAGATAAAGAAAAAAGAGAATCTATTGATGTTCGAAATCAAGCTGAATCAATGATACATGGTGCTGAAAAGTCTCTAACTGATTTAGGTGATAAAGCTGATCCTAGTGCTAAAAGTGAAGTTGAAAATGCAATTGGAGAGGTTAAAACATCGCTCGAAGGCGAAGATATTTCAACTATAAAAGATAAAACGTCGGCTTTATCTGCAGTAATGATGAAGATGGGAGAAGCAGCTTATAAGGCAAATCAAGAAAATAATCAAGAAAACTCCGAAGAAACTGATACGTCAAATGAGAACAAAGAAGATGTTGTGGATGCTGACTTTGAAGAGGTAAAGGATAACGAAGAAAAGAAAGACGCTTCATAAACATTCAGATATACTTAAGGTATAAAAATGGCACGTGATTATTACGATATACTAGGCTTATCTAAATCAGCATCTGACAGTGAAATTAAGTCTTCGTATCGTAAACTAGCTATGAAATATCATCCTGATAGAAATCCTGGTGATAAAAAAGCCGAAGAAAAGTTCAAAGAAATTTCTGAATCTTACGAAATACTTAAAGATCCACAAAAAAAAGCAGCTTATGATCAGTATGGTCATGCTGCTTTTTCTCAAGGTTCTAGTGGAGGAGCTTCTGGAGGGTTTTCAGGATTTGGGAGTGGTGGATTTTCTGATATATTTGAAGATATGTTTGGTATGGGAGGTGGTTCTGAAAGAAGATCAGCATCCACAGGATCAGACTTAAGATATGACTTGTCGGTTTCACTAGAACAAGCTTACTCTGGTGATCAAGTTGAAATTTCTTTGACAGTACCAACAAAGTGTGAATCTTGTAATGGCTCAGGAGCTAGTAAAGGATCTCAACCAAAACAATGTAGCCAATGTGGTGGTTATGGAAAAGTAAGAGCCCAACAAGGTTTCTTTACAATTGAAAGAACGTGTGCTGCGTGTTCTGGTGCGGGCGAAATTATTGGAGACCCTTGTAGGGTTTGTAAAGGTCAGGGACGAGTTAATAAAAATAAGAAACTTTCTGTAAATGTGCCTGCAGGTGTAGATAATGGGACCCGCATTCGCCTTTCAGGTGAGGGAGAAGCTGGTGCAAGAGGCTCATCACCCGGAGATTTATATATTTTCATTGATATTAAAGACCACTCTATATTTCAAAGAGATGGCAAGGATACATTTATTGAGGTTCCTGTTTCATTTATCGACGCTGTTTTAGGAAACTCAATACAAGTTCCTTGTATCGATGGTTCAAAAGCCAAAATGAATTTAAGTTCTGGAACACAAAGTGGTACTCGTTTACGAATGAAAGGTAAAGGTATGCCTGGACTGCGAGGTGGAGCTAGAGGTGATCAGTATGTTCAAATAAATGTGGAAACGCCAGTTGGTATTTCAAGAAAACAAGAAGATTTATTTAAACAGATCAAAGATTTAGGTGTTGACAAAATCAGCCCCAAGACCAGTAGATTTAAAAAACTAATACAATAATTGTTATTATTGTATAACATAAATTATGTAATCGTAAAAAAGAGCTAAATATGAAAAAAATTTCTGTTTCTATTCCAGGTGGAAATGGTCGCATGGGTAAAACGTTACTTGGTTTAATTATAGAAAATGAAAAATTTAATTTATCTAGTTCCACTTGTTTACCGAATGAAGATGAGGTTGGCATTGATATTGGAATATTAGTTGGTAAGGCCAAGATTTCTAAAGAATTAAATACTGATACTTCTTCTTTATTTAAAAATTCAGATGTACTCATTGACTTTACCGTTCCAGAGGCAACCATGTTTCACGCAAGAAAATGTTATGAAAACAATTTGCCTATAGTAATAGGAACTACTGGATTGAATAAAATTCAAGAACAAGAATTACTTAACTTATCTAAAAAAATTCCTATAGTCTATTCTGCAAATTTCTCTATAGGGGTGACACTTTTATCTAGTTTAGTTTCAAATTCAACACAAATGTTAGGCGCTGAATGGGATATTGAAATACTAGAGATTCACCATAAACATAAAATAGACGCTCCATCGGGTACAGCATTGTTACTTGGAAAATCAGCTGCAGAAGCACGAGGTCAAGATTTATCAAGTGTAAAGTCAGTCTCAAGAGACGGTATAGTTGGAAAAAGAAAAGAATCCGAAATAGGTTTTGCAGTTTTAAGAGGAGGGGATGTTGTAGGAGAGCATTCAGTAATTTTTTCCAGTTCTGGAGAACGAATAGAATTAGTTCATAAGGCTAATGACAGGTCAATTTTTGCTTCAGGAGCTTTGAGAGCGTCTCATTGGGTTGCAACAGCAGACCCTGGTTTATATAGTTTATCAGATGTTCTAACAAACGGTGGTTAGGAATCACTGATATTGATTTATTTTGTTACTTATTTCCTTTAGACATTTTTCAGGTTTAACCTTCCCATAAAGTCTTGTAGATCGTGTTTGTATATGATTTACATAATAACCATTCTTTCTTTTTAAAAAGAAAATATCTAAAAAACAGCTTGAAAAATAATATTGATAACTTTTTAATTTACCTTCTTCTTTGATAAAATCACTTTGTCCCATCTTTTGGATTAATTTTTTTTCAGACCAATTTTTAATTACATCAAGTTCAAATTTTTTAGTTTTAGGAATATTTATTTTCTTACTAAGAGCAATAGTTTTAACTCTTTGTTTTTGTTTAGGCAAGCTTATTGGTGCCATTTCAATTTCATTTGAGGGTTTACGTTTATCAATATCAATAATTTTAGTTTTTGTACTTTTTTCTTCTAAACTATTTATTTCTTTATTCTGTCGCGTATCTTTTTTTTTAGCATCAAGAAAAATGTTTTGATGTTCGAAGGTATGGCATGAGCTAAGAAATAAAATTAAGGCAAAGTTTAAAATAATTTTGTTTAGATTTGATTTCATAAATGATATTCATAAATATTGTTAACTATTAAGTCTAATTAAAAATTAATTTTTAGGAAATATGATAATGTCAAATTATCAAGTTTGTTTTATAGGGAATGCTATTGTAGATATCATTTCTAAATTTTCAGATGAAAATTTAGAAGAACTAAAAATCCCAAAGGGATCTATGCAACTTATAGATGAAAAGTCATCTAATTTAATTTTAGATTATTTAAAAAATCCAATCATTATCTCTGGTGGTAGTGCAGCAAATACTGCAGTAGGTTTCAGTTCATTTGGAGGAAACTGTTCTTTCATTGGACAAATAGGTAACGACGATTTTGGAATTTTATTTTCAAACGACCTTAATAATTCAGGTGTGTTTTTTGAAAATAAAATTACTCAGACATTGGAAAAAACCTCAAAGAGTATTGTTTTAGTTACTCCTGATGCAGAAAGAAGTATGAATACATATTTAGGAGCAAGTGTTCAATTTAATATAGATTGTATTAACAAAGATTTAATTATTAATAGCAAAATAATTTACATAGAAGGCTATTTATTTGATCAAACTGATGCCAAAAAAGCCATTTATTATTGTTGTAAATTAGCTAAAGTCCATAATTGTAAGGTAGCCTTAAGTTTGTCAGATTCATTTTGTGTTGATAGACATAGAGAAGAATTTTCAGATCTAATTAGTGAATTTGTTGATATTATTTTTGCTAATGAGGCAGAGATACAAAGTTTATATCAATCGAATTTGCAAGAAAGTTTAAAAAAAATTAAAGAAAATGTAGAGGTTGGAGCAATTACTTTGGGATCTAAAGGTTCCATCGTTTTTCAAAATCAGATTGAAAATTTAGTGGCTCCCATTACAGTAAATAATATAGTGGATACAACTGGTGCAGGTGATATATTTGCTTCGGGGTTTCTGTTTGGTTTAACTAATAAATACTCAATTGAAGATTGTGGAAAATTAGGAAGTAAAGTAGCTGCAGACATAATTAAAAATATAGGCGCAAGACCCAAAGTTCCACTCAAAACATTTCTTAATTAGAATATAATGAATTATAAGTTGCAATAGATGCAGAATTAACAATGTCTGATACAGAAGAGCCCATTTGTACAATTTGAAATGGCTTTTCTCCACCTATCATAAGAGGACCTAAAATTGAACCTCCACCGAGTTTTTGTAATAACTTAAAAGAAATATTAGCAGATAAAAGACTTGGCATAATTAAAACATTGGCGGGACCAGAAAGTCTACAAAATGGATAGTTTTCTTTAATTTGATTATAATCTAACGCTACCTCAGGTGTCATTTCTCCGTCAAACTCGAAATCAACATTCCTATTATTCAATATATTTACTGCTTCTTTTAAGTTTTTTGAGCTAGGTCTGGTTAAGCTTCCAAAATTAGAAAATGACAATAAGGCTACACGAGGAGTATAACCTAAACTTTTTACAGTATTGGCTATACCTGAGGCAATATTAGCTAATTGTTCCGCATTTGGCATGTCATGTATATTAACGTCACCAATAAAAACAGTTCGCTCTTTAGAAACCATCATAGACATTGATAAAAAACTTTCATCATTTTTTGTTGAAATAACTTTTGTGATGTCATCAAAGCATCTTCCAAAAGGTCTTGTTACTCCAGTTATCATAGCATCTGCATCTCCAGCAGATACCATAGATGCAGCAAAAACATTTCTATCTTGGTTAATTAATCTTTGACAATCTCTTCTTAAATGTCCGTATCGATGAAGTCGTTTATATAGACTATCTGTATATTTTTGATTGTTTTTACTTAAACTGGCATTATGAATTATTAATTCATTTAGACCTTCCAAGTTAACTTGTTCCATAGTTTCTCTAACTCTATTTTCTCTTCCAATTAAGATTGGAATTCCAAAGCCTGAATTATAAAATGATAACGCTGCTCGTATAGTTTTTTCTTCTTCACCCTCAGCAAAAACTACTTTTTGTTTTTTACCTTTTATTCTTGATTTTATTGGTTCAAGTATAGAGGCTATAGGGTTAGTCCTACCTTCTAATTCTCTTCTATATGCTTCTAAATTTTTAATGGGTTTTTTTGCAACGCCAGTATCCATTGCGGCTTTTGCTACTGCAGATGAGACAGACGAAATAAGTCTTGGATCAAAAGGTGCAGGTATTATATAATCATTACCATAATGTAATTGTACTCCATGATACGCAGCATTCACCTCATCAGGAACATCCTCTCTAGCTAATTCAGCAATAGCATTTGCTGCAGCAATCTTCATTTCATCATTAATCATGGTTGCTCTTACATCAAGAGCACCTCTAAAGATATAGGGAAATCCGAGCACGTTATTTACTTGATTAGGATAATCAGATCTTCCAGTAGCTATTATAGCATCTGACCTTACACTCCTTACTTCTTCTGGCATAATCTCTGGTGTTGGATTTGCCATAGCAAATATAATTGGTTTATCAGCCATACTTTCCACCATTTTTTTTGTAACAGAACCTGGAACAGACAATCCTAAGAAAACATCTGAATTTTTAAAAGCATCTTCTAAAGTTCTAGCTTTTGTGTCTACAGTATGTCCAGATTTCCACTGATTCATATTAGTTTGCCTACCTTTGTATATAACCCCATCTCGGTCTACTAAAATAATGTTTTTATTTTGTGCTCCCATACCTTTTAAAAGTTCAACACAAGCTATAGAAGCTGCACCTGCTCCATTACAAACAAACTTTGTTTCTTCTATTTTTCTATTAGTTAAATGAAGTGCATTTATTATTCCAGCAGCAGTAACAATTGCTGTCCCATGTTGATCATCATGAAAAACTGGAATCTTCATATTTTCTCTTAATCTTTGTTCAATTATAAAACAGTCAGGAGCTTTTATGTCTTCTAGATTAACACCGCCAAAACTCGGCTCAAGTAAGGAGACTGCGTCAATAAATTTTTCTGTATCTTCCGTATCTATTTCTAAATCAATACCATCAACATCAGCAAATTTTTTAAACAATACAGCCTTTCCCTCCATTACAGGTTTTGATGCAGAAGCACCAATATTACCGAGACCTAAAACGGCTGTTCCATTTGAAATAACTGCAACTATGTTTCCTTTTGAAGTATAGTCATAAATTGTTTCGGGTGTCTTTTCTATCTCAATACATGGTGTTGCTACACCTGGTGAGTATGCTAAAGATAAATCATGGGAACTAATTAAAGGTGTTGTCGGTGTTATTTCTAATTTACCAGGGCGACCCTTTTTGTGATAATCTAAAGCCTCTTTTTCTAAATTTGATTTTATAGTTTCATCTTTTTTGTTAGTAGACATTTTCCCCTCAAAAACTTAACATAATCCATTATTAACTATAACTTACTTTTTTAAAAAGGTCTTAATAAATTATATTTTATCCATTAATGATCTAATTATAAATAAAGCTGATTTAAGCTCTTTCAAAAGGAAACTTTTTATTGTGAATAATGTAAATACTCCAATGATGGAGCAGTATTTAAATATAAAAAATCAACATAAAGACGCTTTACTTTTTTATAGAATGGGTGATTTTTATGAGTTATTCTTTGAAGATGCGGTTGTTGCTTCTCAAGCATTAGATATAGCTTTGACCAAAAGAGGCAAATCTAATGGTAAAGATATTCCTATGTGTGGTGTTCCATTTCATTCAGCGGATAATTATTTGCCCAAGTTAATCAAAAAAGGTTTTAATGTCGCTGTATGTGAGCAAACTGAAACAGCAGAAGAAGCTAAAATAAAGTTAAAAAAAGGGCCGCTAAAAAGGGAGGTAGTAAGAATAATCTCGCCTGGTACTTTGACAGAAGATAATCTTCTTGAAAAAAAAACAAATAATTTTCTAGGTGCTTTATCGGATAATAATTGTTCAATCTCTGTAGCATGGGTAGATGTTTCAACAGGATCTTTCAAATCAAGAAACATATTAGAAGATAACAAATCCAATAGAAAACAATTATTAGCTAATTTCCTATTAAGAATGAATTTTTCAGAATTACTAATTTCTGAAGATTTTGATTTAAATTTAATTGTAGAGGAATGGCACTCAATTCTGAAAAAACAACCATCAACTCTGTTTCATTATCCATCCTGCTTAGACCAAATACTCTCTTATTATTCCATTGTTTCATTAGAAGGTGTTGGCACTTTCAGTGAAGGAGAAATTAAGGCAGCGTCAGTATTGCTTTCATATTTGAAATTAACACAATGTGGAAAAATTCCAATTCTTTCAATGATTCAAACTGAAACACAGAATAATTTTTTAGAGATTGATTATTTTACTCAAAAGTCACTTGAAATTTTTAAAAATCTCTCGGGGGGTAGTGAAGGTAGTTTAATTTCTTGTTTGGATGAAACAAAAACTGCATGTGGAGCAAGATTATTAAAACAGAGAGTAATCGAGCCTTTTTATAAAATCGAACAAATTCAAGATAGGTATGATTTAACAAATTGGATCTTAGAAAATAATATAAATATATCACAATATCAAATAGATTTTGAAAAGATACCTGATATCGAAAGGTCACTTTCTAGAATATCATTGTCAAGAGGTGGTCCAAGAGATTTGCTTTTGATGTCTAGCGGTCTTTTGACTATAAAAGGAATCTATGAAAATTTGATCTCACATAATCAAGTTAAACCAACTCCTTCATTATTAAACTGTATAATCAACAATTTAGACATTGATTACAGTATATTTTTAAAAATTTCGAAAGCTTTAAAATCAAATGTTCCGGTTATTGCAAAAGAAGGTAACTTTATAAAAGAAGGATACAACAAGGAGCTAGATCTCCTTAGAAATTTTAGAAATAATGAATTAGAACATATAACAAAACTTCAAAAAGAATATTCAGAATTAACTAATGTTAACTCGTTAAAAATTAAGCATAATAGAATGCTAGGATATCATATTGAAGTAAGAGCACTACATGATGAATCATTAAGAAATGTTGATACATTTATCCATAGACAAACAACAGCCCAGACATCTAGATTTACTACAATTGAGCTAAATAATGTTGAGAATCAAATATTAAATTCATTTGAAAAAGCTCTTAAAATTGAGGTTAATATTTTTAATGATTTTGCATCTCAGATAATAGATAAAGGTAAAGAAATCTTAAATATTGCGCTTTCAATTTCTGAATTAGATATTTCCATTATGGTTGCTAACCAATCAGTGTGTAGACATTATACTTGCCCAAATATAGTAGAGGAAAAAAGCTTAGAAATTATTGGGGGTAGGCATCCTGTTTTAGAACAACAAATGAGTTTATCTGAAAAATCTTTTATTTTTAACGATTGTATTTTGAATAAAAAAGATCTGATTTGGTTGATAACTGGACCTAATATGGCAGGAAAATCGACTTATCTTAGGCAAAATGCACTTATAGTTATAATGGCACAAGCAGGTTTATTTGTTCCAGCTGAAAAAGCAAAAATAGGTGTATTCGACAAAATCTTTTCCAGAGTAGGAGCATCAGATGATTTAGCAAAAGGACAATCCACTTTTATGATTGAAATGATAGAAACATCACTTATCCTCAATACTGCTACTGACAAATCATTGGTCATACTAGATGAAATTGGACGGGGCACTTCTACTTTTGATGGGTTAGCAATTGCTTGGTCAGTGTTAGAATATTTACATGAACAGATTAAACCTAGAACATTATTTGCTACTCATTATCATGAACTAACAAGTTTAAAGGAAAGCCTTGGCAACTTGTCTTGTCATAAAATGTCTATAAAAGAATGGAATGATACAATAATCTTCATGCATAAAATTTTGGATGGTGAAGCTGATAAGTCTTATGGTATTCATGTTGCAAAATTAGCGGGTATTCCTTTATCTGTTACAAAGAAAGCTACAAAATTACTATCTAATCTTAAACAAAAAGATCGGGAAAAACGGGATATGAGAACAGATTATCCAGCTGTTTCTGAATCTAACGAACATGAGGATTTTTTTAAGGAATTTGATAGTATTAATGTTGACGAGATCACTCCACGTCAATCACTAGATATATTCTATAAACTTAAATTATTGAGAAATGCAAATTAAATAAAATGAATTTTAAAAGTAAATTTACGTTATTTGGTAAACATAAAGATCATAAATCAGTCGATACCGATATATCACCTAAAGATGCAATTAATCAAAATGCAATATGGTTTCAAAGTATGGAACCAATAAACTACGTAAAAAATCAAACAAAAGAGTTATATGAGATTAATGACACAAATATTGATGAGGTTGACACAAAAATTTTTAGGGATCAGTTATTTAAAATTTTAAAAATTCAAATGGATAATAATAAAAAGCTGATTAAAAATAAATTTTTAGCAACATCCGATGGCTCCCTTAATGTGGGTTTAAATGTAATTTTAATTGATAGCTTACTAAAAGTTATATTTAAAAACTCATATTTTCATAATCTAGGTAATAAGCATTATCAATTTACTTTAATAGCTGTAGGAGGATATGGAAGAGGAGAATTATCCCCTCACTCAGATTTAGACATATTATTTCTCTTACCAAACAAATTAAGAAAAAATGATACAAAAAAAATTGAAAATGTGATTGAGTTAATTTTATATATATTATGGGATTTGGGATATACAGTTGGTCATTCAACTAGAACCATAGACGATTGTATTGAAAAAAGCAGGTCAGATTTAACAATCTCCACCAGTCTTTTAGAAAAACGTTTCGTAGCAGGGAATAATGATATTTATGACTTGCTAAATAATAAATTCAAAACATTCATTAATAATACTAAAACTTTAGATTTTGTAGAAGCAAAATTAAAAGAATCTGAAACGCGACACAAAAGGTTTGGAGAATCAAGGTATGTTGTTGAACCTAATGTTAAAGATGGTAAGGGAGGATTAAGAGATCTCCATACACTTATCTGGATATTAAAATTTGCTTATAAAGTCGATACTATTTCAAAATTAATTAATGTAGGTGCTTTAACAAAAGAAGAAGCAGTTCCATTTGCTGAAGCTCAGAGATTTTTATTATCTGTAAGATGTCACTTACATTATAGAGCAAATAGAGAAGATGATCGACTTGCAATGGACGCCCAGCTTGAAATCGCAAAAAGTATGAACTTCAAGAATACAATTACTCATAAAGATGTAGAAAGGTTCATGAAAAGATATTTTCTTGCGACAAAAACAGTAGGTAATTTAACAAGAATATTTTGTGCTGCTATAGAGACAGAATTTAATAAACCTTTAAGGATGAGTTTCTTAAGCTTTAAAAAAAGAGAGAATATAACTCCTTTTAGATTAGAAGTAGGTCGTTTATTTTCTTATGAAAGAGAAATACTGACAGAAAATCCTATTAATATAATAAAACTTTTTTATATTTCTCATATTAATAATATAGACATTCACCCTAAAACTTTAAGACAAATAACAAGTTTGAGAAAATTAATAAATTTAAAGGTTAGACAAAATGTAGAAGCTAACAAAATGTTCTTGAATATTTTAACAAGTGATAAGGACCCAACAAGAACTCTTAGATTAATGAATGAGGCGAATATTTTAGGACAGTTCATACCTGAATTTCAAAAAATTGTAGGGTTAATGCAATTTGATATGTATCACTCGTATACCGTTGATGAACATACAATTTTTACAATTTCTAATCTTCATTCTTTAAGAAGTGGCAAATTTAATGATTTTGCACCTTTGACAAGCAGTGCAATTTTAGAAATTAAATCTTACAAATCATTATTTGTGGCGATGTTGTTACATGATATTGCCAAAGGAAAAAAGGGTGACCACTCTGAAAATGGATCATTAATTGCTTCTAAAATATGCCCTAGGTTAGGGCTAAATAAAGAAGAAACTAAAATGGTTGAGTGGTTAGTATTACATCATCTATTAATGAGTAAAACTGCGTTTAGATATGAATTAGGTGACCCAAAAGTAATTAAGAATTTTGCAAAACAAGTCAGATCTATTGATAAGTTAAAATCACTTTTAGCTCTAACAGTTGCTGATATCAGAGGGGTTGGCCCAGATGTTTGGAATGATTGGAAAGGTGCCTTAATAAAAGAACTTTATATTAAAACATATGATTTACTTAAACCCGCTCAAGAAATTTCCAAAATAACAGAACCTCTTAAATCATCTAAAGAACTCTTAATAAGATATTTAAATAACAAAGGAGTGAATGATTTAGATATTAAAACATATTGTAGTAAATTTTATGATAACTATTGGGGAACATTTAATTTACCATCAGTTATTAATCATTATGAAATATTTACTTCAATGAAAAATTATTCAAAAAAGCTAGAGGTTTACTTATCTGATGACAGTAAATTAAAAGCAACTGAGCTTTTAGTCATCACTCCAGATCATCATGGTTTATTTTCACAAATATCTGGTTTGGTTGCTTCATCTGGATATGATATTGTTAGCGCTAAAATTATTACAAGGTCAGATGGATACGCCTTAGATACTTTTTTCTTACAAAACAAGGAAAGAAAGCCAATACCTGATATTAATTTAAGAAAAAAATTAATAGAAACTATTACAAAAGGTTTAGAAGGAAATTTTAATATAGAAAAAGCTTTAAATATAAAATGGAAAGAAATTCCGGCACGTTTTAGAGCTGTAAAGGCACCAATTAGGGTCATTATTGATAATAAAACAAGTGATCAATATACTATATTGGATATAAAATGTAAAAATGCGCCTGGAGTTCTTTATAAAATCACAAAGATAATAACAAGTTTAGGTCTTCAAATAAATACAGCAAATGTTTCTACTTATGGTGACAGGGTTGTTGATATATTTTATTTAAAGAATGCATTTGGTTCAAAGGTGGATGATAATACAACTATTGAAAAAGTTAAGAATTCCATTTTAGAGGAATTAAAAGAAATAGATTATGTAAACCAATAAATAGAATAATGAGGTTTTGAATGAAAGATAAAACATCTTTTTTTATAAGAGGTTTTACAGAATCTGCTACATTAACATTCCTTAGCCGTATATCTGGTTTTATAAGAGATATATTCATTGCAGCATTCCTAGGTGCGGGTGTTTTTTCAGATATTTTTTTAATTGCATTTAAGTTACCAAATTTGTTTAGAAGAATTACAGCAGAAGGGGCCTTAACTTCAGCTTTCTTACCAATTTATTCAAAGTTAATAGAAAAAAAAGGTAAAATTTTTGCCGATAAATTTCTCAAAAAATTTATTTTTCGTGCAGCTACTTTTTTATTTTTATTAATGATTATTCTCCAAATTATAATGCCCTTTTGCATATATTTTTTAGCTCCAGGTTTTTTAGACAATGACTTAATTTTGGATAAAATAACTATACTAACAAGAATAACAATAGTCTTCATGCCTTTAATATCTATTGTAGCTCTTTTAGGAGTTGCTACAAATGTTTCTGGTAAGTTTTGGATTTTATCTTCCTCTCCAATTATTTTAAATGTTTGCTTAATATTAAGTTGTTTTTTTATAAGTGATAATTTGTCTATTAAATCCTTACCGCTTGCTATAGCAACGGTTTTAGGAGGAATACTTCAATTAGCATTTACTTTAATAATGATTAAAAAGTTTGGTGTTTTACAATTCAAAAAATCGGATATTAAAAGCGAAGGTATAAAAGAACGGAATGAAATCCAAACATATTTTAAAAAAACATGGGAAAAATTTATACCTGCAGCATTTGGCGGTGGGATATTACAAATTAACCTCCTTGTAGATACTATTCTAGCAAGCCTATTAGGTTTTGGTTCTATTTCCTATCTCTATTTCGCAGATAGAATTGCCCAGTTACCTCTAGGTATAATAGGAATTGCATTAAGCACAGCTTTGCTAACATCGTTATCTAAATCAAGTGCAATTAAAGATAAGAAACAATTTTCTAAAGAATTAATGATTTCAATAAAAATAGGATTATTTTTTTCTATACCCGCATCTTTTGTTTTTATTAATTTTTCAGATCTATTTATTAGTGTTTTATTTGAAAGAGGTGAATTTAGCTCCTTGGAAACCAATCAAACTGCCCAGGCGTTAATTGCTTATGCTTTTGGTATTCCTGCTTTTATTATACTAAAATCTTGTCAACCTGCATTTCTAGCAGAGGGAAACACTAAAACTCCAATGAATATCGGCTTAATATTATTATTACTCAATATTCTTCTCTCATTTATATTAATGCATTATTTAAAACATTCAGGTATTGCCTTAGCTACTTCACTGGTATCCTGGATAGGATCTATTACATATTTAATATTATTAATAAAAAAGGGAAATATACCAAAATTTAAATTTAATTTGAAATATGATGAGTATAATTCCTTCTTTTTGTTGATATATTCACTAAAGATAATCTTAACATCGTTCTTAATGATATTGATTATGAAATTGATTTTTTATATTTTAAACATTAATAAGTTTGATAATATTACCATTTTATTATTTTTAGTTTTGTTTGGTTTGTTATCGTATTTTTTGACAACTTATATTTTAAGATATATTCCTCAAGAATTACTAATTTCTAAGGTTTTTAAATTCAGGAAAGTAAAGCCATGACAAACTTACAATCAGCCCATTTACAGAAAAGAATTTTTTCTGGGATACAACCAACAGGAAATTTACACCTTGGTAATTATTTAGGAGCAATTAAAAATTGGGTTAATCTTCAAAATGATATTTCTTCAATTTTTTCAATCGTAGATTTACATGCAATTACAGTACCTCTGGAACCAACAAAACTTAAATCTTCTACTCATGAGGTTACTGCTGCAATTATTGCTTCAGGTATAGATATTGATAAGTCAATTCTTTTCAATCAATCCTCGGTTAAAGAACATGCTGAATTAGCCTGGATATTGAATTGTGTATGTAGAATTGGGTGGTTGAATCGTATGACTCAATTTAAAGAGAAAGCTGGCAAAAATAGAGAAAATGCTACAGTTGGTTTATATGGATATCCAGTTTTGATGGCTGCAGATATTCTTTTATACAAATCAACTCACGTTCCTGTTGGTGATGACCAAAAACAACATATAGAATTGGCTAGAGATATTGCATCTTCTTTTAACAATATGTTTACCTCTGATGAAGAAGGCGACTTTTTTAATTTACCTGAGCCACAAATTATAGGTGAGGCCACTCGTGTAATGAGTTTAAGAGATGGTACGAAAAAAATGAGTAAATCTGACGACTCTGACGCTTCTCGAATTAACTTAACTGACACTGCTGAGGAAATATCAAACAAAATTAAAAAAGCCAAAACTGACCCTCATCCACTGCCAGATACAATAGAGGAGCTAAAAGATAGACCTGAAGCACATAATTTAATGAGTATTTATTCTTCATTATCAGATCAGACATTAGAAAAAGCATTAATAGAATTTTCGGGTAAGGGCTTTTCTTATTTTAAGCCAAGATTGATAGATTTGGCAATTGAAACTTTAAGTCCCATATCACGTGAAATGAGAAGTCTGCTAAAGCATAGAAATGAAATCGATAAAATTTTAAAAAATGGAGAACAAAAAGCTAAAGAAATAGCTGAACCAGTTTTAAAAGATGTTAAAAATTTAGTTGGGTTTGTTAATTAATTAAATTTAGTTATGGAAATTTAAAAAAAAACTACTATATCTACAAAAGGAGATAAAAATGTTCATTCAGACCGAAGATACCCCTAACCCAGACACTTTAAAGTTTATGCCGGGTGATACTGTTTTAAAAACTGGCAGTGTTGATTATTCTAAAAAAGAATCTACAGTTAGCTCACCATTGGCTTCTAGGCTTTTTGAAATTGACGGTGTTAGCAGAGTATTTCTTTCTACAGATTTTATTTCTGTAACAAAAGAAACTGATTTAGAATGGAATAATTTAAAACCCTCAATACTTACAGGAATAATGGAACATTATTCAAGTGGTCTACCTGCTTTAAATAATGAAACAGAAATTAAAGTTAACGATAGTGCCGAAGATACCGAGATTGTAAAACAGATCAAAGATCTTTTAGAGACTCGTGTAAGACCAGCTGTTGCGATGGATGGAGGCGATATATCCTTTTGTTCATTCGAAGCAGGTGTTGTAACACTGCAAATGAAAGGCGCATGCGCGGGTTGTCCGTCAAGTACTGCAACCTTAAAAATGGGTATTGAAAATATGCTTAGACATTATATTCCTGAAGTTACAGAAGTTAAGGCTGCAGAATTGTAATTAAACATAAATATTTATGTTAAAAAAATATAAATTAAAAACCAGTATTTTTTTTATACCATCACTTATATTATTGTTACTTAGTGGTTCCTTCGGTCTAGCGATTTTTAAAATAGATTCTCCTGTCTTCGATTTTAGATTATTTACTAGAAATTTGAATAAACCGTCAGTTGAAACTAATCAATTGGATAAATTCAACATAAATAAAAACTATTTATCATTAGATCAAATTAATAATAAAGATATTGTGTCTGAATGGTCCAAGAAAATTATGTACTATGTAGAAAATAATCTTCCTATACCAAGGATGTATTTCTCTTATATCCCAAAAAACATTAATGAATTTGAAACACAAACAAAAAAAAATGTATTTATAAGTATTCTATTGCCTATAGCACTTAGGGGAAATGAGTTAGTTTTAGAAGAGAGAAAGTTAATGAAGCATGCTTTTTTATCAAATAATATTCACATAATCGAAAATTTAGCAAAAAAGTATAATGTGAAAAATTTTGAAGAAATGAATTTTGGTAATCTTACAACAAAAAATATAGTCAAAGTTAAAAACGAATTATTGATGAAAATTAATAAAATACCTTTAGCTATGATATTATCACAATCTATAATTGAAAGTGGATGGGGAGCTTCAAGATTTGCTCAAGAAGGAAATGCTCTTTTTGGAGAATGGACTTGGAAAAAAAATGTTGGAATTAAACCAAGAGGAAACTTATATGCAAACTTTGCAGTTAAAAAATTTAAAAATTTATTAGAATCTTTGAATTCGTACATTTTAAACTTAAATCGTCATCCAGCCTACTCCGAAATGAGAAAATTTAGAGCTATGAAATATAAAACTGGAAAAAAAATAACAGGTTATGATACGGCTAATTTTCTAAACAAATATGCTGAAATAGGATTTGAATATGTTACTAAAATTGAGAATATGATTAAAAGCAATAAGTTGTACAGATTTCGTAATGCTAAATTAGAAAGTCATTAGAGTTAAACTCTATTTAATTATAAATTGTCTTCCTAGCCATCGCCATCTATTATTTTTCCCAGCCATAGTACAATTAATTCTACCTCTACCCTTTAAAAATGGGCCACTTAATCTAACTTCAATTCTATTTTTTCCAAGTCTTTTTGTTTCTGTTTTTAATCCATTATTCGCAAAACATTTTACTGCGTTTTTTGGCTCTATAAGGTTTGATAAAGTAAAACCATATGATGGAGGATTTTTTGAAAGTACTGGATCTTTAGGTGAAAGATCAGAAATGGGCATTGGCAAGGCGTTTATTGCCAACAAAAACCTATCCATGCCACCATATTTTTCATTCATAGCAAATCTAGGCAATTCAAACATGCCTAAGCTTTTATGTGCAACTCCTGAATGTTGACCAAAAGCTGCAATAAAACCTTGTAATTTAACTTGTTCTAAAACTTCTTGGTTATATTCGCCATAAGGATATGCAAAAATTTCAGGCCTACTCCCAATCTCATCAATAAATCGTTTATTAGAAATTGTAAGTTCATTAATAATTTTTTCTTTGTTGATTTTATGCATATGAGGATGGGACTTGGTTTGGCTTCCAATAGTTACACCATTATCTCTTAAGATTCGGATCTCTTCCCAACTCATATAACCAGGCGTTTTATTATCGATCACATCTGTGGAAACAAACAAAGTAAAAGGAAATTTATGTTTTTTAAAGATAGGCCATGCATATTTATAAACTGATGAGTAAGCATCATCAATAGTTATGACAATAGATTTATCTTTTATAAGTTTATCATTATTTATACCTTGAAGAGCTTGTTCAATATTAATTACGTTATATTTAGGTTTTAACAATTCTTTGACATGCTCAAGAAATTGTTCTTTTTTAATATTAGTTGAAGGATATCTACTATCACCAAATCTATGATACATTATTACAGAGGCGTAATTTACATTCTTAATTTCTTCTGTTTCATTTTCCTGTGAATATGACATATTAGGAAACATAAAAAACAAAAGTGCTAATATATAATACATCCTATCCTCAAATATTTTATATTTAAATTTTAAACTGTTCAATTTAATATATTGTAATTTTGAATTATACTACTTTTTTTTGAATATTTATAAAAACAAGACAATGATTTTTTCTATTGAAACTAGTACATCTAATTTATCGCTTACCTTGTTAAATAATAGTAAAGTATTCAACAAATTATCAATAAAAATAAAAAATGAATTATCAGAAATAATTATTCCAACAATTAAAAAATTCATGACAGATAATTCAATAACATTCCAAAGTGTGTCATTGTTAGTAGTAGGTTGTGGTCCTGGTAGTTTTACAAGTATACGGGCATTAATTTCGGCAGCAAAGGGAATATATTTATCTAACAAGCATATGAAAATTTTAGGAATTAATTCTCTAGCTGGTTTAGCAATGTCTGCATTAAATGAAGCAAAAAATATAAATGTTGAATATATTCTTGCTTCAATTGATACCAAAAGAAACGATCAATTTCTGCAGTTGTTTAAGATTAATAATTGTAACAATAGTTTGCTACCTTTTTCTGTCGTCAATAACATAGAACCAATTAAAATAGAAAATTTTACACTTTATTTAAAAGAAAACAAATTGGTAGTTGGAAACTTTTTGTATGTAGGTTTCATTTCAAGTTTATTAAAAAATAAATCACCAAACATAAATTTTTATAAAAAATCAAACCAAACCCCAGATTCAATTTGGGTTGGAAAACTAGGTTTATATATTACAAAAAATAATGTTAATTATAAAAGTTCAAAAATAGCTTTTGATGAGTTTAAACCTATTTATGTTAGATCTCCTGAGATAAACTAGAAATGGTTCATATTAGTCTATGTAAAAAAAGTGATTATAAAACTTTGATTCAAATTGAAAAAAGTATCTTTAAAGACCCTATATCAATAAATGAATTAAAAAGCTTTGAAATATGCGAATCCCATGTAATTTGGAAAATTGAAAAAATCAAAATTATAGGCTTTGTTTATTTTTTTCATGTGAAGGATGAAATAGAAATAATTAAGATTTGTATAATAAAATCCCATCAAAGAAAAAATTATGGATCAATACTGATCAATGAAATTAAAAAACTTAATATAAAAAAAATATTTCTGGAAGTATCAATTGAAAATGTAAATGCAATTAACTTTTATCTTAAGAATGGATTTCAAAAAATTGGCGTTAGAAAAGGATATTATGCAAAAGATAAACGCTCTCGAATAGATGCATTGAGGTTTTGCGCTAAGCTATAATAAAATGAAATATTTAAAACTTACATTAGGAAATATCAATATTTTATAGGTGCTATGGTGTTACTTAATAAAGTACGTGAAAATTTAGAGTTTAAGCAGTCAAGAGGTGAAAATTTAAATTTTCTTCTTAAAAACAAAATTTTTCAAATAAAACCATTATTAAAAAGTAAAGTATTTCCAAAAATTGAATTTGGAGACTTTATAATAAAATCAGCGGATACCAAATCAGAGCTAAAGAAAGCCCAAGCTCTGAGATACTCTGTTTTCTATAAAGAAAAAAAAGCTAGGCCAACATTTCAAAAAAAGATGATGAGATTAGATTATGATAAAATTGATAAATTTGCTGATCACTTAATTGTAATAGATAAGAAGAGAAAAGGAATTAAAAACAAAATTGTAGGTACGTATAGATTGATACGTGGTGACGTAGCTTCACATTTTGGAGGGTTTTATACATCATCAGAGTTTGACCTTACTAATATACTTAATTCATACAATCATCCACAAATATTAGAATTAGGAAGATCTTGTGTTCATAAAGATTACAGAAATGGAACTACAATGAATTTTCTTTGGAAGGCGATTGGTGAATATATTAAGTTATATGACATAAATATATTATTTGGATGTGCAAGTTTTCCGGGAACAGACGTTCAAAAATTTTCAAAGGAATTTTCTTATTTAAGAAGTAATTTTTCCCTACCAGACGAGATGTCAGTTAAAAGTTTAGACAATAACAGTTATCCAGTTCTTAATAAAAATCATGCTAAAGAGAGTGATATAAGAACTTTTGCAAAATTACCTCCACTTGTAAAAGGATATCTCAGAGTTGGTGGGAGAATAAGTGACAGTTTTTTTGTCGATTATGATTTTAACACAATTGACCTTTGTGTGGTTGTCAAAACAGAGAACATAGACGAAAAATACAAGAATAAGTTCTTAAATTATAGAGATTGATTATGACAGTTAAGCAAAATACATATTTTAGTCCAATAGATAATCTATCATTTTTAGACAGTTTCATTTTTATTCTAAAGTTAATCGTTTTTGTATTATTTTCTGTTTCTCTTATAATTGTGGCGCTCCTTTTGGGAAAAATAATTCCCCTTTTCGGGAAATGGTTACCGGTTATTTTTCATAAACTACTTATATGGCTTTTATCAGTCCGTATTGAATTAGAAGGTGAAATAAATATCTCAAATGATTGTAATCTTTACATCAGTAATCATCTATCATATTTAGACATACCTATATTAGGCTCTATATACCCAGTAAGATTTGTTGCAAAATCTGAAGTCGAGAATTGGCCATTATTTGGATTTTTAGCTAAATTAGGTAGAACAATATTTATAAGTAGAAATAGGTCTGACAGCCTTTATCAAAAAAATAATATTCTTAAATCATTATCCTCTAATGAGAAAATATTTATTTTTCCTGAGGGAACAACATCTGATGGGAACAGAGTATTAGACTTCAAATCAAGCTCTTTTTCTTCTGTAGAAGGTCAAAATTTTATCATTCAGCCAATAGTTATAGTTTATTCAGATTTAAATGGAATACCAATTAATAGATGGTTAAGACCTATAATAGCATGGTATGGTAATATGGATCTTAAACCTCACCTGTCATCATTAGCACATTTAAGATCTATAAAAGCAAGATTAATATATTTAGACAAAGTGAATGCAAAAAATTTTTCTAGCAGGAAAGATCTTAGTAAATATTTAGAAAATCAAATAAAAAAAGTTTACGCTAGCGCTTTATCAAAAAAACTTACAAAATAATGTTATTGTCAGTAAATGGCATTTAATATATATGCATATTTAATGAAAAAACTTTTTATCAAAACTCACGGATGTCAGATGAATTTTTATGACTCTGAGAAAATGTCAGATTTGCTTAAACCACACGGTTATCAATTAGATAACAATGAAGATAATGCGGATCTAATAGTTTTAAACACATGTCACATACGTGAAAAAGCAGTTGAAAAAACCTACTCTGAACTAGGTCGTATTAGAGATAAAATTAAATTAAGAAAAGAAAAAACTGGTAAAAAATCTATAGTCGCCGTTGCTGGTTGTGTTGCTCAAGCACAGGGCAAAGAAATTATGAAACGTTCACCATGGGTTGACATAGTAGTTGGCCCTCAATCTTATCAAAATCTCCCTGAATTAATATCCAAGGTTGATCCTGTAAAAAATAACAAATATATAGATATTGAATTTCCTACAATTCCCAAATTTGATCATTTAGATTGTCATATCTCTGATAGGAGCCCCTCGGCCTTTTTAACTATTCAAGAAGGTTGTGATAAGTTTTGTACCTTCTGTGTTGTGCCTTATACCAGAGGAGCAGAATATTCCAGACCTTTAACTTCAATAATAGACGAAGCAAAAAAATTAGTTGATTCTGGTGTTAAAGAGATCACCCTTCTTGGACAAAATGTTAATGCTTGGAATGCTGTTGACAAAGATAAAAATATTTGGGGTCTAGGAAGATTGATTGAAGAGTTAGCAAAAATCAAAGAACTCCAATTTATAAGGTATACAACTTCCCATCCGCTTGATATGGATATAGAACTTATTAAAGCCCATAGAGATATTGATAAATTAATGCCATACTTGCATTTGCCAGTTCAATCTGGTTCTGACAAAGTGCTAAAAATGATGAACAGAAAACATACTTCAGCTGAATATATAAAGGTTATTGAAAAGATCAGAGATTATAACCCTGAAATTGCAATATCTGGAGATTTTATAATCGGTTTTCCTGGAGAAACAGATAAAGATCATCAAGCCACACTGAGTTTAATAAAAGAAATTAATTACGCACAAGCATACTCTTTTAAGTATTCTTCAAGACCTGGAACACCTGCTGTTGTTTTTTTTAATCATGTAGAAGAGAGTATAAAAAGTTCAAGGCTAAAAGAAGTACAAGATTTACTTAGGTTACAGCAAATGGAATTTAATAAGAAATCTATAAATTCAACTCAAAACGTTTTAGTTTTAAAAAATGGGAAAAAAAATAGACAATATTTAGGAAGATCTCCATTTAATCAATCTATTTATTTTTACTCTAATGATAATAATCTTATTGGATCTACAATTGATATAAATGTTACAGAAGCATTTCAAAATAGTTTAACAGGCATTATCAAGCCTAATAAAAAAATTTGAAAGCCTATTAATTTTGAATTTTAAAATAAAAAATGAAGAAATTAAAATTGAATTTCCAAATAATTCCTTAATAGCTTTATTAGTAGGAAATCATAGTATTAATATAATTAAACTAGAGAGATTGATTGATGTAAATATAAATTTATTTGGCAATCAATTTCATATTTCTGGAAAAATTGAAAATATCAATTTAGCAAAATCACTCTTAACAAATGTTTATAATAAATTATCTAATGAGAAAATTGAAAATATAAAATTTGATTTTTCAGATTTTGAGACTGAATTGAGAATGTTAAGTGGTAAAAACAAGCTAAATCTTGCTCCAAAACCTAAGATAGATAAGATTATTGAGTTTAAGTTTGAAACCTGGAAAAAAACTATTGTTCCTAAAAGTATAGGTCAAAAAGAGTATTTTGAAGCATTGAATAACTATGAATTAGTTTTTGGCTTAGGCCCAGCAGGTACTGGAAAGTCCTATCTAGCAGTAGCAAAGGGCATTGATATGCTAAAAAAGGGCCTTGTTGATAAAATTATTTTGACAAGACCTGCTGTTGAAGCTGGTGAAAGATTAGGTTTTTTGCCGGGAGATATGAAAGAAAAAATAGATCCATATTTAAGACCTATTTATGACGCATTACATGAGATGATGCCTGCTGATAGAGTCGAAAAAAAAATTCAATCGGGAGAAATAGAGATTGCTCCTTTAGCATTTATGAGAGGAAGAACTTTTAACAATGCTTATGTCATAGTAGATGAAGCTCAAAACACAACTTCAGTTCAAATGAAAATGGTACTTACTCGAATAGGGCAAGGTTCTAGAATGGTAATTAACGGTGATTTAAGTCAAGTAGATCTTCCTAAAGGACAGCTTTCAGGATTAAAGGAATCCGAAAAAATACTTAGTAAAATTAAAGAAATTAAGATAATCTCTCTTAAATCAAATGATGTTATTAGGCATCCAATAGTTGCTAAAATTATTAAAGCTTATGATTATTTTAATAAAGTTTGAGACTATTTTAATACTATGATTAAGCGAAAAGAAAAAGACAGTCATAAAATATGGAAAAACGATATCTTAAGCGTAGAAGCTATAATAGATGAATCATTATGGAATAGACGATTAATTAATGATTTTCAAAAAAACTTAAATCAAATCTTAATTGGAATTTATCAAAAATCTGATTTGGTAAATACTAATAAAAAAAATTACGTTTCTGTATTATTTTCTGGTGACAAAAAAATAATTGAGCTTAATAAACGGTTCAGAAAGATTAATTTGCCTACAAATGTTTTATCATTTCCATCTTTTATACAAAAAAACAATGAGATTTTTTTAGGTGACATAATTTTTTCAGCTGAAACTATTTTTAGAGAGGCTAAAAGAGACAAAAAGAGTTTTAAAAGTCATTTAATCCATCTTTTTATCCATGGAGTTTTGCATTTAATTGGCTATGATCATCAAACCGAAAATAATGCAAAAATTATGGAAAGTTTAGAAATAAAAATCTTAGAGACTTTGAATATAAATAATCCATACGAATAAGTAAAAATAAAATTATTAAAACTAAGAAATTATAAATTAATGAAACTTAAATTTTCAAACTTTTTTAAAAAGAATAAATCAAACAATTCAGACAAAATTTTAGATAAAGAATTAGAACAATTTGTTGCAAAAAGAATTAATGCTGATGACTCAAATGGTAATAATTTAAGTCATGAAAATGAATTGCTAAAAAATCTTGCTGGGCTAAGAGGAATAACCGCGTCTGATGTTATGGTTCCAAGAATTGATATTGTTTCAGTTGCAATGTCAGATGATTTTAATGAAATAGTCAAGCAATTAATAAAAACAAATCATAGTAGAGTGCCTGTGAGAAATGAAAGCTTAGATGATATAGTTGGTATTCTTCACATTAAAGACGTTTTAGCTAATTTATTTTTGAAAGAAAAACAAGATATAAAAAATCTTGTTAAAAAACCTATATTTGTTTCTCCTTCAATAAGTTTGTTAGACCTACTTTATGAAATGAGAGTTAAAAGACGTCATTTAGCACTAGTGGTCGATGAATATGGAGGTATTGACGGCTTAGTAACTATTGAAGATTTAGTAGAAGAATTAGTTGGAGAAATAGAAGATGAACATGATTTATCTTCAGAATATCGCCAAGATAAATTGAAAGACGGTTCTATAATTGTCGATGCCAGAATCACAATTGATCAGCTTGACGATCTTTTCTCATCAATAAGAAAGGAAGATCTAAATGATGAAATTGAAACACTTGGAGGTTTCATAATTAGCATAGCTGGTAGAGTTCCAGTCAAGGGTCAAGTAATAAAATATTCTCCGTCAGGTTTTAAATTTGAAATATTAGAGGCAGATCCTCGTAAAGTTATATTAGTTAAGATACGAGGCTTAAACAAAATATTCTCATTTGAAAAACAAAATTTATAAATATTTCAATGAACAAATACTATAAATCTAAATTTTTATGTAATATTTTAATTTTTTGTTCAGCTTCAATTGCAACTTTTTCAATCCCCCCTTTCTCCTTTTTCTTTCTTATCTTTGTCTTGGGTTTTGGGATTTATCTAATTACTTTAAGCTCTTCATTAAAGCAAACTTTTATTGCAGGGTGGTTTTTGGGGTTTGGTTGGTTTGCATTCGGTCTATATTGGATTGGTTCAGCCTTTATGGTAGCCGATACTTATCACAAAGTGCTGATGCCTTTAGCTGTTGTTATTTTACCGAGTGTATTAGCAATTTTTTGGGGAATTGCATGTGTTTTTGCTAAATTACTAACAAAAAAAAATCAATCTTCTTTATTTTTAATAATAGTTTTTTTAACCTTATTTGAATATTTAAGAGCAAAGTTGTTTACAGGTTTTCCATGGTTAATGCCTTCAATAATCTTGTCATCAAATGATTATTTAATTCAAATATTTGCATTAGTAGGAAGCTTTACGGCTAATTTATTTGTCTTTAGTTTTTCAATTTTACCTTTTGTTTTAATTTTTAATTTTAGACGTAAATACATTATTTTTAGTTTGTTATCGATCCCTATTACAATATTACTTTTTTCAAGCTTTGTTCGTCTCTACAATAAAGATGTTGAGATTTTAGATGATAACTTAATTACACTTGTGCAACCCAACATAGAACAAAAAGATAAATGGAATCTTGAAAAACGAAACTTTAATTTAAATAAACTAACACAACTGTCTCTTCAAAATGTTAATGAAAACATAGGCGTTAATAGAATAATTATTTGGCCTGAAACAAGTTTTGAAGGTACAATACCAAACGAAATGGAATTGTTATCTGTTGTTAGCAAACGAATATTAACAGATCAAAAAGCAATTTTAGTAGTTGGGTTATTAAGAGTTGAGAAAAACAAATTGTTCAACTCGCTTGTCTTTTTAAACTCAAAAGGAAATATAATACATCAATATGATAAAATACACTTAGTTCCTTTTGGTGAGTACATACCACTTAGAAATAAATTTACCACAATTGCAAATTTTTTAAGTTTGAAAGACTTCTCCAGTGGAAATATAAAACCAAATTTTACTCTAAAAGGACTTGGAAACATATTAAATCTTATATGCTATGAAATCTTATTTACTGAAGAGGTTATTTCCAGATTATCTAAAAACACAAATTTATTAATTAATATTACCAATGACGCTTGGTTTGGAAAAACAATAGGGCCTTACCAACATTTAGCACTAGCTAAAATTAAGGCTGTTGAATTAGGAATTCCATTAGCTAGAGTTGCAAATACAGGTATATCAGCCTTAATTTCACCTTATGGAGAAGAAATTACTAAAATACCTCTTTACGAGAGTGGTGTTAGAACCGCTAAATTATCATTGCCTTTAAAAAACACTATTTACAGAAAGTACGGTGAGATTATTTTTATTGTTTCAATTTCATTTTTAATATTTATAAATAAGTTGTATAATTATAAATTTAGAAGAGATTTAAACTATGAGAAATAATTATCTATTTACATCAGAGTCAGTATCTGAGGGTCACCCAGATAAGATTTGTGACAGAATTTCTGATACTGTTGTTGATTTAATGTTAAAAAAATACCCTGAAGCAAGAGTTGCTTGTGAGACAATGGTTTCTACCAACAGGACAATTGTTGCTGGAGAATATAGATTGCCAGATGGTATTTATATAGAAAATCAAGAAATTGAAGATCATGTTAGAAAAGCGGTTAGAGATATTGGATATGAACAAGATGGATACCACTGGGAAAAAATGCATTTTGAATGTCATCTACATGCGCAATCTTCAGATATTGCTGTTGGAGTAGATCAATCAGGTAATAAGGATGAGGGTGCTGGTGACCAGGGATTGATGTTTGGATATGCATGTAATGAAACAGACGCTCTGATGCCCGCTCCTATATTTTATTCTCATAAAATATTGAAAGAAATGTCTAAAATTAGACATATGGATAAAAATAGTATTTTACTTCCTGATAGTAAATCTCAAATAACTTTAGAATATAAAGACGGTATTCCTATGAAGACTAGTTCCATAGTTGTTTCTACTCAGCATGTTAAAGACTGTTCCCAACAAGATATTAAAAATATTATAAGGGATGTTGTGAAAAAAGTATTACCAGAAGGTTGGATGTGTCCAGAAGAAGAGTTTTATGTTAATCCAACGGGTATTTTTGAAATTGGTGGGCCAGACGGTGACGCAGGTTTAACTGGAAGAAAAATTATTGTAGATACCTATGGTGGTGCTTCACCTCATGGAGGAGGAGCTTTCTCAGGTAAAGACCCAACAAAAGTTGATAGATCAGCGGCGTATTTAACAAGATATTTAGCTAAAAACGTTGTTGCCTCTGGCTTGGCGTCAAGATGTACTATACAGATTGCATATGCAATAGGAGTATCTAAACCTCTTTCATTATATGTTAACACTGACGGTACTGGAGATATTGACGATAACAGGATTGAAAAAATTTTAACTAACTTGATTGACATGTCTCCAAGAGGTGTAAGAGAACATTTGAAACTAAATAAACCTATATATGTACCTACATCTGCTTATGGACATTTTGGCAGGGATCCAAATGAAAGTGTTGAAGGTTCATTTACTTGGGAAAAAACTGATCTTGTTGACCTTATTCTTGATGAACTAAACAAAAATTGAGTTTGCACCTATCCAAAGAGTTTCCAAGGTTTTATGGAAGAAGAATAGGGCGAAAACTATCTAAATCAGGTATTTTGGCTCTGAAAGCAGGGTCGAAATATATTTTACAATATGATAGATTTTCTGAAGATTTATTGAATTTTAACAAAAAAATAGTTCTTGAAATTGGTTTTGGTGACGGCAAAAATTTAATAAATTCAGCAAAACAAAACCCTGAAATTCTTTACTTAGGTGCTGATCCGTTTTTAAACACAACTGTAAAATGTATAAAACAAATATTAGAAAATAATATAAATAACATTAAAATTTGGCCAGATGACATTAGAAAGATTTTAGATCTTTTTCCATCAAAAAGTATTTCAGAAGTAAAGTTATTGTTTCCAGATCCCTGGCCTAAATTAAAACATCAAAAACGAAGATTAATACAGATTAATTTCATCAATAGTATTTATAAAATTTTAAAAACAAATGGAACAATTACGGTTGCAACAGACCACAAAATTTTAAAAAGTTGGATTTTAGAAAAGTTCCAAGCAAAAAAAAAATTTGAATGGCAAATAGAGATCTCAAAAGATTGGCAGAACAGACCTAAAGATTGTTTTCTAACAAAGTATGAAGAAAAAGCACTTAATGAAAAAAGAATAACAAGTTGGTTTGTCTTTAAAAAAAAATAAAATATCTATGAATTTTTACAATCATAGTCAAAGTTATTGATTTATTTTGAAATTAAAATTATAAGATTGTGTGAGTTTTTTGGCTCACTTTTTTTTTAATTTCAGGAATTAGATTAATTGCTTGATGAACATATTAGAGATTTATTATATTTAAGATTAAAAAAACTTGGTTATCACATTATACGTGTTAAAACTACCAAAGTAGGTCCAAAAAAAACGTTGCAGATAATGGCTGAGCGTACTAAGGATAGAAAAATGAACCTTGAAGACTGTACTTTTCTTAGTAAAGAAATATCATCATTTTTAGAAATTGATGATCCAATTAGTTCATCATATATATTAGAAGTATCGTCAGGCGGTCTATCTAGGCCATTGACAGTAATTGAAGATTACAAATTGTTTGCACAGAATAAAGCCAAAATTGTTTTAAAAGAAAAATTTAATGGTAAGAAAACATACAAAGGGTTTTTACAGGGAATTGACGAAAACGGATACATTTTGTTAGAGACTGAAGACTACGAAATGAAAGTTGACTTTTTAGAAATTGAAAAGGCAAACATTGATCCTGATTGGTCTATAAAAAATAATCAAATTCTATAATTTTACTGATATAAGGAAATACAATGGAAGTAAAATCCATACCTAGATTAGAACTAATACAAGTTGCTGAGGCTGTTTCAAGAGAGAAATCAATTGACAAGGAGGAAGTTATTCTTGCCATGGAAGAAGCTATACAAAAAGCAGCACGGTCAAAATATGGTCTTGAAAGAGATATTCGAGCAAATATAGACAGAAAAAATGGATCAATTGATATTTCTCAGTTTACTGAAATAGTTGAAATTATTGAAAACGAATTGACTCAAATGACACTTCAGGAATCTGAAAGAAAAAATCTTAATCTCACTATAGGAGAGTTTTATAAGCAACCTCTTCCACCTATTGATTTTGGACGAATTGCTGCTCAAACAGCTAAACAAGTTATATCTCAAAAAGTTAGAGAAGCTGAGCGTCAAAGACAATATCATGAATACAAAGATCGTGTTGGTGAGATTGTTGTTGGTACAATTAAGAGAGTTGAAAATCACTCAATTACAATTGATCTTGGAAGAGCTGAGGCAATAATTAAAAAAGATCAAATGATACCTAGAGAGCAACTCAAACCTGGAGAAAGATTAAGATGTTTTATAATCCAAGTAACTCAAGAAATAAAAGGTCCACAAATTTTCTTATCAAGAGCATGTAACGAGTTTTTATCAGCTCTTTTTACCCAAGAAGTACCTGAAATTTATGATGGAATTATTGAAGTCAAAGGTGTTGCGAGGGAACCTGGAAGCAGAGCTAAAATTTCAGCATTCTCAAATGATCCTAGTATTGATCCTGTTGGTGCGTGTGTTGGAATGAGGGGATCCAGGGTCCAAGCAGTCGTAAACGAACTTCAAGGTGAAAAAATTGAAATTATTCCATGGTCAGACGACCCTGTATCATTTGTTATTAATGCTTTAGCACCTGCTGTGCCTTCAAAAGTTGTTATGGATGAAGATGCAGGTAGAATGGAAGTAGTTGTCCCTGATGATCAGCTATCTTTAGCAATAGGTAGAAGAGGTCAAAATGTAAGATTAGCCTCTCAATTAACTAATTGGTTTGTTGACATATTAACTGAAGCAGAAGAAACAGAAAAAAGACAAGAAGAATTTAGTGAAAGAAGTAAAATTTTTATTGAAGCTTTGGATATTGATGATGTCATAGCCCATTTAATGGTAAGTGAAGGTTTTGTATCAGTATCTGATATAGCAGATGCGTCAATAGAAGAATTAGTTGCTATCGAAGGTTTTGATGATGAAATTGCTGCTGAATTAAGCGAAAGAGCTAAGAACTTTGTTACAATTGAAAATGAACGTATTGAAAGTTCACTTAGAAAACATAAAATAAAAGATGATTTATATAATTTTGAAGATCTTAGTAAGTTAAGCCTTCTAAAACTAGTGGAAAATAATATAAAAACTTTGGACGATCTTGCTGAGTTAGATAGTGAGGAATTATTTAATATATTAGGTGCAAGTGTTTTTCTAAATGAGGATGATGCAGGCTCTGTGATTATGAAGGCAAGACAGCATTGGTTCTCTGAAGAAAATATAGAAAACTAAGTTATAATTTAAGGAATTGCAGTCATGGAAGAAAATACAAAGGGTGAAAGAAAAAAGTTAAGTCTTTCCTCAGGTGGAAAATTAACATTAAAAAATTCTGTTTCGTCATCTAAGTCTTCCAATAGCATTACCACAAATTCTAGAACTGGAAGAGGTACGGTACAGGTTGAAGTTAAAAGAACAAAAAGACCATCAAATAGGCTTAACATCAATGATAAAATTATTGAAAGAAATAATCCTGAAAACATTTCTGGACTAAGTGCTAAAGAAATCCAATCAAGAAGTAAAATGTTACGGGAGGGTCTAGCAAAGACAGCAGCTGAAGCTGAAATAATCGCTGCCGAAAAGGTTGAAAAGGCGAAATTAGAGGAAGCACGTATAGCCGCTAATGCATTAGAAGCTTTGGAAGCTGCATCGTCCTTAGCGCCAAAGGATAAGATGCTTGCTAGAAGAAAATCAGAAACTGAAGAGATACTTGAAATAAAAAAAATTGAAGAAGAACAAAGACAAGTTCAGATTGACGCAAAAAAGTCTGAAGAAGCTGCTCTTCTAGCTGAAAGGGACAGGCAAAAATTAGCTGATACTGAATTACTGCCAAATAATAAATTATGGACAGGAAACAAAGTTCAAGATAAGGAAATATTCAGGGAAAATGTAAAAAAAACATCATTTAACAGAGGATTTCAAGAAAAAAGACAAGGTAAAATGACGATTGCTCGAGCTTTAGATTCAGATAATGTAAGAGTTAGATCTTTAGCGTCAATCAAAAGAAGACGTGAAAAGGTAAGGATGCAAGCAGATCAAACACCTGCTGTAAAACAGTTTAGAGAAGTTACAATACCTGACACAATCACTGTCTCAGAATTAGCTAACAGAATGACTGAAAAAACAGCTGATGTTGTAAGAGAGTTAATGAAAAATGGTATTATGGCAACAGCCACTGAAGTTATAGATTCAGAAACAGCAGAGCTTATTACAACAGAATTTGGTCATAAACCAAAAAGAATTTCAGAATCTGATGTAGAATTAGATCTAATAATTGAAGAAAGTAATCCCAAAAATCTTTCTTTGAGACCACCTATTGTAACAATAATGGGACATGTGGATCACGGTAAAACTTCTTTATTGGACGCTTTAAGAGAAAGCAAGGTTGCAGATGGTGAAGCTGGAGGAATAACCCAACACATAGGCGCTTACCAAATTACCACAAAATCTAGGACTCAAATTTCATTTATAGATACTCCTGGTCATGAAGCATTTACTGAAATGAGAGCAAGGGGAGCTAATGTTACAGACATCGTTATTTTAGTTGTTGCAGCCGATGACGGTATTAAACCTCAAACTATTGAAGCAATTAAACATGCTAAAGCTGCTTTTTGTCCTATCATAGTTGCTGTGAATAAATGTGATAAGCCTGAGGCAAACCCACAAAAAGTAAGGACTGAATTACTCCAACATGAACTTATACCTGAACAAATGGGTGGAGATATTCAATGTATTGATGTTTCTGCAAAAAATAAAACAGGACTTGATAATCTGCTTGAAGCGATTGAATTACAATCAGACTTAATGGAGCTAAAGAGTGACGCTACAATAAATGCTAATGGTGTTGTGATTGAATCTAAGGTTGAGCGAGGAAAAGGTTCTGTAATAACCTTGCTAATTAAATCTGGTACTTTAAAAGTCGGAGACATTATAGTTGTTGGAAGTGAATCAGGTAAAGTGAGAGCCTTACTCAATGATGTGGGAAAAAGAATAACCAACGCAGGCCCTTCTATGCCAGTTGAAGTTTTAGGTTTGTCAGGTACTCCTGGTGCCGGTGATTTAGCCCATGTGGTAGAATCAGAATCAAGAGCTAGAGAAATAGCTGAATATAGATCCAGAAAATCTAAACAAAAAGAGGCGACTTTATCAGCAAGAGGTTCTGTTGAACAAATGTTAGCTAATATACAAGCTGGTGAATCAACTGAACTACCAGTTATTATAAAAACTGACGTTCATGGATCCCTTGAAGCTATAAAAGTTGCTTTGGATAAATTAGGTAACTCACTGGTTAAAATAAGAGTTTTATCTGGAGCAGTAGGAGCTATTAGTGAATCTGATATAACGCTAGCTTCTGCTTCTTCAGCACTTGTGTTTGCCTTTAATGTAAGAGCTATTCCACAAGCAAGGGAACTGTCCAGAAGAGATAATATAGAGATAAGATATCATTCTATCATTTACGAATTGATTGAAGATGCGAAATTAGCTCTTACAGGTATGCTTGACCCTGATTTGCAAGAAACATTTATTGGTTATGCTGAAATTAGAAAGATATTCTCTGTATCTAAAATTGGCAAAATTGCTGGTTGTTTTGTTAATGAAGGAATTGTAAAGAAAGGGTGTAGTTTTAGACTATTAAGGGATAACACGGTGGTTCATCAAGGTATGCTCAAAACGTTAAGAAGATTCAAAGACGAAGTTAAAGAAGTTCGCGAAGGAACAGAATGTGGAATGGGCTTCGAAAATTATAATGATATTCAAGAAGGTGACGTAATGGAATGTTTTGAAGTTAAAGAGGTAGCTCGAAGTTTGGAGTCAGTCGGTAAAAAAGTTGGATAGTTGTTATAATGGTTAATAATTTTGACTATAATATAAATACTAAATCTAAAAACAATTCTACTAAATCACAAAGACAACTTAGAGTAGGGGAAGAGCTTAGACATTTAATATCAAACGTATTACTTCGTGAATCTTTTTATGATCAGATTATTGAGAATAATACTATTACTATTACAGAAGTTAGTGTAAGTCCTGATTTGAAAAATGCTAAAGTTTATATAATGCCTTTGGGTGGTGAAAATAAGCTTGAAGTATTAGATAGTCTAAATAAATCAAATGGACGCATAAAAAAATTAATTTCAAGTAATATTAATTTAAGGCAAATTCCGAAACTACAATTTAAAATAGATGAAACTTTTGAATATGCTAGAAATATAGAAAATATTTTGCAAAAGATCAAAAAATAAAAATTCTATTTTAATAAATAAGGTAGGTAATTATTAATAATATTAGTGGTTGGATAGTAGTTGACAAGCAACTCGGAGTTACATCTCGTCAAGTTGTTACCCAAATTTCAAAAATATTAAATATTAAAAAAGTTGGACATGCTGGCACCCTTGATCCTATGGCAACGGGTGTGTTGCCTATAGCAGTAGGAGAAGCAACAAAATGCATATCATTTATTCAGGATAAAATTAAAAAATATTCTTTTACTGTTAAATGGGGTGAAACAACAAATACAGACGATTTAGAGGGAACAGTTTTAGAAAAATCAAATGTAAGACCTACTAAAAAGCAAGTGTTTGATATATTAAATTCATTTACGGGTAAAGTGTTTCAAGAGCCTCCTTCTTTTTCAGCAATTAAAATTGAGGGTAAACGTTCTTATAAACTAGCTAGAAACAACATAATTGTTAAACATCAACCCAGAGAAGTAGAGATACATAAGTTAAGTTTAAAAAAAATTGAAAGTTTAGATTTTGCTGAATTTGAAGTTTTATGTGGTAAAGGAACATATGTAAGGTCATTAGCTAAAGATATTGCTGAAAAACTGAATACAAAAGGACATGTTACAGCTCTTAGAAGACATTCTGTAGGGAATTTCAGTGAAAAAGATACGATTTTTATAGATTTTTTTAAAGAAATAATACATAGTCCAACGATTTTAAAAAAAATGTTACCAATTGAAGCTGTGCTAGACGACATCCCGGCATTAGCTCTGAACGAAATAGAGGCGAGGAAGTTAAAGCTAGGACAACAAATTCAATTTAATTCTTTAGAATTTAAAAATAAATTTATTAATAACCATCCAAATTTTCAAGAATTTGAAAAAGTCTGTGCTATTAGAAACAATAGTCTTATAGCTCTTGTTAAAATTGAGACTGACTTAGTTAAACCAAAACGCATAATTAATACATATAACTAGAAGGGGAATACGGTGTCGATAGAAAAGAACAAAACAATCGAATTAATTAAAGACTATGGAAATAGCAAAACAGACTCTGGTTCAGCTGATGTTCAAGTTGCTATTTTGACTGAAAGAATTAAAAATCTAACCGAACATCTCAAGTTTCATAAAAAGGATTTTGGATCACGTCGTGGATTATTAAGTATGGTTGGCCAAAGAAGAAATTTATTAAAATATATCAAAAATAAAAACGAAGATCGTTATTTAGACCTTATTAAAAAATTAGGTTTAAGAAGATAATGTTATAAAATACACTGTTGCATTTTTAAGAATGTATAAATTGAAAGAGTTTAAGAAGTAGGTAGAGGTTATTGTTATGTTTGAAGTTTATAGAAAAGAAATCAAATGGGGTGGTAAATTATTAACGTTTGAAACTGGAAAGATTGCTCGCCAAGCAGATGGTGCAGTTATGGTTACTTATGGTGGCACTACTGTCTTATGTACTGCAGTTGGTGCTTTAACTGCGAAACCTGGAATAGATTTTTTCCCTCTTACCGTTAATTATCAAGAAAAAACATTTGCTGCTGGTAGAATACCGGGTGGTTTTTTTTAAAAGAGAAGGAAGACCTTCAGAAAAAGAGACATTAGTCTCAAGATTAATAGACAGACCGATTAGACCGTTATTTCATAAAAATTATAAAAATGAGACGCAAGTTATTGCGACAGTTCTTGCTCACGATATGGAAAATGATCCAGATGTAGTCGCTATCTTGGGTGCTTCTGCAGCTCTAACAATCTCAGGATTACCATTTATGGGACCGATTGGTGCTTGTCGCGTTGGTTGGGATGGAAATAATTATATTTTGAACCCAACGATAGCACAAATGAAAGATACAACTTTAGACTTGGTTGTTGCCGGTACAAGTGATGGTGTCTTAATGGTTGAATCAGAAGCATCTGAGTTATCTGAAGAAATAATGTTAGGAGCAGTAGATTTTGGTCATGGAGAAATAGAACATGTAATAAAAGCTATAATAGACTTAGCTGAGGTTGCTGCCAAAGAACCAAGGCCTTTACCAGACGAGCCGAAAGAAAAAGATGAATATTTAAAAAAGATCACGCCATTCAGAAAAAAGTTTGAGAAGGCCTACAAGGAAATTGATAAATCAAGTAGATCTACTATCTTATCTCATATTAGAAATGAAATAATTTTAGAATTTGGTGAGTTGGCTAATTCTACACTTTTATCATCTCTAACAAAAGATATAGAGGCTGATATTGTTAGAAGTAGTATCTTAAAAACCAAAAGAAGAATTGATGGTAGAGATACCAAAACAGTTCGATCAATTGTAGCTGAGGTTGGAACTTTACCTAGAGCACATGGCTCAGCACTATTCACTAGAGGGGAAACACAAGCTTTAGTCGTAGCTACCTTAGGAACTGGTCAAGATGAACAAATAATTGATGCTTTGGAGGGTGAATATAGGTCAAAGTTTATGTTACACTATAATTTTCCTCCATATTCGGTTGGTGAAGCTGGTAGGGTAGGATCTCCGGGTAGAAGAGAAGTAGGGCACGGAAAGTTAGCATGGCGCGCTGTTAACCCTTTATTACCGTCAGGTGACGATTTTCCTTATACGGTAAGAATTGTTTCTGAAGTGACTGAATCAAATGGTTCATCCTCAATGGCTACCGTATGCGGTACCTCACTTGCTTTAATGGATGCTGGTGTTCCAATAAAAAAACCTGTCGCAGGAATTGCTATGGGGTTGATTAAAGAAAAGAAAGAATTTTCAGTTTTATCAGATATTTTAGGTGATGAAGATCATTTAGGTGATATGGATTTTAAAGTTGCTGGAACTGAAGATGGTATTACAAGTCTTCAAATGGATATTAAAATCACATCTATCACTAAAGAAATAATGGAAATTGCCTTACAGCAAGCCAAAGAAGGTAGAATTCACATATTAAACGAAATGGCTAAAGCTATAGGATCTCCCAGAGAAGTTTTAGCTGAATCTGCTCCAAAAATTACCACTATGAAAGTGAAATTAGAAAAAATTCGTGATATTATTGGACCTGGTGGTAAAATAATAAGAGAAATATGCGAAACTACAGGTGCTAAAGTAGATATTGAGGATGATGGCACAATTAAGATTGCCGCTTCAGACGCAGAATCTTCCCAAGCTGCGCAAAGTAGAATCAACGATATAGTTGCTGAAGCAGAATTAGGAGTTATATATACTGGAAAAGTTGTTAAAACAGTTGACTTTGGAGCTTTTGTAAATTTTCTTGGAACAAGAGATGGATTAGTTCACATCTCTGAATTGCAAAATGCGCGAACTGAGAAAACCACTGATATTTGTAAAGAGGGCGATGATGTTAAAGTAAAGGTCATAGGTTTTGATGATAGGGGTAAAGTCAAATTATCTATGAAACGAGTTGACCAAGATACTGGTGAAGATATAGAAAATAAAAAAGAAGATTAGTTAAAATATTTTAGGAGTTTTAATGAACAGTATAGTTCCAAAAAATGAGTGGATCAAATCTTGGTCTGATAATGGCGTAGGTTGGGTTCAATTAAACCATGAAAACAAACTGAATCCACTATCAGCAAGTTTTATATTAGCAATAAAAGAAGCAGCTGAAAAATTTGATAATGATTTATCTATAGGCTGCATAGTCTTGATTGGCTCAGAAAAAGCATTTGCTGCAGGTGCTGATTTAAAAGAAATGGTCAAGCATAATTATGCATCAGTTTCAGAAACAAGATACATAGAAAATGGATGGCTTGACATACCTAAAATCCAAACTCCAATAATAGCAGGCGTTAAAGGATATGCTTTAGGTGGTGGTTGTGAATTGGCTATGATGTGTGATATCATAATTGCCTCTGATAACGCAAAGTTTGGACAGCCCGAAATTAATATTGGCGCTATACCTGGTGCAGGAGGAACACAAAGATTGACAAGATCTATTGGCAAATCAAAAGCTATGTTAGCAATTTTGACTGGAGACATGATGTCTGCTGATGAAGCAGAAAAATCAGGATTAGTAGCCAGAGTAATTAGTAGTGAAAAATTTGATGTTTCTTTAAAAGAGATAGCCCAAAAAATTGCTGATCAATCCAAACCCCTAGCCAAATTAGCGAAGCAAGCCGTTAATGTTGCATATGAAACAACTCTTGAAGAGGGCATTCGTTCTGAAAGAGCTTTGTTCTATACAACTTTTGCACTTAAAGATCATGTAGAGGGGATGGAAGCTTTTTCAGAAAAAAGAAAACCTATTTGGAACAATAAATAGTTTCAAACTACTCTAGATCACTAGATTTAGGTATAGCTACACTATGTAATCCACCATCCACATGATGAATATTTCCTGTTACACCAGATGATAAGTCTGATATAAGATATAAAGCAGAATTACCGATCTCATTTAGCTCAGGATTAAAGTTCAATGGTGCCACACTCTCTGAGTATCTATATACATGACGAGCGCCAGAAATAGCCGCACCAGCAAGTGTTTTTACTGGACCTGCTGATAAACCATTAACCCTGATGTTATTTTTACCCAGATCCATTGCTAAATATTTAATTGAAGCTTCCAATGCTGACTTTGCTACTCCCATTACATTGTAGTTAGGAGTAGTTCTTTGAGCTCCAAGATAAGATAAAGTTAACAAACTTCCGCCTTTAGAAAACATAAGAGGAAAAGCTGATTTAGCAGTTCTTGTAAAACTAAATGCTGATACATCAAGTGATTTTAAAAAGTTTTCTCTACTACAATTTACATATTTCCCTTTTAATTCTTCTTTATCTGAATATGCGAGGGCGTGCACAACAAAATCAATTTCATCCCAACCTTCTAAAATTTTATTAAACATATTTTCTATAGAGTTAGTCTCATTAATATCTTTGGACACATCACATTCATAAAATTTATTTGCTTTTATAGAATCCATTAAAGGAATTAATCTTTTTTTAAATCCTTCATTTTGATAGGAAAAAGCTAATTCAGCACCATGATCAGCTAGAGTTTTAGCAATACCCCAAGCTATCGAACGCTCATTAGCAACGCCCATTATAAGCCCTTTTTTACCTTTCATTATAGACATAATATACTTTCTTAATTAAATTTAGATAATGCAATACAGGCATTTGTTCCTCCAAATCCAAAGGAATTTGAAAGGGCTAAATTAATGTCTATATTTTGGATGGTTTTCCTAGGTATGTCTATAGAACCTATTTCTGGATCATCATTATTAATGTTAGCAGATCCAGAAATAAAATTATTGTTCATCATTAGCAGTGTATATATGGCCTCTTGTACACCTGTAGCTCCTAAAGAGTGACCAGTTAATGACTTAGTGCTGGTTAGTTTTGGAAGATAACCTTTATCTTTAAAAACTTCTCTTACAGCGTGAAGCTCCTGCATATCTCCAACAGGAGTACTTGTACCGTGAGCGTTTATATAATCAACTTTTTGATTAGTTTTTGCTAGAGCCTGTTGCATACATCTAATTGCACCTTCCCCACTTGGCGCAACCATATCATGACCGTCAGAATTTGCGCAATGACCAACTATTTCTCCATAAATTTTAGCACCTCTTGCTTTTGCATGCTCAAGTTCTTCTAAAACTAGCATTCCGCCACCTCCTGCAATTACAAATCCATCTCTATCTAAATCGTAAGGTCTTGAAGCTAATTCAGGTGTTTCGTTATATTTGCTAGACATTGCACCCATTGCATCAAATAGCACAGAAAGTGTCCAGTCAAGTTCCTCGCCACCTCCGGCAAAAACTATACTTTGATTTCCGTATTTAATTTGATCTGCTCCAATACCAATACAATGAGCTGACGTAGAACAGGCAGAAGTTATTGAAAAATTAACACCCTTAATCTTAAAAAAAGTAGCAATGCAGGCAGATACTGATGAGCTCATACATCGTGGAACCATAAAAGGACCAACTCTTTTGGGACCTTTTTCCCTAGCGATATCGAATGATTGAAGCAAGTTGACAGTACTAGGTCCACCAGAACCAGCAATAAGACCTGTTTTTGGGTTAGATACTTCTTCAGGGGTTAATCCAGCGCTTTTAATTGCTTGCTCCATAGAAAGAACCGAATATGCAGCACCCGCACCCATAAATCTAAGTTGTTTTTTGTCAATATGATCTTCTAATTTCAGTTTTATTTCACCATGAATTTGACTTCTAAAGCCCATTTCTTTGTAAGTATGAGCTTTAACAATTCCTGATTTTTGATTTACTAGTGAATTTGTGACTTCTTTTACATTATTACCAATAGAGCTAACTATTCCCATACCAGTAATAACTACTCTTTTTCCATTACTCATGTTCAATCCTATTTATATGTGAAACAATTAATCTTGAAAAAGCCCAACCCTAATATCAGAAGCTTCAAAAACAGTCTTATTGTCACAAACCACCTTTCCATCAGCTATACCTAATATAAGTTTTCTCATTATAATTCTTTTGAAATCAAGAAAATATTCTACCTTTTTTGCAATTGGTAATATTTGTCCAGTAAACTTTACTTCTCCCACGGATATTGCCCTACCTTTTCCTTTGCCACCCATGTTTCCTAATGAAAAACCTAAAAGTTGCCATAGTGCATCCATTCCCAGGCATCCAGGCATTACAGGATCATTTTCAAAATGACACGGAAAGAACCACTTATCTGGAGTAATTTTAAATTGAGCATGAGCTGTACCTTTATCATAAGTTCCACCAGTTTCTTTAATATTCGTGATTTCATCAAACATAAGCATAGGTGGTAAGGGGAGTTTAGGAAAATCAACACCTGCTAGTCGCCCTTTAGCGCAATCAATTAATTCATGATAATTGAATGAATTTTTAAATAAAGCCACTGTAAAACACCTTTAACCCTTTATTAAAAGCTTATATCAATTCTAAAAGAGAATAAATGAAATAATAATAAATTATTTACTTGTAAAGCCCCAGATATTTTCTATTTTTACCCATCCAAAAAAGTTTTTATTTTTAGTAACTTCAATGTAACACCACTCTATTTTACATTTTTTAACGTTAGTTAACAAGTCAGGTAGCAATTTAGCTAGTTCTTTACTTGAATCTAAAGGTCTTTTTTTTAGCAAAGTATTTGAAACAATTAAACCAGTTTTGAAAGAGGACAATAATTGTGTGTGTATCCAACCAGATAAATTACTTTTAGTTTTAACTTTTCTCCAATTATTAAACTCAGCAATAATCTTAACAGGATATCCTTTTTGATTGATTTCAAATTTTATTGGAAACTCCTTTCCAGGTCCAGTCCTTACATATGTTAATGATTTTTTTAAAGAAGCCATTCTTGGTACTTTTAGACCGCTTCCATTTATAGATTTTTTTGTATTTTCAGTTTCAGAAAGCGTAGGTTGAGAAAAAAAGATTAAATTAATTACAAGAAAATTTATAACAAAAAAATAGAAATTTGTAATCTTTAAGAAATATAAAAAATTTTATATTAATCATATAGAGCATACCGGACATTGTTTATTTTTGGTCAGTTTTATTTTATCTAAACTTTGAACTAATCCGTCATATAGGAATAAATACCCAGCGCTTGAATCATAATTTTTTAGAGCTATTTCTTTTATTCCTTCATTAACCTGCATACTACCAATTAATCCCGTTATTGGTCCAATTATGCCGGCCTCCCTACAATTTGTAATAGGAGCAACTTCTTCAGTTTTTGGAAAAATACATTCATAACAAGGATACTCTTTATTTATTCCACTCTTCCAAATTGCTAATTGTCCTTCCATTTGAACAGCAGAACCCGATATTAAAGTTTTTTTATATAAATGTGATAAACGATTAATCGTATATTTTGTTTCTGAATTGTCAGAACAATCAAAAATCAAGTCAAATTTATTAATATCAGTGGATTTATCAAACCTTCTTTTATTTGATATTATAGTAATGTAAGGGTTAATTTTTGAGCATTCTTGTACAAGATTTTCAGCTTTGTTACGACCAATTTTGTTGTTTTTATGAGCAATTTGTCTATTAAGATTAGTAAGGTCAATAGTATCATCGTCACAAATTTCTATATGTCCAAAACCTGCTGCGGAAGCATATAGCGCAACAGGACATCCTAACCCCCCAGCTCCAATTATTAAACACATTGTTTTGAGCAACTTTTCCTGACCTTCTTCATCAAAGTTTGGAATAATTACTTGTCTTGCATATCTATTTAAGTCGTCATCATTAAGCATGTGGGTCTCAAATATCCGCAGTATTAAAAATTTTGTTGATTTTATCTGCTAGATTAGAGGCTACCGCATTCTTGCTTTGTTCAGCCCATTCTTCACAATTATTTTTATCAATAAAAAAAACTTTATTAGAATCTTGTCCAAAAACTTTATTTTCACCAACATCATTAGCTATTATTAGATCAATTTCTTTAGAGACTAATTTTGATTTTGCGTTTTCAATTATATTATCGGTCTCAGCAGCAAACCCAATAACAAGATTGGGTCTTAATTTACTTTTAGCTATTGATGATAGAATATCAGGATTTTTTATTGTTTTAAATAATAATTCCTCATTAGTTTTTTTAATTTTATTTTTATTATCAATTTTTTTAGTAGCAGATGCTTTTGGAACAAATTTCCAGTCAGATACTGCAGCACAACAAATTAATATATCAGTAGGTAGTTGTGATATAGTTTTCTCAAACATTTCATGAGCAGTCATAACTTGTATCACGTTTGCGCATTTTGGGAATGGAATATTTACTGGACCAGATATTAAAGTCACCTTTGCACCTCTTCTAGATAATTCAGATGCTATTGCAAAACCTTGTTTGCCTGAAGACCTGTTACTAACAAAACGTACTGGATCAATATTTTCTATTGTTGGACCTGCTGTAATTACTATTGATACATTTTTAAATTGGTTAGCTATATTTTTTCTAGTAATTATATTTGAAATTATTTTGTCAAAAATTACTTTAGGTGCTGGAAACCTTCCCGTTCCACTTTCTCCACAAGCCATATCTCCGACATCAGGTGCTATAAATCCAATACCTCTTTCTAAAAGCTTTTTATAATTTTCTTGTGTCGCTAAGTTGCTCCACATAACTGGGTTCATTGATGGCGCTAATATTATTTGAGAAAATGATGCAAGTAAAATTGTGCTTGCAAGATCATCTGCTATACCATTAGCAAGTTTTGCCATTATGTTTGCTGTAGCAGGAGCAACTAAAATCAAATCTGGTCTTCTAGCAAGCATGATGTGGTTCATTTTTGATTCATCTTCAACAGAAAATAAATCAGTATAACATTTTTTTTCATTCAAGCTTGTTACTAGTAAAGGAGTAATGAATCTTTGGGCAGATTCAGTCATTACAACATCGAGGTCAATGTTTGCTTTCTTTATTAATCTAATTATTTCAAGAGATTTATATGACGCTATTCCCCCAGATATAATCAAAAGTATTTTAAAATCAAAATCATCTAAATTATGGTTTGGTAAAAAATCATCAGTGTTGATATTGTTTTGTGAACTTAGTGAAAGTATAGCATTTAGCTTATTTTTTGGGATTTTATTGAGTTTTCGCCAGTTTGAAACTGCAGAAGGCTTTATTTTTAGTTTTTTAGCTACTAATCCTGTTCCACCAAGTAGGTAAATTAGCTGTGAGATATTATTCATAAAATTAATCGCCAAAAAGTAAATATGTTATATTAAAAATATTGAAATTAAAATGAATATTTTCATTTTTTTGTTAAAATTTTATCGACTTTGTCAATAATTTCAGGTATTTTCAGTAAGGCTAATTTATTTTTATGAAACCAGTCTTCCAAAATTTTAAAAGGATCGTGAGTATCATTTATCCATTTATCAATAAGAGGAGCAGATAAATCCCACATATTAATATCAGGATTAATTTGCCTTGTTGTACCCTCTGCCATTAACATAGTTTTTTGAAGTAAAGTAAATTGAGGTTGTACTTCAATATTAAATTCTTTAGATAAACCTAGTATCTGCCCCAATAATTTGGCTAAAGAAACTTCACCTATAGGCTTGTTTAATATGGGTGTACAAATTGCTCTTATAGCTTGTGCTAGATGATCATGAGAAATATCTTTTCCTAACATATTTGCCTCTGAGTGTATCTCTACAACTTTTTTATAATTTTTATTAAGAAGATATGTGAGTAATAACGCCAAAAATTGACGATCTTTATTTGACAGCCTTCCCATAATACCAAAATCAATTGGAATAAGAACACCTTTGGAATTAATTAAAATGTTACCTGGATGCATATCACCATGAAAAAAACCATCACGAAATACCTGAAGAAAAAAAACTTCAGTGCCTATCTCAGTTATTTTTTTAATATTGTGATTAGCTTTCTTTAAAGCATTTATATCATCAATTCGAATTCCCTGTATGTACTCGAGAACAAGTATGTTTTTACTAGTAAGTTCCCAATAAATTTTAGGAATTTTGTAATTTGGATTATCTTTGAAGTTTTCTGAGAGTTCTTCTGCTGCGGATGCTTCTAATGTTAAGTCAAGTTCGTTTAGTGAAACTTCTGACAATACCTCAACATTTTTTGAAAGCTTTAGTCTTTTAATACTTGGGAAAATTATCTCAAGACATTTTGATACCCAGTAAAAAAAGATAAAATCTGTAAATAATTTTCTTTTGATATTTGGTTTAAGTATTTTGATAGCAACGGTTTCACCACTTTTTAAAATAGCAGTATGTACTTGAGCAACGGACGCGTTTGCAATAGGTTTTTCATCAAAAGAAGCAAAAATATTATCAATTGAGTTATAATTTTCTTTCTCAATTATCTTTTTTGCAATAGAACTAGAAAAAGGCTCCATATCATCTTGTAATTTTTTTAAATAATTGCACGTTTTTTTGTCAACCAGATCTGGTCTTGTTGATAAAGCTTGTCCGAACTTAACGTACCCTGGACCTAAATTAATTAAACAATGGAGAAGTTTTTTTCCTATTTCATCTTTATTTTCTGAATAAATGAGAACATTTAAAAATTTTAAAATTAAATTTAGTTTTTTATTAAAAAACGGTTTATCTATTAAAAGCGTTAAAGTACCTGCTCTCACCAATTTAAAAAATACAAAAAGACCTACTATACAAAAGTATGGTGTTTTCCATATTGGATACTCTAACCTTTGTTTTATTTGCATTTAAATTTTCCATCCAGAATGAAGCGCAACTATACCATTTGACAGATTCCTGTATTTAACTCTTGAAAAACCAGCATCTGAAAACATTTGAGCAACCTCGGGTTGGGTAGGAAATTGTCTTATGGATTCAACCAAATAATTATATGCATCTTTATCTCCTGTAATTTTCTTGCCTATAGAGGGCATAAAAATAAATGACCACGTATCATACAATTTTTTGATCACATCATTTTCTACATGGCTAAATTCCAAACAAATTAATCTACCCCCAGGTTTTAATATACGATATATTTCTTTTAAACATTTAATTCTATCAGTAATATTTCTTAAGCCAAATCCAATAGTCGCTCTTTCAAAGGAACCTTCAGTTGCAGGAATGTTTTCAGCACTAGCGATAGTCCATATTATTTTTTGTGATGTGTTACTTTTGTTCTGACCTGTTTTCAACATTTCTTGATTTATATCATACACATAGGCACTCCCCCCACCTGCTTTCAAAAATCTTTTAGCTATATCTCCAGTACCTCCTGCAATATCAGCTAATTTTTGATTACTCTGAGGTGCCAACCAATTAATTAGGTCATTTTTCCATAATCTATGTATTCCAAAACTAGTAAGGTCATTCATTAAATCGTACTTACTAGCAACTGTATCAAATACTTTATTAACTAATTTCTGCTTGTCAGATCTTTTTACAGTTTTGTATCCAAAGTCAATTTTTTGGTCATTTTTATTTAACATTATAATTCCAACTACTATATGATAAATCAAATATACTTTTTTAATTTATTTAAAGATACACAAAAAAGGATAAAAAATGCCAGAATTACCTGAAGTAGAAACAGTATGTTCGGCTTTATCTAAAATTGTTTACAATTCTAAAATTGAAGATGTAGATGTGCTTAGAAGTGACTTGAGATGGAAAATAAAAAAATCTTTGAAAAACGATTTAGAAAATGATTATTTCAAAAAACCTTTTAGAAGAGGAAAATATATATTAATACCTACCATTAAAGATAATATTTTTCTTATTCATCTAGGTATGAGTGGTCAAATAAAAATTAGAAACAATTTTGAAAGTATTTTAAAACATGATCATTTAAGAGTTACAATAAAATCTGAAAATGATAAGACGTATTTTATTACCTACAATGATCCTAGAAGATTTGGATACATTGACTTGTTTCATAAAAAAGAAATTAATGAGCATTTCTTATTAAAAAAGTTAGGCGTTGAACCTTTCGAAAAAAATTTTAATATTGGCTATTTACAAAAAATATTTGATAAAAAGATAAAATGTATAAAAGATACCCTTATGGACCAAAGTGTTATTGCAGGTATAGGAAATATTTATGCCAGCGAAATTTTGTTTAAAGCAAAAGTAAATCCTTACAGGAGCGTAAAAACTTTAAATAATGAAGAAATTAAATCAATTATTGGAGCTACAATAGAAATTTTAAAAAAATCAATTAATGTGGGTGGAACAACACTCCAAAATCACTTGCAACCCAATGGAAAACTTGGTTACTTTTTTCAAAACCTTGAAGTTTATGGCAAAAAAAATAAAACTTGTAATAAATGCAAGTGCTTAATTTCAGTTAGTATAATAAGTAATCGTTCAACATTCTATTGCAATAATTGTCAAATTTAAGATCACCAGAAACAAACAAAATTTCTTATTTAACTTGACATTTAAATTAAAAAAAACTAATTCACTATATGTAATTTTACCGGGACAGATAGATGGCTAACCATATTTCAGCTAAAAAAAGAATAAGACGTAATTCCAAAATGGAAATTGTTAATAAAGTAAGAAAAAACAGAGTTAGGTCATTCATAAAAAAAGTTGAGTTAGCCATAGAAAAAGATGATAAAAAATTAGCCGAAAAAGCTTTTATTGTCGCACAGCCAGAAATGCACAGATCTGTGACTAAAGGTGTTTTTAAAAAGAATACTATTTCGAGAAAATTATCTAGATTATCAGCAAGAATAAAAAATATAGCATAAGTTCG
>QBZZ01000006.1 GCA_003282145.1 SAR116 cluster bacterium AG-337-N21
GCTGGTAAATTTGGTTCAATGTTTTTAAGTCAAGTTCCAAGCACTAAGGGAATTGAAGTTTTAGTAATTGCAGATCTAAAACCTGACAATGCCATAAAAGCTTGTAAAAACGTTGGTTGGAGTGATGATTTAATCAACAAAACAAAATTTGTTGATACAGGTTCTGATGCGATAAAATTAAATGAGGTAGAGGTAGTTATTGAGGCAACAGGATTTCCTGCAGCAGGTATTGAACATGCAAGACAATCTTTTCAAAATGGCAAACATATAATAATGGTAAATGTTGAAGCAGATGTTTTAGCCGGAGCAGCTTTAGCTAAAGAGGCTAATTCTGTAGGAGTTGTTTATTCTATGGCTTATGGAGATCAACCTGCCCTTACTGCAGAAATAGTTGAATGGGCAAGAGCTTCTGGCTTTAATGTCACTAGCGCAGGTAAAGGAACCAGATATCAACCAATATACCACAAATCATCACCTGACACGGTATGGGATTACTACGGCTTGACCCACGAAGAAGCAAGAAAAGCAGGAATGAATCCAAAAATGTTCAACTCATTTTTAGATGGAACTAAATCTGGATTGGAAATGGCTGCCATAGCTAATGCATGTGATCTAGAAGTCCCAACTAATGGTCTATTATTTCCTCCATGTGGAATGGACGATCTTGCAAATATTTTAAAACCATTAGAATTTGGTGGTTTGTTAGAAAAGAATGGACAAGTTGAAGTTGTTTCTTCACTTGAGAGAGATGGTCGACCCGTATTTAAAGATTTACGTTGGGGCGTGTATGCCGTGTTAGAAGCCCCAAATGATTATGCAGCGTCTTGTTTCAAACAATATGGAATGAATACTGATGATACTGGTAAATATTCTGCAATGTATAAACCTTTTCACCTCATAGGGATGGAGCTTAATATATCAGTTTTTTCAGCTGCATTGTTAAATCAGGCAACAGGGCAAACCAAAAAGTTTACTGGAGATGTTGTATCAACAACTAAGAAAAATTTGAAAAAAAGTGAAATTCTTGATGGAGAAGGTGGAGCAACTGTATGGGGCAAACTTGTACCATCAAAACTATCGTTATCTATGGAAGCTCTTCCTATTGGACTAGCTCATGGAATTAAACTTAAAAATGAAATTGAAGAAAATAAAATAATTACATGGAATGATGTTGATTTTTCATCAAATGATCCCGCAATTTCATACAGAAGAAAAATGGAAAAAAATTTTAAAAAATCATAGGCTTATCTGGCCCTTTATCTAAACGCCATACAAAACCTGAATTTCCTTCATTTGGAAAAAATTTTCTTAAAAGTGGGTCATGACCAGGTATTACCAGTTCGTCCTTTGTAGCTAACTTTCTGATAGTTTTAAAACCATTGAGCATATTTTCAAGATCTACAACAATCGGAAAAGGTTTACCTGTGAGAAAATTTTCATAAAAGTGAGTGGCATCTGATGCTAAACACATATATCCATTTTCAGTTTTAACTCTTACTGACTGCAATCCTCTTGAGTGTCCTCCAATAAGGTGAGTCGTTACTCCAGGTTGAATTGCGCCAATTCCATTATAAAATATAACTCTTCCTGAAAAAACATTTTTTACCATTTGGCATACATGTTCTCCAGTGAAGGGCATTTTTATTGTTTCGTGACACATACAAGGTCCAGTTGCATACGCCATTTCTGTTTCTTGCAAGTGAAAATTTGCATTAGGAAACTCAATTAATCCCCCTGCATGATCATAATGTAAATGCGTTATAATAACGTCAGTTACTTGACTGGCATTTATATTAATTGCTTTAAGAGCCTCAGATGGTGATCTATCAATTGGTCTATTTCTTCTTTTTGCTTCTTCGTAATCATAACCAGTATCAACAATAATAATATCTTTGTCTGATTTAAGGACCCATATAAAATAATCAATTGTATGAGCTTCGTGGGAATGATCATCAAATATGAAACTCTCTTTTCTAGTCCTGTCCGTTCTTTCTGCATATTTTAAAGCATATACTTCCCATTTTTTTTCTAAAACTGTATCCACTTTAATTTCTCCTTTGACAATCAAACTTCTTCTAGTCTATCGGTGGCTGGAGGGGGTGTTGGGCTAATATTAGATATTAAATTATAAGTTTCTTGATCTAAAGAAATCTCCACTGAGTCTAATGATGGTTTTAATTGTTTTAAGTTTCTTGCACTTATAATAGGTGCAGTTATAGCATCATTATATGATACCCAAGCAACAGCTAAAGCAATTGGGTCATAATCTAAGTCGTTAGCTAAATTGACAAGTGAATTAGCTGTGTCGTACATCCAATTTTGACCATATCTTTTTTTATATTTAGAATTATCGTGCAGTCTACCCAAACTATTTTTATTAGATGAATCCACTGAACTATATTTTCCAGTGAGAAGTCCACCACCCAATGGACTATAGCTAATAACGCCAATATTTTCAGTTTTTGACATAGGAAGAATTTCGACCTCAGCTTGTCTTTTAACTATGTTGTACATGGGCTGAAGAATATCAATTGACGGGAACCCATTTTTTTCCGCAATCAACTGCGCTTTCATTACTTGCCAAGCAGAAAAATTTGAAGCACCTAATTGAAAAAATTTTCCTTCTTCTCTAAGTTTTTGAAGTGTTTCAAATGTTTCTTCTAATGGGACATTGTCATCCCAATGATGTAAGAAAAAAACATCTACATAGTCTTGCTTTAATCTTTTAAGACTTTCTTCTAACTGTGATCTTATATTTTTACCACTAGACCCACCAACTGATCCAGCCTTAGTAATTAAAATTATCTTATCCCTTTCTTCTTTAATTAAATTACCAAGAATTAATTCAGATTTACCTCCCGTATACACAAAAGCAGTATCAAAGAAGTTTATACCTCTATCACGACAAGCTTCATACATTTCTTGACTATCTTTTTCGTTTGCTCCGTCACCAAATTGCATAGTACCAAAACATAACGATGAATTTTTTAAATTATTAGGCCCAAACTCTCTTATCATTTTCATATAACAAAACCTCTTAATTATTCTTAAAATTTTTCATCCAAGTAAGACCCGCTTCAGTAGTTGTCTTTGGTTTATACTCAGCTCCAACAATACTTTTATATCCAGCTTTGTATATTTCGGGAATAATATAACTAAAGTCTAATTCCCCACTATCTGGTTCTGCTCGATCCTGAACTGATGCTATTTGGACATGACCAATAAAAGGTAAGTGATCTTTAAATCTTTTCACTACATTGCCTTGATTTATTTGAACATGGTAAAAATCAAACATAATTTTAACAGTATCTGATCCTACTAGTTCACAAATTTCTCTTGCTTGCTCAACTTTAGTTAAAAAGTATCCTGGATTATCTTTTAAATTTAAAGGTTCAATAACTAGTCCTATACTACTGTCTTTTAGTAAGTCCTTAGCAAATTTTAAATTATCAATAAAAGTTACGAGAGATTTTGTTGATAAATCCGTCACACCAGCCATAGCGTGAATATTTTTTGATTTAATAACTTTAGCATACTCAAAAGCTTGAATTATAGCATCTCTTGCTTCAGATATTCTTGTTGGAACTGCAAGTAAACCATTGTCACCTTCCTGAATATTTCCCTTTAAAGTATTTATACCCATAACTGGTAAATTAACTTCATCTAAAGCTTTTTTTATATCTTTTGAGTCAAATTGATATGGAAATTGAAATTCAACAGCATCAAATCCATATTCTTTTGATTTATAAATAGCATCTATCTGAGAAAATTCATTCCATAAAAGACCTAAATTTGCAGAAAATTTATACATAATATTAATCCCATTCTATATTAAATTTCTTTATAACTGAGTTTATTTGAAATTCATCTAATGCTTTTGCATCTGCACCTTTTAAGATTAGAGCTAATTTTGCAGTAGCCTCTAATTCTTCAATAGCATTAACTGAAGATTCTAAGTCTTTGCCTGAGACAACCGGTCCATGATTAGCTAACAAAACAGCTGACCTTTTACCAGCAAGACCTTTGATAGCATCACCCATAGCAGGGTCACCAGGCACAAAGAAGGGAAGTAACTTAACTTTCCCTAACAGCATTATTGAGTATGGTGTGTAAGAGGGTAATACATTATCTTCATCTATTCCTGGTAGCATAGATAGAGCTACAGAATGAGTAGAATGAAGATGAACTACAGCACCAGATTTCATACCTCTTGTTTCATAAAAAGCTTTGTGAAGGGGTAACTCCTTAGTTGGTGATAAAGATCCTATAAATTGACCAGACTTTGTCACTTTAACTATTTCATTTGGTTCAAGCCTTCCAAATGAAGATCCTGAAGGTGTAACTAGTATATCATCATTATCTAAACGAACTGAAATATTACCTGTTGATCCATGAGTAATACCCCTATCAAACATTGAAGACGCCAAAGTACAGATTTGTTCTCTTAATTTATTTTCGTTCATTTATAAAATATAACCTATATACATACTAATTTCAGTAACCAAATAATTGGTATAAAATACCTATAGACAAGCCAATTACCACATGACTGCCAATAGCTAAGGAACAAGATAAAAAAGGTGATGGTGTTTTTAATCCCAGAAAACCTTTACCCAAAACAGGCATGAAGAAAAACCAAGGAACAGCAACACTTAGCAAACCAAAAACAAATCCATTAAAAATTGAAGCATTACAAATATTATATTTTAATAACATAAAGAAAAATATTGAATACATAATCGCAACAGTGTAATGAACAGCCCATCCAATTCTTAATTCATTTTTTATTGGGGGCACTTCTTCGATTATTGGATTATATATTTTTGCTTTTGATATAAATAATATATACCATCTTCCAACAATTGCCCAGTCTGATGGATTTATATCATACATAATTTTTAATAATCTCTGCCAAATATCCATCGCAAGACATGAAATAATCCCAATAATTACAATGTTCAATATTTCCATTAAAATCCCTTTTTTATATTTAAATTTTTATAGCAATGAACTCTTTAACAATATAAAATAATATAAGAGATCTTTAAAATATATCTATTGTATTTTATTTTTTTGATGAAATTTGAAACTATAAAAACTAGAGGAGAGAGATTTATGGCTAATTTTAATGGACAAACTGCAGTAATTACTGGGGGTGCACAAGGTATTGGTTTAGCGACTGCAAAGAGTTTTATTAGTGATGGCTGTGAAGTTATGATTTGGGATATAGATGAGAAAATGGGTGTGGAGGCAGCAAAAGAGCTAAATTGTCATTTTTTAAAAGTTGATCAAACTAATAGCAACTTAGTCGAAGAAGTTACAGAAAAAACTCTTAAACAAATAAATAAAATTGATATTCTAGTTTGTAGCGCAGGTATTGCTGGACCAACTTATTCAACTTGGGATTATCCTGTTGAAGAATGGTCAAGAGTATTTGACGTAAATGTAAATGGTGTATTTTACTGTAATAAGCATGTTGTAAAATCAATGCGTGAAAGAAATTATGGTAGAATTATCAATATAGCCTCAATTGCAGGGAAAGAAGGTAATCCTAATGCTCCTGCATATTCCGCATCTAAAGCAGCTGTAATAGGTTTAACAAAATCTCTTGGTAAAGAAACAGCAGATAAAGACATCGCTGTTAATTGTATAACACCAGCTACTGCTAAAACGAGAATTCTTGATCAAGTTTCACAGGAATTTATTGATTATATGATTTCAAAAATTCCAAGAAATAGATTTGTTACTGTTGAAGAAGTTGCATCTCTTATTACCTTTCTAGCTAGTAAAGAGAATAGTTTCACAACGGCTGGTGTCTTTGATATTTCAGGAGGCAGAGCTACTTATTAATTGGTGAGGATTTTTAGGAGATCCTCTGCACCTTAACTCAAAAACTAATAATCGGGGGAGGAACTTATTAGTTAGAATTAGTACAATTAAACGGGGGAGTTTTATTGAACATGTTCAATACTTGATTCTTTTTCGAAATTTGTCTTGTGCTAATTAATAATAAACTTTTAGAGCCTTAAATTTGTTATATATTTGTGCAAAAAACTTACTTTTATAATTTTTGTTTAATAATCAATCATTTTAAACTGCTGTATTAAGTTCCATGACTGCAGAAAGTATTACAACTGCGAATAAAGAAAGTCCCATTCCCCTATTTACCCAAACCTGCTTGTTAGATGCTAATGACCATCTTTTTAGACTTATCCCTAACCACAGCCAAAATAAATGTATAGGTATCCAAATTGAATTTACTATGATAAATTTAGTTAGAATCTCAACATTATAAGAAGTCATTCCAAGTGATAGCACTACAAATAAATGTCCTTGGACTACATAAGCCTTTGGATTGACAAATTGTAAAAAAATTCCTTCGTATAATTTTGGAGATTTAAAACTTTGTTTAAAACCAGTTTTATTTTCAGATGTAGCTATACGCCAAGATAAAAAAGATAAGTAGGATAGTGATAAAAATAAAAAAGTTAGTTCAACTCCTTCAATTTCAAACAGAAACTGTTTAAAGCCCAGCACAACTAGTAATGCTACCCCATTAGTTCCAAAAAACAACCCAATGAGATACATCATTCCAACTTTCCATCCAAAACCAGCACCAACACCAGCTAAAGAAAGTACGCCTGGACCAGGAGTAACCATCATTAAAAAACTAATAATTATGTAAGCAATCATTTGAATCTATAGATAATATCTATACCTTGGATCAATGGGATTATTTTTGAAAATATAATTATAATAAGATTTTGGTAATCACATTATTACAGAAAAATCTTTCCTGGATTCATTATTTTTTTTGGATCAAAAGCATTTTTAACTTTTTTCATAACGTCTACAGCGTTTCCTAATTCCTTCAACATATATTTTCTTTTGCCTTGTCCAATACCATGCTCTCCGGTACATGTACCATCCATTCTAATAGCCCTTTCAGATATTCTGATTAAAAAACTATCTAGTTTATCTAATTCAGTCTTGCTGTTTTTGTCAATTAGTAATGCAACATGAAAATTTCCATCACCTGCATGACTTACTATTGGACCAATCAATTCGTTCTTTTCCATGTCTTCAATCGTTTCTGTAATACAATCAGACAGTTTGGAAATTGGCACACAAACGTCTGTTGAATAAATTTCTGCCTCAGGCCTTACTGACCTACATGACCAATATGCATCATGCCTTGCTTTCCATAATTTGTTTCTTTCTTCATTATTAGAAGTCCATTCAAAATCGTTACCACCAAAATCTGATGCTATTTCACTAAATAATTCTGATTGCTCTTTTACAGATTTTTCACTGCCATGAAACTCTAATAGTAATAAAGGCGCTTCAGGAAGGTTTGTCTTAGAATAACTATTAACTGCTTTTACTTGAGCAACATCTAAAAACTCTATCCTTGCTACTGGTATTCCAGCTTGAACAGTCATTATAACTGCATCAGTTGCATCCTTAACTGTTGGAAAACTTACTCTACCTCCTGCAATAACTTCTGGGATACCATAAAGCTTTAGTGTAATTTCTGTAGTTATACCTAATGTCCCCTCTGAACCAACCATTAACCGAGTTAAATCATAACCTGCTGAACTTTTTCTAGCTTTATTTGCTGTTTTTATTATTTGACCATCAGGAGTAACAACCTCAAGAGCAATTACATTATCTTTCATTGTTCCATAACGCACTGCATTTGTTCCAGAAGCTCGAGTAGCTGTCATCCCACCAAGAGAAGCATTTGCACCAGGATCAATTGGAAAAAACAATCCAGTATCTCTTAAGTGGGTGTTTAGTTGTTCTCTGGTAACCCCAGGTTGAACAACAACTAACAGATCTTCCTGATGTACTGTCAGGATCTTATTCATATTATTCATATCAATAGAAATTCCGCCATAAGGAGCATTAAGATGTCCTTCAAATGAAGAGCCAACACCAAAAGGAATTATTGGACATTTAAATTCATTACAAATTTTTACAACTTTTTGAACATCTTCTTTGCTCTCGGCAAAAACAACGCCATTGGGTAATTCTGATTCATGAATAGTCATCGTATGAGTATGTTGTTCAAGTATACTTTTACTACTAGAGAATTGTTGCCCAAATTCTTCTTGAATTTTTTTTATACATAATTTGATGCTCTTTTTATCATAATCCTCGTCAGACCATACAGAAACACTACCATCCATTTTAAAAACCTTTTCTATAATTTATAAAATTTTTCCTGGGTTCATTATACCCTTTGGATCAATTTCTTCTTTTATTAATTTCATAAAATTAACAGCAGGGCCTAATTCATCGACTAAGTATTGTTTTTTACCCTGCCCTACTCCATGTTCTCCTGTACATGTTCCATCCATACTAATGGCTCTATGAGCTAATCTCTCTAAAAACCCGTTTGCAACATCAACTTCTTTTTGTATCTTAGGATCAATCATTAGCTGAACATGAAAATTACCATCACCAACATGACCAACAATGGGTCCAAACAAATTATTTTTTTCCATGTCATCTATCGTTTCAGTAATACATTCTGACAATCTTGATATTGGCACACAAACATCCGTAGCAATATAATCCGCATCTGGCCTACAAGCTTTAACAGCATAATAAACATCATGCCTAGCCTTCCAAAGTCTATTTCTTTCTTCAATATTTGCATTCCACTCAAAGTTATCACCACCAAAATCTTTGGAAATTTCGTTAAACAACTCGGATTGTTCTTGCACAGAAGATTTACTTCCATGAAACTCTAATAATAATAATGGTGACTCAGGTAAGTTTAACTTTGAGTAATTATTTACAGCTTTAACCTGCGCAATATCTAATAGTTCTATTCTGGCAACTGGAACTCCAGCCTGTATAGTCATAATCACAGCATCCGTTGCATCCTGAACAGACGGAAAAGTACATCTACCAGCTCCAATTTCTTCAGGAATACCATAAAGTTTAAGTGTAATTTCAGTTATTACACCTAACGTACCTTCAGATCCAACAATTAATCTTGTCAAATCATATCCAGCAGAACTTTTTCTAGCTCTACTAGCCGTATTTATTATTTCTCCATTTGGCATTACAACTTCTAATGAAATTACATTATCTTTCATAGTTCCATAACGAACGGCGTTGGTTCCAGAGGCTCTTGTCGATGCCATTCCTCCAATTGAGGCATTGGCACCTGGGTCAATAGGGAAAAACAAACCCGTATCTCTAAGGTGTGTATTTAGTTGTTCTCTGGTTACACCTGGTTGAACAACAACAGTTGAATCTTCAGGGTGAACTTCAATTATATTATTCAGATTATTCATATCTATGGAGATCCCACCAAAATTAGCATTTAGATGACCTTCAAGGGAAGAACCTACTCCAAAAGGTATTATGGGACATCCATATTCATGGCATATTTTTACTGTTTTTTTTACATCCTCTTTATTGTAGGCAAAAACAACACCATCAGGCAATTCTGGTTTATGAACTGTTGTTGTACTTGTATGTTGCTCACGAACTGATTTAGAAACTGAGAATTGCTGCCCAAACTCTTTTTTTAATGCTTCTACTGCACTATTTGTGTTGTACTCAAATTTTGAGTAAAAAGAGCTGTTTTTAACATCTAAAATTGTCACTAATTAACCTCACATAAGTTTTTCTCAATATCGTATTAATATATTTCAAAATAAAGATTGAGTAAATTATTACATTTTAATAAAAATTATATTTGTTATAGTTTTGAACTTCTTTTTAGGAAGCTTACAAAAAAATGTATAATAAAGCTATTTTTTTAGGTGAATGCATGATTGAACTCAATGGAGACATTTCTTCATTGGAAAATAAAAGTTCAATAATGCAAATTAATTTTGGAGGCGACACTTATAATTCTGCAATATATTTTTCAAGACTAGCAAATAATAAAACTAATACTTTCTATTCAACTGTACTCGGGAATGACAGTTTTTCTAGAAAAATGATTTTAAGATTTAAAAATGAAAAAATAAAATGTGATTATGTAAGAACCGATGGAAAAAATCCTCCTGGTTTATATTCAATAGAAATTAATGAAATAGGTGAAAGAAGTTTTTCTTATTGGAGAGATCAATCACCATCGAAATACATTTTTTTAGGGTCAAAAGGAAAAAAACTAGCTAGAGAAATAAAGAATGCAGATGTTTTTTATTATACTGGTATTTCTGCCGGTATTCTTGATGCAAAACAAAAAAAGGATTTAATACATATAGGATCCACTGCAGTTACATGTGGTTTTGATTTTAATTATAGGTCCCAATTACATAATGATAAGAAAGTGTCACAATTATTATTTAAAAAAATTAGTGAAAATGTAGATATCAACTTTGTATCTTTTGATGATGTTAAAGAGTTATTTGATATTAAAAATCCATATGAAGTTTTTGAAATATTAAATGACACAAAAAATCTAATTCTTATAAGATATAAGGACTCAATTATTTTTAAAAACAAAGAAGAAGTCATAAAAACTGTTAAAGTTCATCATGGAGAGGTGGTTGATACAACAGCAGCAGGTGACGCATTCAATGGATCTTTCCTTGCTTTAATAAATAACGATAAAAATATTCCAATAGTAGAAAATATATTAAAGTCCCACTCTGTTACTAGAGAAGTGATAAAGCATAAAGGCGCTATTATTTCCAATAAAAATATGCCTAACATAAATACTTAAATAAGGAATAAATAAAATGGACAAAAACTTACTTATAATGACAGAAATGCCTGAATATTTTGTAAGTCTGGCAAATAAAAACTTTAACACTTATAAATTGTGGTTAAACAAAAATGAAGATGATTACTTATCTGAAATTAAAACAGAAGTTGATGCAATTGCCGTTATGGGAGGTTATAAAATTACACCAGAGTTAATGAAAAGTATGCCTAATTTAGGAATAATTGCCTGTTATGGTGTAGGTTATGACGCAATAGATATAAATTATGCAAAAAGCCTAGGTATAAAAGTCACTAACACCCCTGAAGTACTTAATGACGAAGTGGCAGACACAGCTATTGCACTAATGCTATGTGTCTATAAAAAAATTGTAGATGCAGATAGTTTTGCAAGAAACAACTCTTGGCTTAATGGAGATTTTCCATTAACAAAAAAATTTAGTGGTACTAAATTAGGTATTGTTGGAATGGGAAGAATTGGAAAAGCAATAGCAAAAAGAGCCGAAGCATTTGACTGTGAAATTTCTTATCATTCTAGAAACAAAAAAGATGTGAAATATAAATATATCAGTGATTTAAATCAGTTAGCTCAAGAAGTAGATACCTTATGTGTAATTACCCCAGGCGGAAAAGAAACAGAGAAATTAATTAATAAAAAAGTTCTTAGTAGCCTTGGCAAAAATGGTGTAATTATTAATGTAGCGAGGGGGTCAGTAATTGATCAAGACGAACTGATTCATTGCCTGGAAAACAATCTTATTTTAGCTGCAGGATTAGATGTCTACACTAATGAGCCTAATATCCCAGAAAAATTAATAAATCTTAAAAATACTGTTTTATTACCTCATATAGCATCTGGAACAGTTGAAACTAGAAATGCTATGGGACAATTAGTATTTGATAATATAAAAAATTATTTTGAAAATAAATCTCTTATATCAGAAGTAGTATAAAAATATTCTAATTTTGGGGTAATTTTATTCCAGCATTTCTAGCATATATTTTTGCTACTGCAGCATCATCTTCTTGTCCTAAACCTGAGCCTGCAGCGGAAATAAACTGTTGTAACGCTGCAGCAGTCAAGGGAGCAGAAAAATTTGAATTTTTAGCTATATCTAAAACTATACCTAGATCCTTTGGCCAAATATTTATCGAAGATTTTGGGGAATAATCATCATCTATAATATGAGGCGTTCTGTTCTCAAGCATCCAAGAGGTCCCAGCACATTTCGAGATAACTTCTAAAAACCTTTTTGGATCAATTCCTTGTGTTATACCAAATGTAATAGCTTCAGCCATTGCAGCAATATGAACACCCGCAAGCATTTGATTGACTGCTTTCATAGCAGAACCTGATCCGACATGTTCCCCAAATTCGAAGACTGTTTCTGAAGTGCAGTCTAGAATAGGCTTAGCAACCTCAAAAGCTTTTGGGCTACCTGAAATCATATAGGATAACTTACCCTCAGCTGATTTTTTTGATCCTCCAGAAATGGGCGCGTCTAAATATAAAAGTCCTTTATCATTGCAGGAAGATGCCATTTCTTTAGCAAAATCTGGAGCTACTGTTGTACAAACCATGATAAGACTATTTTTCTTTAATTTTTCTGAAATACCATTTTGGCCAAAGATAATTTCCCTTGTTTGTTTTTCATTTAAAACAACTATAATTACTGCTTGTAAATCATTAAATGGAATATTTTTATCATAGCCACCTTCTTCGATAAGTCTTTTCTGTTGCTTAAGGTTCTTATCTTGTCCATAAACACTATACCCTGCACGTATCAGTGACTGAGCTATTCCAAAGCCCATTGATCCAAGACCAACAACTAAGATATTTTTAATTTTAATATCCATAATATTGTTTAGTGATTATCCCTCGGTAAAGTTTTTCTTACCTTTTGATATTTAACGGCGTTTTCAAGAACAGCTCCGTCAGATAATTCTCCAACAAATTTTCTTTGAATTTCTTGCCATGGCGTTTGACTTTCAGGATATGGTGGAACACCGTCTTTTTTTCTTAATTCTATTTCTTCTTCACTAACTAACATGTTTGCTGTACATTTATTTAAATCTATTACTACCGTATCACCAGTTCTTAACCAGGCCAATCCACCTCCAGTTGCACTCTCTGGAGAAGCATTTAGAATTGAAGGACTTCCTGATGTTCCAGATTGTCTTCCATCTCCAATACAAGGTAATTCAGTTATACCTTTTTTTATTAGTTCATCAGATGGCTGCATATTTACCACTTCAGCAGACCCAGGCCAACCTACAGGTCCAGCACCTCTAATAACTAGAATTGAATTTTCATTCATATCTAAACTTTTATCATTTAATCTGTCGTGATAATCCTCGGAACCCTCAAAAACTATAACTTTACCTTCTAGTATCCCTTCTTTGCCAGGGCGGTTTAAAAATTTATCTTTAAAGCTTTTTGAAATAACTGATGTTTTCATTATTGCTGCATTAAAAAGATTACCTTTTAAAACAATAAAGCCTGCTTTTTGTTTCATTGGATTTTTAAAAGGGGTAATAACCTTTTCATCTTTAATTTTAATACCCTTTAAATTTTCAGACAATTTTTTACCCGTCACCGTCATTACGTCTCCATGAAGCTTGTCATAACTTAAAAGCTCTGACATTATGGCCGCTGTTCCTCCAGCTCTATGATAGCTTTCACACAAGTACTCACCTGCCGGCTGTATGTTTGCCATTAACGGTATATCGTAACCAACTTTTTGCCATGCGTCAGTTTCTAATTCCACTCCTATATGTCTTGCAATTGCAGTAATGTGAATTTGAGCATTAGTAGAGCCTCCAATAGCTGAGTTTACAGTAATAGCATTTTCAAAAGCCTCTCTGGTCATAACTTGAGAGGGCGATAAATCGTCTTTAACCATATCAACAATTCTAAGACCAGTTTTGTATGCCATTTGCCCTCGTTCTCTATATGGTGCAGGAATATTAGCATTGCCTGTTAAACTCATTCCTAATGCTTCAGCCAGAGAATTCATTGTTGAAGCAGTTCCCATTGTATTACAATGTCCATCTGATGGAGCTGAGCTTGTTACAATATCTATAAATTGTTCATAGTCTATCCTACCTGCTGCTAGTTCAACTCTACTATCCCATACGGCTGTACCAGAACCCGCAAGTTTGCCATTATGCCATCCGTCTAACATTGGTCCACCGTTAAGAACAATCGCAGGAAGATCAACTGTTGCAGCCGCCATTAAACAAGAAGGAGTTGTTTTATCACACCCTGTCATTAAAACCACACCATCTAATGGATAACCGTGAAGAATTTCAACTAATCCTAAATATGCTAAGTTTCTATCAACTGCTGCAGTTGGTCTCTTAAGAGTTTCTTGAATAGGATGGACGGGAAATTCAAAGGCTATTCCTCCAGCACTTCTTATTCCCTCTCTAACTCTTTCCGCTAACTTTATATGTACTCTATTACAAGGAGATATATCTGAACCTGTTTGTGCAATGCCAATGATAGGTTTGCCTGATCTCAACTCTTCTGGCGTAAGTCCAAAGTTCATTGATCTTTCAAGATATAAAGCAGTCATTCCAGGATTAGTCGGATTATCAAACCATTGTTGACTTCGATATTTTGGATTGAAATTTTTATCTGACATAACTTTTCTCCCAAGTAAAATTTTAAAATTTAACAAATAATAAAAGTTTATAAATTTAATTTAAAATAGTGTGAATATTTTACATTATTTATTTTAAATTATAAGAATATTGTTAATATCATACTTGATTTTAAATAAATCGAAAAGATAATTTCAGTTTTTATTTTTTATAATGTGGGAGGTTATAAAAATGTCTAATAGTGAGAAGTTAACTGTTAAACTTAATAATAATGATAATGTTGCTACTGCTTTAAGGGAGATAAGCGTAGGTGAAACCACACAGAACCTTGAAAGCATTAACAAAATCCCAAAAGGCCATAAAATAGCTCTTAGAAAAATTAATAAAGGTGAGAAAATAATCAAATATGATCAACTTATTGGTGTTGCTAGCAAAGAAATTCTAGCTGGAGACCATGTTCATGTTGAAAATACTGATTTCAAATCAACTGATCATGATTACGAGTTTTCAACATCTATTAAGTTACCAAATATGATTGAACCTGAAAAAAGACCTACTTTTAAAGGTTACAAACGACAAAACGGCAAAGTTGGAACAAGAAATTATATAGGTATCCTTACATCAGTTAATTGCTCTGCGACAGCTGCAAAAAATATTGCAGAAGTTTTTACAGAAGACAAATTACGTCTATATCCAAATGTTGACGGGGTTGTTTCATTTACTCATGGTACTGGTTGTGGAATGGCAGATTCTGGCGATGGCTTTGATGCTCTTCAAAGAGTTCTTTTAGGCTATATCCAACATCCTAATTTAGCCGGAATTTTGTTAATTGGCTTAGGATGTGAGGCAAACCAAATAAAGTTTCTTTTAGATGCTTTTGATTTACATGAAAATCCATTTTTTAAAACAATGACACTGCAGGATATGGGTGGACTAAGAAAAACAATTAAAGCAGGAATAAAATGCATAGATGACATGCTTCCAGAAGTAAATTCTATAGAACGAACAGAGCAATCAGTAGAACATCTTAGTGTTGCGCTTCAATGTGGAGGGTCTGATGCTTGGTCAGGAATAACCTCTAATCCATCACTTGGTCATGCCGCTGACTTATTAGTAAAAAATGGTGGCACAGCTATTTTGGCCGAAACACCTGAGATTTACGGCGCTGAACACATGTTAACTAGAAGGGCGATCTCCCCAGAAGTTGGAAAAAAACTTGTTGATAGAATTTTATGGTGGGAAGATTACGTTACTAGAAATAAAGGAAGTTTAAATAACAATCCATCACCTGGTAATAAGGCTGGTGGCTTGACCACTATATTAGAAAAATCACTTGGAGCAGCTGCTAAAGGGGGAACAACTCCATTAAATGATGTTCTTTTGTACGCCCAACAAGCTGAAAAAAAAGGCTTCTTATTTATGGATAGTCCTGGGTATGATCCTGCTTCTGTTACTGGGCAAATAGCAAGTGGTTGTAATGTTGTTACTTTTACAACTGGAAGAGGTTCTTGCTTTGGTTGCAAACCTTCTCCATCCATAAAAATAGCTACAAATACAGAGATGTATAATAATATGGTTGAAGATATGGATGTTAACGCAGGAAAAGTAATAACTGACAATAAAAGTATTGAAGAAGTTGGTCAGGAAATTTTTGATTTAATAGTAAGGGTAGCCTCAGGTGAAAAATCAAAGTCTGAGTATCAAGGTCTTGGAGACTTAGAGTTTGTACCTTGGCAAATTGGAGCAACTATGTGAGGAATTTTTATGATTGATTTAAAAGGCAAAATTGCTCTCTTGACTGCTTCTGGTCAGGGCATTGGAAAAGCTACTGCTAGAGCATTCTCTGAAGCTGGTGCGTACGTGATTGCAACGGATATAAATCGTGAAACATTATCTTCTTTAGATAAGATTGTGGATGAAACCCATATACTTGATGTAACAGACAAAAAAGCAATTAAAAACTTAGTCGGGTCTATCAAAGAACCTGATATATTATTTAATTGTGCTGGAATTGTTCATAATGGAACAATTTTAGAGTCTACTGATGATGATTGGGATTTTGCTTTTAAACTTAATGGTAAAGCAATGTATCACATGATTAAAGAAGTAATACCGATAATGATAAAAAAAAGAGGAGGATCGATTGTTAATATAGCTTCTGTTGCTTCATCTTTAAAAGGTATTCCAAACCGTTTTATTTATAGTGCCTCAAAAGCCGCTGTTTTAGGTTTAACTAAGTCTGTTGCTGCGGACTACATTACCCAAGGCATAAGGTGCAATGCCATATGTCCTGGTACAATAAATAGTCCATCACTAGAGCAAAGATTATCCGATATGGGTGATTATGAAAAAGCTAGAAAGGAATTTGTTGCCCGACAACCAATGGGAAGAATTGGAGAGGCAGAGGAAGTGGCAAACCTTGCAGTTTATTTAGCAAGTGATGCCTCAGCTTTTACAACCGGTCAATTTCATATTATAGATGGTGGAATATGCACATAAGAAAATGTCAAATTAAGAAAAAGTATTAATTGTAAAAAGGAGGAGAATAAAATGAAATTGTTACGTCATGGCACTTTTGGAAAAGAAAAACCAGGTATTCTTGATGAAAATGGCTCCATAAGGGATTTGTCTCAGCATTTATCAGATATTAATGGAGAAACTATAAGTGCAAATAGTTTAAAAAAAATTTCTTCAATAGATTTATCTTCTCTACCAATTGTACCTGATGATACAAGACTAGGTGCATGTGTTGGTAACGTAGGCAAGTTTCTATGTATTGGATTAAATTATTCTGATCATGCAGCGGAAAGTGGCATGGCTGTTCCTAGTGAACCCATCCTTTTTTCAAAAGCTACTTCTGCAATTGTAGGTCCTAATGATAATATTGAAATACCAAGAAATTCAGTTGAAACTGACTGGGAAGTAGAGCTTGGCATAATTATTGGAAAAAAAGCCAAATATATAAATGAGAATGACGCGGACGATTATATTGCTGGCTACTGCCTAGTAAATGACGTCTCTGAAAGAGAGTTTCAATTAAAAAAAGAAGGTCAATGGACGAAAGGAAAGTCTTGCGATACTTTTGGACCTACTGGACCATACTTAGTTACAAAAGATGAGTTGGCTGACGTTCAAAACTTGAAAATGTATTTGGATGTTAATGGAAAGAGAATGCAAGATGGTTCTACAAGTACTATGATTTTTTCAGCCGCATATATTGTATATTACTTATCTCAATTTATGAGCCTTAATCCTGGAGATATTATAGCGACAGGAACTCCTCCTGGAGTTGGAGGTGGAATGAAACCACCTGTGTTTTTAAAAGTTGGGGATAAAATGAAACTTGGTATTGAAGGACTTGGTGAACAAAATCAAGTTTGTATTCAAGGTTAAGTATATGAAGTAATAATTAAAGCAATAGCAATTAAGTCGCAGATTTTTATAAAAAAGGTTGCTAAATCAAATGTCTACCATACATACCCTATAAATGATGTTGGTAAAGTTCGTCGTACGATAGAGAATAGATAAAAAACTAGAACCACTTTAGTTATTTCCTTTAATACTTATTGAGAATTGAAAGTACTTAGAATAACTTAATTTTGGACTTGAACGATACATGGAGTTTCAGTTTTAGTTTCTATATCAAATATAGATCTTCCAGTATGGTTTAAATGCATGCCATAAGTGTGTATAGAAAGTGCTATATCTTTTCCATTATTCCATACACTATGTATATCCTCTGGTAGGCAACAAGTAGCGTTTCCAGGAAAAATCGTTTCTTCATTAGTTTTTATCAAATCAGCAAATCCATCTACAGATCCATCATCTAATCTTTTATAATTAGTTTCATGTTCTTGGCCTTGAATTCCTGCAACTACTGCCCACGTCTTATGATTATGTGGGGCAAGACCTTTTCCTGGTGCCCATGCAATAACAAAAACAGCCAAACTATGATCATCTTCTTCATGCAGCAGATGTAGTCCAAATCCTTGCTCTTCATTTACATTATAATACTCAGGTTTAATCCAACTTTTATCATCAGCAAGACGAAGAGCTAATGGCTTTATTCTTTCAGTTATAGACTTTTCGACAACTTCTTCGTTTACTATCTTACGTATATCGCTAATATAATTTTCAATTGAGTATTTATTCATATTTTTTCCTTATTTATTTTCAATTTCGCGTAATTCAACTCTTCTAATCTTACCAGATATAGTTTTTGGCAAAGATTCAACAAATTCAACTTTTCTTGGATACTTATATGGAGCAGTTAAATTTTTGCAAAAATCTTGAATTTCTCTAATTAATTCATTTGATCCTTTTTGACCTTCCACTAGAACAATATATGCTTTTACTAGTTGACCCCTCGTCTCATCTGGAGCTCCGACCACGGCACTTTCTGCAATCAAATCATGCTCTAATAAAGCACTTTCTACTTCAAAAGGACTAATTCTATAACCTGCTGATGAAATTAAATCATCAGATCTACCTACGAACCACAAGTAGCCATCCTTATCTCGAGACGCAGTGTCACCTGTGTAATACCAACCATGTCGAAAAGAATCTTTTACAATAACTTTATTTTGTAAGTACCCATGAAATAAACCCGGAGGCCATTTTTTTTCTGTACAAATAGCAATATGCCCGACTTCACCATCTGGCAAGATTTTACCATTATCATCAACAACGTTTATATCAAAACCTGGAACGGGTTTTCCCATTGACCCAAAACGTGTTTCTACGCCAGGGAAATTTCCTACAATGTTAATCGTTTCAGTTTGACCATAACCATCTGCAATAACTGTTCCTGTATTCTCAGACCAATACCTTATTACCTCTGGATTAAGAGGTTCACCAGCACCAAGACATCTCCTTAACGATTTAAGATTAAATTGTTTGAGGTCTTGCTGAACGAACAACCTGTATACAGTTGGAGGCGCACAAAACGTAGTTACTTTATACTCAGAAATTGCTTTAAGATGCTCCACTGGATCCATATCAGGAGTATCATACAATATAGTTGTGCAACCAATCATCATTTGAGGAAAAAGTATACCCCAAGCAGCTTTTGCCCACCCTGTATCCGTCAAAGTCCAATGTATATCGTTCTCTTTAAGATCCATCCAAAACAATGCTGTTGCAGCATGTGCGTATGCATAACCAAAATCTCTTGGAACCATTTTTGGTAATGCTGTTGTGCCTGAAGTAAAATATATCATCATAGTTTCATTAGATGCAAAAGGCTCTAAATCTTTTATATTCAAAGTTGTATCTTGTTTTTCACAAAGCTCTATAAAAGATAGCCAATTACCTGATGCATTTCCAGTGACAATCAAGTGTTTAAGAGTTGGGCATTCATCAATTATTTGGTTCACCTTCTCAACATGCATTGGCGAAACAATAACAGCCTTGGCTTCAGATTCATTAACACGATAGGCTATATCTTTGGCTGTTAACAAATTAGTTCCAGGCATAGAAATTACACCAACTTTCATACATCCAAAAAGTACTTTATGCCAATCAGGATTTCTGCCAATAATAACACAGGCAGCATCACCTCGTTTCAAGCCAAGTGATAAAAGAGCCTTTCCAAATTGAGATGAAGCTTTTGATATTTCTGAATATGTTACAGATGTTTTATATCCTGTGACTGTGTTGATAGCCAGTAAAGCGACTTTGTCAGCTTGTTGAGCACGTACATCCAAGACATCATATGCAAAGTTAAAAAATTCCGGAATATCAAGTGAGAAAGACTTGCTTGCAATTTCATAATTTCTTTCAACATTGTCAAAAGTAATCATTTTAAACCTCAGCTCTTTCAAAGTAGTAAATAAGTTCGTAAATGAACTTATGTTTAATAAATAAAAAAGTTTAACCTATTGAAAGATTATAAAATATTTATTACATCCTAATCAATATTATGATCTAATGTAAATAATTTTATCACCAGAAATATTCCTTAAATTAGAAATGTAACTTAATTACCTAATTGAGAAGCGGACAATGCTCTTCTTGTAATTTCTTTGTAATTATGAACTTTTGAAGGAACTATCCAACTTCCTCCAACACATATTACATTTTTTTGACTTATCCATTGAGAAGCATTTTCCTCGTTTATTCCTCCAGTAGGACAAAATAATATACCTGGGAAAGGACCACTTAACGATTTTAAATAATTTATACCACCAGCGGCTTGGGCTGGAAAAAATTTAAATAACTTATATCCAAAGTCGAGTAATTTCATTATATCACTTGAATTAGAAACTCCAGGAAGAAATGGATAATCCATTTCAATCGCTTTTTTTGCTAACTCAGTAGTTGTGCCCGGGCTAACTGCAAAGGAAGCACCTGCATCTTTTACCGATTGTAAATCAATTTTATTTAAAACAGTGCCTGCTCCTATTTGAAGACTAGAAAACTTTTTAGATGCAACTTCTATCACCTGCAGAGCACAATCAGTTCTTAATGTAATCTCAACTGTTTTAAGATTACCTTTTATTAATGCTTCGAATAAATAATCTATATTTTCAACCTTATTAATAGTTAATACAGGCATAACTGGTGACATTGAAAGGATGGATTTTATAGAATGATGCATATGTTTTCTAAAAATATGTTTTTTTATTTTATGTTTGTATTAAATATGTTGTTATACAAAAATCTTCAACAATTAATTAAATAAAGGTGTTTTTATGAAAATTTTGATAATGGGTGGAGCTGGCATGATTGGGCAAAAGTTGCTTAATCTTATTCTTAACAAAGGAGAATTAAGAGGTCAGAAAATAAGTGAAATCACATTATTTGATATTATAGACGCACCTTTCCCAAAAAACACCTTAATTTCTATTATAACAAAAATAGGAGACATATCTGATCCTAAAGTAAGTAATGATCTGGTTTCGTCTGAACCAGACGTTATTTTTCATTTGGCAGCCATAGTTTCAGGACAGGCTGAACAAGAATTTGATTTAGGCTGGAACATCAATGCTAGGGGAAGTTGGGGATTATTTGATGCAGTAAGGCACAGAGGTGAAAGTTATTGTCCTAGAGTTGTCTTTACAAGTTCAATTGCTGTTTTTGGAGCACCATTTCCTGATCAAATACCTGACAATTTTTTTACTACCCCCCTTACTTCTTATGGAGCTCAAAAAGCAATTTCTGAACTTTTACTTGCTGATTATTCCAGAAAGGGAATGATTGACGGTATTTCAATAAGACTTCCAACCATATGTGTAAGGCCAGGAAAACCTAATTTAGCTGCATCAGGTTTCTTCTCTGGTATTATTAGAGAACCCTTAAATGGAAAAGAAGCTATTTTACCAGTTAGCAAAAATGTAAGACATTGGCACGCCACACCTCGATCAGCTGCTGGTTTTTTAGTTCACGCTGCAGAAATAGATACTGCAGATTTAAATAATAGAATTACACTAAATATGCCAGGCTTATCTGTAACTGTTCAAGAACAAATTGAGGCTTTAGAGAGAGTTGCCGGTAGCGATGTAGTAAAATTAATTAAACACCAATCAGATCCTATCATAGAAAAAATAGTAAGCGGGTGGGCAAGAGATTTTGAAACTAAAAGATCTATCGATTTAGGTTTCAAAGCTGAAAGTAATTTTGATGAGATAATTAAAATCTACATTGAAGACGATTTAGAGAAATAAACCTTAACTTATCAATTACATAATGGTGATAAAATAATGTGGCAATTTTGGATTGATAGAGGTGGAACTTTTACTGATATTGTAGCTAGAAAACCTGACGGTACAATTCTGATTGACAAACTTTTATCTGAAAATGTGTTAATGTATAAAGATGCAGCGATTGCAGGTATAAAAAGAATTCTTAATTTAAAAAATGCAGATAAAATTCCTACTGATCAAATAGCTTCTGTGAAAATGGGTACTACAGTTGCGACAAACGCCTTACTAGAAAGAAAAGGAGATAGAACTCTTCTATTAATAACTAAAGGATTTGGAGATTTATTAAGAATAGGTTATCAAAATAGACCTTTATTATTTGATCTAAATATACAACTACCAGAATTGTTATATGATAGAGTGGTCGAAGTATCTGAAAGGTTGGATGCTAAAGGTAAAATAATTACAAAACTTGACGAAAATCAAGTCAAGATAGCATTAAAAAAAGCAAAAAATGACGGTATAAATAGCGTTGCAATAGCATTTATGCACTCATATATCAATCCTGATCATGAAAATATCATTGCTAAAATTGCTAAAAACGAAAATTTTGATCAAATTTCAGTTAGTCATAAGGTATCTCCTTTAATAAAATTAGTAAGTAGAGGTGATACAACCGTAGTCGATGCTTACCTATCTCCAATACTTCGTAGATACGTTAATCAAGTTTCTGAAGAACTTGAAGAAGACAAGTCTACAAAGTTGATGTTCATGCAATCAAATGGTGGATTGACCGATGCAAATCTATTTCAGGGTAAAGATGCTCTTTTGTCTGGTCCAGCTGGAGGTGTGGTCAGTATGGTGCAAACTGGAAAACAAGCAGGATATGATAAATTAATTGGATTTGATATGGGTGGTACTTCCACAGATGTTTGTCATTTTGCAGGAGAATATGAACGTTCATTTGAAACTGAGTTAGCAGGTGTAAGAATTAGAGCACCTATGATGCAAATTAATACAGTAGCAGCTGGAGGTGGTTCAATACTTTCATTTAAGGATGGTCGATTTCAGGTTGGACCTGAAAGCGCAGGAGCAATACCAGGACCGGCTTCTTACGGAAAAGACGGGCCATTGACTGTTACAGATTGTAATGTTTTACTTGGAAAACTTCATCCTGAACATTTTCCTAATGTGTTTGGCAAAACTGGTGATAAACCTCTTAATGTTGAAATTGTAAGAACAAAATTTATAGCATTAGCCAAAGAAATTTCCGCTCAAACAAAAAAGCCAGAATTGGATATTATTTTCATGGCTGAAGGTTTTTTAAAAATTGCTGTCGAAAATATGGCTAACGCCATAAAAAAAATATCTATTCAAAAAGGTTATGACGTAACAAATTATACAATGAACTGTTTTGGTGGTGCAGGCGGTCAACATGCGTGCCATGTTGCGGATTCTCTTGGAATTTCAAAAGTTTTAATTCATCCATACGCAGGTGTTTTATCCGCCTATGGAATGGGACTAGCCGAAATTAGAAGTATTAGAGAAGGTCATCTAGAACAAAATATTGAAGAAATTGAAAATGCTAAAACTTTAATAAGTAAATTATCATTAAAAGCGAAAGAAGATTTAACAAAACAAGGAATTGAAAATTCTTCGATAAAATTAGTTAGACTTGCGTTTCTACATTATCAAGGTTCTCATCAAAATCTAGAAATTAATTTTGATACTGTTGAAAAAATGAGAGAAGCTTTTGAACAAGAACATAAAAAAAGATTTGGATTTTTTGTTGATGGCAGAACAATTTTTGTTGAAATGATTACGGTTGAAGCCATAGGTAAAACCTCAGACAATAACAAATTTTTAAATGTTTCCTCACGATCAAAAGTAGCTGCTCCAATAGCTCACAAAACAATGTATGTTGATAACAATAAAAACAGTGTTCCTATTTATAAGAGATCAGACTTGAAGATTAAACAAAAAGTCATTGGTCCTGCTATCATATCTGAAGCAACTGGTACAAATGTAATTGAAAGAGGTTGGTTGGGATCATTAGATAAATATTATAATTTAATACTCAGTAGAGCTAAAGAAAAAAAGTCAGAGAAAGGATTAGGCACCTCTGTCGATTTAGTCATGTTAGAGGTGTTCAACAACCTTTTTATGAATATTGCTGAGCAAATGGGAGCTACATTAGCCAACACAGCATATTCAGTAAACATCAAAGAAAGATTAGATTTTTCTTGTGCTCTTTTTGATAACTCCGGCGCACTAGTAGCTAATGCTCCTCACGTGCCTGTTCATCTTGGGTCCATGTCTGAAGCTATTAGAACAGTGATAAAATTAAATAAAAATGATATATTTCCAGGAGATGTATTTGTTCTAAATGCTCCTTTTAATGGCGGAACGCATCTTCCTGACGTTACAGTTATTACTCCAGTTTTTGATAGTAATGGAAAACAAATTACATTCTTTGTAGCTTCACGCGGACACCATGCGGACATTGGAGGTAAAACACCGGGTTCAGGTCCTCCCGACTCCAAACATATTGATGAAGAAGGTGTTCTGATAGATAATTTTAAAATGTTTGATAAAGGTGTATTTCGTGAGAGTGAAATCAGAAAAATTTTATCATCTGGAAGATATCCATGTAGAAATATAGAACATAATATGGCTGATCTTGCAGCTCAAGTAGCTGCAAATAATACTGGTATAGTTGAAATTAATTCAATGATTGAGCAATTTGGTATTGAAACTGTTCATTCTTACATGAACCATGTTCAAGATAATGCTGAGGAATGTATAAGAAATGCAATTGTAAATTTAAGAGAAGGTAAATATGAGTACGAATTAGATAATGGAGAATTCATTAGAGTAAAAATTACAATCGATAAAATTAAACGCGAAGCCACTATTGACTTCACTGGTACTGCTCCCAAAAATCCTTTCAATTATAATGCTCCTATGGCAGTTTGTCATGCTGTTATATTATATGTTTTTAGAACTTTAGTAGGTAGCAATATTCCTTTAAACGAGGGTTGCTTTAAACCTTTAAATATAATTATTCCAAATAACTCAATGATAAATGCTAAATACCCATCTGCTGTAATTGCAGGAAACACTGAAGTGAGTCAATTGACGTGCAATGCCCTATTTGGTGCACTTGGAATCATAGCAGGTAGTCAAGCCACAATGAATAATTTTATTTGGGGAAACGATAAAATTCAAAATTATGAAACTATTTGTGGTGGAACTGGTGCTGGCCCAAATTTTCATGGAACTTCTGCTGTTCAAACGCATATGACCAATACTAGGAGTACAGACCCTGAAATTTTAGAGGCAAGATTTCCTGTTCGTTTAGAAGAGTATTCAATAAGAAAAAATTCAGGTGGCAAAGGGATGTTTAACGGAGGAGATGGTGTTACAAGAAAATTAAGATTTCTTGAACCAATGACAGTAACAACATTATGTTCTCATCGAAGAGTTAAACCGTTTGGTGTTGATGGGGGAGAACCTGGGCAATGTGGAAAAGAATGGCTTGAAAAAGAGGATGGCGGATTTATTAAACTTGAAGGTAATGATAGCTGCGAAGTAAAAGTAAATGATTTATTTGTAATAGAGACCCCAGGGGGTGGTGGTTTTGGATCAAAGTAAACTTTGTCTTAAAACAAAACATCACAATTAAATTGTATTCATAAAAACAACAAGATTTTTAATAATTTCTTTGTCTTGAATATGAAATCTATCAATTGTTTGCTCCCAGTCAGTATCTTTAAACTCACCTTTAAGAGATTGATATTCGCTACTTACTTTAATGTCTTGATTTAATTTTGACCTAGAATAAAGAATTAAAGCTAATGACCTTGTATCCATTACCCTGATATCAAAACTTAGCTCCACTACTTTATTAAAATCCTCAGCAAAAAAGTATCCAAGTATTAAATCTTTGATCCTATTATCTGAAGTTGATTGTCCTTGAGGAATGGGATCAAGCTCAAAAGCTTTATTAAGTAATTCCAACCCCTTATCAACTTTTCCTATTCTAACTAAAACTTCTCCATATCCTGATAGTACTCTTGGATCATTTGGAACCATATTGAATGCTTTTCTTCCATGGTCTTCGGCTAGTATGTAGTCATGATTACTTAGATAAACGGCTGAAAGCATTCTATGACATTCAAAATCATTTTCGTTTAACTCTAAAGCTTTATCTATATTTTGTTTTGCATCAGCAAAAATTTCTTCCATTTTACGTTCAGAAAATCCTCTAAACATTGCTTGACCTAAAGTACAAACTTTCCATGCATAAGCTTGAGCGTTTCCAGCATCTGCTTCTATAGCTTTGTCAAAGTTTTGTAACGCTTCTTGATTTGCTTCTTTGGTAAATTTGTGGTGATTCTCTTTACCTCTAAGCAAATACTCATATGAACTTATATTTTCTGTAGGCTTTCTTTTTGAACGTTGCAATGAACTAATCTCAATCTCACCAAGTAAAGCAATCGATATTTTCCTAACAATTTCATCTTGTAGGTCAAAAATATCTTCTAAGACTCTGTCATATTTGTTACTCCAAATAATGCTTTCGTCATTCGCATCACTTAATTCAATATTTATTCTAACTCTTTTACCAGATGCTCTAATACCTCCAGTAACAATAAAATCTAAATCAAATTTTTTGGAAAATTCTTTTATATCTTGATTTTCATCTTTAAAGTTAACACTCGTTTGTCTGGAAAGAATATCAAATTCTCGCATCATTGAAAATTCAGTAATTAGATCTTCAACTATTCCATCGACTAAAAAACCACTATCTTCGTCTTTACTGGTGTTTACAAATGGCAAAATTGCAAACTTGGGCTTTTTATTTACTGACGGGCTTGTTTTTTTAGATATTTTATTTTTACCATCACCTAAAATAGAAAAAACTTCAAAGTCACTAGAAATATTTTTTAATTCAATTTTTCCTAATGAGTATATCTTTTGTTCAATTTTTTTATTAATTTGTTGGTTAACTACATCAGATATTAAAATTTCACCAACTGGAGACTGACTTTCTAATCTAGCAGCAATATTGACACCATTACCATAAATGTTGTCACCTTCTATAATAATATCATCTAGATGGATGCCAACTCGCCATGAAAGTTTTGGGTTAACTTCTTCATTTTTGTTTCTATCTTTTATAGCGTTCTGAAATTCAATTGCTGCATTAGCGCTCCCAACAGGACTATCAAATTCTGCAATCACAGAATCACCTGCAGTATGAAATATCCTTCCAGAATATTTTGAAATTAACGGATCTATGATTTCACGACAAGCTTTTAAGCTCTCAAGAGTTTTTTCTTCTTGTTCTTCCATATGTTTGCTAAAACTAACACAGTCTGTAGCTAAAATGGTCGCTAATTTTCTTTTTACTTGAGACAACTTTCAAATTCCATTTAAACAATTTAATTAATATAATTAGATATCTCATTTCGTGAGTTAGACACAAATAAATAAACATTTTCATGTTAAAATTATTCTATAGTACAAAATAGAAAAATTAAATGGATATTACAAAATACAAAAATAAAAACTTGATCTGCTTAAAAACTGGAACCAAAGCAAATATAATAAACTATTTTGATTATCAAAATGCTTTATTTGTTAAAGTTAATATAAACGCTAAGTTTAATGATACTACACTTCAAGTTTTAAAAACAATAGAATTGGAGGAATGAAGAATGCAATTTAAGTTTGTTTAGATATCAATTTCGACAATTTTTCGATTTAAAAAAATGCTTGTATACCAGTTTGGGCCCTACCAAGAATTAATGCATGAACATCGTGAGTTCCTTCGTAGGTATTAACTGTTTCAAGGTTCATTAAATGTCTCATAACTTGATACTCTGCGTGAATACCATTTCCACCATGCATATCTCTGGACATTCTAGCTATATCAAGAGCTTTTCCACAATTATTTCTTTTAATAAGAGAAATAGACTCTGGAGCCAAATTACCTTGATCAAATAATCTACCGACTTGCAAAGCAGCACCTAAGCCTAAAGTAATTTCAGTTTGCATGTCTGCTAGTTTCTTTTGTATTAATTGAGTTGCAGCTAGTGGCTTGCCAAATTGTTTTCTGTCTAGTGTATATAGACGTGCTCTAAACCAACAATCTTCCGCAGCACCCATAACACCCCAAGCTATACCGTATCTAGCCCTATTTAAACAACCAAAAGGTCCTTTAAGACCACTTACATTAGGCATGAGATTTTCTTCTGGAACAAATACGTTATCCATAACAATTTCACCTGTAATTGATGCACGTAAGGATAATTTCCCTTTGATTTTAGGAGCTGTTAATCCATCCATTCCCTTTTCTAGAATAAAGCCTTTTATGGCATCTCCGTGTTCTTTTGACTTTGCCCAAACAACAAAAACATCAGCTATTGGAGAGTTAGATATCCACATTTTAGAGCCTGACAACGAATATCCACCATTTACTTTGGTTGCTGTTGTTTTCATAGATCCTGGATCTGAACCAGCATCTGGTTCTGTTAAACCAAAACAACCAATTAATTTTCCCGATGCTAAACCAGGTAAGTATTTTTGTCTTTGATCTTCATTTCCATATGTATAAATTGGATGCATTACTAATGAAGATTGAACAGACATCATAGATCTATATCCTGAATCTATACGTTCAACTTCTCTTGCGACTAGACCATATGATACGTATGAGGCTCCTGCACAACCGTACTTTTCAGGTATAGTAATACCTAAAAGACCTAACTCTCCCATTTCCTTGAAAATTTCTTTGTCTGTTTTCTCGTCTAAAAAAGCTTCTTCTACTCTGGGTAAAAGTTTTGATTGTGCATAATCATGTGCAGTTGATTTAATAAGTTTCTCTTCTTCAGAAATAAGAGTGTCCAATAACAAAGGATCTTCCCAATTAAATTTAGGTTGGGAAGCTTTTGTATTTTTTAAATCAACAAAATTCTTTTCATTAGTATTGAGGGTAGAGTCCATGGTAATTCCTTATTTTTTTCATATATAGCCAATGTATAAAAATAAATCCATCATTTTATTGAGAGTTATTTAATTTTAATATATGCCTCTCAATAAATTCTAATCTGTCCTGTCCCCAATAAATTTGATCTTCTAATATGTATATTGGGGCTCCAAAAACATACTTATCAATCGCAATTTTAGTATATTCTTTAAACACATTTTCACATTCTTGACTTTTTGCTAAGGATAATAGGTCTTCCGAATTTAATTCTAATTTATCTGTAATATTTTTTAAAACATTCTCATCATCAACATTTAATTCTTCAACCCATAACGCATTCATTATATCACCTGCTAGTTGAAAATCTTTATTAGTTCTTCTGATTTTAGCAGCAATTATCAATAAAGAAGGTAACAAAGATTTTGAAGGGAAAAATTTAGGCTCAGGAATAAGGTTTATATTAAGAAATTCTGCCCATCTTTTTAATTCTTGCAAACGTATCTTTTGTCTTTGTAAGGGTCGTTTGAAAACAGGAAGCCCGCCGCTAACAGGGAAAATTTCTCCATAGTTAACAGGATACATATTTAGTTGGACATTAAATTCTTTTACTATGTTATTAACCCGATTGTGACCAAGAAAAGTCCACGGACTTCCATGACTCATAAAATAATCAATTTCTATCATCTTTTACCTTATTAGAATTAATTACCAAATCCTGAACCTTCGACTTTATATTCATCTCTAGGTGGACTAAACACATCTAATACTTTAGCTCCTTCTGGTCCTCCAATGATACCATGATCAACTCCACCAGGTGTTTGCCAAAAATCTCCCTTATTGATCTCAATTTCTTCATTCCCTTGAATTCTTATTCCAGACCCTTCTATTAAAAATCCCCATTGTTCTTGGGGATGTGAGTGAATTTTTCCCTTTGAATTGGGTTCAATTGTTACAATTGACAACATTGCTTGATCTCCACAAAATATTCTGGTTGAAATACCCTCACCTAAAATTCTTTTGATTCCAGTATTTTCATCATTAACGTTATTAAAATAATTTTTCTGTGACATTCTTTTCTCCATAAAAAAATTACATTGGTTTATCACCTGCAAATGTAATTCTGTGCATCAATCTTCTTTGGCCATGATAATCATTAATTGGATTGTGCATTGTGCATCTATTATCCCATATTGCTACAGAACCAGGTTTCCATTGAAATCTACATGTAAACTCAGATTTAATTTGGTGCTTAAATAAAAACTCTAGAATAGGTGTACTTTCTTCTTCAGTCATACCAACAAAGTTGGTTGTATGGGCTTCATTTACATAAAGTGATTTTTTCTTAGTTTCTGGATGTGTCCTTACTACTGGATGAATTGCTTTTAATTCGTCACCTTTAAGGCCAACAGAAGCATGTTTCATAATATCAGATCTAGTTTTGGCAACTCTGGCCTTTCCTGATATATTTACCGCTTCTAATGTATCTAAAAATTTTTTCATGCCATCTGATAAACTTTCATAAGCAAGGTACTGATTTGACCACTCAGTATCTCCGCCGTATTTAGGTATTTCAATTCCGTACAACATTGTACCCATTGGAGGTTCTGCTTGATATGTAGTATCACTATGCCAAATCCCTCCAAAATTATTTACATCTGTTTCTTTTTTTAATATTGGAGTAATTTCAGGAAAATCTTCTAAACTTTTTACAAATGGATATACAATTGGATTTCCAATTTTTTTTGCAAAAGCTTTCTGGGATTTAGGATCAAATTCTTGATCTCGGAAAAATATTACTTGATAGGTTAATAAAGCATCATATATCTCATTGACAACTTCTTCAGATAAGTCATCTGAAAGATTTACATTTTCTATTTGAGCACCTAATGCTCCGGCAGTAGGAAAAACTTCAATATTTTGGAAATCTTTCTTTGTATTAAAATGTATATTCATATTGTAAAACGATCTCCTTAAAATAGAGAAACTCAAAAGAAATTATTTGCACTAAAAAAATTTAAAGGCAATAATTTAGATGATAAATTAAAATAAATTTATTTCAATTATTACAAAGTAATTTTAATGAAAAAAATAATATCTCCACATCTTGAGGTTAGGGAGGACTGGTTAAGTCAACTAATAGAAGAACCAATCTCACCTAATATGCCTATTATTGATCCACATCACCATCTTTGGAATGCAGGGTTTGGTAGATATTATGTTGAAGAACTATTAGAAGATATACAGTTATCGGGTCATAATATTAGGGCAACTGTATACATTATGAGTTCGTCAAATACAACAATGTACGGCAAAGATGGTCCAGATGAATTCAAGCCCCTAACTGAGATAGAATTTGCAACTAAGGAGGCTAAAAGAAGTGACCTCATTATCAATAATAAAGTTAAAGTCAACTCATCAATTGTTGGTTCACTAGATCTAACTTTTGGCAATAAGTTAGAACCTGTAATTGAAAAAGCATTAGATATTAGCGAAGGAAGACTTAAAGGGATAAGAATGCTTTTAGCTTCCCACGCAGATCCAAGAATAACGTCAGGTGCAGTGAAATCAGATCTCAATCTTATGCTACATCCAAATTTTGTTGAAGGTGCAAGATGTCTTCAATCAGCTGGTTTGTCATTAGACTTTTGGATTTATCACACTCAACTTAATGAAATGGAAAAAATAGCCAGAGCGCTTCCAGATTTAAACATAATTTTAAATCATATTGGCGGGCCTATTCACCTTGGGGAGTATGAAGGAAAGCAAGCCCTAACCCATAGAGAATGGAGATCAGCTATGATGAGATTATCTAGATTACCAAATGTAAATGTAAAATTAGGTGGTTTGGGAATGGCTGTAAATGGTGCCAAATTTCATTTGAATTCTAAGCCTCCACACTCAAAAGATTTATCTGAAATTTGGAAACCATGGATTTATGAAACAATTAATATGTTTGGATTTGAAAGATGTATGTATGAAAGCAACTTTCCTGTTGATAAAGGGTCTTGTAGTTATGGATCTTTATGGAATGCGTTTAAAATAATTTCTGAAGACATGTCGGAAGAAGAAAAAAATAATTTATTTTATGAAAATGCTTCCAGAATATATAAAATAAAATTATGATTATTGTATATTGGGGTTAATCAAATGCAAGTATCTATTCTAGAACAATCTGTTTCAGTAGAAGGAAAGCCGCAGACACACACTATTCAAGATAGTATCAATCTCGCTATAAAAGCAGAACAACTCGGTTATAAAAGATTTTGGGTGTCAGAACATCACAATCATCCAACGATAATAGGAAGTGCCCCCGAAGTATTAATGGCTGCTATTGCAACTCAAACGAAAATAATTCGAATTGGAAGTGCTGGTATTATGTTGCCTCATTATGCTCCATTTAAAGTTGCAGAACAATTTAAAGTTTTAGAAGCAATAGCGCCTGGCAGAATAGACTTAGGACTTGGTAGAGCTCCAGGTTCCGATGGTAGAACTGCTCTAGCTTTAAATCCAAATAGCAGAGAAGATAGCCAACAATTTCCTGGTAACGTTAGAGATTTAATGGCTTGGGTATCTAATGAAAAATTATTAGAAGGACATCCGTTTAGACATTTAGTTGCTCAACCTGAATCTAAAACACATCCAGAAATTTGGATGTTAGGAACTTCAAACTATGGAGCCCAACTTGCTGCATACCTTGGAATACCATATTGTTTTGCCCATTTCATAACTGATGGCCAAGGAATGAAAAATACTATCGATCTGTACAAATCAGAATTTCGTCCAAGCAAAAATTTTAATAAACCAGTTGTGAATGTTTGCCTGTGGGCTTTAACTGCTAAAACAGAAGAAGAAGCGAAATATCTTTTTGCTTCCAGAGCAGCATGGAAAATTGGAAGAAACTATGGTCACATTGGACCAATAACTGACCCTGATAATGCATTAAATATAATTAACGAAAATAATTGGGATGAACAGTATGATTTTATGTTCAAAAACTCAATTGTTGGCGAAACTAGCAACACCAAAGAGAAAATCACAAATTTAGTAAAAACCAATAATGTAGACGAGATTGCGATTTTGACTTGGTGTCATGACGAAAAAGCAAGAACTCGATCATATGAATTATTTGCAGATCAATTTAAATTAAAGGCAAAAAAATCTCTCCAAAAAACTTGTTAATAATTAAAAATCAAATATAAATAGTGACATTTCACTTATTATTTAGGAGTTTCTTTTGTTATCTATTAATAACCTTATATATAGTGTTAAGTTATTTCTTACTCTTTTTATTATATTAATATTTACCGGATGTTCTCAAACTGACATGAAAGAATTTCAAAATAACACTCCTAAATTAGATTTATTTTCCTTTTTTGAAGGAGATACAATTGCTTATGGAATTTTTGAAGACAGATTTGGTAACCTAAAGAGACAATTTCGCGTAAATATTAATGGAAAAGTTGCTAATCAAATTCTTACACTAGATGAAGATTTTTTGTATGATGATGGCGAGCAGGCAAAACGAATATGGAAAATTGAAAAGAAAATAGATGATAATCAAAAAATTGTATATGAAGGTCAAGCTGACGATGTTGAAGGTAAAGCTTCAGGTTTAATTTCGGGTAATGCTCTAAACTGGTCATATGATATCTACTTAAACATTAAAGGAAGTGATATAAAAGTTCATTTTAATGATTGGATTTATAAACAAAGTAAGGATTTAGCTATTAATAGAGCCTATGTTAGCAAGTTTGGAATTAATATTGGTTCTGTAACTTTAGTATTTCTGAGAGGAGATACTGCTAATAAAATTGGTCCTTTGGATTTACAAAAATGGTAGGGTTAGAATAACTTTGAGATTTCTAATTTTATTATTCATTATGTTTAATACAAACATAGCCTTGTCTGAAACTCAAAATCAGGTATTTAAAAATAAAATTTCCGAAACTATTCTTGAAAAGTTTATTCCAAACTTTAAATTTGTTGGGCAAGCAACTTATAAATTTCTTTTATTAGACATATATTATGCAACATTAATTTCTGGAACAGGTCATTACCCTTCAGATAAATTCGCTTTAATTTTAAGGTATAACAGAGATTTTACAAAAAAAAGTGTTGTCAAAGAAACAGTTGAACAACTTCAAAAACAAAAAAAGTATAGTGAAAGTGAATTAATTGCCTTGAAGCAATTATTAAATAAAACTTTTAGAACTATTAAAAAAAATGATCAGTTCATTGCTATAAAATTATTAGATAAAGGTATATTCTACTTCAAAAATGAAAAGGTTTTAGAAACTATTGATATGGATTTTTTAGATTTGTTTTTTAATATATGGCTTAGAGAAAATAGCCAAGATCCTGATTTTACAAAATCACTTTTAGGTAAAGATAATTAAAGGAAATATTTTATGCGTTTAAGTGCATTTTTTTTTGAAATTGTACCCATATCCGGTTTTTTTATTGGATCTCAGTATTATGATCTAATTATAGCAGCTTTTATTTCATTACTATTAAGTTTGTTTGTAATGGCTACTTTTTATCTAGTAGAGAAAAGAATTTCTAAGTTTCAAATTTTTGCAATCTGTATGTCTGCTCTTTTTACACTATTTGCTTATTTATTTGAGAATGATCAATTTGTAAAAATACAACCTACAATATTTAACGGTTTTTTTAGTTCAGTATTATTAATAGGAATTTTAAATAAAAAGGCAATGATGAAACAATTTTTTGGTTCTCAGTTTTTCCTAAATGACGATACTTGGTATAAATTAAGTTTAAGATGGGGATTATTTTTTTTATTTCTTACAATAATAAATGAAGTTGCCTGGAGAAACCTAGAAACTGACGACTGGGTTTTTATAAAAGTCTTTATATTAACTCCCTTGATTGGAGTATTTATGCTTGCTCAACTACCACTTACTTTAAGGGGAAGAATTAAAGTTAAATAATTCTTAAAAATTAAAATATATTACAATATCCAATTAAATAAATGGGAGATCAAATGAGTATTAAAATCAAAGATATAATTGTTCATGTGATTAAATCAGAATTGGATATCCCTTTCGCTTTTTCACAAGGTTGGGTAAAAAAAAGATCTGCTACACTTGTAGAGATTAAAACTGATGAAGGGCATACAGGTTGGGGAGAAGCTTTTTGTCAAGGATTAGAACCTCCTGAAATTTCGGCTGCTGTTATCGAAGCTGCGCTAAAACCCCTACTTTTAGAAGAATCACCATTGGATATAGAGGTTCTTTGGCACAAAATGTATAATGCTACTAGAGACTTTGGTAGAAAAGGATCAGTAGTCTCGGGGATAAGCGCTGTTGATATTGCATTGTGGGATATTTTAGGAAAATTTCTCAATCAACCTATTCACCAACTATTGGGTGGTGCATTTAGAAAAAAAATTAAACCTTATGCTACTGGTTTTTATAGAATTAAAGGTCAAGGAGAAGCAACAAGGTTAGCAGAAGAAGCTCTATCACATTTTGAAAATAAATTTGATCATATGAAGATTAAGCTGGGATTTGGTCTTCAAGATGATATTAAGTGTATGGAAGCTATATATAAAGTATTGGAAAATAAAAATGTAACATTAATGATTGATACTAATCATGCTTATGGAAGATCAGAAGCATTCACTTTAGGGGAAGCCCTTAAAGATTATAATTTACGATGGTATGAGGAACCAGTAACTCCTGAGGATATTCAAGGTTATACAGAGTTAAGATCAAAACTTAACATACCTATTGCAGGTGGTGAAAATGAACATACTCTTTACGGATTTAGGACACTATTTGAGGCTAAAGCTGTTGATATTGCTCAACCAGACATTGGATCCTGTGGTGGTATTTCTGGAGTAAGACACATTATTAATTTAGCTCAAAGTTTTGGTGTAGAAGTAAACCCACATGTATGGGGCTCTGCAGTTGCTCAGGCTGCGTCAATCCAAGTTATTGCATCTATTCCAACTACGCATCATTCAATTTATGCTCGATCTCCAATATTAGAATATGACCAATCAAGTCATCCTTTCAGAAGAGAGTTACTAGAAAATCCTCTTGAGTTAGACAACGGCATGGTCAATGTTTCATCAAAACCTGGTTTAGGTATTGAGATAAATTTAGACACAATTAACAAATATAAGTGTAATTATTAAGATATTATAAAATGATTGAATTAATAGATCCAATAATTAGTTGTAACAAGGTTGATATTTCAACGGGTCTTAATGTTCACTATCTAGAAGCTTCCAAGAACAACAATAATCAGCCCATTGCTCTTTTACTTCATGGTTTTCCTGAGTTAAGTTTTAGTTGGCGAAAAATAATACCAATTTTAGCTTATGAAGGCTTTAGAGTTATAGCGCCTGATATGAGAGGGTATGGCCTCACATCTGGAGGCACTAAAAAATATGATACAAACATATCTGAATACAGATTATTAAACCTGACTACAGATATACTTAGTTTGATCAGTGCACTTAAAATCAATAAAGTTGATTTATTAGTAGGACATGATGCTGGATCATCAGTCGCAGGAACGTCAGCCTTGATTAGACCTGACATATTCAAGTCAGTTGTAATGATGAGTGCTCCATTTACTGGCGCACCAAATATAGATAGTAATTTATCATATCAAGATCCAATTCATAAAGACTTAGAAGAATTGAATCCTCCAAGAAAACACTATCAATGGTATTACTCTACCCCTGAGGCTAATAAAGACATGCATCTGGATAGAGAAGGACTTCATAAGTTCCTAAGAGCTTACTATCATATGAAAAGTGCTGACTGGAAAGAAAACAATCCATATGAATTAGGTTCATGGACAGCCATAAATTTGGCTAAAATGCCCGAATACTACATTATGAAGTTAGATCAGACAATGGTAGAAGCAGTTATGTCGCAATATCCAAAAGATAATTGTTACGAAAATTGGCTAAATGACAAAGAATTGGAGATATATTCCAATAGTTTTCATTCCAATTCGTTTCAACCAGCTCTTAATTGGTATAGGTGCATGACATCACCTTATCTAAATAGTGATTTGAAAGTTTTTTCAAATAAAAAAATTGAAGTACCTTCATGTTTTATTGCTGGAGAAAAAGACTGGGGGACTTTTCAAAAACCAGGTGCTTTAGATATAATGGAAAACACATTATGTACTAATTATTATGGTAGACATATTCTTAAAAATGCAGGACATTGGGTGCAACAAGAAAACCCTAATGATGTAGCTGAAACATTATTAAACTTTTACAAAAATAATTAATTTTTAGGTAGAAATTTGACTTTCTCAATATCTGGAAATCTTTTCAAGGGTATCGGAATAGCGAGTATAGGTGCTTTAATTTTATCACCTGATACTCTTTTCATGAGATGGTCTGAAATGGATATTTGGTCTATGTTAGCTTGGAGGGGAATTGAGATGGGTGTCATCTTAGTTTTTTTTTCAAGTTGTTTTAAAATTTATAGACAAAACTTTAAGTATGTCTATTCGAATGTCGGTCTAGGTATAATTTGCAGTCAAATTGTAAGCTCTTTTTTCTTTACATATGGTGTAGCCGAAACGTCAGTTTCTCTGATACTATTTTGTTTAGCAACCTCTCCTATTTTTGCTTCTATTTTTTCAATATTTGTCCTTGGTGAAAAAACAACTAATTCAACATGGATTACAGCTTTTTTTGCTCTAATAGGCGTAGGAATTTCTGTTGCCAACGGTGATGAGGTTTTGAATGCCCCTCAAGGTAGCGTTTTAGTAGGTACTATATGCGGAGTAGGAGCATCAGCAACATTAGGTTTAAGTTTAGTTCTACTTAGATATAAGCCTAAAATTCCTGCTATGACAGTTACAGGCATAAGTGCTTTGGGTAACGGTTTTATTGGCTTACTGATAGTATCGCCCGGATTGCTTTTCCAAGGAGATATATTATCAATTTCATTATCTGGATTAATTATACTGCCAATATCATTTGCTTGCTTAACTTTTGCAACACGTTACACACAAGCTTCAAATATTGGCCTTTTAATGTTGTTAGAAACTGCTCTTGGACCATTTTGGGTATGGTTAGGAACAAATGAAACGCCAAATATCTTTATGATTTTTGGAGGAGTTATCGTAATTTTAAGTCTTGCTTGGTATATTTTAGTTGACCAAGTAAAAATTTCTTTGCCAAAATAATGACTATATTTTTGGATTAAGTTATGTATGAAGTCAAAATAAAAGACTCCTATTTTGCGGCACAAAAAGATATGAAACTCATTAAAAAAACAATAGGTGAGTTTTTAAAAGAAGTTGCAACTACCAACCCTAACAATCAAGCCTTAGTTGAAATAGACCAAAATAATAAAGCAAATAGAAATTGGACTTATGAAGAACTTTATAATAATAGTTTAAAATTAGCAATTGCTTTATCAGGTCAGTTTAAAAAAGGTTCACGAGTAGTAATCTGGTCACCAAATAGTCCTGAATGGGTATTATTAGAGTATGCAGCAGCACTATCAGGAATAATAATTGTAACAGCAAACCCTTCCCTGCAAAAAAAAGAGCTTAAATATATAATTGAACAGTCACAATCTGAAGCTGTTTTTTACGTAAACAGTTTTAGAGGCAATAATATGAAAAAAATTGTTTTAGATGCAATTGAAGGTAATGAAAAAATCAAGAAAATAGTAAATCTTGAAAACGAAGGTGAATTATACTTTAAAAATCATACTAATAATAATTTACCAAATGTTTATCCAAGCGATCCAGCTCAAATTCAATATACCTCAGGTACAACCGGATTTCCTAAGGGTGCAGTACTCACTCACTCTGGATTAATAAATAATGCTTTTTTTTATTCAAATCGATGTGAGGTAAGTCAGAAGTCTTCCTGGATAAATATTATGCCATTATTTCATACTAGCGGATGTGGCATGGTAACACTAGGATGTTTAACTTCGAAATGTAGGATGATATTAACATCTTTTTTTGATCCAGAAAAAATTTTAAATCATATAAAAGATTTTGATGTAGACATTATCTTAGGTGTCCCAACTATGATTTTATCTATTTTAGAAGAACAAGAAAAGCAAAAGCATAAAATTAATTCTTTGAATTTAGTTAGTTGTGGTGGATCCAATGTAGCGCCTGAAATGGTAAAAAGAGTTCAGAAAGAATTCAATTGTAAGTTCTCAACACTTTATGGGCAAACCGAATATTGTCCAGTGATAACACAACATCATAACAATGATAGTGTTGAGGATATATGCAATACAATTGGTCAACCAATTTCACATACTGAGGTGTCTATAAGAAGTATTAATAATAACAAAATTTGCCCAAGTAATACTGTTGGAGAGATATGTGTTCGAGGACCAAGTACAATGCTTAAGTATTTTGCAAATAAAGAAGCAACTTCTGAAACAATTGACAAAAATAATTGGCTCCACACAGGTGACCTAGGTCGAATGGATAATAGAGGTTATGTAACAATAATAGGTAGAATCAAAGAAATGATTATTAGAGGAGGAGAAAATCATTTTCCAGCAGAAATTGAGAACGCTTTAAGAGAACATAAAAATATTTCAGATGTAGCAGTTGTTGGTATACCAGATAAAAAGTGGGGGGAACTAATAGTAGCTTTCATAAAGTTTGAAGACAGTTTTCAAACTAATAAAGATGAGATGATTAAATTTTTTAGATCTAGAATGTCACCTCAAAAAACACCTAATTTGTGGTTTTCAGTAGATAAGTTTCCACTAACAGGATCAGGAAAAATACAAAAATTTATTTTAAAAAATAATTATTTAAAAAATAAAAATAATTTTAATGAAATACAATAATATAAAATTTGAGGAATAAAAAATGAAAACAGTTTTATATGAAAAAGATGGCCTGATTGGAAGGGTTACGCTGAATAGACCTGAAAAATTAAATGCTATAAATGATGACATGCCTAGAGATTTAGAAGAAGCAATAACTCTTGCGAATGAAGACCCAGATATAAGTGTAATAATATTATCAGGAAATGGAAAAGCATTTTGTAGCGGATACGATTTATCTGAATACGCACAAGGAAATGAATCGAATAAATTTACCCAAAAAATGCCTTGGGATCCTATTAAAGACTATCAAACTATGTGGAATGACACTCAACACTTCATGTCTATATGGAAATCGCTTAAGCCAGTTATTTGTAAAGTTCATGGTTTTGCAATTGCTGGTGGGTCAGACATTGCCCTTTGTTCAGATATGATAATAATGGCGGATAATGCTGAAATTGGTTATATGCCATCCAGAGTTTGGGGCACTCCTACAACAGCAATGTGGGTACATAGAATAGGTCCAGAAAAAGCAAAGAAAATGCTGTTTACAGGAGATAAAATAAATGGAAAAGAAGCGGAAAAAATTGGTTTAGTACTTGAATCAGTGTCACTGGAGAAATTAGATGAAAGAGTTGAAGCATTAGCCAATAGAATTAAAACTGTTCCCATAAACCAACTTGCAATGCAGAAAATGGTAATAAATCAGTACATGGAAACAAGTGGAATTACTCAAATGCAAAGATTATCAACAATATTTGATGGTATTTCCAGACACTCTCCAGAAGGAATTCAGTTTCAAAAAAGAGTAGAAGAAAAAGGCTGGAAAGAGGCGGTGAATGAAAGAGATCAAGGATTATACGATTGGTCAAAAAAGAAAAAATTTGATTAAATAATCAAATTGAAAATTCACTTATTAATTTAGATCTATATTCTTTTGTTTTTTCATCAAGATTATTAAAGTCGCTACCCCAAACAGGTCCTGGCCAAGCAGCGTCATTTTTTTTTCTTAAAACAATGTGTAAATGTAATTGTGAGACAACATTACCCAACATTCCAATATTTACTTTGTCATATTTTTCTGCAGATTTGATAAACTTTTCTAAATCAATAGCAAAATTCATCAAGTAATTCCTTTCATTGATATTTAAATCACTTAATTCAGTTAAATTTGGTTTGTTAGGTATCAAAACAATCCAAAAAAATTCTCTAGCATTCATAAGTCTTACCTGAAAACTTTCTAATTCTTTTACAAGTATTGTGTCACTTTCTAATCTCATATCTAATTTAAACACTTCAAATTCCTATTGATTTAATCTAATTTTATATTGTCATAATTTTCAAGCTAGTTAACAGTTATAATATAAAGGATATTCTAATGGTAAAAGAAACAAATATTTCAATCAATAGTGACAGACTATGGGATAGCTTAATGACAATGGCTAAAATTGGGCCTGGAATTGCTGGAGGTAATAATAGACAAACTGTTACTGTAGAAGATGGAGAAGCAAGAAAATTATTACAAAAATGGTCTGAAGATGCTGGTATGACAATGAAAGTAGATGAGCTTGGATCAATGTTTTTTAAAAGAGAAGGAACAGATAAGAATGCACTTCCAGTTGTCATTGGAAGCCATTTAGACACACAACCAACAGGCGGAAAATATGACGGTGTTCTCGGAGTTTTAGCTGGACTAGAAATTGTTAGAACTCTTAATGATTTAAATATTCAAACAAAACATCCAATCTTAGTTGTAAATTGGACTAATGAAGAAGGTTCCCGTTTTCCTCCTGCAATGATGGCATCTGCAGGATATGCAGGAATATATGAGGTTAATACTCTTCTTTCAGCAAAAGATGCTGAAGGAAATATCTTTGGAGATGAGCTTGATAAAATAGGATGGAAAGGTTCTGAAACTGTTGGATCACAAAAATTCCATTGTTACTATGAATTGCATATAGAACAAGGACCTATTCTTGAAACGGAAGAAGTTGACATAGGTATAGTCACGCACGGTCAAGGTCTAAAATGGTTGGAAGTTAAACTTTCTGGAGTTGAGCAACATACTGGTACTACTCCAATGAACGTTAGAAAAGATACATCACTTGCATTGTCTGAAATTATTTTAGCCGTCAATCATATTGCAAATAAAAATCAACCAAATGCTCTTGGTAGCGTAGGTCATATTGAAGTGTCTCCTAATTCAAGAAATGTTATTGCAGGCAATTCACTTTTTACAGTTGATATAAGATCCCCAGATATTAACAAACTAGTAAAAATGGAAAATGAATTAAAACAAATGACTACTGATATATGTAAAAAATATAAGATTGAATTTGAAATGGATCAAATCGGAGGATTTGATCCTGTTGCTTTTGACAAAGAGTGTCTTAATAACATTCGTAATAGTGCCAATAAGTTCGGATATTCTCATAAAGATATTGTTTCAGGTGCAGGACATGATGCTTGTTGGATAAACACTATTGCTCCCTCAGCAATGATAATGTGTCCATGCGTTGATGGATTAAGCCATAATGAAGCAGAAGAAATAAAGCCTGAATGGGCATCTTCAAGCACCAATGTAATGCTTCACGCCGCCATTGCTTCAGCAACTTAAAAGCTATTAATAATTATTAATTATATCTAGGCCAGCTCCATTTTCGGCACTACTGGCATTTTGTCTTAATAATGAAAATAAATTTCTTCCAAATGTATTATTCTGATTATTTTTTGAAGGCACTTTAATATCTCTTTTAGCAACGGTCTCATTAACTTCAATTCTTCCAGAAGTAGCATCAATATCAATGATGTCTCCATCTAAAATTTTTCCAATTATACCATTATCTAAAGCTTCAGGAATAACATGAATAGCTGCTGGAACTTTACCAGATGCCCCAGACATCCTTCCATCAGTTAATAAGGCCACTTTGAAACCTAAGTCTTGAATATTTGATAAAATTGGAGTTAAAGCGTGGAGTTCTGGCATTCCATTAGCTTTTGGACCTTGAAAACGAACAACAACAACAACATCCTTGTTTAATAGACCTTTTTCATATGCTTTTTTAACATCAGTTTGATTATTAAAAACCATTGCCGGGGCTTTTATTTTTTGATTTTCAAAATCAACAGCAGAAATTTTAATTACCCCTTTACCAATATTACCTTTTAATATTTTTAATCCACCATTTTTTTGATGTGGTTTTTTTACATATTTCAAAATTTTATTATCATAGGATTTTGATTTTGTTTTTTTCCAAAGTAATTCTGATTTTCCCAGAGTAGCTTCTGAAATATAATTAAAAATATTTTTTCCCCACACTGTTTTAGCAGTCCCATCTAACAAACCTGCGTCTAAAAGTTCTCCAATAATAAAGCTCATACCACCTGCAGCATGAAATTGATTTACATCCGCGCTGCCATTTGGATACACCCTAGCCAACAAAGGTATTACTTCTGACAAATCTGCAAAATCTTCCCATAATAATTTAATTCCAGCTGCAGCAGCCATTGCAGGCAAGTGTAAAGTATGATTAGTTGATCCTCCTGTTGCAAGTAAACCAATAATCGCATTAACAAAACTTCTTTCATCAATAATTTTTCCAATAGGCCTAATATCATTTCCTTTTCTTGATATTAAAATTGCTTGTTGAGTTGCAGCTACATTATAAGCATTTCTCAAGTCACTGTGAGGATGAACAAATGCAGAACCAGGAAGGTGTAAACCCATAATTTCCATTAACATTTGATTTGAGTTGGCTGTCCCATAAAATGTACAAGTCCCTTCTCCATGATAAGCAGCAATTTCAACTTTTAGTAATTCCTCTCTGGTAGCTTTACCTTTAGCAAATTCATTTCTTATTCGATTTTTTTCTTCATTTGGCATTCCAGTAGACATGGGTCCAGCAGGTACAAAAATTATTGGTAGATGACCAAATGACAAAGATCCGATTACTAGTCCAGGTACAATTTTATCGCATACACCCAAACATAGTGCAGCATCATATACGCCATGGCTTAATGCTACTGCAGTGGACATAGCAATAACATCTCTTGACATTAATGATAACTCCATGCCTGGTCTTCCTTGAGTGACCCCATCACACATTGCAGGTACAGCACCTGCCATTTGTGCAGTAGCACCAAATTTATTTGCAGCTGCTTTAATTATTTTAGGAAAATGTTCTAGTGGTTTATGAGCTGAAAGCATGTCATTATAAGCAGAGACAATACCTATATTTGGCTTTGAATTCATTAGTATTGAAGACTGTTCATCTATTGGAGCTGCAGCTGCAGCGTGAGCCATATTAGAGCATGAAACTTGACTTCTATCATTATCAATATCTTTTTCCATAGCATGAATATTATTTAAATAGCTTTGTCTAGTTAATTTGCTTCTTTCAATTATTCGTTTTGTGACATTAAGAATTGTTGGGTGCAATTTACTCATTGATTTTCTCAATAATAAAATTTTTGTGTTTGTTTTTTAATAAATAATGAATTGGATATGTTTCATCATTTTTAGCAAGTTCTAAAATGTTTTGTTTTGCTTTACCTTTAACTAATAAAATTATTAATTCACTACTCATAATCAAAGATAAGTTCATTGTTATTCTTGGAAGAAAAGGATTACCCTGCGGCGATGTTTTAAATATTTTGTGATTTGCATCTATACTGTAACCCTCTTTATCCCCAATCATACTAGGAAATAAAGAAGCGAAATGACCATCTTCTCCCATACCAATTAAAGTAACATCAAAAGGGATTTTAAACTTTTTATTAAAGATTAAGTCTTCTGATAAAGGAAAAAAATTAGCATTTTTAGCTTTGTTTATAAAAAAATACTGTGATAAAAGTTTTTGATTACTATTTTCATTTTGGGGATCAACTAGTCTATCATCAACCAGGGTTATTTGTACCTTCGACCAAGCAAGTTCAATTTGAGATAAATCTTTAAAGATCTTAATTGGACTACTTCCACCAGGTACGACTAAACTAGCGGTTCCAAATTTGTTTATAGATTTTTTTAGTTTATCTGAAATTAAATTTACCACATTCATGATTTATCATCTTTTGGATCAATCCATTTATGTCCATCTCCACAAAGTATTTTGTCTTCCGGCCCCATAGTTCCAGTCCTGTACAGTTGAGGCTCTTGAGTTTTTGCAATTTCAACTATTGGGTCAATATAATCCCATGCAGCGAGGACTTCATCAGATCTCATAAAAAGAGTTTGGTTTCCTCTTACTACATCCATAAGGAGACGTTCATAAGCATCTGGAAGTCTGTCAGTAAACGTATCACCAAAAGATAAATTTAATTCTGATGGGAAAAACCGCATTCCTCCTGGTCCAGGAGCTTTAGAAGTTAGCTTTAATTTTAGACCTTCTTCGGGCTGAACTCTAATTATCAATCTGTTTGGGTTATCTTGAGCATCTTTAGTAAACTTTGAAAATATGTCATGAGGTTTGTTTTTAAATGTAATAATAATTTCACTTGCTCTGTTAGATAATTTTTTTCCTGTCCTCACATAAAAAGGAACCCCTGCCCATCGCCAATTATTAATAATAACTTTAAGTGCAACAAAAGTTTCAGTATTAGAATTTTTACCTAATTCGTCAGAAAAGCTTCGATATTGTCCAGTTTGCACTTCATCATCAGTTATTGGTTTCAGTGCTTTTAATACTCTTAATTTTTCGTCTCTTAATTGATCTGCTTCATAAAAAGATGGAGGTTCCATTGCTATTAAACAAATCAACTGTAGCAAATGATTTTGTAACATATCTCTAATTGCACCATACTCATTATAATAGGAAATCCTTTCCTTAACTCCAATTGTTTCAGAAACAGTAATCTGCACATGGTCAATGTTATTATTATTCCACTGATTTTCAAAAAATGTATTTGCAAATCTCAATGCCATTAGATTTTGGACAGTTTCTTTTCCTAAATAGTGATCAATTCTGTAAATTTGACCTTCCTTAAAAACACTTGAAATTTCGTTATTAATTTCAATAGCAGTTTTTTTATTTTTTCCAATAGGCTTTTCAATTACAAGTCTACTTTGTGGAACATTTAAACCTGAATCTCTAATAAATTTGCAACTGTTACCAAAAAGACTTGAAGCTATTGCCAAATAAAAAATTATAGGTCTGTTTTCATCAAATTTTTCTTTTATTATTTTTACTAAATCTAAATGTCCATTTCCAGACACAACATCTAATTCGACTAATTTTATGATCTTTATAAAATTATTCCAATTTTCTAAGTTGTTATCTTCACTTTTGATTGCTTCATTACAATTTGATTGCAACTCTAAAAAAAAGTCTTTTTTAGATTTTATATATTTATCACACAATATTATGTTTGATTGAGCATCTATTTGATTATCTAAAAATCTCCAAAATAGAGCAGGTAATATCTTGCTCTTTGAAAGATTCCCAGTTCCTCCAACAATTATAAACTCACTTGGAACAATATTTGATTTTTCAGGAACCATGACAACTCATTTTAATTTTTTATAATAATTTATTATATCTCTTATTGTCATAAATTATTGTAAATTATTATAGTTTAAGTTTAATGTTGATTAAATTCTTAGCAATATTATTGGGGGATATTTATGACTGAATCAATTGCCTTTATTGGATTAGGAGCTATGGGTGGGCCTATGGCTCAGAACATAATAAGAAAAGGGTCTAAAGTATCGGTTTATGATGTGGTTACTGAGAAAATGGATCCTGTAGTAAAAGTTGGGGGAACACCAGGTAAATCTCTTAAAGATACTATTAAAAATGCAGAAATAATAATAACGATGTTACCCTCAACTGAGAATGTTAAGTCAGTTTTAACTGACACAGAAGGTGTCTTATCATTCGCTAAACCTAACACTATTATTTTAGACATGAGCACAATAGCTCCAACTGGGACTGACGAAGTATATAGAGAGTGCAAGGAAAAAAATGTAACATTCATCGATGCCCCGGTTGGTAGATTAGTAAGCCATGCAATTTCAGGTGACTCACTTTTTATGGTTGGTTGTGATAATGAAGATGCTTTTAAAAAAATTGAGCCATTATTAAATGCAATGGGTACAACTATAATACGTTGTGGAAAAGTAGGATCTGGGATTAGAGCTAAAGTTGTAAATAATTTTCAAATTTTAAGCATCGCCCAAATTACTGCTGAAGCATTAACACTGGCTCAAAAAATTGGTTTAGACCTTGATACTTTTAAAGAAGTCAATGCGGGAACCACTGCTAACAATGGTCAATTTCATATTAATTTTTTATCTAAAGTCCTTCAAAATGACATAGAGCCTGGCTTTACGATTGATCTTGCTCATAAAGATATGGGCTTGGCTATTGAAACTGCAAATAGTTTTAGAGTGGGCTTACCAGTAGGTTCTTCAGTTCAAGCTGTTTATGGCCAGGCTAGATCAGGAAAATTTGCAAAAAAAGATTTCAGTGCTTTACTTGACTATGCTTGTGAACTAGCGGGAGTTAATCCACCAAGAATTAAAAAAAGTTAGTTATTAAAACATAAATTAGACTACAGGACACAATCCTCCATCTAAATTTATAGCTGTTCCTGTAATGTAACCACTTCTATCAGAGGATAGAAAAGCAACTAAATTTGCATAATCAATTTCTTCACCAACTTTACCCATTGGTACCTTTTTAGACATTTCTTTATATAAATCATTTACATCTCCTGAACCAACCTTACGGTCCCATTGAGCACTTTTGATTAATCCAATACATATAGTATTTACTCTAATATTATCTTTTGCATATTCATTAGCTAGAGATTTTGTTAAATTAATACCAGCTGCTCTTGTAACTGTCGTAGGGAGTGAGCCAGCATTAGGAGCTTTACCTCCACCAATTGTAGCATTAATTATAACTCCCTTATCATTTGATTTCATATAAGGAATAACTAATCTACACATTCTAATAGTCGACATTAATTTTAAATTGATATCATCTTCCCAGTTTTTATCTGAGACATCCTCAAATAATGCAGCTGCTGACGCTCCAGCGTTATTAACTAAAATATCAATTTTTTTAAATTTTGAAATGGTCTCTTCAACAAGTCTCTTGCAATCCTCTGCTTTACTAACATCAGCTTGTATAGCTAAAACATTATTATTTGTATTTTCTGAAATTGTTTTCGCCTTTTCATTCAAATAATCTCCTCTTCTTCCACAGATTATTACTTTTGCCCCCTCAGAAGATAATAATTCAGCTGATGCATAACCTAGCCCGTCACTGCCACCTGTTATGAGAATTACTTTATCTTTCAAATCCAAATTAAACATTTTATGCTCCTTATTAGTAGTAAACAATCAAACTCTTATCTAAATCTTAATAGTTTTTTCCCTTTTTGAAGACTCTAGTATAGATAATGCTACTTTCAAAGTAAGTTCAGCGTCTAAAGCTCCAGTTATTGGTTCGACGTCTCTGTTAATGACATCCTTAAAATGACTAATTTGCAATGCATAAGCATCAATTTTATTTGAATTTATTTGAATTGCTTCTATTTCATCTTTCCAATTTTGACCTTTATTTTTGTATTTCCATAATTTAAGATTTGGAAACTCTAAAGACCCTTCAGTGCCTATGATTCTCAAATTATTTTCTTTTAAATGTGGCAAATGAATATTTTCACCAGTCCCAGTCTCCCATGACCAAGGAGATGTTCCACCATCAGTAATTAGGAAATTTCCTATTAATCCACTTTTAAATTTTAAGTTTGTACTAAGTGTATCTTCTTTTTCAAAATTATTTATATTATTAGAAGAAAAGGCTGAAACTGCTTCTACTTCACCAAAAATAAATCTTAAGTAATCAATGTCATGAATTAAGTTAGTTATTACCGGACCAGCGCTAATCTTTTTTCTCCAACCGGGATCAAAATAGTCATTATCTTTTCTTAATGCCCAAACTCCTGAAAGACCAATAATTTTCCCAATTTCCCCATTTTTAACTATTTCTTTTGCCTTTCTTACCAATGGATAAAATCTTCTTTGATGACCAACTAAAACCTTACAATTATTTTCTTCTGCAACTTTAGCAATTGTTTGAGCCTCTGATACATCAGCAGAAATTGGTTTTTCGATTAAAACATCCAAACCAAGTTCTAAAGCAGCTAATGTATTTTCATAATGAAGGATCGTCGGAGTGGATATAATAACACCATCTATTTCTGATTTTTTTCTTAAATCGATTAAGTTTTTATATATAGGTATATTCTCATTATCGCAAAATTGTTTAGACTCATCGCTTATATCTATAATTCCACTAAGATTTACGTTTTGATTTTCATTAATTGCCATTAGATGTCTTTTACCAATTGTTCCAACACCGTGAACAGCAATGTTAATTATCTTTTTTTTTAACATTATGATTTGATAGAACTCATAAACCTGTTGATAGATACTGATCCATCAAAAGAATGAGGGAAAACCAAGGGTGTAGCCTTAGCTTGACATTTAACAACTATTAAAGAAGGACCTTCCTCATCATAAATTGTATTTATTATTTTTTCATAATCATTTTCATTGGTAACAGTATAAGAGTTACTAATTCCTGAACCTTTAGCGATTAATTCTAAATTACTCTTGCCAGCAGTGGCCGTTGGCTGGCTACCTGTTTCAACATATGATTCATTATCTAACACAACTATTGTCAGATTATTAACGGGATGATTTGCAACTGTCGCCATAGAACCTAAACTCATCAATGTGTCGCCATCACCAGTAAATAATAATATTCTTAAATTTGGTTGTGACTTTGCAAGTCCTAATGCAAACGGAATTGACTGACCCATAGCGCCAATAAAACCAAAATTACCTTTATTGTCTCCTGCAGACATAATATCCCAGGTTGATGTTCCAATCCCACTAACAACTCTAAGATTATCTTTCCTATTTTTCAAAATTTTTTGTACAAAAGGTCTTCTATCAATCATAATTATTTATCCATTTTTAAATTGTTTAGCACCAATCATTTTTTGAGATAACAAAACAGCTGCTGAACGGTTTGTATTAAAAGCAAATCTAGCAGCTGCATCAACAGTTGACCCAACTTCATCTTTATAATCTGCTCTAAATACTTTAATGTCCATTGCTTCCAAAACTTTTGGAGTGCCTAAACCCATAGGAACTTGCCAAGGAATAAATTCTCCCCACTCACCTCTCATGGAAACTATCGTTAGAAAAGGTATTCTGCAAATATTTGGTAAAGCAAGAGCATTAATACAGTTTCCAACACCGCTTGATTGCATTAACAAAGCACTCTTTCTACCACCAGCATATGCTCCACAAGATAAACCGACTCCGTCCTGTTCTGTAGTCAGAGTAACCACATCAATCTCATTGTCTTTTTCACATAAATTAATAAGGGGAGTGTGACCAGCGTCTGGAACATGAGATACCATTGTAATATTAAGATCTTTAAAAACTACATAAATATCATTACGCCAATCTTTATTTATTCCTGTCATGATTTTATCCATTCGTTTTTGACACTACACATGTTAATTTGTAATTCAAATATTTCAAGTTTGAAGATTAATTTAGTATTAGTATTTACTTATTTCATATATGCTAATTACTCATTAGTTATAAACCATAATTAAACAGAAATTCTAGATAAAGGTTTACTGAATGAGTGAAAATAAAAATAAAGTCGCAATCGTGACTGGGGCAGCTAAAAATATTGGTAGAGCAACATGTGATAGTTTATCTAAATTAGGTTATAATATACTAGTTCACGCTAATTCTGATAAAGATGGAGCTGATGAAACAATTAAAATTATTCAAAAAAATAATATTTCAACAAGTCGAATTATAGGTGATTTAACAAAACCAGAAACGTCTAAAGAACTGGTTTTTGAAGCATCAAAATTAGGTGATATCTCTGTTTTAATAAATAATGCATCTCAAAGAGAATTTAATAAATTTGAAGATATGACATTCGATGAATGGAGATTTGTGATGTCGATAAACCTTGACGCATTATTTCACACTTGTAAGGCAATCCTACCTGAAATGAAAAAGAGTAGCTGGGGACGAATAGTGAATTTAGGTGGCTTATCTGCTCATATTAGTGCAATTGGTAGAGCGCACGTAATTACTTCAAAAACTGCAGTAGTTGGTTTTACAAGAGCATTAGCTATGGAGTATGCAGAAACAGGAATTACAATTAATACTGTAGTACCTGGTTTAATTGATACTGTTAGAGGTGCTTCAGCTGGACGTAGTTTAGTTCATCCCTCGCATTCAAATCCACCTGTCGGTAGAAAGGGATATCCAGAAGAAGTTGCAACAATGATATCTAATTTATGTGGTCCAAATTCTGACTTTATTACAGGGCAAACTATACATGTTAATGGTGGTAGTTATTTCCCATAATATTATGAATTTATGACTAGTAAATCTGTCAATGGTTTATCTGCATCTTTTCTAATAATATTCTCTGTTTTACTTGGATTAAATCAGGTGTTAGTAAAATTAGTTAATGTAGGAATGCATCCTGTTTTTCAAGTGGCTATGAGATCAATATTAGCCATTTTACCAATCTTAATTTATTGTTATGTTACAAAAAAGAAAATAGATTTTTTTGACGGCAGTTTTTTTCCTGGTGTAATTGCAGGTATTTTATTTGCAATTGAATTTATTTTTTTATTTTCAGCTTTAGATTATTCCACTGTAACTCGTGTTTCACTAATCTTTTATACAATGCCAGTATGGCTGACTCTTGGAGCACATTTTTTAATAAAAGATGATAAACTTAACATGAACAAATCTTTGGGTTTAATAATTGCTTTAACCGGGTTAATACTTGCAGTTTACCAACCTATATCAAGTTATAGTCTCAATCAATTTTATGGAGATATATTCTCAATTTTAGCAAGTTTTTGTTGGGCTATCATTGCTATAATGCTTAAAACAAGTCGTCTAAAAAGATCTTCTCCAGAAACACAATTACTATATCAGCTTATAGTATCTGGAATTATATTATTACCAATATCGTTACTTTTAGACGACTTTATTCGTGATTTAAATACTCAGTTGATACTAATTTTTTCATTTCAAGTAATTGTTATAATGTGCATGGGGTTTGTAGGTTGGTTATGGGTTATGTCAAGATACTCTGCAAGTAGTACTAGTTCTTTTGCATTCTTAACGCCAATTTTTGGGGTTTTATTCGGATGGTTAATCATGGATGACATAATAAATGAACAAATTTATTTATCATTATTTTTAACATGTCTAGGAATTTATCTTATTAATAAAAAAACCAATAAAATTTAGTTTTCCTTTTTCTTGGCTCGTTTATTTAGTGTTGTTTTTTTGTTAGTTTCTTGTGTTTTCTTAATTTTCAAAGTACCAGATTTCTTTTTGTGTTTAAAGTTTGTGTCCAAGCTTGCAAAATTCTTCTTTTGCTTTTTTCGTCTACTTAGAGGTTCACTATTTACTGAAACTAAATTATCAACACTAAAATCTTTTTCTACAAAATTATCAGCAAATGGAAAAAATTTTGTTTTTCTTTTTTCTGTTTTTTTCCACCGTTCGGATTTCCGTTTACCTTTAAAATGACGGGTGTTTTCCTCTTTTAGCTTCTTAAAATCTTGATTTCTTCCTCCTTTTCTACTTCTATTGGGATCACTTCTGTTAGAAGTATAATTTTCAAGAGGTTTTTCAAGTAATCTAACCATAATATGCCGTTCTATAGGTTTTTTGTTAGCTGCCAATTCTTTGAGGGTTGAAGAGGTCTCTTCTGATATCTCGATAAAGGTTACTTTTGGTTGAATTTTTATAGAGCCTATATCTTTCTTTGATAAGTTGCCAGCCTTGCATAACATAGCAACTAACCATCTAGGTTCAGCAGTATCGTCTTTACCAACTGAAAGTTCAAACCAAATGCTATTTTGAAAACCATTTCCTTTTGATCGCCCTTCACTTTTATCTGATGGATTTCGTAAATCCTCTGGAGCAGATAAATCTTTACCTACTAATCGGTAATAGGCAGCAGCTAATTGTTCTATTGAATTTTTTGAAATTAGTTCATTAACTAATTCTTGTTCATCACCAGTTATAGGATCTTCTAAAATTTTATTTTCAACAATTCTTTTTTTGTCTTCCTTTAGAATTTCTTCTCGAGAAGGAGGAGAAGCCCAAATGGGCTTTACATTTGCCTGTCCAAACAGACGTTCTGCAATCCTTGATCTATTTTGAGGAACCAGTACAGCACAAACACCTTTTCTACCTGCCCTACCAGTTCTTCCACTTCTGTGAAGCAATGTATCAGAGGTTCTTGGAATATCGGCATGTATTACTAAGTCAAGATTAGGTAAGTCAAGACCTCTTGCCGCAACGTCAGTTGCCACGCATACTCTTGCCCTAGACGTTCTCATGGCTTGAAGAGCCATATTTCTTTCATTTTGACTTAATTCACCCGAAAGAGCTACAGCGGATATGCCTCTGTTTGTCAAACGGCTTGTCATATGGTTAACAGCAATTCTAGTAGCACAAAATATAATAGCGTTAGTTGCTTCGTAATATCTTAGAGTATTTATTATAGCATTTTCTTGATCACTCATTACAATTTTGAAAGCCCTATATTCAATATCAACATGTTGTGAGTTTGACTTTCCAATGGAGATTCTAACTGCATCTTTTTGATAACGCTTAGCGAGATTAGCAATACCTTTTGGAACAGTCGCTGAAAACATCAATGTTTGTCTGTCGTCTGGAGTTGTATCTAAAATCGACTCTAAGTCTTCTCGAAAACCCATGTCCAACATTTCATCTGCTTCATCAAGCACAACAGTTTTAATGTTTGACACATTAAAATAGTTTCTTTCAATGTGATCCTTTAAACGACCAGGAGTTCCTACTACAATATTAGGTTTTGTCTCTAAATTTCTTTTTTCTGTTCGTATGTCCATACCACCAACACATGAAGCAATTTTTGCTTCAGATGATGCCAAAAGCCAACTAAGTTCATTTTTGACTTGAAGGGCAAGTTCTCTTGTAGGTACAATAATTAGAGCCTCTGGTGACTTAGGAGTTTTGAAAAAGGAATTATCCGAAAGAATATTTTCTACAATTGCTAATCCAAAAGCAATAGTTTTACCTGAGCCAGTTTGTGCCGATACAAGTAAATCCAGTCCTGAGTAGTCATCTTTAAATACTTCTTCTTGAACAGGGGTTAAACTTTCATATCCCTTGTCTGACATTGCCTTTACTATAGGTGCTGGTATCCCTGATGCTTCTAACATTTACAACTTTCAAATTAAAAAAGAGACTTATCTTGAAATTAAAAAAATATTTCAATTTTAATATAAATAATTACTAGACTGATCTTTTAGTCTTCAATATCAATAAAGTAAAGCTTTAGAGCTCTTTAGTTGTATAATAAAAAGTTCTATAAACAACAAAGACCGTAAATAGATGAATAATAAATATGATGTAATAGTAATAGGTGCTGGGGCTGCAGGCTTAATGTGCTCAATAGAAGCAGGCAAAAGAGGTAAAAGCGTATGTCTACTAGAACACACCTCGAAAATTGCTGAAAAAATTAGAATCTCAGGGGGTGGAAGGTGTAATTTTACAAACTTGTACAGTGATGATAATAATTTTTTGTCTGAAAATATACATTTTTGTAAATCTGCATTCTCAAAATATACTCAACTCGACTTCATCAATTTAGTCAAAAAACATTCGATAGAATTTCATGAAAAAAAGCTAGGTCAATTATTCTGTAATAAATCTGCAAAAGATATAATAGAAATGTTGATCTCTGAGTGCGAAAAACAAAGAGTAAAAATTAAAATTGAAACTAAAATTAATACCCTCAATAAAACTAAAGATTGTTACGTTATAAAAACTAACACAGGTGATTTATTTTCTTCTTCTATCGTTATTGCTACTGGTGGTTTATCTATACCAAAAATTGGGGCTACTGACTTCGGTTATAAGGTTGCAAAACAATTTAATTTGAAAGTTACTAAACTCTATCCAGCCTTAGTACCCTTAATTTTTGACAATGAAATGTTAGAATTTTGCAAATCACTTGCTGGGATCTCTGTAAATGCTTCAGTTAAAATAAATAAAACAGTCTTCGATGAAGGTTTAATTTTCACACATAGAGGTATTAGTGGCCCATCAATATTACAAATATCTTCTTTTTGGAAAGCTGCAAAACCTGTAACAATCAACCTTCTACCAGAATATGACCTTGATCAAATATTAAAAGCAAGAAGGGTAGAAACGCCTAAACAAAATATATCTAGAATTTTGTCAGATTATTTACCAAATAGACTAGCTGAGGCTGTTTGTAATAAGCTTAAAATAAATATAAAGATTGCTGACACTTCGAATGAAAATATTAAAAAAATTTCTGAATTCGTAAACCAATGGACTGTTATTCCAATTGGTACAGAAGGCTACAAAACAGCTGAGGTAACTTTGGGAGGTGTTGATACCAAAGAAATATCTTCTTCTACTATGGAATGTAAAAAACATTCTGGATTATATTTTATTGGAGAAGTTTTAGATGTTACAGGTCACTTGGGTGGACATAATTTTCAATGGGCTTGGTCAAGTGGTTTTTTAGCAGGTCAAAACGTATAATTTAAATTATGGTCCTTTTAGCAGCTTCAGAATTATGGTCACCTGCTTCATCCCAATATGGAACTGGTCCGTAAATTTCAATTAAAAAATCAAGGAATGCTCTTACTTTTGGAGATAAATGTTTGCCACTTGGGTAAACAGCATAAATTGGAACATCTTCTTGAACATACTCATCTAAAATTGATACCAGAGTTCCTGCCGCTAAATGTCTTCCAACAACAAATCTTGATAACATTGCGAGTCCACCACCATTGATTGCTGACCTTAGAATTGCATCCCCATGATTTAATTGTAATTTCCCTTTTGCATGAATTAATTTGATTTTACCATCTACGAGAAAATGCCAATCATTATAGGGATTACCGTTTCGGAAGGAAATGATTTCATGATCTAGAATTTCGTCAGGATGATTAGGTTTTCCATGCTTTTTAATATATTCTGGTGAGGCGAATAAAGTTCTTGGGTTTTGTGCAAGCTTTCGTGCAATTAATGAGGAATCCTTCATGACAGCAATTCTAATTCCTAGATCTATATTATTATCAATAAGATCTACTACTTCATCAGAAATAATCATTTCTATTTCTACCTCAGGATAACGCTCTCTAAATTTTGGGAGATGTGGTGCTATATGTCTGTAAGAAAAAGTTCCAGGAGCTGTAATTCGCAAGTGCCCTCTGGGTGCATTCGTTGCACTTGAAATAGCTGCTTCAGCTTCATCAACATCTCCAATAATTCTTCTTGCTCTATCTAAATATGCAAATCCAACCTCTGTAAGTGATACAGACCTAGTCGTTCTATTTAATAATCTTGCACCTAACCTATCTTCTAATGCTGATATATTTTTTGAGACAACTGAAGGAGATAAATCAAGCTCTCTACCTGCTTTAGCAAGTGAACCATTGTCAGCAATTGAGACGAAAACTCTCATTCCAGATATTAAATCCATTAAACATCCTTTAGACAAAAATTATACATAACATAATCATTTTTATTTTTGTAGGTTGCATTAAAAAAACTTGAAATAGTAGGTATATTTGCGTATTACGAAATGGCATACGGCGTGAATTAGGACATCCAAGACATAAAACGAGTCTGCGGAGGGATGGCTGAGTGGCTGAAGGCGCCGGTTTGCTAAATCGTTAAAGGGAGTAATCCCTTTCGGGGGTTCGAATCCCCCTCCCTCCGCCATTAAGATAACTTCCTTATGTCATACTATGTCATAAACCTTAGGATACACGGGAAGTTGTTGACGAAGGCTCTTCATACTATTTCATTATAAATCATCTTTAATCAAACCAACTTGTGGGCCAAGTTGTAGACCGGAGATGACATGAGAAAATTAAATGCAAAACAATTACAAACTTTACCTAATGACAAATATCATGATGGGAATGGCCTCACATTGACGCAAATTATGGATGGTTTCGCTTTCATCTGTTTCCATATGTTTGCTATAACCAACAATATCCGTTGCAAAGATGACTGCAATTTTGCGTTCAATTTTTTCCTTAACCATGATTACTCACAAAAATATTTTAACTATTAGATCTTAACCGAAGATAATGGCATCCGTAAAGATACTGTCCAAATGAATCTACCAAACCAACCCTAAAGGTCCGTGGTCCATGGACCTTGGACCAGGGTTCATTGATGGGTTGGTGGAATTGATTAGATATGTTTTTATTTGTAACTTGATGATTTATATTTAGGATTATTTATTAAGTAATTTAAGGAGGTAATTTTATGAAAAATTACGATGAGGAGAGATCAGAAAAACTTCTGAAATTATATTCTGGTGCAATTACTGACATAATGGACTCAATTAGTCCAGATTATAGAAATCAAACACTTCCGAGTGATCTACGTCCACTAACCTCAAACATGAAAGTAGCAGGCCCTGTATACACAGTAAGGGGTAATAAAAGATTTTATGATGATGGTCACGATCCAAGATATAAACAAATGGATATGTTAGACGGAATTTTTCCTGGTAGTATTATTGTAATGGACTCAGGAGATGAAAAATCCGCTGCACATTGGGGTGAACTGATGAGTAAAACTTCAATGGAAAAAGGTTCTAAAGGTGCAATAATTCATGGGGGTATAAGAGATACTGAAGAAATCATAAAACATGAATTTCCAGTCTTCGCCTGTTATCACTCTCCCTTAACTGCAGTTTATAGATATAATATTATAGATTTTAATAATCCTATAATAATTGGAGAGGTTAAAATTAATCCAGGAGATTATGTTTTTGGGGATATAGATGGTGTTATTTGTATTCCAAAAGAAATTATTGATGATGTAATTAACCAAGCTGAAGAAGTAAAAGAAAAAGAAGATATTGTAAGAGAAGAGCTTTCTGCGGGGAAAAATATTAGAGACTTATTTGAAAAATATAGAGTATTTTAGTTAAAAAATGATACCAAATAAAGAACAAAGACAAATAGAATTGCTAAAGATTCTTGCTAAAGGTTGCAAAAAGCACCCTGCTTATAGAGCTATTAGAAAAGCAACTGAACGTTGCGAAGAGTGTGTGCTTGTTTGGCAAGCTAGAGTTGAGCTTAATAAGCTAGAAGAGAACTGAGGAGTAATTATAAAAATGACTGATAACTTAGTTCTTAAAGATATTATCAATGCAAAACGAAAAAATCCTTACACAGAAAATAAAACTATAAATCAGTTGCGAGAAGAAACTACAACTGCGGGCGCTTTAATTCCTTTACCAGAGAATACTAAATTCGAAAGAATACTAGCTGAAAATGTTTACGCAGAATGGATTACATGTGGAGAAGTTGATACTGACAAAACATTCATGTTTATTCATGGCGGTGGATACTATAGAGGCTCAATTGCTGCAACACGTGCAACCGTTGCAAGGATATCTGCTGAAGCTAAAGTAAGATGTTTATCAATAGAGTACAGATTAGCTCCAGAACATCCTTTTCCAGCTGCTATTGATGATACATATACAGCTTATAATTGGCTTATTAAAGAGGGCTTGAAACCTAAAAATATTATTGTTAGTGGGCAATCTGCTGGTGGTGGATTATGTTTAGCATTACTGCTGAAAATCAAAAAAAATAAAGGTTTTCAGCCAAAAGGTGCTGTTGCTTTAAGCCCTTGGACAGACCTTTCTCAATCAGGTAAAACGATGATTACGAATGCAAATATTGATCCGGTAATTAGTAAAAAATATCTGGATAGAATGGCTAACTTATACCTTTCTAAAACTCCAAGTGATACTCCTTTAGCATCTCCACTTTATGGTAATTTATCTGGTTTGCCACCTATACTAGTTCAAGTCGGTTCTGCTGAAACGATGTTGGATGATAGTAAAAGATTTGTAGAAAGAGCAAAAGAAGCAAAAGTAGATGTGCAAATTGAAGTTTGGAAAGATATGTTTCATGGATGGCATGGAAGCGCACATATTTTAAAAGATGCGGAAGAGGCAATAAAGAGTATAGGATTATTTTGTAGGAAATTATTTAATTAAATAACTTACATGATAAAAAACTTGCAATTTAAACTAATAAAACACAACTTTCCAGTACCCTTAGTACGGTCATAGATGCGCATTGGTCCGTGGTTCTTGGTTCATGGGTGCTTTGAGTGCTTGGAAATTAAATCAATAAATATCAAACCATATTTTTTTAATTTTGCTGGCCCTACTCCGTCTATTTCAAGCATATCTATCTCATTTTTTGGTCTTCTTTGTGACATTTGAATTAATGTACTATCGTGAAATATAGTAAATGCAGGGAGATTTTGTTTTTTTGCAATATCTAGTCTTAATGACTTTAGGTTGTTTAACAAAGTACTATCTACGTCTGTTAGATCTCTGTTTAAATATTTTGGAGCTTTAGTATTTTCTTTTATAGATTTTATAGAAATGTCTTTATACATAAATTTATTTTTATTTTTTAAAACATCAACACCTGTATTAGTAATTTGAATTGCACCGTATTTCTGAAAATTTATTTTTAAATGCCCATAAGCAAGCATCTGTCTTAGAAATGATTGCCAAAATTCCTTAGATTTGTCATTTCCTATTCCATAAACAGAAAGATTTTGATGACCTTTATCAAATACTTTTTTATCCTCTGATCCCCTAAGTACATTAATAATATGAACCTGACCAAAAAACTGACCAGTTCGATATATAGTGGAAAGAAGTTTTTGAGCCAATATTGTACCATCAATTAGTGCTGGTGGGTTAAGGCAGTTATCGCAATTATTACAATTTTCTGACTTTTCATCAAAATATCCTAATAAAACTTTTCTACGACATTCAGGAGTTTCGCAATAAGATAATAAATAGTCTAATCGTTTATTTTCATGAAATTTGAATTTTTCTTCAGAAATGTTTTCATCTATCATTCTTCTTCTAATAACTAAGTCATCTAAACCATAAATTAACAATGTATCAGATGCTTTACCATCCCGGCCTGCTCTACCTATTTCTTGAGAATAAGCTTCGACGCTCCCTGGAAGATTTAAATGAATAACAAACCTAATATCTGGTTTATCAATGCCCATTCCAAATGCAATTGTGGCTACAACAATGTGTGCTTGATCAGTCATAAATTTGTTTTGTACATTTTTTCTTACTTGACCATCCAATCCTGCGTGGTAGGTGCTAGCGTTGAAGCCTTTATCAATTAAAAATGAAGTGACTTCCTCAGTTTTTTTCTTTGATAAACAATAAATTATTCCTGATTGAGTTTTTCTTGGATTTAAATATTCAATTAACTGAGCTTTCCAATTTGTTTTTTGACTTATTGAAAGGCTTAAATTGGGCCTGTCTAGACTTGCAATAAATACTTTAACGTTTTTATTAAATATCTTTTCAAGAATATCTAATCTGGTTGATTTATCAGCTGTTGCAGTAAACCCAATAATATTGCTATTTGGAAATAATAACTTCAATTTTGATAATGCATTATAATCAGGTCTAAAATGATGGCCCCATTTGGATACACAGTGAATTTCATCTATGACAAACAGACCTATTTCCATGGTTTTTAAATCGTTAATAATATTTTCTGTCATAAGTCTTTCTGGTGACATATAAATAATTTTTGAATTTCCATTTTTGAAGTTTTTCCAAGATGTAATTCTTTCGCTATAAGATAAGTCGGAATGAATTTTCTCTGCTTGAACCCCACACTCTTTTAATGCTGAAATCTGGTCATCCATAAGTGAAATTAGCGGTGAAATAATTATAGTTTTCTTTGAAGAAATAATTGCTGGTATTTGATAACACAATGATTTACCTGCACCAGTAGGCATAATAGCAAGGGTATGATTTTCAGAGAGAACAGTTTCTATAATCTCTTTTTGCTCATATTTGTATGAGGAGTAGCCGAAAGTGTCACGTAATACGTCAAAAGCTTTAGTATTTAATTCATTTATATTCATAGTAAAAGGTTAATGTTTTTGATTTATAATTAATATTTAAAAATCAATAAATTTTTTAATATTTTTTTAAAGATAGACTTGTAATCAAAATAGGGAAATATTAAGTATCATTTAGGTATTTAATTACTAACTTGTACGCCTCGGCATCCCGCCTAAAATACTAAAGCAGTGTCCTAAATAACTTCAAATAATTTTAAATTTAATTCTCAAGGATAATAATTATGAATACTATTAAGAAACTATTTTTTGCAATAGCCATGCTTATATTACCGTTAGCTGCCAACGCTGACGGCCATGGTACGAAAAAAGATATTGTTGATACCGCAATAGCTAATGGCTCATTCACCACTCTAGTAACAGCTGTGAAAGCAGCGGGCTTGGTGGACACTCTCAAAGGAAAAGGACCGTTTACAGTATTTGCTCCTACGGATGCTGCTTTTTCCAAGCTTCCTAAAGGAACTATAGACAGCCTACTTAAGCCTGAAAATAAGAGTAAACTTGTAGCGATTCTTACACATCATGTCATATCAGGAGCTGTACCTTCTGCAGATGTTATTAGTAAGAAACTATCCCCCAAAACAGTTAACGGTTCCTCCCTCTCAATTGATGGAACAATGGGAGTAATGGTCAGTGGAGCAAAAGTTATAGCTGCAGATGTAAAAGCATCCAACGGTATAATTCATGTTATTGATAAGGTTCTTCTGCCTTAATTATAAATATTTAAGGATAGTTTTTATCATATTAAAGAGAGGTGAATAACAATATTCACCTCTTTTTTTTTTGTATATATAAATACTTTCCATTTTGATAAAAGGCTCGGGGTTATGTATATGATAAATAAAATTGAGAAGGTGGTTAGGCCAGAAGCGAAATGTTCGTAACTCCCATATCTACACTGTGGCGGTAAATGCAACCCAAAAGTTACCGAATGTGTGCAAAGAGCTCCGTATTGAGCCAGATGAGACTTAAGCTTTAGTATTTAATTCATTAATTAAATCCACAATGTTGCCTTTTAAACTTGGCACCAAAAGGAGTTAGTGCGTCAATTAAATCTTGTTTAGAATTGCCAAAAACTAGCCATTCTTTAAAGTCAACATGTTGCGTTACTTCTTCGGCTATAGGGCTTGACATATGGTTGTTCAAACGTTGCATTGCACCATCACTATCAATAAATGACTCTACTAATGTTGCTTCTGAATTATCATCAGACAAATGCCACTCATAACTTATAGTTTTTTCTTCTTTTAAATTAAACACATATTTTGCAGCACGTTCTTTTGACCATGTTAGAAATTCATTAGCATCAGATTTGATACTACATTGAATGACAAATATTATTCTTTGTGTTTTTGAATTTAATTCTTTCATAATATTATCCTAATTTAATTCAATTTAATCAGATAGGTAAATAATAAATAATAACATATTTGAAGATAAATTATTTATTTATATTTATATTTATATTTTATAATCAATAGATATGCTTAAAGTCAGATATATTATGTGGAGAAAATTTGTATGCAAATTGGTTTGATTGGTGGCATTGGGCCTGCTGCAACGGATTTTTACTATCGGAGTTTGATAGAAAAATTTGCATCCGAAGAAAAGAATTTGGATATGACAATTGTACACGCGGATGCCCCAACTCTAATTAAAAATTTGATGGACGATAACAAAGATGGACAAGTAGCAATCTATAATGATTTAACGCTAAGACTAAAAAAAGCAGGAGCTAACTTTGTCGCTATTACTTCTATCGCTGGTCATTTCTGTATTGAAAAGTTCAAAGAAAAATCTGTGCTGCCAGTGGTAGACCTTTTGTCCTGTGTGCAAAAAGAAATTAAACGCAGGGGCTATAAAAGAATTGGCATCATTGGTACCAAACCAGTTATGGTGTCAAAATTTTATTCAATGATAACATCAGCCGAAGTATTTATGCCAGAGGATAACCTTTTAGATAAAGTGCACGAAGCATATGCAGAAATGGCAACTTTGGGTCGTGCAAATAATGAACAAAAAGAAATATTTGAAAAAGCATGTAATCAATTTCTTAGTAAGAATAAGGTCGATGCAATAATGCTTGGAGGGACTGACCTAGCCTTGATTTATCGATCAGACAATGTTGATTTTAAATTAATTGATTGTGCAAAAATCCATGTAGAAGAATTATTCCGCTTGAATGTCAATTAAATATTTATATCATTAACTTTTATCATACTTTTATTTTTAAAATGAAAATAGACCCTTTTAAAATATCCTATCCCAAACAAAGAATTGTGGAAATTAAAGAAAAAGTTGAAATGTTTCCATGGCATGAAATGCCTAAAGAAGCTGGCTGGTCTTTTGGAACAAATATAGATTACATGAAGAATTTAGCTGATTATTGGACCAAGAAATATGATTGGGAATCTCAGGAGTACAAATTAAATCAACAGCCTAATTATATTACAAAAGTAGATGATATTGATATTCATTTCATTTTTAAAAAATCTTCTTCCCCAAAGGCTATCCCGTTAATTTTAATTCACGGATGGCCCGGCTCAATAGTTGAATTTCTGGAAATCATTGAACCACTTTGTGAACCAGAAAAATATGGGAATAAAGACGAAATTTGTTTTGATATTATTGCTCCCTCTATTCCTGGTTTTGCTTTTTCTGGGAAACCGGCTAATCCGATTGGACCAAGAAGAATTGCTGAGATTTTTAATAAACTTATGACGGAAAATCTTGGTTATGAAAGATATGTTGCTCAAGGAGGTGATTGGGGTAGTGCAATTTCTACATGGCTTGGTTTTGATCACTCAAAAAATTGTAAAGGTATTCATATTAACATGCTTCCAGCAAGACATATAGATGGGCCAAAAACAGAGGAAGAAAAAAGTTGGGAAAAGCAATTTAATTTAGATTATGTCTCTCAAAGTGGATATTTTGCTATACAAAGTACAAAACCTCAAACACTTAGTTACGCTATGATGGAAAGCCCATTAGGTGTAGCTGCTTGGATAGTAGAAAAATTTTACCATTGGTCTGATTTAAAAGATGGAAGTCTAGATTTGACATACCAAAAAGACGATTTATTAACCAATATTATGATCTATATTCTAACTAAATCATTTAATACGTCATCTTGGATTTATTACGGCAGAGTTAAAGAAGGAGGACGAATTCTCTCTAATGATGGCAGAAGGGTGGAGGTTCCAACTGGATGTGCTGTTTATCCAAAAGAGTTTTTATCGTGGCCTCCTAAGTCCTATGTGGAAAGGCTTTTTAACTTAGTGCATTGGACTGAAATGAACAAAGGTGGTCATTTTGCAGCTCTTGAGCAGCCCTCTTCTCTAATAAAAGACATTCGAGACTTTTACAAAAAAGTTTGGTTGTAAGGACAGAATTAACTTAAGGCTTTATAATTGATATCTGGCCATTAGTTAGTTGCCTGGAGGAGCATCTAATTTTTAGGATAAGGGTAGCTTTTAACATCAAGAATTTTTCAAATCTAAACTAAATTAAAGTAAGTTGTAGACTAATTTGTAGACTAAATAATTATTATTCTATAAAATCTAATTAAATCAGATGATTAAAATGAAATAATGAGGAGGTTCCCTCCACCATAATTTATAGAAACGTTTAATATAAACAAATATAAAAATAATCATATGAAACTTTAAAAAGCTAGCCTAGTTTTTTTTGAGGTTGCCGAACTTATAAAGTGTATTTCTAATTTATATTATTCCTTTTTCATGCAATTAATATATGTATTAATAATATCTTTAAATGTGTAACTAATTATTTTGAAAATATTTAAATTTATATATCTTAATGTCTATAAGTCCTAATATTGCAAAGGAATATTTAAGATTGTCTAAGTTGAACCTGATTATAATAATTTTTTTCTATAAATTTTGTTTCCTAATATCCCTTAAGATATTCGCTCAAGAAACTATTTTGAAAAAAGAGAAATTTAATGATTTATATAATTCAATTGTAAGTATTCATTCAATAATTCCAAATGAAGCAAGAACTTCAAAGAGTCTTGGAACTGTTAGGCAAGGTAGTGGAGTAGTAATTGATAATACAATTATACTTACAATCGGCTATATTGTTCTAGAGGCGAACGAAATCACCATTGGCTTACTAAATGGAAAAAAAATACCCGGAAGATTAATTGCGTACGATTTTGAAACTGGCTTTGGTTTAGTCTCCCCTATAGTTCCGACAAAATTAAATTCTCTAAAAATGGGTGACTCAAGTAACATTAAAATGGACGATTCTATTTTTATACTTCCTTCACCAAATATAGGTGTTGGCTCGTTAGCTAAAATGGTTTCCAGAAGGCCATTCGCTGGTTGGTGGGAATATTACTTAGAGAAACCTATTTACACATTACCAAATAATCCAGCTTGGGCAGGAGCGCCTTTAATTAATTACAAAGGTGAAATAGTAGGAATAGGTTCGCTGTTTATTAGAGATGCTGTAAGCCCTGAAATAATATCTCCGGGAAACATGTTTGTTCCTATTAATCTATTAAAACCAATCATAAAAGATTTAGTAAGATATGGTCGTAGAACTTCAAATATTAATCCTTATATTGGATTATCTTCGGATGATAATAGTGGTAGAATAGTTGTCAATAAAGTTAGTAAAGATGGACCTTCTTATAAAGCTGGAATTAAGCCAAATGATGTAATAACAGGAGTTAATGGGCGATTAGTTAATAATTTAGAAACTTTTTATAAAGCTGTCTGGAGTTCAGGAAATTACGGAGTAATGATTAAAGTTGACATAATTCGGAATGGAAAAAAAATGAATTTTAACATTAATACAACAAATAGAATGGATTATTATCTTAAAAGCAACTCATACTAAATTGTCATATTTAAATATTATATAAATGAAAGTTTTTCAAAAATTAGATGATTTTTTGGACTTTGCCTGGGGACAGATTTCTAGGGGAAAGGCTGACAAAAAATCTCCCGCGAGGCACCCTACTTTTGTGACGTCAAGTGCTGATGGTTTTCCAAATGCTCGTACTTTAGTGATGAGACGGAGCGATAGGAAAAATAACCAAATAGAGTTCCACACTGACACCGCTTCTTCAAAAATGTTGGTCCTCGAGGAGAACCCACGAGCTGGAATTCACATTTGGCTGCCAAAAGTTCAATTACAAATTCAGATAGAAGTTGTTGTTGAAGTGAATGTTGGCGACATTATCATTCCAAACTGGAAAAATGTTCCAACTAGCTCTAGGACCGCTTATGGAACTATTCCTAGCCCTGGTACCGTCATTGGAAGCTCCCATGCCTATGATTATGCCCCAGATCATAAACGTTTTGCCGTTTTGGTATGTCATATACAATCAATTCAGCTTCTGCTTTTAGGCGCTAAACATACTCGTGCTTATTACAAAAATACTACTAATTGGCAAGGAGAATGGTTATCTCCTTAAATTGAAGACTAATTTTTAGACTGAAAGATTGTTTTTCAATAAAATATGATGATTATTATAGAATAACAAAAAAATACTCTCTATTTTAAATTCAGAAAATATTGTAATTTCTGCAAAACATGCAAGTCAAAAGGTTAAAAATGAAAGAAGATTATAAAGTAGACCCAAGAAAAATACACATTGATCAACGCAAAAAAGATACAAGACGTGATGCATGGGATAGAGATCATATGCCAGTAGATTGGAAGAAGTCTGCGCCAAAAAGTAATAAACAAATATCAAATGCGGCACCAGTTTTTGTATTTGCTTTTTTCTATATTTGTTTATTAATAATGATTGATTCGGCAACCTAAATAATTCACAAATTTTACATTATATTCATTCTTTATTATTTGCCTATACTACAAAAATCCGAAACTACACCAGACAACATCATCCCTTATATCAAAAGTTTAAGCCCTTCATTAGATCAAAAATTTTTTATAGAATTTTTCATATAATTTGTTAAGTCATTTACACAGCAAATGATTTGAGATAGGACTTTAGTAATTCATAGATTTTTATTTTCTCCTAACCTAATTTATAAATAAGTTTTCTAAATTTGCTTCTAGAATTAATCCATTGTTGCAGTCGAAATTTTATACTTTGTTACATGATTGAGTGAAATTTAGCAAATAAGATAAATAATATTAAAAAGCGAAAAGTTTTAGTTATATTCTATTTCCTCTTAATGCAAAATATAGTCCACCAAACCATAAAATTACATGAAAATTATCATATAGGATAACGTCCAAAAATGACTCAGGCTTTCCTATCCATATTACACCAGTCATTATAGAGCCAATAGTGAAACCACTGAATCTGGTTATCATATCACCAATAATTGACAACTTATTAACTAATAATTGAAATATTCCTCCAACTAACAAACCAAAACCAGAACCAAGCTCTCCATAAACTACAAACCACCAAACTAAAAAAGGTAAGTCAAAAGATTGTGCATCTTCAATGTTTACTGGATATTTGGAAATACCTTGTTGAATAAAAACAATTATAAGAGGTATTCTTAACAACCAATGAGACATACAGAATTCTGGTATTTTATTTACAATATTTTGCATTTATTAATCCATTAGACTTTAAAATAATTTTTCCAATCATGTATTGGTTTAAAGCCAAGTCTTTCTCTAATTTTTTTGCTAGATAGAATTGACTCATATTCTCCCATTTCTCTTTTCATTTTTACATTGGGAAAGAATTGATTAATAATTTCTTTAGTTGCTAAATTTACGGAGTTGTTATCATGAGTAACATTAAAAACTTCGTAACCAAAGCCATCTTTTTTAATACAAAGTTCAATTGCTTGGGCTAAATCTCTTGCATCAATATAATTAAAAAGATTTCTTAATCTTACTTTTGGACTATTACAAAATTCTTTAAACCTATGATATTCATTGGGTTCAATAATATTTCCAATTCTCAATGCATAAATATCAATACCAGTTCTTTTTTGAAATGCTTTGCCAATTTGTTCATTCAAAACTTTTGAAAGCCCATAGCTATCCGTAGGGCTTGTTTCATAATCTTCTTCAATTGGAAGCCATTTAGGAATTGGATTACCCTGGGCAAAACAAAAACCATATGTAGTTTCCGAGGATGCAAAGATAATTTTTTTAATTCCTAGTTTCGTAGCTGCCTCTATAACATTATAAGTACCTAATGTATTGATGCGAAAAGTTTCATTATCTGGCTTAACTAAAATTCTTGGTATAGCTGCTAAATGAACAACTGCTCTGAAAATTTTTAAACCTTCACCTGATTTAAGTTCTGGTATATTTGCATAGCCAGATAAAGCATTAAAGATTTGACCAGAATCAGTTATATCTAAATTTATATTATCTACTCCATCCATCACAAGTGGAACAAGATCAGCATTTACGACGGAATATCCTTTTTCTAACAAATATGGGATTAAATGCTTACCAGCTTTTCCACTTCCACCAGTTACAAATATTTTAGGTTTAGTCATGAATTCCTCAAAAGATATAATTTTCTAAAATAATTATTTTAGACTAAATTATGGATTGAATAAATATTATTCTAAAAATTAATTAAATCGAATGAGAAAATATTGTTACTCTTGAAAAGAAAGGTTATCTAATGCCCACTTTATCACCACCTCAAGATCCAGAATCTAACCCTCGTGTGAAAGCTATTTTCGATGATATTCGTGCCACGCGTGGCAACGATTTCATAAATAATTTATGGTACTATCTTGCCTTCAATGCAGATTTGCTTGAGAATACTTGGAATGATGTAAAATCAGTGATGGCTAGACCTAGTCATCTAGATCCTATGACCAAAGAACTTATCTATGCAGCTGTTTCTATAGCTAATAGTTGTGAGTACTGTATTCACTCTCATACTGCTGCAGCTAGAGCCAAAGGCATGAATGATGAAGTATATGCCGAGTTTCTATCTATTGTGTCTCTTGCTGGCAGGACTAATCATCTTCTAAATGGAATCAAAGTTCCCATAGACCCTGAATTTAATAATCAAGATTAGTTGATTTTTTTAATTAAACTTTAGATATGTATAATGAAAGGATTTGAAAATGATTACCCGGTACACCAGCCCGAAAGTGAGCGAACCTGCACCCAAGCTTTGGTCTAATTGTATTGTATGTGACGGCATAGCATACATTGCTGGATTAACGTCACGAAATGCGGATGGCATGACAATTGATGGTAAGGATGAATACGAACAAACCAAAATCATTTTTGAAAAACATAAGGCTTTGATTGAAGTAGCTGGTGGCACAATGGCTGACTTCACCAAACTGACCATTTTTGTGACACGCATTCAAAATAACGATATGGTCTGGAAGGCTAGGGCTGAGTTCTTTGAAGGCAATTTTCCAGCCTGTTCCCTAGTCGAAGTTTCAAACTTAGCTAGTCCTGAAATATATGTGGAAATTGAAGGCATTGCCCATATAGGAAAAGGTGTCCAAAAAGATAACTCATAAATTTAGAAGCTAAAACATACACTGAAAAACTATTAATATATATGTATGGATAAAGCCAATGATTAATATAGAGTACTGAGGAATTTATTTTTGTTTAATTTATGTACTTTACAAGCTGGACCAATTAACAAAGATCTTATTTTAGATCACCCTTCATACGATCAAATGTTTTCATTACTTTTGAAAGATAAAATTAAACATTGGAATGTAAATGTTTTTAATATTTACGAAGATATTTTTCCACAAGATTTAGCTTATTATAATGGATTTATTATAACTGGAAGCGCTTACGGAGTTTACGAAAATCATAAATGGATTAAAAAACTTTTCGATATTATTAATAAAATTGTTAAGTTTAAAATTCCTTTGCTTGGAATATGCTTTGGACATCAAGCTATTGCTCAAGCTTTAGGTGGACATGTAACAAAATCTTCAAAAGGTTGGGGCATTGGAATAAAAGAAATAACAACTAAGAAATATAGTAGTTTGTTAGGTGATTTTAATAAATTAAACTTAATTTTCTTCCATCAAGATCAAGTTGTTAAACTTCCGAAAGAAGCAGAATTGTTAGCTAGTAACTCATTCTGTGATATGACTTCTTTTTCAATTGGCGATTCAGTCCTAACTCTTCAAGCTCATCCTGAATTTAATAATGATTTTAGCCTGAAACTATTAAAAGCAAGAAAATCTAATATTGAACTTTTAACTTACTTAGAGGCAGTAAACGAACTTAAAACATTAGATCATGATGGTGAACTTATTACACCTAACATTATCAAATTCCTTGAGCAAAAATGTTAATATTAATTTTTAATTCAGTGATATAATTAGAAATATATTGAAGGATTGATTTTGAGTAATTGTATTTTTTGTAACTTACCACCACAGAAAATAGTTCATGAATATAAACATTTTTATGTAATAAGAGATGCTTTTCCAGTTACTCCACTACAACTCACTAATAATAACAAAAAGACATGTTGTAAGTTATTTTCAATGCTCAAAAGCAGAACTTGAAGAAATACCAATAATATTAGATACACAAAAAACAGAACTAAAATACTTAGATAATGAAATAACAGGTTACAATATTGGAATGAATATAGGAGAAGATGCAGGTCAATCTATTTTTCACTATCATATTCGTATAATTCCTAGAAGAGAGGATGACACTCCTAACCCTAGAGGTGGAATAAAGGGAGTCATAACTGAGAAACAAAATTACTAATTTTTTAAAAAATCTATTTAAAAAACAAAAAAAAACTAACAAGATCCTTTACTGTAGAATAATTTTTAAAGGACTAGATATATGTATAAATTAATTATTTTGTTTCTAAGTTTTTTTTGCCCCTTAGCTTTAGGGAATGGATATACATATGCTGAAGAACAAACTTGTATTTCATCGGACGGATCACCAAACCATGAAATAGGAAATTTTCCTACGCGAGGTAATCCTCATAAATTTAAAAAACAGAAAATTAAATTCTGTTTTTCAAAGAATCCAATAAAAACAAATAAAAATAAATATATTGCTTCAGTTGTTGGCGTTACCCTCACGGGCATTCCAATTAGACCTGGAACTGTAGATTGGTATGATAAAAACTCTCCAAGAAAGCATAGCAAAGATAAATCATCGGGATTAAATTTGGAAGCAATAAGACCATATGAAAAAATATTTGGAATAGATAGATATAATGGTCATGTCGATCATAGAGGGTTGTACCACTACCATAAGTCAAACTCTTTATTACTATTAAATGGTAAACCTCTAATTGGTTATGCAGCTGATGGATTTGAAATTTTTTATATTCCTAATAAGGTAAAATCTTCATGGCAAATTAAAAAAGGCAATAGAAAAGTCGAACCTTTTGGAAAATATGATGGCGCATTCAAAGAAGATTACATATTTGTTGCAGGTAGTGGAGATTTAGATGAATGCAATGGTAAGTTTGTTAATGGTATATATAAGTATTTTGCGACTGAGACTTTTCCTTTTTTCCCGAGATGCCATTGGGGTAAAATTTCAAAAGATTTTGGACAAAAAAGATAATAAACTTTCTTAATTTATAGGTCATCCTTTGCAACATATTCTGTCACTATAGAATAAATCTATTACCTATATAGAATTTTAAAATTGAATATTATTTATTCATCAATAAAATATTAATTTTTTATATTTGAAGTTGGAGATAAAGATGTTTTGTATTGTTTGTAGTGTCAGATATTCTAACCCGAAATTAATGCACGTAGGACATCAATATATGGCAGATAATTTTGATCCTAAAACGTTTAATGGGCTCATAGAATTCAAATCTTTTCATATAACTCCTGATAAGGGATTAGGTATTTTTACTTTTAACAATCAAGAAAATTTAAAGAAGCATTTGTCTGACGTAAAAAACTTCAATAAGGATTACGAAGATAGATTTTCGTGTAAAATTACAGTAGATACTGGAATTGTAAATCCTGATTTATACTATAAAGCGTAAACTAAAAGATTGTATAAATTAAAATATTATAGATGTTTGATAAAATAAATAATGCTAATTAATTTACAGATTTTATGCATTATAAATTTCAGCCTATAAACCAAGTGCCGACAAAAATTGTTGAGTAAATTATTGAAATAGTTATATAAAAATCCTTAATATTTAAGATAATAGCATTTTCATTTTTTATCTTATATAAATTGTTATCATTATTTCACTTCAAACAATATAACAGCAAAGAGATTATCCTTATCTGTCCATGTTGCAATTTTGTTGAAACCAGACAAAGAAGCCAATTCTAGAAATTCATGAATATGATATTTATATGAATTTTCTGTATGGATTGTTTCTCCAGCTGTAAAGAAAAATCTTTCTTTACCAATATTAACAACCTGATCAATGCAACTTTCAAGATGCATTTCTATTCTACCTTCAAAAGTATTATAGCGAGCAATGTGACGAAACAAATTTAAATTGAAATCAGCACCTAATTCTTGGTTGATTCTAGAAAGCAGGTTTTTATTAAAAGCTTCAGTAATACCATATTTGTCGTCATATGCTTTAATAAGCATTTCATGATCTTTCTTTAAATCGACACCTATTAGCAATTTTCCATTTTTACCAACAGTTTTACAGATTGTCTGTAAAAAAGCTGTGGCATCGGCTGGCTCAAAATTGCCAATGGTTGAACCTGGGAAAAACGCAACTTTAGACTTTGGAATACGTTGAGACGTTGGAATTTTAAGTGGGGAAGTAAAATCAGAAGCAACTGTTAAAACCTCAAGTTTTGGATAGGCCTTACTTACTATTCTTGCAGAATCTTGTAGCTGTTCCTCTGAAATGTCTATTGCACATAGTGAAACGGGTTTATTTAATGAATCTAGTAGTATACGCACCTTCTCAAGAGAACCCGAACCGTATTCAATTAGTGTTATGTCCGGACCAAGATATTTTGCAATTTCATTTGCATTTTTATTAAGAATATCAATCTCTGTATTTGTTGGGTAATACACATCAAGTTTACAAATCTTTTCGAATAATTTTGCACCTTTAAGATCATAAAGATACTTAGATGATGTTCGTTTGGGTATTTTACCTAATCCTGAAATTACATGATCTAAAAATATATCTTTATTACTATTATCATTAGCATATACATTATTCGTAGAAGCAAATTTATCTTTAGCTAAACGTATTCCTGAAAATTGCCAGCGTGCACTTGGAGGAAAAAAATTCCGATAAGAAGCTCTTATATGTTCTGAAGGGGTTGCGCACGAACCACCTCGTAAGACCATCTGACCAGACATAAACTTGCCATTATATTCTCCTACAGCACCTTCAGGAATGTGGTAGCCTGGATAAGGATTGAACGAACTTTGGGTCCATTCCCATACATCTCCATAAATTTGTGAAACACCATCTTTTTTTGAAGGTCGAGGGTCAAATATATTAGCATCAGCAAAATGTCCATCTAATTCATAAGAGTTGGCAATAATTTCCCATTCAGCTTCTCGAGGTAACCTGGCATTTGTCCATCGAGCAAAAGCGTCTGCTTCATAATAACTTACATGGCAAACTGGAGCATTCAGATTAATTGGACGCATACCACTCATTGTAAAATTAGACCAAGTACCATCATCATTTTTGTGCCAATACATTGGAGCTTCCCAATTTTCTTTTCGACACAGGGCCCAACCATCAGATAACCAAAAATCAGCCCTGTTGTAACCATCATCTTCGATAAAATTAATATACTCACGATTAGATACTGGATATTTTGCTAAATGAAATGGTTCAAGCCAAATTTTATGTCGTGGGCCTTCAGCATCAAAAACAAAATCTTTGCCAGAATATCCAACTTCAACAAGTCCTCCAGGATGGTCTGTCCAACTATTTTCAGTTACACTCAATGCTAAAGTTGGGGGATACTCTTTGTAAACAGGATATAATGGATTTCTTGAAAGAGCATGTTTGATGTCTGTTATTAAAAGTTCTTGATGTTGTTGTTCGTGATTAATACCAAGCTCTATTAACTGCAAAACATCTGATGTTGGCTTAGTTTGAAAGTAATCTCTCATTGCTTTATCTACATGATCTCTATATTCGTATACTTCAGCTGATGAAGGACGGGTTATCATGCCTCTTTCAGGTCTTGCGTGACGATCCCCTATTTGCTCATAATAAGAATTAAACAAAAAATTGTAGTTAGGATGAAATTCCTGATAATCACTTACAAATCTTTTAAGGACAAATGTTTCAAAAAACCAAGTGGTATGAGCTAAATGCCATTTAGTTGGACTTGCATCAGGCATTGACTGAATACATTGATCTGCTTCACTCAAAGGTGATGATAGTTTTAGAGTTTGATCACGTACCTTGTTATAAAAACTTGCTAAATGATCATTTAAAGATATTTTTTTATAATTTATAGATGATTTAAAAATGATGTTTCTCTGCAAAAATTATCGTTATGATACTTATAATAGAATTGATTGCAACTGATAACTCTTAATTTAATTTACTTATGCGTTGGTAAGGTTTAAAGACTTAGTCTTTTTTTAATATTAGCAATAATGAATTTGTAAATAATATTCATTGTTAAGTAAATTATTACTAATTTTAAGTTATAAATTTTTCTAAACTAAGTTCAAAAAAGAGAGTATGCAAATGTATTATGAAACAAATAAAAATGATCACGGATTACCTTACAACCCTTTCAAAGCTCTAACAGTTCCGCGTCCAATTGGGTGGATTAGTACAGTAAGTAAAAATGGCATAGGAAACCTTGCACCATATAGTTATTTCAATGGACTTTCTTATGATCCTCCATTTGTAATGTTCTCAGCTGGCAATCGTGCAGATGGAAGTAAGAAAGATAGTGTTTTAAATGCTGAAGAAACAGGTGAATTTGTGGTTAACATGAGCACCTGGGACACACGTCACCAAATGAATGATACAAGTTGGATAATGGAACCAAATACAGATGAATTAGAAAAAACTGGTTTAACCGCTATAGATTCATTCGAAGTAAAGCCAAAAAGAGTTGCAGAGTCTCCTGTGCATTTTGAGTGTAAATATCACCAAACAGTTAAACTTCCAGGAAAAGGAGGTTTGCACAACGTTGTATTTGGACAAGTTATTGGTATTCATATCAAAGATGAATTTATAACTGATGATGGGATAGTTGATACGCTAAAAATGAAGGTTATCGCTCGATTAGGTTACAATGACTACACTTTAGTAGAGAAAACTTTTTCAATTATTGACTTCAAAGATAAAGGAAAAATGACAAAAAGTTGGAGATAATAATAAAACTGTAAGGAAATAATATGATTGATCATAAATTAGAAAGACAAGTGGTATTACTTAAGATACTTGCTAAAGGGTGTAAAAAGCACCCTGCTTATAGAGCAATTAGAAAAGCTACTGAACGATGTGAAGAGTGTGTGGTTATATGGCAAGCACGTGTTGAACTTAATGAAATAGAAACAAATTAATTTGCAGACTAAACTGTAGACTGAATAATCATAATTCTATAAAATATTATTATCATAAATTTAAAATAAAGTAAGGCAAATATAAAGTTGGATTCAATTAATAATATTCCAGATAGTAAAGGGGCCAACGCATATCATAGAGATAAATCTTTTTCAAAATTATTAGAATTCTATAGTGGGAAAGATATGTTATCTAAAATAGAAAGTCAGTTTATAGAGCTAGGAGAAATTGTAGGCAATCAATTAGAAGATTTAGCTTTAACTGCAGACAAAAACTCACCAAAACTTTCTAAAAGAGCTAGGGACGGTTCTTTTACTAATACAATTGAAAAACATCCAGACTTTATAAAATTAGAAAAATATGCATTTGAAAGATTTGGATTAGCAGCTATGTCTCATAGGCATGGAGTTTTTGGAATGCAGCAGAAACTTCCACCAATAGTGAAATATGGATTGACTTTTTTATTTGTTCAAAGTGAATTTGGTTTATGTTGTCCATTAAGCATGACAGATTCCCTGACCAGAACTTTAAGAAAGTTTGGAGACAACAAAATAGTTGATAAATTTATTAATCAATTAACATCTCAAAATTTAGATGAACTCTTTCAAGGTGCAATGTTTATGACAGAACAGCATGCTGGTTCTGATGTTGGATCAATTGACACTTATGCTGAAAATATAGATGGACAGTGGTATCTTACAGGAGACAAGTGGTTTTGTTCTAACCCTGACGCTGATCTTGCTATGGTTTTAGCTAGATACGATAAAAATATAAGTGGTACTAAAGGACTTGCTCTATTTCTTCTACCTAAAAGACTAGATTCTGGAAAACTTAATAGTTACGAAATAATAAGATTAAAAGATAAGTTAGGTGGAAGATCATTTGCAAGTGGAGAAATTAGACTTAATAAAGCTTCAGCTTATATTGTTGGAGATCCCCAAAAAGGTTTTAAACAGATGACAGACATGATTAACATGTCAAGATTATCTAATGGCGTTAGAGCATCTGGAATGATGCAAAGGTGTCTTCAAGAAAGCCTTTTTATATCAAATACACGTTATGCATTTAAACAAAAATTAATTGATATTCCTTTGATGCAGAAGCAACTGCTGAAGATGCTTATAATTACTGAGGCATCAAGATCAATGGTATTCAAAGCATCGGAACTCCTAGAAAAAGCTGATAATGGAGATAGTATATCACAGAATATTTTCAGAATTATTACTCCATTGATTAAGTTCAGAGCTTGTAGAGATGTAAGAAAAATTGCAGGCGATGCTATGGAAATTAGAGGTGGATCAGGTTATATCGAAGAGTGGCTTGATCCAAAAATTCTAAGAGATTCTCACCTTGGTTCTATATGGGAAGGAACAAGTAATATTATATCTTTAGATACTATACGAGCTTTAAAAAAAGATAATAATATAGAAACTTTAAAATACTATCTAATTCAAGTTGTACAAACGACAAAAAAAAATGAACATACAGAAAACTTATTATGTGCAATAGATAATGTTTTTAGTTTTGTAAGAACAGAAATACAAGAGGATTTCACATCTTCTTCAAGAAAAATATCTTCTTCACTATACTATTTATGTGCATCTATCTTTTTAAATTCTGAAGGACAATACTGTAAAAGTTTGGCTAATAGGAAAAAAATAAGTGAATTGCTTATTAAATATAAAATTAATCAAAATAGCCCTCTTGAAAGAGACAATTTAGATTTTGATTTAATCTGTCAATTTATTTAACTATTTGCAAAATGGTAGACTAATTTGTGGACTTCACAATTATAATTTTTAAACAAAATGATATTAACACTAATTTTTTTTACTATATTTATTGTGATCAAATAATTAAAAAACTAATATCGAATTCAAATAAAAAAAGGATTTAGATAATTATGTTAATTAGGTTTGTTATAAAAATCGTTTGTTTTTTGTTAAGCATTAAGTTTGCATTTGCTGATATTGTTGATGTTAACAATGAACAGATAAAAGAATTATCAAAAATTAATATTCCAATAGTGGATATAAGAAGAAGTTCAGAGTGGGACCAAACCGGAGTAGTGCCCAAAAGTATTTTGCTAACCTTTTTTGATAAAAAGGGAAATTATAATTTTGATAAATGGTATGAAAATTTACGCTTAAAAATTAATGACGGAAAACCAATTATATTAATCTGCAGAAGCGGTAGAAGAACGAGAATAATAGCCGAAATGATGGATAAAAAATTTGATAATGTTATATATAATGCAAAATACGGAATAAACTCTTGGATTGATGAAAAATTAATAACAGTTAAACCATATCATTAATCCAATAATTATTTAATTTAATTTAATTTATGATATTTATGATTAATTTCTTAATTCTTTTATAGCGCTTGCAATATCTTCGTCTTGTATGTTTACGGCTTCTCTTTTTATTCTTAACTCATGTGCTTTCTCTAATACATTTGCATGCGTAAAACCAATAGGTGGGTCAAATTTATAACTGGCAAGTTCTATAAGTAAACCTAATGGTTCTCTAAAGTAAATTGAATCCATAAATCCCCTATCTTTAATACCTGTATTTGCAAAGCCATTTTCATTTAAATTTTTTTCAGCTATACGAATAGTGCTTTGACTTACCCAAAAAGCAACATGATGAACACCCCCACACTCATTCTTTATTTTTTGTTTGTCTGGAATTATGTTTTCGTTTGTAAAAATGGTCACAGTAGTACCGTCTCCACAATCAAAATATAAGTGATTAGTATTTAAGTCATCCAAATTTGGCTGTTCAAAAATAAACTTCATTCCAAGGATTTTTTGCCAGAAATTTATAGAGGTTTCTTTATTAGCCCCATTTAATGTAATGTGATGTATGCCTTGGGCTTGTATTATACTTCTCATTTTCTACCTTTTGAATTATTTTTAATATAAATAAAATTCATAAGAAACTTTTAATTTATCCTAGTGACAAATTCAATCTTCACAAATAATTAATTAGGGTTATTAAATAGAAATTAATAATTTTTTGGTAAGCTCTCTATTCATTTATTGGTTTATAAATTAATATTTAATTATTTAATTTCAGTAGTAACAAATGACAAAAATTTCATCAATTATAATTTACGGAATTAGTATTTACTTATTATTAATTCTAATCATGTTTATTTTTCAAAGATCATTGTTGTATCAACCATCTAGAGAGAAACTTGATGTTTCGTACTATAATAATTCTGGGTTGAAAAAAATTAATTTCACTACTCAAGATGGAATTGTTTTGAAATCTCTATTTAAAAAACCATCTAAAAGTGAGAATAATACTATAGTTGTGTTTCACGGCAATGCAGGCCATATAGGCCACAGAGTCCAAAAATTTAAACCCTTTATGGACGCAGGCTATGGTTTGTTATTGCTTGAGTATAGAGGCTATGGAGAAAACAAAGGTAAACCTACAGAAAGTGGTCTTTACTTGGACGGTAAAGCAGCTTTAGATTTTTTAACTAATTATAATATTCCTGTAAACAAAACTATTCTTTACGGAGAGTCTTTAGGATGTGGGTTAGCTGTGAAATTTTCAATAGAAGAAAGTTTTAAAGCAACTATTTTAGAAGCTCCTTATACATCCATAGCAGACGTAGCTATGCGCCAATACTGGTATCTTCCTGCTAGGTGGTTAGTTTTAGATCGTTATGATATTATTAATAAAGTAAAGAATATTAATTCACCATTACTTGTTTTACATGGTTTAAAAGATAAAATAATCAGTATAGAATTTGGTAAAAGGGTTTTTAATTCTGCTCCAAAACCAAAAGAGGCCCTTTATATTCCTGAAGCTGGGCATAATAATCTTTATGAATTTGATACATATAAAAAAGTAATAAGTTTTCTAAAACAAAATTAATAAGTTTTATAAATGTAATCTATTTATAAAATTAACTTCGAATTCTTTCATCTATATAAATAAAGTGATAAGATGAAAATATGAACAAACTAACAACCAGTGATTCATTATCATTAAGAGATGAACTTCATGCTAGACCTTATATTAAGTTAGGCAACAATCTAAGAACTTTTCACTTTGCGTATTTAATAAAAGACAATGATGAAAAGAATGCTTGGAATTATCTAAGCAAATATTTAAAGAAATTAAATTTTCAAAGTTTACCAAAAGAGCCATCAAAATACTGGGTAGCTGAGGGAAAAGATTTGATTATCCGATATGAATGTCATACAGAATTCATATCACTTACATTAATATATCCCAATAAAATTGAAGGTGATAATAAAAACATACCAAAATTGTTCGATGTAAAATTTTTAAATTTATTACCAAAAGTTTTTTTAGAAAAGTTTCCTGGACAACATTTTTTGTCATCATGGATTGAAATGGCACAATCTAATCACAATTTCAAACCAATTGATATTGAGAAATTTTTTTTCCATGATAATTTTGCAGGCTCAAACGTTGCTGAAGATGGAGCTAAAGTTTTCATGTCTTTTAAATCTGACAGGACTGATTTTCTTGGTTCTGGATTTAGAAGAGTATTTATACAAAATAAAAATCTTAGAACAAGAAGAACCGGAAGGCTTCTTCAGAGAATTGTTGAACTTGAGACTTACCAGGTACTTTCTTTATTGGGCTTAAGTCAAGTCAGAGAACAAAGTTTTCATTTAAGTAATCTTGAGAAACAAATCACAGAAATTACAAAATCAGTTTCTAAAACTACAGAGAAAAATTTAGACAAAAAATCAATAGCTTATCCAGATTTTCAAAAAGATTTAAACCAACTTTCTTATGTTGTTGCCAAAATAGAAGAAATAGATTCTTTTACCAACTACCGTCTATCAGCAACAGCCGCTTATTACAAACTAGTAGAACAAAGGGTAAAAGATTTACGAGAAGAACGTCTAGAATCCTTTCAGACAAATGATGAATTTTTAAGTAGAAGATTACAACCTGCTGTTAGGACTAGTGAAGCTTTTTCAAGAAGATTGGAGTCATTAGCTACAAGAGCACAAAGAGCAGATAATCTTGTTAGAACCCAAATAGAAATGGGTGTTCAAATTCAAAATAAAAATTTATTGGAGTCCATGGAATTAAGAGCAAGAGCTCAACTTAGATTACAAGAAACCGTAGAGTCTTTGTCAATTGTTGCAATAACATACTATATTATTGGTCTGTTGAGCACTTTGATTGACCCAGTAAATTTTGATAAAGTGTTTTTTAGCAAACAAGTTTTTCTAGCGTTTTGTGTTCCAATTATTCTTCTCCTAATTTGGTTTATAGCAAAAATGGTACGAAAGAAAATTAATAAGATAAAATAGTATATGGACTATAGTCTAAAAAAATAAAGTAAAGGTGTCCCTCCAATGAAAATATATAATCATTATATAAATGGCAAAGAAATGGAGCCAAATAGTAAAAAATATTTTAAAACAGAAAATCCCTACACCTGTGAAAAATGGGCAAAAATTGCTAAGGGTGATTCGCACGACGTTGATATAGCTGTAAATGTTGCAAAAGAAGCCTTTGAAAAAAAATGGTCTAAAACCAAACCTACAGAAAGAGGAAAATTACTTGTAAAACTTGCTGAGCTTGTTGAAAGAGACTTTCAAAGATTAGGTGAAATAGAGGTTCAAGATAATGGTAAGTTGATCGCAGAAATGAGTGCTCAAACAAAATATCTTGCCGAATGGTATAGGTATTTTGGTGGTCTTGCAGATAAAGTTGAAGGATCAGTATTACCCTCAGATAAACCTGGTATATTTAATTTTACAAAATATGAGCCATATGGTGTTATCGGAATGATTACAGCGTGGAACTCTCCTTTACTACTTTTATCTTGGAAACTTGCTCCAGCATTAGCAGCAGGAAATACAGCAGTAATTAAGCCATCTGAGTTTACTTCTGCTTCTACTTTAGAATTCATGAAATTAATTTCAGAAGCGGGATTCCCCGACGGTGTTGTTAATTGTGTTACAGGTATGGGTATTGACGTTGGACAACCACTTGTTGAACACAAACATATTTCAAAAATTGCATTTACTGGATCAGATGTTTCAGGTCAAAAAATCTATGAAACAGCTGCAAAAAAAATTATGCCTGTATCTTTAGAACTTGGCGGTAAATCACCTAATATTGTTTTTGAAGATGCTGATTTTGAAGCTGCAATAATGGGTGTAATATCAGGAATATTTGCAGCAACAGGACAAACTTGTATAGCAGGGTCTCGTTTATTACTTCAGGATTCTATTTATGAAAAGTTTGTGAAAAGACTTGTTGAAGTTGCAAGGGAAGCAAAAATAGGTGATCCAATGTCACTTGATACACATGTAGGTCCTGTAACAACACAGCCACAATTTGACAAAATCATGAGTTACATAGAAATTGCAAAATCAGAAGGTGCAAAATGTGTTCTAGGTGGAAAAGCTTACTCTGGGGAGAATGTTAGAGGAAATAGATTTGTTGAGCCAACAATTTTTACCGATGTTAATAATGAAATGAGAATTGCTCAAGAAGAAGTATTTGGTCCTGTTTTATCTATCATTCGTTTTAGGGATGAAGAAGAAGCTATAAAAGTAGGTAATGATGTTATATTTGGTCTAGCAGCTGGTGTATGGACTAACAATATTGGAAGAGCGCTTAGAATGTCAGACTCTCTGAGAGCTGGCACCGTTTGGGTTAATACTTATAGAGCAGTTAGCTTTATGTCCCCTTTTGGTGGTTACAAAAGATCAGGACGCGGAAGAGAAAGTGGACAAGAATCTATAAAAGAATTTTTACAGACGAAGTCAGTATGGATAGCAGAACAAACATCCATTTTAAATCCTTTTATTATTAGATAATAAAAATTATTATAATTTTAGAAGTCATAGACTACTTCTAATAATTTATCTCCTTCACTAATCAAATCACCTTCTTTAATAAAAATATCTATAATTTTTCCTCTTTTTTTAGCCGTAATTGGGATATGCATTTTCATGCATTCTATCACTAATAGATCTGTGTCTTCTTCTATAATTTGATTTTTTGAAACTAATATCTTTATTAATGTTCCAGAAACTTCAGAGTAAATCATTATTTAACCTTATTCATATTCTATGGTCTCATTGTTCTACTAGTCATTCCTATTTTTCTCAAAGGTGCTGCTAAATCGGCAAATTCACACATAATTTTACGTGTATTTCTTGGATCTATAATTTCTTCTATCAAGAAAGTTTCAGCTGACCTTAGAGGTGATCTCAATTTATTCAATCTCGTAGTTATTTTTTCTAGTTCAGCTTTAGGATCGTTTGAATTTTCTATATCAGACTTGTAGGCAGCTTCAATCCCTCCTTCAAGAGGCAAAGATCCCCAACGAGCTGAAGGCCATGCGCATCTTGAGATATAACTGCTACCTCTTTTATGAGCGGCGCCGGCTACACCAAAACAATTTCTCATTATTATTGACAACCATGGTGTTGTAGTTTGCCAGATGGCCGACATAGCTCTAACACCTTCTTTAATTGTACCTTTTTTTTCGGCATCTAAACCAACTTGGAAACCTGGACAGTCTACTAAATAAATAACAGGTAAATGAAATGTTTCAGCTAAATCAACAAACTTTTGTACCTTTTTACATGTATCAGATGTCCAACAGCCACCATAAGAATATGGATCACTAGCCATTAGAGCTATTGACCATCCATTAATTCTACAAAAACCTGTAACAATTGATTTACCATATTCTTTTCCAATTTCAAAAAAAGTATTCTTATCCACCAATTCTTCAATTATTGGTCTTATTTTATATACAGATTTAATATCTCTTGGAATGGCATCAATCAACCATTCTGACGTTCTGTTTGGATTATCTTCCGTGCTTAATTGTTCAGTCAATTGATAAACTGAATTTGGTAGATAAGATAAAAATTTTTTTGCAGAGTTAAAGGCCTCTTCTTCTGTATCAACAGCAGCGTCAACTGCTCCTGATTTTAATTGAATTTCATAACCACCTAATTCATTTTTTGTTAACTTTTGACCTATCTGTTCAACAACAGGTGGACCGGCTACAAAAACAGCAGATTTTTCTTTAACCATGACCGAATAATGAGAGCATGCAAGGTGTGCGGCTCCCAGACCTGCTACGGAGCCAAGCCCTAGAGCCACTCTTGGAATAGTTCCCATACTCTCTACGACTAAATTCCAACCTTCCACTTCAGGTACATTTGCTCTACCTGTAGTTTCAATTGTTTTGACTGACCCTCCTCCACCAGAACCTTCAACTATTCTAATCAAAGGTAGTTGAAGAGACAATGCCATCTGTTCACATTTTAGATGTTTTTCTCTAATTGAAGCATCAGCAGAACCACCTCTTAACGTAAAATCATCTCCTCCTACAACGATATTTCTTCCATCAATTTTTGCATTACCAAAAATAAAGTTAGATCCACTGAAATTAACTAAATCATTATTCTCATCGTAAGTAGCTGATCCTGAAATCTTTCCTATTTCATGAAAAGATGATTTGTCAGTAAGAATATTAATTCTTTCTCTGATTGTATAACGACCAGAATCATGTTGTTTTTTTACTCTTTCATTGCCACCTAGATTTTCAGAAAGTTTTTCTCGAATTAATTTTTCTTCTAATTCTTTTTTCCAACTCATTTTAAATTATCAAACCCTATAACTTATTTTTTCACAAAATTATAAATTTTATGTTATTTAACATTTTAATGTTTTCATAAAAAATTAATATAAACAACATCAAAAAAGTTTCCATAAAATGATAACTATTAAGTGTGTTTAATAACACAAAACTTATTAGTATTTCTCAATGTTAAATATAAAAAGTTAGGTTAAACGTTATTATTTCTTTGCATTTTTTAGTGAATTTAATAACTTAAAGTTATAAATTAAGTAAGGATTACATAAGAAATGGAATTCGATATTGAATCAAATATTTCTTTTATAGAAGATAAAATAAATGCTTTAGGACAAATTACCGATCAAGAAAAACCTTATACGAGGATTGTATTTAGTAAAGAATTTTATGATGGACGATCGTGGCTTAACGACCAATTTAAGTCTCTTGGCTTATCAATTTTAACTGATGAAGCAGGTAACTTAGTTGGTCTTTTAAAGACAAATAAAAAAACAGAAAAACTTGTTATATTAGGATCACACATTGATACCGTTCCATCTGGTGGCCGTTTTGACGGTGTGGCTGGAGTTGTTTCAGCTTTATGTGTCATGAATCATATAATTAATAATAACATTAATTTACCCTTTGATTTAGCAGTCTATGATTATTTGGGAGAAGAATTGAACGATTGGGGAACTTCATGTATTGGAAGCAGAGGTATTGGAGGAGTTCTTAACCAAGAAATTTTGTCTAGAAAAAACACATCAGGTTTAGTTTTAAGCGAAGAAATTGATAAAATTGGAGGAAATACTAAACTCCTAAATAATCCACTTCCAATAACAAAAAATATTTTAGCATGTCTAGAACTACATATTGAACAAGGAAAAATTTTAGAAGATAGAAAAATCGATATAGGAGTTGTTAGATCTATACCTAGTATTTCTAGATTTAGTGTTACGATCAAAGGTCAAGCAGGCCATAGCGGTACTATTTTAATGAACCAAAGAAGTGACGCTTTAGTAACTGCTTCTGAAATAATTTCTTTTGTAAATAAATCTGCAATAAAACTGTCTCAAAAAAGTAATCAACATTTTGTTGCTACCATTGGAAAAATAAATGTTCATCCAAATTCAGCTGCTATTATTCCGGGATTAGTCGACATGACAATTGATCTTAGAGCAACAAGTAAAAATTCAAGGCAGGAATTTTTAAATATTTTGGAGAAAAAAATTGCATTTTTAAATGACACTTCTTCTTGTAATATTAACATTAAAGACATAGCCTTTGCACCATTTGTAGAGATGAATAAAGACTTAATCCAACTATTTAAAAGTTCGGCTAACTCACTTGGACTTTCGAATAATATTATGGATAGCGGTGCAGGTCATGATACAGCACAACTCTCAAGGGTAGTCCCGGCTGGAATGATATTTATCCCTTGTAAAGATGGACTCAGTCATTGCCCAGAAGAATATGCAGAAGCTTCTGACATATCAAAAGGGACAGCAGTTTTGTGGAAAATGGTTGAAAAACTAGCTATTCAAAATATTAATAAAACTTAACATTATTTTTTAAACTGTTAAGTTTTAAATGATTTTAAATAAATCTATAATATTACTTTTTGTTTCAATATTCAAAATAAAATCAATAAATTGGTCTATTTTATCTGTCTTAATTTTCTTTTTTGAGGACTGACAGCAAATCTCAAATTTCTTTAAATATTCTTTTTCTGATAATGGAAACTTTGGATGACCGTATACATTATCAAGTTTAATTTCGATTTTTTTATTATTTTCTAATATTACCGTAAAAACTTGCGGTGTAAGAACTTTTTCATCTAACTCTTTATTTTTTAACATTGTTATTTTCTTGGAAAAATTGAGAGTTTCTTGGTTATCTAAGTATTTTCTATCTGTAAACGTTTCTATGTCTAAATGGTCATTGATCATAAAACTTGCTCCAACAAATTTAGCACATAGCTTTGAATAATTTGTTGTAAGATCCTTAACAACTGGTCTAGATACTAATTTGTGAACTCCTGGTGGCACATGACAAACAATTGATTTAATATTATCTTTTTTTAATTGATGTTTTGTTTTTAAGTCTTTAATTGCATGTACTAGACCATGAGTCAATCTTCCACTTGGATATGGCTTATGCGCTAATTCATTTACCATCCAATGCTTACCAATATTTTCTTTCATATATTCCAAATCAAACTGATTATTTTCAATTAAATTGAAATATCCATGTTCTCCATTAAAAACTCTTTTGGGTCCTGGAAACCCTGCAATAGTCAAATCCATTGAGGCTAAAGCTGCTTTCGCGTTAAATCCTACTTGAAGACCTAAAATTGGGACTCCTTCAACATGAGACTGCATATTACCACAAGTCTGAGAATACATAATTCCTAATGCATTATTAATTTCAACCGACAAGAAATTTTCAATTTTTGATAAGGCTGCGATAGCTCCAAAACCACTTGCTGTTGCAGGCCTGAAAAATTTTAATTCTCCTTTAGCACTTATACCTAAGAATGAAGCTATATCTATTCCTAAAGCTAAAGAAAGTAAGAAATCCTTGCCACTTACTGGAGATCCGTTTCTATTTTTAATTTCACAATGTGAAAGTGTTGCACTCAAAATTGCTGCCATTGGATGAACAACTGCACCCTCGTGAATACAGTCAAACTCTAGACAATGAATTTGGTACGCGTTTATTAAAGTGGTTGCGTCTCTTGAATAATTTTCCCATGTTCCTAAAATTGTACATTCACTTCCATTAGACCAAGATTTTGCAACTTTTTTAAGTTCGGTTAAATTTGCTCCAGTACTTCCAGCTATTCCAACTCCAATAGTGTCTAATAGAAATTTTTTAAGATTTTTAATAGTTTTATTATCTAAATCTTCAAATTTTGAATTTGCTATATGTTTAGTAAACAAGTCTGCAGTTTCAATTTTCATCATAATTCCTTAATGAAATTTATTTAATTTACGTTTTTCTAATGTTTTGATTTATCTCTATTATATTTGCATTAGGATCAAATAAATAAACTTGGTGAATGTCTGGCATTGCATAAACTTTAGCATCTGTAAAAGGTATTGCTAACTTTTCAAGTTTTATTAAGAATTGATTAATATCTTTGATATTAAAAGCTGGGTGTCCACCAATAGTTGGATTATGAATGAATTTGTTTCTCCAGCTAAATAAAAAATCTGCTTTATTTATGTGTATTCCAGAATGATTGTTATCTAAATTAAAAATTGCTAATTGATTTGGATTAATATTTACATCTCCCAGCTCAGGTGGAGCCAACCACTTACCCTCTGTCATATTAAAATTTTTATTGAGGAAATTTACGGATAACCTTACATCGTAACATTCAAGATTTATATGATGAAAATTCCATATATAATTAAAATCGTTTTGCGGTAATTGGGTAGTTTGGTCTTTTTCAACCAATTCAATATAATTAAGTCCGGGTTCTTGTAGCATTATAGAATGCCTTGATTTATTAAATGAATAATTAATATTATTTTTATCTAAGTCTTTAGTGATTAGATCTAATTCATTTAATGCTATTGTTGGAAAAGTTCTCCTACTTTGTAAAATATTATCTTTGCCTAGTTCATTTTTTAACTTGTATAAACGTAATTCTATATCTCCTCCAAAAACAAAACATTCTTCATCAGTATCTAAATTTTCGTTATTGCTAGTTTTATCGTTTAATAAAAAGTTGTAAAAATTTTTCGATTTTTCTAAATCAAATACTGGTATTGAAATTCTTGATAATTTCCAATTCATTTAAATTTTTTAATCTTTATTTAAAGACACTGTTTCAAATTCAGCGGGACTTGTGATTTCTATTAACTCGAGATCATCTGAATGTTTAATTTCCCTATGATGAATTTCAGGTGGTTGGTAAACAACGTCTCCCTCATTTAATGTAAAAGTCCCTTCTCCTTTATACTCAAATTCGACAGAACCCTTTAAAATGTAAACCATTTGAAAATTCAGTTTATGATAATGCCACTCACCATTGGCGTGCTTTCCTTCAATCGCCTTAATTACATTAGCACCAAAACCACCAGAAGTTGCTTCTTCTATTCCTAAGTTTTTATAGGCAAAAAACCCTCTTAATCCCGATTCAAAATTATTTTCTTTTGATCTTGTAATTTTAAACTTCATATAATCCTCATCTGAATTTATTTATTATCTTAAAGTATTATATATTAATCAAAATTAAATAAAACGATATATTGGTGTTAGCGCATTTAAAAGGTACAAATTTCTGATTTGAAATCCATACCATGGCCAGGTCGATTAGTTGGTTTTAACATTCCATCTGTAGGTAACAATGGCTCTTTCCAAAGATGATCATACCATCCCATATATTCAAGCCACGAAGGGTTCTCTATTGAAGCTACAATATGTATAGATAGTTCAGGAAACATATGAGGTGCTATTTTAATTCCATATTTGTTAGCTAAATTACAAGTATGTAATAAATTAGTATATCCACCTCTCATTATATCGGGCTGTAAAACAGATATTTTTTTGCTCTTCATGAAAGGAAGTAAATCATGGTGTGTAAAATTATTTTCTCCTGTAACTATTGGTATTTCAGTTGAATTACAAATTTTTTCATAACCCTCAAAATCATCAGCCATTACAGGCTCTTCAAGCCATTCAGGTCTATACTCTTCAATTTTTTCACAAACATTTATAGTTTCTTCAACGGACCATCCTTGGTTTACATCAATCATTAATCCAATGTTATTTCCTATTGTACTTCTCATGTCTTTTACATTCTGAATATCTTCGCTATTTGTAAAACAATGACCAACTTGCATTTTGATAGACTTAAATCCCATACTTACATAATTTTGAGCCTTTTCAATCATACCATCATGCCCTAAGCCTCGGTAACAACCAGACCCATAAATAGGAAGAGGATCGTCTTTTCCCTTCCAAATTTGCCATAAAGGCAATTGTTTTGACCTGCCATAACAATCCCAAAGGGCAATATCTATAGCTGACATAGCCATAACAGATATACCCATTCTTCCTTGTATAAATGTGGCTTTCCACATTTTATCCCACAAGGACAAAATATTTTCTATTGTTTCCCCTATTAGCAACGGCTTTAACATTTCATTGATGCACATCTCCAAAGTTTTCAATCCTCCTGCCAATGGATGAAGATGCCCAGTACCAATTACACCATCTTTTGTTTCAATTTGAACAATTAATAAATCTATCTTTTCTAAAGTTAAAAATCCTGTTTTTGGAGGGTCTGTAAAAGGCACCGAAGTTAATTTTGTTTTTATAGAGGTGATAATCACGTGATTTTCTCTTCATTTATATTTTTTTGTAATTTTAACCTTTGTAAATCACTTTACTCAAGATTTTTAGTTTGATTTACTTATTTATTCATTCATTATTTGTTAAATAACGTTTTTGAGGGCTAGATATGGATGCATTAATTGACGGAATAAAGGTGCCAACTTCTCTTTTGGATAACCTCTATGAAACTGATTTAAATAAATCTAACAATTTAGACCTTGAATTTGCTTTAGAAAAAGATGGATACATTTTTTTAAGAAATATTATTGACGAAAAAAAAATTAAACAAGCTCGAGAAGATATCTTTAAAAAACTAAATGAGGTTGATGAACTTTCAAATCCATTCACTGAAGGAATAGCGTCAGGTAATTCAAATAGAGATAAATTATTCAATGATAGAGGGGGTTTTTGGAAAAACGTAAGTGCCATTAAATCACTTAGGAGGGTTACTAATGGAAAAAAATTAGAAAATATATTTACAAGAATTTTTAAAACTCCGTCTGTAGGTTTTGATTTTATATTTTTAAGGGCTGTTGCAGGAGGTAAATTTACTCATATGCATTGTGACGCTGGCTTTTTTACGCGCAAAACTCATAAAGTTTTAACATGTTGGCTCGTTTTTACTGAAGTTACTATTGATAGGGGACCATTATTTGTAATTAAAAACTCTCATAAATTTGATGATATCAAAGAAAAGTATAATGGGTTTGATGTTGATAAACACAAAAATAAAAAGGCTACAATAAGCACACATCCTGTTGATTTTGCCAAAAAAAGAAATACAAAAATTCTTACAGCTGAATTTAAACCTGGCGATGCACTGATATTTGGAATGTATACTGTTCATGGAACACTTGAGAATCACTCTAAAGATAATAAAATTCGTTTAACTTGTGATATACGTTTCCAACCAAAAAATGAACCAAAGGATCCTCGATATTTTGGAACTAATCCTGGAGGGACAACAGGAGCTGGATATGGAGAACTAAATAGTGCAAGACCACTGAATGAAGATTGGCATATTAGATAATATTTAAAAATAAAGAATTAATTTTTAATATAAATTTTATTTTATTATTTTGGAAATAAGGCTATTGATTTTTTATGGCTAATATTAATATTGAGGAGAGTTGGAAAATAGAACTCATAGATGAGTTTAATTCTACATACATGTCTAAGCTTCGCGTATTTTTAAAAAAACAACTTCTTTTGAAAAAAAAAATATATCCTCCTATGAATAAAATTTTTAATGCTTTTAATCTAACTCCTTTAGACAAAGTTAAGGTTGTTATAGTGGGACAAGATCCATATCATGGAGAAGGTCAAGCTAATGGATTGAGTTTTTCAGTTGAAGAATTTATGAAGATTCCACCCTCACTTCAAAATATTTTTAGAGAATTGTTTACAGATTTAAGATTAACTTCACCTCAAAATGGCAATCTGGAGTATTGGGCTAAGCAGGGTGTGTTAATGCTTAATAGTAGTTTGACTGTTGAAAAAGGTATGCCTGGTTCTCATCAGGGTAAGGGATGGGAAAAATTCACTGACAAAGTATTAGAGATAATCAACGAAAAAAAACATAATATTGTGTTCATATTATGGGGTAAAAAGGCACAAGAAAAAGGAGATTTTTTAGACAGAGATCGTCACTTAGTAATTGAAAGCGTCCATCCTTCACCTTTTTCAGTTCATAATGGTTTTTTTGGATCAAAACCTTTTTCAAAAACTAACCAATATCTAAAAAAAAATAATATTCAGCCTATTGATTGGCAACTTTAAACAGGAGTTTATGTTACGTTTTATATATATTTTAAAAAGCTTGTTCTTGTTTGTGTTTGTTTAATATGAATAACGTTAACAACTCTAAAGGTATTATATTAGTCCTTATTGCAATGGCAACTTTTTCAGTGCACGATGCAATAATTAAGTTTATTTTTAAAGAAGCAGCGTTATATGAAATTTATTTTGGAAGGACATTAATAGCTGCAGTATTATCTGCTTTATATTTATTATTAACAAATCAAAAAATTATATTTAAAACTGGCTATCCTATTTTATCAATTGTAAGAGTTATTTTACATTTTTTGGCTTTTAGTTTTTTATTTCATTTCTTTGACCTACATGTCACTGGCAGTCGCAACAGCTTTATATTTTTCAACACCCCTTTTTATGTCTATACTAGCTAAATTATTTTTAAAAGAAGATATAGGTATAAGAAGATGGTTAGCTATATTATTTGGTTTTATTGGTATATTTGTAATTTTAAATCCTGATTTTAGAGATTTTGACTTCAAAAATTTACTACCTGTAGTTTGCGCTTTATTTTATGCTTCATCAATGACTATATCAAAAAAAACTGCTGATAAAGATAATGTTCATACTCAACTTTTTTATTTCTATATCATTACAATCACAATTTGTTTTACCATGTTCTTATTGTCTGGCTCTGGACAATTTAATAGATTTGATGATCCAACGATGCAATTTATTTTTCGAGATTGGTTTTTTAATCCTAATTTTACATGGAAATATATTATAGCAATGGGAATTTTGGCATCTGTTGCTTTCACTTGTATATTTAAAGCTTACACTTCTTACTCTACCTCAATTACTTCAATATTTGAATACTCATTAATAATATGGTCAGTAATTATTGGATATATTATTTTTAACGATATACCTACTTTTAGAACGTTTGTAGGCATAATTTTGGTAGTAGGCGCAGGTATATTTATTTTTATAAGAGAAGAAACAAAAAAACAAAAAATAACTATTGAGACACCTTTAAGAAGATAGAAAAATAAGACTTATTTTAAATATATTGACTAATATATTATAACTTAAAAAGGATGATAATGAATAATCAACATAAAGGAGTTAAAGCCCTATATAATTTTGTTGATGCATTTAACAGTGTAGAAAAGAATAAGATTATAAATAACCTTCATTTTCCTCATTATGTTCATTCAAATGGAAATGAACCTGTAATATACGAAACTGGAGAAGATTTTTGGAAATCTTTAAAAATACAATTTGATCAAATGATAAATGGTGAATATTGGCATTATTCAACATTAGATAAATGTGAAATAATAAATGAGACTGATAAGACGATACAATGTCTTGTTGAATTTAATAGACGAACTAAAGATAAAAAAAGTTATGGTACGGCTAAAGGAATATGGATTTCTACTTTAAGAAGAAATATTTGGGGACTACAAATTCGTTCAATGATACCTGTATCAGGCACAATAAGTGCTTTAGCTGGAACTAAAATGAATAATGATCAATAAATCAATAAATTTAAATGAAATTAGTTTTATTGGTAAAGATTTATCAAGACCAGAATGTGTTTTAGTTGATAAACAACAAACATTGCATATAGCTGACTGGCGTGGAGGAGTGACTTTGATTTTTCCAGATGGGTTTCAGCAAACAATTATAGCAAACGGTGATTTTAAACCCAAACCAAATGGAATAGCCCTTCATCCAGAAAAAGGATGGTTAATAGCTCATCTTGGAGATGATAAGGGTGGTGTTTTCAAATTAGATAATGAGGGCAACCTTTCTCCCATTCTGCTTGAAATAAATGGAAAACCTCTTCCACCAACAAATTATGTCCATATTGACAGTATCGGACGAATTTGGATAACCGTAAGTACTCGAATTATTCCTAGAATTTTAGCTTGTAAACCAAATTTCAATGATGGATTTATTATTTTGATTGATCAAAACGGTCCTAGGATTGTCGCAGATAATTTAGGTTTTACTAATGAATGTCTTATCCATCCAATAACTGGGGATCTATTTGTAAACGAAACATTTTCTCGATGCTTATCTAAATTTGAAGTTTTGCCCAATGGTAACTTAATAAATAAAAAAATTGTGACTGAATTTGGAATTGGAGAATTTCCTGATGGTCTTGCTTTTGATACAGATGGTGGTGTCTGGGTGACATGCATTGTTAGTAATAAACTAATTTACGTAAATCAAAATGGCCATAAAGAAACTATTATTGATGACAGTGATTTTGATCACATATCTAATGTTGAAAATGCCTATCAAAAAGGAATTTTAGAAAGGAAACATCTTGATAATATTGTGAGTCATAAGCTCATGAATATTTCAAGTATAGCTTTTGGAGGACTGGATTTGAAAACAGTGTTTCTTGGGTGTCTGCTTGGTGATCGGATTTCTACATTTAAATCAGAAAAGGCTGGGCTTCCACCATCTCATTGGAAACCAATAAAATTGGTGAATAAGAATTATTCATGAGTAATTAAGTAGATATTGGAAATTGTTTTGATTAAATTACTAAATTATATTGTTATAGTATTTATTTATTTTATGAGTTTTAGCTTAGCTAATTGTAAAAGCTTGGATAATTCTATTAGAATAATTGATGGCGACACTATCATTTTAAATTCTGAAAAAATAAGATTCTATGGGATTGATACTCCAGAAAAGAAACAAAAGTGTAAAAATAGAAATGGTTTATCATACCCTTGTGGTGAGTTTGCCACTAATGAACTAAAAAAGATTATAAGTTCAGGCCAATTATTTTGTAAAAAAAGGGCTACAGATAGATACGGTAGATCAATTTCAATCTGTTATGTCAACGGTGTAGATATTAATTCTCTAATGGTAAAAAATGGGTGGGCTTTAGCCTATAGAAAATACTCGAGGGATTATATTGACGAAGAAAAGGAGGCTAAAGATAAAAAAATGGGGATGTGGGCTGGTAAATTTATAGCTCCTTGGAAATGGCGAAAGCTTAAACGATAAAATATAATTACCTCCATTTAGGACCATAATACCATGCAACTAAAGAACGTCTTGTTCCAAAAGTAACTGGTGACACCCTATGCCTAAGGTATGACAGAAATATTGTCACGGTACCCTGTGGTTTGAAATCAACGTTGGTCTTGATTTCATCAAATTCAAAATTTCCCCAATATATTCATTACTATCACTCAATTGTATTTTGACGGACAATTTTCTATCCATATCGTCCTGACCATTCCAGTTAACATCATGATGCCAGTCATACTGTCCTTTGTCGTTATGTCTATATTCTATAAATTGCATTTCTGAATTATTTTTAATGTCAATTTGGAAAGCTTTATTTGCTTTTAAAACATATTCCCATAATAGCATTTTAATCCATTTATCTGATAGCCGGCATATTTTACTCCTTCTAATATTTTGCATGGGCCCATATGAAGAAAAAATAGATGCGTTAGATAAAGGTGTTTTATTTGCAATATTTAAAATTTTTGAAATTTTTTCTTTAGATATAGTATTTTGCCATACTTGGAATAGCTCTCGCACAATTCTTAACCTAAATTATAAAGTAATATGTTAAAAGTAATTAAATTTAATTAAACTGTAAATTATGCAATGTAACCTTTAGGTAATTTTTTAGGTTTTGGTTTTAGAAGTGTTTTTAAGTGAGCAATTTCTTCATCTGCTTTTTTTAGCTCAGCTTGTTCAGCTTCTCTGACTTCATTATTCATGTTTTTTTGAGCTCTTAATCGTCTCAATTCATACATTCTATCTTCTTCTTCTTCCGAAAGTTCGTTCTCGTCTCTCTCTTCGAGCAATTCAAGTTCAGTTTTTTTAACTTCTCCTTCAAGACTTTCTTCG
>QBZZ01000007.1 GCA_003282145.1 SAR116 cluster bacterium AG-337-N21
TAAAAAGTTATTGAAACAAGGTTTTATCGTAAACTGTGTTGCCATTGATGGAAAATGGTTAGAAGTCGATACAAAGAGTGATCTAATAAATTATCAATCAAATTATGATAAGACATTTATTTCGGACCTGGTTTAATCTTAGTGAATATGTCATTAAAATTATTAAATACTTGTAAAAAACTAAGTTTTTTCAAATGAAAAAGTTTATAACAGAAATAGGTAAAGTTTATGCAAAAAGGCGATTTTTCTAATTTAGCAAGTTATTATACTAAATACAGACCTTCTTACAATAGGGAAGTAGTCAATAAAATTATCAATACGATTAATAAGAAATCTGAAAATATACGTGCAGTCGATGTGGGTGCTGGAACTGGAATTTTTACTAAATGCTTAATTGAAGCAGGAATTAAAGATGTTGTTGCAGTTGAACCTAATGAAGATATGCGTAATACAGGTATTGAAAATCTTGGAAAAAAAATACAATTTTTTAGAGGTTCTGGAGAAAATACTACGTTAGTTAGCAACAAATACGATCTTGTAACGATGGCATCATCCTTTCACTGGCCTAATACACAAGATACACTCTCAGAGTTTAACCGTATTTTAAATGGTAACGGTGTTTTTGCTGCCTTATGGAATCCACGACTTACTGAACGCTCTGATAGTGAAAATGAAGTGCAAAATCTTCTTTCAACAAAATATCATTTGGGCTCAAGAGTTTCTTCTGGATTAAGTGGAATAACAAACCACCTTCGTGACATACTATCTAAAAGTAAAATTTTTCGTTCAGTTACTTACTTTGATGCAATTAATGTTGTTAAAAGAAGTCATGAAGAATATATAGGCGCATGGCGATCAGTAAATGATATCCAAGCGCAACTAGGAAAAGAAAAATTTTCACAGTTTCTATCTGATGTTGAGAAAATTATTAAAAAACGCTCCTATGTAGAGGTGCATTATTTAACCCGAGCCTGGGTAGCCCAAAAATAAATCATGTTATCTGATAACATGTTAAATTTGAAATTTGTTTAGAATCTTAATTGAAGATTGAAATAAATTATGAAACGAGATTTTGGTTATTATTGATTTAAGTAAGACTTACTTAATTCGGTACAATAATAGTTTCAGGAACTTTGCCATCACAATAATTTTGATAAGCGGTTTGGTATCCAATTTCTAAGTGTTTAGTATATAACTCAGTGTCAAATAGTGGTTGTGACAACCGATTTGCTGCTAATTTTTCTTTAATTTGAAAAAGTTTATTGGGATTAGTGGCAAGTTCTAATATCAGTGATTCATAGTCATGGTCATTTTCTGTTATTAATTCTGGAAGTCCAATAGCATTTAGTAAACTTGCTGCAACTCTAGCTGCAAAACCTTGACCTTGCTTTGTAACAACAGGTAATCCTGACCATAGTGCTTCTGAAGCGGTTGTATGTGCATTAAAAGAAAACGTGTCTATGAACAAATCTGCTAACTTATGTCTGGTTAAGTGTTCTTTCATTGGCAATTTATCCGCAAATACAATTCTTGAGGCACAGATATTTCTTTTTTTTGCTGCTTTTATAATATTTTTATCAGACAGTTGATTAGACCTACGAAGCCACAAAACACTTCCTTTAACTTTACTAAGCAACCGCATCCAAATATCAAACTCTAGATCCGAAATTTTATAGTTATTGTTGAAACAGCAAAATACAAAAGCTTTATCAGGTAAACCCATATCACTTCGAGAAATTAAGCGATTAGAAAACTCTCTACTATTGTCTGTTGGCATATAAGTGTTAGGAAGGTAAAGTTGCTTTTCAGTAAAGTATTTGCTGTTATTAGGTGGAATTAAATATTTATCAGCTATTATATAATCAATAAAATCTGCTCCCATTGTTCCAGGAAAACCAAGAAAATTGATTTGAATAGGTGCAGCACGATAAGCAAAAATGCTACTTCGGCTATTTCGAGTATAACCATTTAAATCTATAGCAATATCAATATTGTCTTGTCTACAAAGAACAGCCACTTCTTTATCACTTATCCCGCTTACATCCTTAAAAACATCAAATGATTTTGTAAGTCTTTTTCTTAATTCATCATCTTTACTACCTATAAGAGAGTAGGCAAAAATGTCAAATTTATCACGGTTATGTATTTCTATAACTTTTGCTATCAAATAAGCGACAGGATGACTTACAAAATCTGAACTAAAATAACCAATACGAATACGCTCTGACTTTTTCAATGTTTTAGTTGGAAATGACATTGGCTTTTCGGGAAAATTGTTTTTAGCATATATTTTCGAACGCATATAATGACGTTTAGGGGCATCTTCTAAAGAAAGGATTGCCAACGGATTAATATGTTTTTCCGATATTCCTAGGCTAGGTATTAATTTCCTATCTTTTTCAATGGAGTGCCAATCACAAATGTTGGCTTGCTGGTATAGCTTCTGTACTCTAGCGGCCTCGTAATCAGGTTTGAGTGAAAGTGCTTTTTCATAAGCCTCAATAGCTTCGTCTTGTTTGCCTTGGTCTGTAAAAGCATTTCCCAAATTATGATAGGCTTCAATATAATCAGGCTTTAGTGAAAGTGCTTTATTATAAGCCTCAATTGCTTCGTCTAGTTTACCTTGGTATTTAAAAGCGGCTCCAAGGTTAATAAAACCTTTTGCATAATTAGGCTTGATTGATATTGCATTATTATAAGATTCAATAGCTTTATTTAGCTTTCCCTTGTATTTAAAAGCATTGCCCATGTTATTATAGGCGTCAGCATAATCAGGCATAAGTAATAATGCTTTATTATATGAGTCTATAGCTTCATCCAGTTTGCCTTGATTTTTGAGAGAAATGCCAAGATTATTATGTGCCTCAGCAAAATTAGGTTTAAGCACAACGGCTTTATTATAACACTCAATTGCTTCCTCGATCTTATTTTGATTTTGGAAAGCTATTCCCAAGTTGTTATAAGCCTCAGCATAATCAGGATTAAGTGAAAGTGCTCTATCATAGGCTTCTATCGCCTCATTAAATTTGCAAAGATCCTGAAGAGTTAATCCCAAATTGTTATAAGCTTCAGCATAATTAGGCTTGAGTGAAAGCGCTTTATTATAGGCCTCAATAGCTTTTTCCAATTCGCTTTGATCTTTTAGAGCGTTCCCCATATTGTGATATGCTTCAGCGTAATCGGGTTTTATTAATAGAGCTTTATAATAAAACTCAATAGCTTTTTCCAATTTACCTTGACCTTGAAGAGCAACACCCATGTTATTATACGCGTCAGCATAATTAGGATTCAGTGATAGTGCTTTATCATAAGCCTCAATGCCTTTATCTATTTTACCTTGGTCTATAAAAGCATTACCCATATTATTAAAGGCTTCAGTATAATTTTCTTTAAGTGAAAGTGCTTTATCATAAGCCAATAAGGCTTCTTCCACTTTACCTTGATCTTTGAAAGCAACACCCACATTATTGTAAGCCTCAGCATAATCAGGCTTAATTGATATTGCTTTATTATAAGAATCAATAGCTTCATCCAGTTTACCTTGATCTTTGAGTGTCATACCCAGGTTAAGATAAGTTACAGCATAATCAGGCTTAATGGATAAAGCTTTATTGTACGCTTCTATGGCATCATCTAGTTTGCCTTGATCTTTGAGACTGACTCCAAGATTATTAAACCCGTCAGCATAATTTGGGTTCAACTCTGTAACTTTCTTGAAAGCTTCTGAAGCCTTTACAACTTGTCCCAATCTCTTATTTGCAGCTCCTAAAATATTCCAAAGGATAAATGCCTGAGGATATTGTTTTGTAAGTATTTGTAATTGTTTAACAACATCATCAAATTGACCTTGATTATAAAGATTGATCAGGTGATTAATTGTTTCCTGATTTAAACTTTGGGTTACATATGCTTGTTGAGACTTCTTTAGGATTGCTAACCCTTTTTGAGCTGGTATATTTTCAGGAAAACTGTCCAACACTGTTTGGTATAGTTTTTGTGCTTCTAAAATCTCATTTTTTTCTAAATGAGATTTTGCCTTTATAAGCGCTTGATCTAAAGATAGTTCTACTAACATTGTATGAGACTCTTTTGTGTTAATGTTATCATGCTCATGAATTACCCTAACGTTTTTTAATGTTATTTTTTAATTTAAAAACATCTTCTGCAATCAAATTAAAGACATTATCCCATGGCTCCCATAGATTTCTCTCAAATATGTTTACAGAAGGACCTGAAGGGCTTAATAAAATATTATTACAAGAACTTTGTCGATAATTTAGAACTTTAGTTAGTGTTCCAACCCCTCCCGAGATTATTGGCACAGATGTTTGAGATGATATAACCATATCTAATGCAGCGCAAAGTGCCGCCACGTCGTCTATGTTATTAAAATGATCTAAATCATTAAAATTATGTACCTTTAATCCAAATTTATTTTCAATTTTATTTAAATCACATTCAAAATCCATATACTGTAAGTTAACAAAAGTTGTATCAGGGACGCTAAGAACAGGAAACCATTCAGTTATTTTGGTATTATTTGGAAGCTTGTCAGGCGAGGTATTAGAGCTTTTCCAAGCAATTCCAATGTAAGGACCTTTTCCTATGTCCTTAAGTCGTTCTTTCCAAAATGTAACCCTTTCTGCATTTGGAACAAGATAAGAAGCCGCTTTTGCATTTGTATCAATTTTATCATTAAAGTGCCTGTAAAGACTACCCATCGGTAAATGAACATCAAAGTCTTCTCTTTCCATATCAAAACTTCTATTCTCAGGTTTTATCTCTACGTTTGGAAATGAGCGTTTTAACAATGGAACTAATTTTTCTTGGCATTCTAAAATACAGTGTTTAGCCTGTGCTGCTAATAGTGAAAGACATGAGGACCACCTAATTGTGTCCCCGATACCTTGTTCACTCCATAGAAGTATTGTTTTATTATGAAGACTTTGTTTTTTGTTCAAGAAAGGCTTAGAAAAATGCCGTTTATGTGACACAAAAACTTCAGTTTCAAAACGCCATTCATATGCATCAAGACCTTCTTTTATTCTACCAGAATTGAGAAGCGTAAAACTCATATTATGATGTGCTTCAGGAAAATCGGGTTTAAGAGATAGTGCTTTATGGTAAGCCTCTAATGACGCCTCTAATTTTCCTTGGTCTTTGAAAGCTGATCCCATATTACTTAAAGCATCAGCGTAATCAGGTTTAAGTGAAAATGCTTTATGGAATGCTTTTATAGCTTCATCCGGGTTACCTTGGTCTATAAAAGTGGCGCCCTTATTATTATGAGCTTCAGCGTAATCAGGCTTAAATGTGAGAGCTCTATTAAAAGCCTCAATAGCTTTTGTAAGTTCACCTTTTTTTTTATAAACATTACCAATATTGTTATAAACATCAGCGTAATTGGGCTTGAGTGATAGTGCCTTTTTATATGCGTTTAGAGCTTTGTCAAATCTGCCTTTAGTTTGGAAAGTTAAACCTATGTTGTTATAAGCCTCAGCATAATCAGGTTTTAATGCAAGTGCTTTATTGTAAGCCTCAATAGCTTCGTCGAGTTTATCTTGATGTTGTAGGGTTGCCCCAATGTTATTATAAGCTTCAGCATAATTTGGCTTAAGTGACAGTGCTTTATTAAATGATTTTATAGCTTCATCAAATTTGCCTTTATCTATGAAAACAGAACCTATGTTATTATGGGCTTCAGCATAATCAGGCTTAAGTAATAATACTTTATTGAATGTCTCTATTGCTTTATCAAGTTTACCTTCTTCTTTGAGAGTGGTTCCCATGTTATAATGGGCCTCAGTATAATCAGGCTTAAGTAACAATGCTTTATTATATGCGTTTATAGCTTTATTAATTTGGCCTTGGTATTTGAAAACATTGCCAAGGTTGTTATAAGCCTCAGCATAATCAGGCTTAAGTAATAAGGCTTTATTAAATGACTCCACAGCATAATCCAATTTACCTTGATCTTTAAGGGTGATGCCAAGATTAATATAACCATCAGCGTAATTTGGTTTTAACTCTGTAACTTTTTTGAAAGCTTCTAAGGCCTTTTCAGTTTGCTTTAAGCCAATATTTGCTGCTCCTAGAATATTCCATACAACAAAAGCTTTAGGATACTGCTTTATAAGAGATTGTGCTTGCTCAACTACATCTACAAGTAGTCCTTGGTTATAGAAATTTACCAGTTGATTGAGTGCTTCCGCAGGAGGAGTTTGTATTGCATTATCCTGAGTATAATTGCTCAAAGCAGCTAATCCTTGTTGTGCTCTTGTATTGTTGGGAAAAGCCTGTAAAATATCTTTGTATACTTTTTGGGCTTCTATGATCTCTTTTTTATTTATATGAGATCTAGCCTTCATAATCGCTTGATCGACGGAAAATCTTACCGACATTGGATGAGCCTATCATATTATAATTATTTTTAATTAGCAAATGCTATGCCAAGCAAGAGCTAATAAACAATTAAATAACACCTAAAAAACAATTTATAAGTTTATGTTTAAATGTAATAAATCAATTAAACTTTAATATGGTGATTAAAAACTAATACATATTAAATTACACTGAGAAGAAAAATTACCAACGTTCTATTTGAAATATTCAAAACAGACAAACTTAAAATAATTTTTAACACTTTATTATTTTTAATTAGTCATCTACAAGGCAAAGGTAAAGTTTTTTTGAGGTTAATTAATTAAGAAATACTTTGATTAACACCTATAGAATATTTTTTCATTTTTTCAATTAATGTTGTTCTTCTTAACTTTAATTTATCGGCTGCTAAGGCTACTTTGTAGTTAGTTTTTTCTAGGGCTTCTTCTATTAAAACAATTTCTACGTCTTGAAGATGCCTTCTTAAGTCAATTTCGTCATAGAAAGAAAACCAGTTTTTATAATTTTTGGGGTGAGGCAAATAATCTTCAGCACTATTACCATGATCAAATTCGTCAATATTTGTAATACCACTTAAGTCAGATGTCATTTCCCAAAGTGCATCTTGTTCTTCAGCGACAGAAGGTACCTTTAACCTAAGAAGATTTTCATAGACATTTGAACTTGTAATTTCTTTTCCAGGAAAAATTATACAAGCTCTCTCAATTACATTTTTAAGTTCACGAACATTTCCTGGCCAATTGTGTTTAGTAAGAGCTGTTATTGCGTCTGGTGTAAAAATTGGTTTAGATAATTCCTCTAAATTTAAATTTGATAAAAGTTTTTCTTGAAGCCTTGGTATGTCAGTTCGTCTTTCAGCAAGAGAGGGGACATTAATTGGAAGGACATTTATTCTAAAAAATAAATCAGCTCTGAACTCACCACTTTCAACTTTTTTTTCTAAATCTCTATGAGTGGCGCAGATTAATCTTAAATCTATTTTAATATCATCTGCACCCCCAACACGTTGAATAGTCCTACTTTCAATAGCTCTTAATAACTTTGCCTGAAGAGGCAAGGGCATGTCACCAATTTCATCAAGGAATAGAGAGCCACCACTTGATTGTTCAAATCTACCTTTTCTTTGCTTATCTGCGCCTGTAAAAGATCCTTTTTCATGGCCAAAAAGTTCAGACTCTAATAATTCTGAAGGAATTGCAGCACAATTTACAGTAACAAAGGATCCTTTTTTTTTTGAACACTTATGAATAGCTTGGGCAATAATATCTTTGCCTGTTCCTGTCTCTCCTAAAATTAATGCTGTACTATCTGTTTGAGAAATCATCGCAATTAAATTTTTCATTGATTTAGTTTCTGTACTCTCCCCGTCAATCATATTATTTAGCTTATCCAATATAGATTTTTCTTGAGAAGATTTATTTGATAATTTATCAACTATGTTCATTTTAAATTCCGTCAAATATTTGAACTTATATCATAATATATGTCATAATAATGACATACCTCGCAATAAATCAACACTGAATTTAATAAATTATTCTATATCTATGTAGAACTAGTCATAAAAGATAACTAAAACCTAGATTGGCAAGCTTCTTGCTTCTTAAAAATTATCAAACTTAGGAGTTTTTAATGAGTCAAGTAATTGTTATAAAAAATAGTCTAAAAATAGTTAATAATTTGTGTGACATATTAGAAAAAAGAGATATTACAGTAATTAAGGCAGGCACTGACAATTCAAAGCCTGATTTTCTTGGTATTGATTTAGTAGGTTACCAAGCAGATACAATCGTATGCTCAGGTATTTTTGAAAAAGAAATTGGTGGCTCTTCAAAATTAGTATCATTTGCTAGGCAAGCTAAATTATCGAAAATAATTATTATAGCTGATGATACTAAAATTAAGGGAATTGAAATTAAAGATGAATTAGGTGGAGCTGTTAAAAGAATTACAGTTTCGGATTATACAGACCAATATGCATTAGAACTAATTTTTAATACCTGTTGTCCTCATATCTCATTTTCTGCTGGAGACACAAAAACCTATGAACTTTTATCACTAGCGAGAAGAGTAGCAATTACCGATGTAACGGTTTTTATTAATGGCCCAACTGGATCGGGGAAAGAAGTTTTAGCTAATTACCTGCACGAAAACTCTAATAGAAAAAATGAACCCTTTGTAGCTGTAAACTGTGCTGCTATCCCGGAGAATATGTTAGAGGCAATCCTATTTGGACATGAAAAGGGCGCCTTTACAGGTGCTTCAAATGCAAACAAAGGAATATTCAGGGCTGCAGATAAAGGCACGTTACTTTTGGACGAAATTTCTGAAATGCCTTTATCTTTACAAGCAAAATTATTAAGAGTTTTACAAGAAAGAAAAGTTACACCTGTTGGTGGTCAAAGAGATATTGATGTAGATGTAAGAGTTTTGGCAACATCAAATAGAGATATGGCATATGAAGTAAATCAATCGAGGTTTAGAGAAGATTTATATTATAGATTGAACGTATTTCCACTTCAAACTCGTAACTTATCTTCAAGGAAAGATGATATTTTACCGATTTCAATAAAAATTTTAGACAAACACAATAATGAAAGTAAAACAATGCCTTACATTACAAGTGATGCAAGAGAGTTATTACTAAGTCATAATTGGCCAGGAAATGTGAGAGAATTGGAAAACACGCTTCAAAGAGCATTGGTATTATGTAAAGACAACATTATAGATGGTAAATCTATAATGATAGATAAATCTTTATCAAATATAAGTGAAAATTCATCAGTTGATTCTTTTGCTGATCAATTAGCTTTTGCAAAAGTAACATAAGAGGAAATAGAGTATGCAAGTTTCAAATCAAAATATTAGTAGTTCAAGTCTCCTTCGACAAAATATACTAGAAAAAGCGAATCAAGCATTTTCTGGAGGAGAAAAAGCAGAAGATTTTTCAAAAAAAATTAATGATGCCATTAATTCTGTAGCTGATAGTCAGAACAAAGCTTCAAAAATAACTAAGGATTACGAGCTCGGAAAAGAAACTGATTTAACTAAAGTTATAATGCAACAACAAATATCAAGTATAGCATTTCAAATGACCTTAAATGTTAGAAACAAGGTTTTGAGTTCTTACAAAGATATAATGAATATGCCCGTTTAAATTAATTTTATTAGGAAAAGAAAATGGCAGAAGCAACAACTGGAAGTAATTTAACTGGAATGAAACAAGGCACAGGTATTGTGAGCAGAATTTCATCATCTATTTCAAATGTTAAAAAGATGACAGCTGATCCTGCAGTTCAAAAATCAATACCGTTGATATTTGGAGTAATTGTTGCTTTCATAGGATTAATAGTTTTCTTTACAATGCAAAAATCAGATATGACAACGTTGTTTGCGTCACTTCCAGAAAGTGAAAAAGCAAATGTAATTCAAACATTGAAACAAAACGGAGTTGATGTTTCCTTAAATCCGTCAACTGGAGAGGTTATAGTACCAGTCAAGGATTATCATGAATCTAGAATGCTACTAGCAGGTGAAGGACTACCTTCATCTGTGCCAGATGGTTATGATACTTTAGGTGACATGCCAATGGGTACTAGTAGGTCGGTAGAGGCAATTAAAATAAAGCAATCTTTGGAAGCAGAATTGGCAAGATCTATAAACCATATTTCTGGCATAAGTTCAGCAAGAGTCCATTTGGCTATACCTGAAAAAACTGTTTTTGCTAGAGAAATTGCTTTACCCTCAGCCTCAGTATTTGTGAAATTATCCAATGGAAGATCGTTGGGAAGACAACAAGTACAATCAATAGTACATTTAGTTTCCTCTTCTGTCCCTAATTTACCCTCAGAAAAAATAACTGTTGTAGATCAATTTGGTGAACTTTTATCTAAGCCATCTAACGACGTTGGTACATCTTCATCAAATGAACAAATGTCTCAGACAATGAGATTAGGCGAGATATATAGATCAAGAATTATTTCATTATTAACACCAATTGTAGGTGCAGGAAATTTAAAGGCCGAAATTAATGTAGATATGAATTTTACTAAAAGAGAGATAACAGAAGAATCTGTAGACCCCAAAGGAAATGCTCTTAGAAGTGAACAAACTTCATTAGATGAAAGTGCCAATCCAGAAGCAAGAGGAATTCCAGGTGCACTGTCTAACGCCCCTCCTTTAGCACCTGATCTAAAAACAAAAGTCCCCGAAGCTAAAGACGCAGGTGGAACTTTAAAACAAAGAAGTCAAACATCAGTTAAAAATTACGAAGTAAGTAGAAAAATAGAGACCACAACAGCTCAATATGGAGAAATTAAGAAAATTAAAGCTGCCGTTATAATAAGAGAAAAGAAAATAGTATCACCAGAAGGATTGGTATCTTATGAAAAACTTAGTGACGAAAAGTTACTAGAAATTCAATCGCTAGTTAAAGAAGCCCTTGGTTATGACGAAGTTAGAGGTGATAGTGTAACGGTAAAAAGTAGTCCGTTTGTAGATATACTTGAAGAAGATGTCGTTCCTTGGTATGAAAATGAGTCAATAAAAGAACTTGCGCAACAATTAGCAACTGTTTTAATTTTAGCAATAGTAATATTTGGAGCACTTCATCCTCTCTTGAAAAGGGTACTTGTTCCAGCTGGATATACATCTGGACCAGGAGTGATAGTTGGAGACGACATTGATGACGATGACGAAAAAATTGAGGTTCAAGAAGGTGAGTCACTTGAGGATATAAAGGCTAAATTAAAACCTAAAAAGTCTGCTATTTCTGCTGAAATGCTAGATACTGCTAATACATACGACGATAAAGTTGCTGTAATTAGAATGATTGTTGGAGATGAGGCAGGTCGTGTTTCGAGTGTTTTCAAAGGCATGATGGAAAGAGATTCTTAGATTAAGTTAAGTGAGATTAAGTTAAGAAAGTAGGGTATTAAAATGGCGGAAGCAGCAAAAAAACCTAATGCAAATGAAGTTTATCAAGGTTTAACAGGCACACAAAAATGCGCAATTTTGATGATGTTAATTGGTGAAGATGAAGCTGCAGAGATAATGGCAAATTTATCTCCTAAAGAAGTACAAGTCCTGGGATCTGCAATGTATTCTGTACAGGGTTTAGGACAAGATACTGTTAACTTAGTCTTAGATGAATTTCTAGCAATTATTAAAGCTCAAACAAGCTTGGGTATTTCTGGGGGTAGTTACATCAAAAATGTATTAACTAAATCTTTGGGAGATGATAAGGCTCAAACTGTTTTGGGTAAAATCACACCATCAGACAGTAATAAAGCTATTGAGATTTTAGATTGGCTTGATGCAAGATCTATTGCTGACTTAATTATTGACGAACACCCTCAGATTGTTGCACTAATTATTTCTTACTTAGAGCCTACGACTGCGTCAGATGTTCTAAACTTTATGCCTGAAGAACGTCAATCTGATTATATAAGAAGAATAGCAACATTAGAAACAGTTCAACCAGAAGCATTAAAAGAATTAGATAGGGTGATGCAAAAAGTGTTCTCTTCAAATGCTAGTTTGCGAGCTAGTAAAGTTGGAGGTGTACCTGCAGCAGCCAAGATAATGAACTTTTTGAGTGGTGATAATGAAGCAAAAATTATGAAAGAAATCCTGAAAGAAGATAAACAGTTAATGTTATCAATTCAAGATAGTATGTTTGTCTTTGAAACATTATTATTATCTGATGATAAATCTCTTCAAACTCTACTTCGAGCAGTTGAAGATGACTTGATAATTCTTGCTCTTAAAGGCGCGGATGACGAATTAAAAACAAAATTATTTGGATGCATGTCTCAACGTGCAGCGGCAAATATTCAAGACGAAATGGAAGCTCTTGGTCCAGTAAGACTTACTGAAGTACAAGAGGCTCAAAAGCAAATAATTGCTGTGGCACGACGAATGTCTGATGAAGGATCGATAGTACTGGCAGGACGTGGTGGCGATGATTATGTATAAATCGAGATAATATAATGACTTTAAACGTAAAATTTGATCAAGAAAAACATGATCATAATAACATTATACCCTTAGGTAATGATGAGATTAAATCTATTTTAAAGACTCAATCTGAAGCAGTTTTTGAAGATAAAAATATTACTAACAATTCTAATTTTGTTAAAAAATCTCTAATAGACATTGCTATGGATTTTGAAACTAAAGAAAGTAAAAAAGAAAAGTCAGAAAATAATGAAAACATTAAAAAAAATATCACTGAAACTGAAAAAAATGAGAATATAGAAGAAAAATCAAATGAGGATATTGACCAAACAGATAATACTGATCAAGAAACCACCTCTAATGAAATAGATGAACCAGAAAGGCTATCAGACCAATCTTTAGGTGAACCTGAATTGGTTGATCAAAATAATGATGGAATACATACAACCTCAGATGAATTAAATACTGAAAATTATCAATTAGAGAATATGACTGATGCAAATACAGAAATTGAAAATTTTAATAGTCAAATTAAAGATCAGATTGATGAAAATGAAATAATTTCAGAAACTGATGATAAGATTGACGAGACACAGCAAGCACTTGAATCAGTTAGGGATGCAGTCTCTCAATCATTAAATAAAAGCGACAACGAAAACGAAAATAATTCAAATGAAAATAAAGATATCTCTAATGAAGTTTCTGAAAATATTTCAAAGGATTTTGACCAATTCAAAAATATATTTTCATCCTTATCAAACTTAGGTGAGAAAGCCATATTTGAAGCATTAAAAATTAAAATTATTGATATCGCATATGAACTAGCAGGTTACCAAATAGATAAGATGCCAGAAAAATATGAAAAAAAAATCAGGTCTCTTATTAAGAATATTAACTGTTTTGAAGATAAAATGAAAATTGAAGTAAACGATAAGGATTATGATGCACTTTCAAAAATTGAAAATCTTTTTGATAGTCAAGATAAATCAATATTTGCTCCCAACCAAGATCTTTCTAGAGGAGATGTTATTTTAAACTGTGACGGAATGCATTATTCAGAAAAAAGTAATAAGACCTAATAAGCTAAAAACACTGGACATGTTTAATGAACTTTGAAGCTAAATTAATACATAATATTTCTCAGATTAGAAGACCAAAGTCTATTATAAGTTCTGGTAGAGTAAATCGATTTGATGGAAATGTTATTTATTGTGATCCTTTTCCAGCTCCTATTGGAAGTTTATGTCTTGTAAAAGATCAAATTGGAAAACAAGTTTTAGCAGAAGTCATCCGATTTGATCAAAATCATAATATGTTGGCAATTTTGGAGCCTAGTGCTCATATTGTAGCTGGTTGTGAAGTTTTTTTACATGATGATGGAAGATATATAGATGTTGATGAGACATTATTAGGTAGAGTAACGGATGCGTTCGGTAAACCACTTGATGAAAAACCATTAGATAAAATTTATAATAAGTGGCCATTAATGGGTAAAGTAATGAACCCTTTAAAAAGAAGTTTAATTAAAAAACCGCTGGATGTAGGAGTTAGGGTTATCAATGCCTTATTAACAGTTGGTCAAGGTCAAAGATTAGGAATTATTGCTGGTTCAGGTGTTGGAAAATCAGTTTTGCTAGGAATGATGAGTAAATATACTGAAGCTGATGTTGTTGTTATTGCATTAATCGGAGAAAGAGCTAGAGAAGTTGGTGCAATGGTTAATGAATTATTTAAAGATGAAGCTTCTAAAAAAATAACAGTGGTAGCTGTTCCTGCTGATAGATCCCCATTAATGAGAATTAGAGCTGCAAATAGAGCAACGGCAATAGCTGAATATTTTAGAGATCAAAATAAAAATGTTTTACTTATCATGGATAGTCTGACAAGGATTGCGCATGCTAAAAGGGAAATTGGTTTATCATTAGGAGAAACAGCTACTTCAAAAGGTTACCCAGCTTCTGTTATCTCAATGATACCTAATTTGATAGAAAGGACAGGGACGAGTGATAAAGGTCAAGGAAGTATCACATCATTTTATACAATTTTGGCTGATGGTGATGATAATAATGATCCAGTTGTTGATACCGCAAGAGCTATACTTGACGGTCATATTGTCTTAAGTAGGCTAAACGCTCAGATGGGCATCTACCCTGCTGTAGATATCTCTCATTCGATAAGTAGGGTAATGGATGATTTGATTTCAGCAGACCATCTTGAAGCTTCAAAACTATTTAGAAAACACATAAGTAATTATATTGAGAATAAAGATTTATTATTAATGGGAGGTTATACCCAAGGGCAAGATAAAGATCTTGATGACGCTATTAGCATGTGGCCAAAATTAATAGAATTTATATCTCAAACTAGTACCAAAAAAGCAAGTTATGATAGTGCTAAAACTGAATTATTAAAGTTATATCAGTAGGATATATAATTGGAAAAAAAAATTAAAAGATTTCAGAGACTTGCAACTCTTAGAAAAAGAGATATTTCAAAGGAAATTACAAACTCAAATTTATTGGAAAATGAAATTACTAAAAATAAAAACCTCATTGATCAAATCAATACAATTATGGATAGCAGTAAAGATCAGCCCTCAAAAAAAATAATTAGCTCAGGTTATTTTAAGAATAATGCTCAACTTTTGAATACGCTCCAAAGTCAAAAAAATATAGCCACCAACAGAAATAAATATTTACTAAATGAAAAACAAATCACACAAAAGAAAATTTTAATAAATAATTTAAAAAAAAATAAAGTTGAAGAAAAAACTTTAGAGTATCAAAAATCTTTTGTTAGAGAATTAGAAAAAAGGAATAATAAATAGAGTTTGATCCTTAAAGAAATATATTTTTATTTATGGCACTGTATTTGCAGAAATCTTAAAAATATGGAATTTAAGATGAATATTAATAGTGATGTAAATAAAAATATCGATTTATTATCTGGTCTCAAAAGTGAGGAGCAAAATACATCTATATTAAATACCTTATTCTCCATAAATAATGAAAATGATGCACCATCAGAATTAATTAATGAAGAAGAATTTGTTTTTAAAGAAGATGAAGTTGATACTATAAATTATCTATCAAACTTAATACCTAATTTTCAAAACGAAAATAAAAACTTATTAGATTTAAAAAAAATTAAAAATCAAATTCAAATAGATGTAAACATTAGTCCTAAATTAAAAGAAAATATATTAAATTTTTTAAGTGAAGAAAATTTTGGCTTGAAAGACTTTAATGTAAATATTTTAAATAAAAATAATGTTAATAATAAAAAATCTTTTGATTATATGGATGGTTTAAAACCAAATATTAATCAAAAACACCAGTCAAATAATCTTGTAAAGAATGAAAGTAAATCAATTAATGTTGTAAAAAATGAAAGCAAAATTAACATTAGGGGAAATAATCCTCTAAATAAGGATAATATAAACATATCAAAAACTTTTGAAAATATTTATTCTGAAAATAAAAATATTAATAAAGTTGAAAATGTTAAAAAAGAAATCACAAACTTTGTTAAAAAAATTAAGAAAAATAATCACCCAAATAAAATCTACCAATTACCTCAATCCAATTCATTAAAATATAAAAAATTAAATGAGATAACTTCACATATTGATCAAAAAACAGTTGATAATAAGAATTTTCCCTTAATAAATAACCAAATAAGTGAAGCCTCTAACAATAATAAGCCTAATATAAACAAGTTAAATAATAATCAAATTTTAAACGTTCAACATACAATACAAGCCAATAACACTGGTAGTAATTTTTCTCAACAAAATGACTCTTCATTTTCAAACAGTAGTTACAATTCTGTTCTAGAAAACTTTATTGATAATTTAGATTTAACACAAAAGGGTTGGACATCTAAACTTACGTCTAGAATAGAAAAAGCTATTCAAAATGGCGGAGAGGAAATCGAATTTAATCTCAAACCTAAAAATCTTGGTTTCTTAAAGGTATCAGTTAATTTAAAAAATGGCGTTGCTAATGTTAAAATTGTTACTGAAAATAGTTTTGTTACTAGTGCTTTTAATCAAAATGAAAATTACCTTCAAAAACTTTTTAACGAGCAGGGTATAAATTTAGACTTTCTAGCACAAAATGAAGATAAAAAATTTAGTTCTAGAAATAATTCGAACCAAAATTCACAAAATAATGATAAAAAAAATTCTACACAATCTGACATTAATATAAAAAATAATGAAGATGAGAGTGATATCATAGCTAAAAACAATTCATCTAGACATATGATAAACGTGATTGCATAATATCAACAATATAGTAGTGAGAGAAAAATGGCAGAAGAAGTTCAAGAAGAACCAAAAAAGAGCAATTTATTAAAAATAATTATTTTTGTAATTGCAGGTCTATTACTGATAGTAGTTGGGCTAGGTATTGGTTACATGATTTTTGGTGGTGAGCCAGAGCCGGATCCTTCTGCAGAAGTAAATCAAATCATTGAAGGTAAAGAAGCTGAAAAAAAAGAAAAAGAAAAAACTGAAAATAACGAAGAAGGTGAAGAAGTTGGGGAAGATGGAATTATAAAGAAGAATGTCAAAGCAATCCCAGAAGTTGATAGCTATGAAACAACATATTTTGAATTTCCTGGAGATTTTACTACAAATTTAAAGGGTAGTAGAAAGTTTTTACAAGTTAGTGTAGGAGTTTCTACTCAATATGATGAAAAGGTCATGGAAGTTGTAGACTCTCACCAGTTAGCACTTCGTTCGGAAATATTGTCGACTATAAGTGATTTTACAGAAGAAGATATTTCTGGAAGTGACGGAAAGAAAAAACTTTCAGAAAGGCTAATGGTTGTTCTCAATAAGAAGTTAGAAACACTTAATGAGTTTCCCGGTATAGAAGATGTGTATTTTACTGCTTTCATATTACAATAGAATAGGTTTGTAGAATTATGACAAATACATCTCGAAAATTATCATCTGATGAAGTTTCTGCATTGATGGAAGGTCTCCAATCTGGTGAAATAACAGCAAATTCAGGTGTCAATAACGAGGTTGAGGTAACAGAATTTACGTTTGGATCAGACAATCTAGAACTTCTTGGAGATTATTATGCCTTAAGACTAATAAATGAAAGATTTGCAAGATTAGTAAGAAGTATTTTTTTGCCAATGATCAGAATGCAACCTAAGATTAATCCATTTCCTCCTGAAGTTAAAACTTATGATGAATATAGTGCTGGCCTCAACAGTTTTATGAGTTTAACCACTAGTAGGATAGATGAGTTAAGAGGTTCAATGTTGCTTGTACTTGAACCTTCTTTTATTAGTGTTTTAACAAATTGTTATTATGGGGGGAAATTAGCAAATTTTCCAACTACAAAAGCTGAGTTTACAGCTACTGAAGACAGAATAATTGAAATAGTTTCAGATGGAATGGGGCAATGTTTACAAGCAGCTTGGAAAGATCTTATGCCCATTACAATCAGGCACCAAGCCAGGGAAATAAATCCACAGTTTGCTACTCTAGTTGAATCAACAGATTCAGTTATTATTTGTTCTTTTGTTGTACAATTACCTAATATTGACTCTGCTTCATTTGACATAATATATCCTTTGCAAACATTGAAGCCAATTGCATCGCTATTACGTTCAAGAGTTCAGTCTGATGTTATTGATGATGACACTAGTTGGAGAGAACGATTAGAAAAATCAGTTTTAAATGTACCTCTTCCTGTATCAGCTATCTTAAGTGAACCTTCAGTATCTTTGTCAAATTTAGTCAAATATAAAGAAGGTGATATTATTAACCTTCCTCCAGTTGATGGGGTTGATTTTTTTGTAAATGAAAAGTTATTATTTAAGGCTGAAATTGGAGAAACAAACGGTCAAGTTGCAGTTAGTTTGAAAAACAGATTATAATTTAGTAGGAGTTATTTTAATGGCAGAAAATGAAACAGCACAAACAAACGAAGAAACTAATTCAGAAAGTGCTGGGATAGATAATCTTAAAGTTTTAGAAAATATTGAGGTCAAACTCACAGTAGAAGTCGGTTCTACAGAATTGAAAATTAGAGATCTCTTAAGACTAAATGAAGGTTCTGTTGTTGAATTAGAGAGATTAGCAGGTGACCCTTTAGATATTTTAGCTAATGGTGTTAAAATTGCTAAAGGGGAAGTTGTTATGGTTGGAGAAAGGTTTGGTATAAGGTTTACTGAAGTAACTAATCCTGAAAATCGAGTACAAAAACTTTAATCTTCAAAATTTTGACAACTTATTATAACAAAATATTCATATAAATCAGTAGTTTATTTTTTTACGGAATTGGCACCTTTTTTGCTTCTTTTATCTAAATATAAAGGAAAGCTAAAATGTCGCAAACAGCTCCAGACTTTACAACTGCAATAGTTACTATTTTATTTTTATTAACTCTAGGTATTATAGCGTTTGTTATAAAGAAAAAAAGTGGTCCCTTAAAAAAAATAATTAAAAATCAAAATAATCTAGAAGTGTTAAATCAATTATCACTTAGGAATGGTTATTTAGCATTTGTTATTAAGGTTGGAGAAGAAAACTTTTTCTTTGTAGGGCACAAGTCTGGAAGAGGTTCTTTAACTCAAATAAATACTAATATATTAAACGAAGAAAATACCAAAAACAAAAAAATTGATCAATTATCATCAAAAAATATTGTTCATAATAAAACTTCACTTCCAGAAAAAATCAATGAATCAAAACCTCTACAACATGTAAATATATCTGATTTATTAACTGCTCATAAAAAAGGTACTAGAGATGCGTAAAGCAATTTGTCCTCAACCAATTAAAAGAATTTATTTTTATAATCGGCGAGAAGTAATTATTAATAAATTTAAAAATTTTTTTAAAATCGTATCTTTTTTAGTCACTATATTTTTAATTAGCGGTCTACCAGTTCAAGCTTTTGGGGAGACAATATCTTCTGGTTTCCCTGCATTGAATGTATCAACTAATGGAGATACTACGGAATATTCGTTTCCCTTACAAATTTTGCTATTGATGACAGCTATAACTGTTCTTCCTTCTTTAGTATTAGGAATGACTAGCTTTACAAGAATTATAATTGTAATGTCAATACTTCGTCAAGCTTTGGGAACTCAACAGACACCACCAAATCAAGTGTTAATAGCAATTTCCCTATTTTTAACATTTTTTATAATGGCACCAACTTTTAATAAAGTTTATGATAATGCAGCAGTCCCTTATATGGATAAAACTCTTCCAGCAGAAAAAGCCCTCGAAACAGCTAGTTCTGAAATGAAACGTTTTATGGTCAAAAATACCAGAAAGACTGATTTAATAATGTTTTCAGAATTAGCTGGTCTTGAAAAATTTGATGAAGTATCAGATATCCCATTTCGAATTGCGTTACCAGCATTTATGACGAGTGAGCTTAAAACTGCATTTCAAATAGGTTTTTTATTATTTTTGCCATTCCTTGTAATTGATATGGTAATTTCTTCTATTTTGATGTCACTTGGAATGATGATGCTTTCTCCAATGTTAGTTGCTCTTCCTTTTAAATTATTACTATTTGTCTTGGTTGACGGTTGGAGTATGACGGTTGGTTCTTTAGTAAGTACATTTGCAGCAGGATAAAAAATGAATTTTGATGAAAATATTAGTATGTTAAGTATGGCCTTTTACCAAGTTTTACTGGTGTCAGGTCCCATATTAGCTCTAGCTCTAGGTATTGGTCTTTTTATAGGAATTATTCAGGCTGCAACTTCTATTAATGAAATGACGTTAAGTTTTGTTCCAAAAGTTGTAGTTGTAATGTTAGGCATAGGCTTGTTAGGTAACTTTTTTATGATGGGGTTAGTTGATTACTTTAACTTTATTTTTGACCAAGTTGCTGGTGTAGGACAAAATTAAATTTGAAAGAAATTTATTATGTATGGATCAGAATTAAGTCTACCTGGAGTGAATTTATTTAACTTATACCAGTATCTAATAATCTTTTTTGTAGCATCATTACGTATTTCGTCATTTTTAATAAGTGCACCATTTTTCTCCTTAGGTGGTATTCCGTTACAAGTGAGAATTATAGCCAGTATTAGCCTTACAGCCTTTTTATTTCCAGTCATTAAAGTACCTGATATTCAAAATATGCTAGGTTTTAGTCTGTTCCTACTAGTTTTATCAGAAATAGGAATAGGTTTATCTGTAGGGTTAATTTTAAATATTATATTTTCAGCTGCAGCTGTTGCTGGTGAAAAGATTGCATCTACTGCAGGACTTTCAATGTCTAGTATGATTGACCCACAATCAGGCGGACAAACGTTAGTTCTAAGTACCGTATTAATGTTATTTTTAATTTCGTGCTTTTTATCCTTAGATGGGCACTTGTTTATAATCAAAATGTTACTAGAAAGTTATACATATTTACCAATTGGTATATTTCTAAATTTTTCCCAAGTAAGTGAAATTGCCATTAATACTTTTGGAAACATGCTTTATTTGGCAGCACTTATTAGTTTACCAGTTGTAGGTGGATTATTATTAATACAATGTTCTATTGGCATTATTACAAGATCTGCTCCTTCTCTTAACCTTTTTTCCTTTGGTTTTCCAATAGCTTTAATAAGTGTTTTTATATTTTTGTATGCAGGCGTAGGTCCTATTTCAGATGCATTTTCTGATTTAACAGGAACAGCCATAAACTTGATTTACGAAGTACTTCAATCATTTGAGAATGGAAGTTTATAAATGGCTGAAGAAGATAATTCACAAGATAAAACCGAAGAACCGTCTCAACGAAAACTAGATAAAGCAGCTGAGGACGGCCAAGTGCTATCCTCAAAAGAAATGTTTGTATTTACGACTTTAATAATGGGTTTGATGGTATTAACATCAATACCTTTTTTTGCTAGAGACTTTTTAAGTATCTGGAAAATGTTTTTCTTATTTGACTTAAATTATATTATTAATGTATCTCCAATTTCAGGAATGGAAAAATTAATTAAATACGTAATATATATAACTTTAATCATTGGCATTCCTCTAATACTTACAATTTTATTTACCCAAATGGCTGTAGGAGGTATTAACTTCGCTCATAAGGGTTTTCATTTCAAATCTAATAGAATTAATCTTTTATCGGGCTTAAAAAGAATATTCTCATCAAAAGGTCTAGTTGAATTAATTAAGTCTTTATTTAAAGTCGGGTTATTAGGTGGAATTACCTACGGTGTAATATACGTTAATATTAAAGATATTATTAATTTGTCAGAACGTAACCTATACAGCGCTTTGTCAAACCTACTTAATAATTTTCCTCAATTAACAATTGCCTTATTAATAGCTCTAGGTTTCATAGCTATTTTTGACTTTATTTGGCAAAAATACATACATGTAGAAAAATTAAAAATGACAATCAAGGAAGTTAAAGACGAACATAAAGATACTGACGGATCGCCAGAAGTTAAGCAAAAAATAAGGAGATTACAAAATGAAATTTCTAATAGAGCTGCAACCCAGACAGCTGCTCTTGACAATGTTAAAGATGCTTCAGCAATAATAACTAATCCTACACACTTTGCAGTGGCCATAAAATATGATGTTGGGGAGACTGGAGCACCAACAATTTTGGCAATGGGTAGGGGAATGATAGCTGAAAAAATAATAAAATTAGCTAATGAAAATCAAGTAACTATTTTTCAAAGTCCTTTACTAGCTAGAGCCCTTTATTTTACTGGGGAAATAGGCAAAGAAATTTCAGAAAATTTATATTCAGCCGTTGCTTCAGTTTTAGCATATATCTTTAAAATTGAAAGAGGTGAGGAATCTGACTATCCTGATTTTGAATTATCTGATGATATGAGTTTTGATGAATATGGTAAAACATTAACTGAAAATATGGAGAGAAAGTGAAAAGAAGAAAAACTTTCGGACAGATAATTATTACGGCAATGTTTTTATGGTCAGCACTTTTGTGCCATTTTGAAGCAAGTTCTCTCAAAGAAGAGGGCGATTTATCAAACGCAATATTATATTGGTTTTTTGGTTTTACTGCAGTCATGGGAGCATTAAGATTTAAAATTGCGGAATTAATATATGGGTTACTTGAGTTAATAAATAAAAATAAAAATAAAGAATAGAATTAATGATTAACAATAAAAATGAAAAGAAAATAGTTAAATGTAGTGGGTGCTATTATTTCTTTATTACTTATAAGAAAGAACGTCCATGGGGCTGTAATAAATTTGGCTTTATTTCTAAATCTATTCCTGCGATTGAAGTGTTTAGTACAACTGGTATAGAATGTGCATATAGAAAAGAAAAGAATATATAATTATCATGTTAAGAAAATTTTAATGGTTTTATAGGATTTACAAAATGGATACTAAAATGGAAGCTGTACAAGAAAGTATTAAATTAGCTTTAGATGCAGCTGATGCGGCTACTGATGTAACCTCAGAATATAATAAAGTTAAAAAAGCTCACGCATTATTGGAGGCTAAAGTGAAACAAATTCATAAATACACTACTGTTGTCTTTTTATCATCTATTATTTCAGGGTTAGTTGTTATAACCGTAAGTGCATTTTTATTTATGCAGTCATCTGACAAATTAACTAATATGACTGAAACAAGTAGAGAGGCTTTAGTTGTTTTTGCAGAAAATGTAGATGGCGTTAATGCATCATTAAAAAATCTTGACGAAGCTATAAAAAAACAAGGTGATTTGTTAGCTGTTAATGAAAAATTGGTAGCTAATCTTGATAAGATTGAAAAGCGTGTCGAAAAATCTAATGAAAATACTATTGGTGAGCTACAATTAATCACAACTACCTTAATAAATGAGTTGAGTAAAAATTCAAAAATTAGTGTTGAAAACAATAAAAAACTAAGTGCAGACTTAGCAAAACTTAATCGTTCCAATAGTAAAACTATATCTAAGGCTATTCAGCAAATAAGCAACAAAGCAATATATAAACAGATAGTAGCTAATCAAGCTATACAAGCTCAACAAATTTCTAAACTTGTTAAGCAAAATAATAATGTTTTAGGAAAGATTGCAGATAAAACTAGTAGAATTAAGTATCCATAATATTATAAAATTTGTTTTTGTGAGTTTGATTATATGAATGAAGAAACTGAAACTGAAAAAGACTTTTTACAAATTAAGGCTATAAGAACTTCTTCAAATGCATTTGTTATGAAGTTAGCAGAAGGGGATATTATAATAGCTCTTGATGGATTAATAGTTAACAAAAGTTATGATGATTTAACAAAAGAATTGAATGAAATCGAAGACAAAAAAATTCTTACTTTATATAGAGATGGAGTTTTTTTTAATACTTTTGTTTATGGTTCTTTAGGTGTTATTTGTGAAAGTATCAATTCTAATACAATACCTGATTTAAAAAAATTAGATCCCAATGATTATTTTAATCAAGATGATTTTTACTTTCAATTTGAAGTTTATAAAAAACCTCGAAAAACAGCTATTCTTCTAAATACTTTTCCTACAATTCTTGCAAGTCTCGCTCCACCATTGTGGATGTTACAAAATAGATTATGGACTTTTTTATGTATTTCTTTAGTTTTTTATTGGTTCCTTTTAATGATTTCCCCATGGTTGTTTTTTATTGGTTGGATATTAAAGTCATGGCATGTTGGGAATAGTCAGATCGACATTTTAAGATTTTTTTATAGGTTGCATAATTACAGATTAAGCTTGAGTTTTTGTGCAACAAATGAAAAAGAAGCCCAAGAGACAGCAAGGCGATTTGATGATAAGGTTGATTTTTATTATTCCTATCTTGAACCTGTTGCATTAGAGGATTGATTTGATTTCATTATGTCAATTGTATCACCCTTATAGAGTTTATCTAAAAAAACTATCTCTATAATAATTTTTGCTACTTCACTTGGCTTTTGAAGTTTTCTTGTATCTTCCCCAGGCATTGCTTGATTTCTCATTTTTGTATTAGTTTTACCCGGATTAATTATGCATATAGACAATTTATTATGTTTATTTTCAGCCGACCATATTTTAATCATATGTTCTAGAGCAGCTTTAGATACTGCATAGGCTCCCCAAAATGGTCTAGGTTCAATAGCAACACTTGAAGTTAAAAAACAAGCTTTAGGTTTATGACTTTTTTTTAAAAGTGCATCACATGAACGGATTAGTCGATGATTGCTCATTGTATTTACCATCATTACTTCTAAGAATTCATCACTACTTTGATGGTGTATAGGCCCTAAAGCACCTAGGACGGCAGCGTTAGCAATCAAAATATCTAGTCTCCCCCAACGTTTAAATATCTCTATTCCTAGATTATCTAAACCTTTCAAGTCCTTCATATCCAATTCAACTAAAGTACAAGTGCCTCCATTATCAATAATAGACTTCTCAGTTTTCATTAATCTTGACGCAGATCTAGCAGTTATTATAGTGTGAATATTTTTCTTTGCTAGCTGTTTTGCAATCTCAGCACCAATCCCACTACTGGCACCTGTTATCAAGGCAATTTGTTTATCTTTATTCATTGTTTTTTTTATTTATTTCTAGAATTTCAGAAACATCTATTGGATACTCTCCCGTAAAACAATGATCTGTGAATTGAGGTGTTATAGGGTTTCTTTTGTCACATCCCATCGCTTTATAAGTTCCAGCCAAAGATAAAAAAAACAAAGATTTTGCTCCAACAAGTTTAGTCATTTCATTTAAATCAGACTGTGATGCAATTAATTCATTGTAGTTTGGTGTATCAATTCCATAGAAATCAGGATGCACAATAGGGGGGCATGAAATTCCTAAATGAACTTCTTTTGCTCCGGCTTCATAAACCATTTTCACAATTTTGCTCGCAGTAGTCCCCCTAACTATTGAGTCATCAATTAGAATAACTTTTTTATTTTCTATGCAAGATTTATTAACACTATGTTTAAGTTTAACCCCAAATTGTCGTATTGTTTGTGAAGGCTCTATAAATGTTCGCCCTACATAATGGCTTCTTATAATGCCTAGTTCAAATGGTATAGAAGATTTTTGTGAAAAACCTATTGCAGCAGAAACACCTGAGTCAGGGATAGGAACAACTACATCTGCTGCAACACAATTTTCATTTGCTAGTTGCTCTCCTAGAGATTTTCTGTAAGTGTAAACTGTTTTTTTCCCGACCATACTATCTGGACTTGCGAAATAAATTCTTTCAAAAATACAAGGTCTTTCAGGAACTCTTTTAAAAGGTTTGATTGATTTGGTACTATTTTCTGTAATTATAATAATCTCACCATTTTCTACATCTCTTTTGTATTTGGCTCCAATCATATCAAGAGCACAAGTTTCTGAGGCTAGAACAGGAGAACCATCTTTTTCACCTAAAACTAAAGGCCTTATACCAAATGGATCTCTTACTCCAATCAGCTTTTTATTGGTAAGTATTATAAGAGAATAAGCACCTTTAATTTGTGTGAGAGCATCTATTAACTTATCAACAAGTTTTTTCTTCTTGGATCTCGCAACTAATTGCAAAATAATTTCAGTATCAGACGATGTTTGAAAAATAGACCCACTTTCAACTAATTTTTTTTTAATCGAATATGTATTAGTTAAATTTCCATTATGTGCACATGCAAAACCACCAATTGCTAAATTTGCAAATAATGGTTGTAAATTTTCGGGCTTAGATTCACCAGTCGTAGAATATCTCACATGACCAATTGCAGTTTTTCCTGGGAGTTGAGATAATATATTTGTATTGTTGAAGTTGTCCCCAACTAATCCTTGCTTGCGTACTGAGTGAAATTTATTACCGTCAAAACTAACTATACCAGCACCCTCTTGACCTCTATGTTGAAGAGAATGTAGTCCTAAAGTTGTTAATACAGAAGCTTCCTCGGTTCCAAATATACCAAATACACCACATTCATCCATATATCGATCGGTATCTTTACAATACATTAAAAATCCTTCAAGTTAATCTTCTTGTAAATTTTGTTTTTTATTTTGATTGTCTCCTGGCTCAATTTGTTCAATAAAATAACCACTTAGAGCATCAGTAGTATTTTCTAAATATTGATAAGTATAAGCTTCTAAAATTAAATCTGGTAATTCTCTTTCTTTGCCTATTAAGTAAAGAAATCCAAGATAGAATAAAACAACTATTAATGCACCTCTTAAAGCACCAAATAGAAATCCAAAAACTTTATCTAAAAATAATATCTCAGAAAAATTGAATTTTGGTGACAACCATTTTGAAATCAGGTGTGAAATAAATAAAGTTGTTAAAAAAGGAAAGCTAAATGCAATGACGTCAACTATAATCTTTTGAGATATATATTCTACTAACTCTAATTTAAATTTTTCAAATAAATTAAATGCTACAAGTAAAGAAAAGATCCAAGAAATTACACTAAAAGTTTCTTTTATAAAACCTCTAAATGTAGCCACTATACAAGATGTCAGAATAATTATTAAAATAAATATATCAACTATATTAAAGTAGATGTTATGCATAAATTCCATTAGTTCAAATCATTCATAGTATCTTTATAAATTAAATTTACTAAATCACTTAATAGACTGATAGAGTTATATTTCATATTTTTTTCTATTATAACTTTTTGTTTATTAGGTAAGTAAATTTGATTCAACCCTAGTTTTAATGCTTCTTTAATTCTCACTTCTGGCTGATTAACTTTCCTAATTTCACCTGAAAGACCAACTTCTCCAAAAAATATACCAGAAAAAGATAAAGGAACATTTTTTACGGATGAAATAATTGCTGCTGCGACAGCTAAATCAGCGGCTGGTTCAAATATTCTAATACCACCAGCAATATTTAAAAAAATATCCATGTTTGATAAGTGGATTTTACATCTTGCTTCGAGGACAGCGCATAACATTGAAAGCCTAGCTATATCCCACCCTACAATAGTTCTCCTTGGAGAGGCAAGCGTTGATGGAGTTACTAACGCTTGGACTTCTACTAGAAGTGGTCTGGTCCCTTCCAAACCAGCAAAAATTGCAGTTCCAGATATATTTTTTTGTCTATCTGATAAAAATAAAGCCGAAGGGTTTTTTATTTCTTTAAGACCATCTCTTAACATTTCAAAAACACCTATTTCGTTTGTAGGTCCAAATCTATTTTTAATACTTCTTAAAATTCTATACTGAAAATTATTATCTCCATCAAAATACAAAACTGTATCGACCATATGTTCTAAAACACGAGGTCCAGCTATTGAACCATCTTTAGTTACGTGTCCAATTAAAATGAGAATAGAGTTTGATTTTTTTGCTGCAATAATTAATTCATGTGTACTTGCTCTTACCTGTGACACAGTCCCTGGGGAGCTATCTAATTGCGGTAAATACATAGTTTGAATAGAATCAATTACTAATATATGTCTTTTTCCAACAGAACTTATTGTTGCAGCAATATCAGAAGCATTTGTTACAGAAGCAAATCTAATTTCATTGTTCTTTATACCAAGTCTATCTGCACGCATTTTTATTTGAGATAAACTTTCTTCACCAGAAATGTATATGCATTCCTCATTAAGTTTTGATAAATTACCTACAAGTTGTAACAATAATGTTGATTTTCCAATACCAGGGTCGCCTCCAATTAATGTTATTGATCCAGGCACAAATCCCCCTCCAATAACTCGATCTAACTCACTTAAATTTGACGTAATTCTTGAAAGATCATATGTTTCATTTTTTAAATATTCAAAACTAATAGTTTGTCCATATGATTTAGATAAAATACCAGATGGTTTTGTGTTTTTTTCTTCTAATAAAGTGTTCCATTCATTACATTGCTCACACTTACCAATCCATTTAGGATAAACTGAACCACATAATTGACATATATAATTTTTATTTGATCTTGCCATTAAATGAATAGCTTAGGATTTGTTGATTTAATAAAGTCTTTTATTTGTGCATTATCAGACTTTAACATTTCCTTAGGTGTTCCTGACCATGAAATTGTTTGCTTATCAATTAAAATCACTTTATCAGCTATATTACATACTGATGCCATGTCATGAGTAATTGTAATTGCACTTCCACCAACTGTTTTAACAGCAGATTTAATTAATTTGTCAATTAAGCTACCTGTTACAGGATCTAAGCCAGAGGTAGGTTCGTCAAATAATAGTACCTTTGGATTTCCACATATAGCTCTAGCTATCGCAACTCTTTTCTGCATTCCTCCTGAAATTTCTGATGGATAAAGGTCTAAAATTTCAGAATTTAAGCCTAAACGTTTTATTATTGATAATGCTAATTCTTTAGCATCTTTATCGGTAAGCTTTTCTTTGTTTTTAACTTTGAAAACAATATTTTCCCAATTTTGTAGAGAATCAAATAACGCACCGTGTTGAAATGTTATACCTAAATCTAGTAAAATTTTTTCTTTTATAGATCTTTTCAAATCTACCATTTCTACATTATTTATTTTAATAGAACCTTTGTCTGGTGACAATAAACCAATGATATTTTTCAGAAGTACCGACTTACCAGATCCTGAGGCGCCTATTATAGCTAAAGATTCACCTTCAAATAGTTTAAAATTAATATCATTCAAAACCATAGTTTCATTAAAAGTTTTAGTAAGGTTTTTAACTTCAATTATTATCTTATTGTTTAATTTTTTTTTCATTCTTACCCAAAAAACAAAGCTGTTATAATATAAGTACTTGTTAAAATCATTACCGATGAAATTACTACAGATGCGGTTGTAGCGTACCCAACTCCCTCTGCTCCTTTGGTCGCATTAAAACCAAAATAACAACTTACCATTGATATTATTAATCCAAAAATTGCTGCTTTTACTGTACCTTGAATAATATCTATCCATTGTAAATATTCTACAGTAGCATATAGATAGATGCTTGGATTAAATTCTAATTTAAAAATTGCAATTATATATCCACCTAAAATACCAATCGTGTTACCTAGAAGTACTAAAACTGGAATACAAATTAATGAGGCAATAATTTTTGGTGCGATTAAATATTGCATTGGTCTTGTGCCCAGAGTGCCCAATGCGTCTATTTGTTCAGTAACCCTCATTGTAGCTATTTCTGCTGCCATCTTAGCTCCAATTCGTCCTGCAACCATCAGACCTGTTAAAACGGGTCCTAATTCTCTTGTGATTGAGGTTAATACAACTCTCGCTACTGTTGTTTCATTATTTAGTTCACTAAAACCATTATAAGTTTGAAGAGCTAAGACCATACCAGAGAAAAATGTGGTTAGACCAACTACAGGTAAAGAAAAATAACCAATGTCTATAATCTGATAAAATATTTTCTTAAAATACCATGGTGGTCTAAATATCCAAAAAATGGCAGTTATAAAAAAAATAAAGAAATGACCAATATTAGATAAAAATTTAAAAAACTTTTGACCTGTAGTGCCACAAATTTTAAAAATCGAATTAATCAAATTCACTAACTTACCTTTGTTAAATTACTAACTAATTATATTTTCTTAACAAGCGGTTGCCCATAAGTGTTAAGAGTTCATAGCTGATTAAATCTAACTTATTAAGAATATTTCTAATGTTAGTGATATCTAACAAACATAAATACTCACCTTCTTTTAATGATTTTTCTTTTAAGTTAGTGACATCTAAAACGAAGCTATCCATTGTTATATTACCTATAATACTACATTTTTTTTTCCTTATTGAGAAGGAACTATTAGGCCTTAATAATCTTAACCAACCATCTGCATAACCAATTCCGATTGTGGCTAATCTAGATTTTCTTTTTGTTATATCAATACCTCCATAAGAAATTTTTTCACCAACATTAACGTTTCTTATTTGAATAATAGGTCCATATAAACTTAGAGGAAATTTTAAACTCTTGGAATTTAATTTAATATTATTGCCGTAATTATCAATCCCATATAATCCAATACCTGGTCTTGTTTGATCAAGACAAAACCTTGATCCAAGCATTATTCCAGCACTGTTTGCTAAGCTTAATTTTGTATTTGGTATAATTTTAGAAAATTGTAATATTTTGTCTAATTGTTTTACGTTTTCTTTATTTTTTATTTTATCTGCGTTCGCAAGGTGGGACATTATAAAGTCCCATTCAATAAGGTTTAATAAATCTTTGTTACTTAATAATAAATTAATTTCACTTTGACTAAAACCTAATCTATTCATCCCTGTATCAATATTTAATATTGCTTTGATTTTGCAACCTTGAGAAATAAGTTTTTTAAGCTTAATTAATTGATCTAAATTATTAATTATAGGGGTTAATTTATATTTTACATACGATTGTTCACTACCATTTAAAAAACCTTCAAAAATAGCAATTGTAATGTCTACAGATTTTAATTCTTCTCTTAGCTGGATACCCTCATTAAGGTTTGCAACATAAAAATAATTACATCCTGCTTTCATAAGAGTTTTGGCTACTTTTATCATACCTACACCGTATGAATTAGCCTTAATTACAGCTGCTGCTTTTCCATTAGACGCGTTATTAAGTGCAACCCAATTTGATTTAATATCTTTTAAAGAAATATCTAGAATAGCTTGCATAATAAAAGATTATATATTTTAAACAATTTTACTAATAAATTTGATCTGGTAACCTATTATCTTGAGCTAAATCCATAAATCTAGTGAATTTAGCTTCGAATTGAACTTGTATTATACCAGTTGGTCCATGTCTTTGTTTTGAAATGATTATTTCAGCCTTTCCTTCTGCCTCATTTCTTCTATCTTGCCATTTTGAAAAACGTTCATTAAAACTTTCTTGATTTTCATTATCCCTTTGAGATGGCTCACTTTTATCTAGGTAATATTCTTCTCTATAGACAAACATTACTACGTCAGCATCCTGTTCTATAGAACCAGATTCTCTTAAGTCAGCGAGAATAGGTCTTTTGTCTTCTCTTTGTTCAACAGCCCTGCTTAGCTGTGATAGAGCAAGAATAGGAACATTTAATTCTTTAGCTATTGATTTTAATCCTCTAGTAATATTCGAAACTTCTTGAACTCTTCCTTGAGCTTCACTAGCTTTGGAACCTTGAATTAATTGAATATAGTCAATAATAATTAAGCCTAATCCACGAGTTCTTTTTAATCTTCTTGCTCTTGATGCAATTTGACCAACAGATATCGCAGGTGTATCATCAATAAAGAACGGCAAGTTATAAATATCATTCTGTGTTGCAACAAGTCTTGCAAACTCTTTTTCATTAATATCTCCATTTCTCAATTTATGAGAGTCTATTGTAGTTTGTTCGGCTAATATTCTTTGGGCTAATTGTTCAGCTGACATTTCTAAAGAAAAAATTAGAATAGAGTCATTTTGGTTAGTATTATTGATTCTAGCAGCATTAAAGCCTATGTTTGTGGCTAAAGCAGTTTTCCCCATTGCAGGTCTACCGGCCAACACTATTAAATCAGATTTATTTAAGCCTCCTAATTGACGGTTTAGGCCTGAAAAACCTGTGTCAACACCTGATAATTTGCCTTTTCTAGTGAAAGCTTCATTTATTTGATTAGTAGCACTAGTTAAAACAGATTTAAAATCTATTGGACCTGAATTTATTTTATCTTTTTCAGCTAAATTATATAATTTTTCTTCAGTTTCAGATATTTCTTGATCAGGAGTTACTTCGATTTTAGGGTTAATAGATTTATCAATCAAATCGTCAGCAATTCTTATTAAAGATCTCCTGATATAACAATTTTTAATTTCTTCAGCATAAAATTTTGCTTTACTTAATGATAATACTCCTTCTCTTAGATCTAAAAGATATTTTTCAATATCAATATCTTTATTTAAGTTATTATCATTTAAATAATTTTTAAGTGTTAGGGGATCTGCCAATCGACTAACATCTGTGAGAGATATACAAGCATCGTAGATATTTGCATGTAAAGGGTCAAAAAAATATTGACTGTTAAAATTTGTAGGAAGATCTTCTAAAATTTTATTATCAAATAATATTGAACCTAGGAGACTTTGCTCAGCCTCAAGATTTTGAGGCATTTTTTTTTCAGAGTTAGTATAATTTTCAATTAGATTATCAACCATAACTCTTTTCTAATTTATTTTAAGTTTAATAACAAATTAATCTAAAAATTGGTTTAATGTTAATAATTAGTTAATTATATCTGTTTGTTCTTCAGTTTGTTTATTATTCAAACTTTTTGACATTTTTGACTTTTCATCATTTTCTTTTTTCGTTTTTGTTTGACTAACTTTTTTATCAAATCTTTTAGCATCTTTCTGAGCTCGCTCTGATCTAATGTCCCCACCAGTTATTTCGGTTGTTATTATGGCCTTTCCAGATTTAGACTGTTCTTTGGCTTCTTCGACAGACCTGGCAATATTTAATTTCAAATCTATGGAGATTTCAGGATGTAATTTGATTAATATATCTTCATATGACAATGTTTTAATAGCTTTATTTAAATCAACTTGAGATTTGTTAATTGAAAGTCCAGCTTCAGTAACAGCTTTAGATATATCCTTTGCGGAAACAGACCCATATAATTGACCAGATTCGCTTGCAGCCCTAATAAGAACAACTTCATTAAAGCTAATATTATCAGCTAAATTTTTTGCCTCTGTTTTTCTAGTAATATTTTCACCTTCTAACTGGGCCTTTTTTTCTTCAAACATTTTGATATTTTGTTTTGAAGCAAACACAGCTTTACCTTGAGGAAGCAGAAAATTTCTTGCATAGCCTGATTTAACTGAAACTAGCTCACCCATTTGCCCTAATTTTTCAATACGTTCTAACAAAATAATATTCATTTTATTCTCCTGCTCTAACCAACTACATAAGGCATTAATGCTAAAAACCTTGCTCTTTTAATTGCTTTAGAGAGTTCACGTTGTTTTTTTGCTGATACTGCTGAAATCCTAGATGGTATTATCTTACCTCTTTCGGATACATATCTAGTAAGAACTTTTAAATCTTTATAATCTATTGGAGGGGTGTTAGGATCAGAAAAGGGACAAGACTTTCTTTTTTTTTGATTTGGCTTTCTCAAAGCTTCTCGTTTAATATTAAGTTGTGTCATTTAAATCTTCCTTAGACTTCTTCGTTAGTTGTTTTAACTGCTTCTGAATTAACTAATTCATTTCTAGAACGATCAGATTTATTATTCATTAAAGGTGAAGGATTTTCATCAACTGAATTAATACGAATTGTTAAAAATCTAATAATATCTTCATTTAATCTCATTAGTCTTTCATATTCTGCAATTGCATCAGAAGAACTATCGATATTTAAAAGTATGTAATGGCCTTTTCTATTTTTATTTATTTTATAAGCGAGATTTCTGAGACCCCAAATTTCTCGTTTTTTTATAACACCCTTAAAATCCTTAATTATTTTTGTGAACTCTTCAACTAATTCTTCGAATTGATTGGGTGTTAAGTCCTGTCTTCCTATTATAACACTTTCGTATAATGCCATCTTTATCTCCTTATGGCTTTTTGGAAATATTCCCAAGATTAGCCAGTTAAAATAAATTAACTGGCAAGGAGAGCATAAATATAAAAATTATGCTGGTAAAATTAATTAATGTGCAACATAAATGTTTATTATAAATATGCAATAAATAAATAAACAAATTTTAAGGTTTTATAGAGATTTAAAATGAATATTATTGTTTTTCCAGGGCAAGGATCCCAAAAGATTGGAATGGGTAAAGAGTTGTCAGACAACTTTATTGAAGCTAAACAAGTTTTTGAAGAAGTAAATGATGCTTTAAACTTCAAATTAACAAGAGTTATGTGGGATGGCACAGATAAAGAGATTGCCTTAACTTCTAACGCACAGCCTGCATTGATGGCGTGTAGTATAGCTGCTCTAAGAGTTTTAAATAAAATTACTAATAAAAATTTATCTGATTTAGCATGTTATGTTTGTGGACATTCTCTTGGAGAGTATTCGGCTATGACTGCTGCAGAAGTTTTTTCTCTAAATCAATGTGCCACCCTATTAAGATTAAGAGGCGAAGCAATGCAAAAAGCGGTTCCAATTGGAAAAGGAGCCATGGCTGCATTAATTGGTTCAAATATTGAGATGGCCGTAAAAGTTATAGATAAGGTAAAGTGTTATGGAGTTTGTGATATTGCTAATGATAATTCTCAAGGTCAAGTCGTAATCAGTGGCGATATATTAGCAGTTGAAAATGCAATGAAAATTTCTAAAGATTTTGGAATTAAAAAAGCTATTCTTCTTCCCGTAAGTGCTCCATTTCATTGTAAATTGATGAAGCCTGCTCAAATAATTATGGAAGAAGCTCTTAATAAATTAAATTTTAAAACACCTCTTATACCAATTATATCAAATGTAGATGTTTTACCTGAAAATAATCCAGAAAAACTAAGAAAAAATTTAATTGATCAAGTTACTGGAACTGTAAGGTGGCGAGAGACTATGGAATTTGCAGAAAAGAAAGGTATTAAAAAAATCATAGAATTAGGTAGTGGAAAAGTTCTGACAGGTATTGCAAAAAGAATGATTAAGGACATTATAACTATTAATATTGAAAACACAGAAGATTTCAAAAATTTTACTTAAATTATAATGGAGAATTGAATGTTTGAATTAACAGGTAAAGTTGCATTAATAACAGGTGCTACAGGTGGTATTGGAATGTCGATAGCCAGAAAAATGAAATTGAGTGGAGCTAAACTTATTCTATCAGGAACAAAACAAAATGTTCTAAGTGATTTAGCATCAGAATTAGGTGATGATATTAAAACAATTGTTACTGACCTAAATTGTAAAGATGCAATTTTAAATTTAGCACAACAAGCTGAAGATAGTTTTGGGCAGATTGATATATTAATAAATAATGCTGGCATAACAGCGGATAATCTTTTTTTAAGAATGAAAGATGAGGAATGGGATAAGGTTATAAACATTAATTTATCTGCACCAATGAGATTGACAAGGCAAGTTATTAAAGGAATGTTGAAAAGAAGATCTGGAAGAGTAATATTTATAAGTTCAATTGTTGGTTATACTGGAAATGCAGGCCAAAGTAATTACGCTGCTTCAAAATCTGCTTTAGCAGGTTTTTCTAAATCAATAGCTCTAGAAGTTGCAAGCCGAGGTATTACTTGTAACCTGATTGCACCAGGATTTATTTCCACTCCAATGACTGATAAACTTTCTGTTGATCAGAAAAAAAATATAATTATAAATATTCCTGCTAATAGATTAGGAAATGTTGACGATATTTCAAATGGTTGTGTTTACTTAGCTAGTGATGAAGCAGGTTTTGTAACTGGTACTACATTACATATTAACGGTGGAATGAATATGATTTAGTATTTTTTATACTAACATGATAATATGCTTGGCATGAATAAATATTTATGTTACTCGAAAATCATAATTTTTAAGAATTTATATTAAACTAAAGGGGAATTTAATGAGCGACATAGCTGGCAGAGTTACAAAAATTGTAGTTGAGCATCTTGGAGTTGAAGAATCTAAGGTAGTAGATAGTGCGAGTTTCATAGATGATTTAGGTGCAGATAGCTTAGATACTGTTGAACTAGTTATGGCTTTTGAAGAAGAGTTTGAGTGCGAGATACCTGATGACGCAGCTGAAAAGATTCAAACTGTAAAAGATGCAATAGACTTTATTTCCTCTAATAGTTAATATAAATAAAGTTTCTTACTCGATTAAATATTAGGAGTTTTTGATGCGTCGAGTTGTTGTTACTGGATTAGGCCTGCTAACACCTTTAGGAGTTGGTATTGAGCTTAACTGGAATAGACTTATTTCAGGCATTGTTGGCATCAATAAAATAAATGATTTTGACGTTTTAGATCTACCTTGTAAAATAGCCGGACAAATTCCATCGAAGATTGAAGATAAGGAAGGTGGTTTAGATCTAGATAATTGGATAGAACCAAGAGAATATAAGCGTATTGACAGGTTTATAGCGTATGGAATAATTTCTGCTATACAAGCTGTGGAAGATTCTGGTTGGAAACCTAGAAATGAAAATGAAAAAAATAGAACAGGAGTAATTCTAGGTTCCGGTATAGGTGGTCTTGAGACAATAGCTAAAACTACTGAATTACTAAATTTAAAAGGGCCTAGAAAAGTTAGCCCATTTTTTATACCTTCTGCGCTGATTAATTTACTTTCAGGTCAAGTAAGTATTAGGTATGGTTTCAAAGGACCAAACCATTCGGTTGTAACAGCATGTTCAACTGGTGCACATGCTATCGGAGATGCTTCAAGAATAATTAAATATGGTGATGCTGATGTAATGGTTGCAGGAGGAGCAGAAGCGGCTTGTTGTCGTATTGGTATGGCAGGATTTGCTGCGGCACGAGCTTTAAGTACTAAATTTAACAATGACCCTATATCCAGTTCAAGACCATGGGATCGAGATAGAGACGGTTTCGTTATGGGAGAAGGATCTGGTGTTGTAGTTTTAGAAGAAAGAGAACACGCTATTGCTAGAGGAGCTAAAATATATGCTGAAATAAAAGGCTATGGCATGACAGGAGATGCTCATCATATTACTGCTCCAGCTGATAATGGTGATGGGGGATTTAGAGCAATGAAATTGGCTTTAAATGATGCCAAAATTAATAGTTCAGAACTTGATTATATTAATGCTCACGGCACTTCCACTCCACTTGGAGATGTGATTGAATTAAAAGCAATAGGAAGATTACTTAATCAAAAAATAGAAAATATAAGTATTAGCTCAACTAAATCTGCAACTGGACATCTTTTAGGTGCAGCAGGCGCGATTGAGGCTATATTTTCAATTTTGTCAATTATAAATCAAACTGTACCACCCACTAATAATTTGATATCGCCTGATAAAGAGGCAACAGGGTTCGACTTGGTTCCAATCCATTCCAAAAAAAGAAATGTAAAAAACGTTCTATCTAATTCATTTGGCTTTGGTGGAACCAATGCCAGCCTATTAATTAGTTGCTCAGATTGATATTGAGAAATAAGCTTCTTCTTTTAATAATATTTAAAGTTTTTTTGATATGTATTAGTTATTTCTACTTAGAAAAAGTAAAAACACAAAAAATAGTTTTCCAAGATACCTATTATTTACTTAAAAAAAACACAAACCAGGATAAAATTTTAAAACAGCTTAAGCTAAAAAAAATTAACATAGATTATTTTAAATGGAGAATTATATCGTTAATTCGAGATGATCAATTTGTACCTAAAGCTGGCGAATATTTAATTAAAAAAAATTCTACAATTCAAGACATACAAAATATTTTTCAAAATGAAAAAACAATTGTAAGAAATTTTAAACTCATTGAGGGAACAACGTCAGACAATTTAAAGAAAAGTTTACTTGAAAATCCATATTTGTCGGGAAAAATAAAATCTTTAAAAGAAGGTATATATAAACCAGATACATATTATTTCAAATATGGGCATTCTAGAAATAAATTATTAGAACGTATGAAGTTGGCTCAAGACAAAATATTAGATAATATTTGGAAATACAAACCTAAAAATTTTATCTTAAAAAATAAAGAAGAATTCCTAATTTTAGCATCAATTATACAAAGTGAGGCTAGTAACTTAAATGATAGTAGACTTGTTGCAAGTGTATTTATTAATAGGCTTGAAAAAAATATGAAGCTTCAATCTGATGTAACTTTGGCGTATGGCTTTAACATAAACGGTCAAAAAATCACAAAAAAAATGTTGCAATCAGATAATCCTTTTAACACATATTATCATAAAGGTTTACCCCCAACTCCTATATCATATCCAGGCGAGAACGCATTGAACTCTCTAAAGTTTGTTAAAAAAACAGATTTTTTTTATTTCGTAAGTAATGGTAGGGGAGGGCATAGATTTTCAAAAACATATAGTTTACATAAGAAAAATATTAAGCTATGGAAAAACACTATTATTAAGGATTAATAATGAGTAATAATATCCGAAGAGGTTTTGTATTAGTAATTTCTTCGCCCTCAGGTGCAGGTAAAACAACTATTTGTAAAAAAATTATTGAAGAGGTTGATAGTATTGATCTTTCCGTTTCAGTAACCACTCGTCAAAAAAGAAAAGATGAAATCAATGGTAAAGATTATTTTTTTAGAAGTGACAAAGAATTTAGAATATTGGAAAAAAATAAAGAATTTTTGGAACATGCCAATGTTTTTGGTTTTTCTTATGGAACCCTAAAAAAAGAGGTTTTTTCAAAAATTGAAAAAGGAATTGATATTATTGTAGATATAGATTGGCAGGGTACAAGACAGATACAAAAACATATACCTAACGATATTGTCAAAGTATTTATCTTACCACCATCAATTAAGGAGCTTGAAAATAGACTTGGTAAAAGGGCAAGTGAAGATAAGAAAAATTTTTTAAAAAGAATGTCTGAGGCTAGAAAAGAAATAAGTCATTATATTGAATATGATTTTGTTATTATAAATAATGAAATAGAAAAGGCCACTAGTCAGATTAAATCAATTCTGTTTTCTGAAAGATTACGAAGATATAGACAATTAAATTTGAATAAATTCATTGATAATCTTAAATGAATTTTTTGGGTTATTTTTCATATGATTTTTTAGCTATTTTACAAAAATCAACAATAGATAAGTTTTCGGGCCTTAGATTTGGTGAAATATTTAGTTCCTTTAAAATTATTGGCCCATTGACTTTCTTTAAACTAGTTTTAATCATTTTACGTCTTTGACTAAAGGCTATTTGTGTGATTTTTTCAATAGATTCGAAAGATACGTCATATAATGGTTTATGTAATGGTTTTAATTGTATGACACTTGATATAATTTTTGGTTTAGGGATAAAAGCTTCGCTAGGGATGTCAAACAATTTTTTACTTTTTGTTAACCAATTTGTTAAAATTGACAATCTACCATAATTTTTAGATCCCGGTTTAGCTATAATTCTATCTGCAACTTCTTTTTGAAACATTAAAGTAAGCAAATCAAAATGTTGAATATGTTTCAACCAAGACGTCAGCATTTTTGTTCCAGTATTGTAAGGTAGATTTGCTATGACCTGTCTTGGTGCATCACCTAACTCCCATATAGGATAATGAAGAGCATCATCAGTAATTATGATAAGGTTATCTCTATATATTTTCTTAATATCAGTTAACATTTTTTCTGATTGTTTATCTTTATCAATGGTATAAAGAACAGTTGGTTTTTTCTTTAAAATTGATCTGGTTAAACCTCCTGGACCTGGGCCAATTTCAATAACAGTAGGACAAATTGGTACAGAATGTTTCACAATCTTGTCGGTTAGATTTAAATCAAACAAAAAATTTTGGCCTAGAGATTTATTAATTTTTACATTATTTTTTTTTAAAGTCTCCTTTATAGTAGGTAATTGTAAATCAATATTATCCATTATTTTTATTTACACTCATTTCATAAGCAAGATTTATTGCTGCTATTAAACTATCAGGATTAGCAATATTCTTACCTGCAATATCAAATCCAGTACCATGATCAGGTGAGGTTCGAATAAAATCTAAGCCCAGAGTGACATTCACACCATTAAAAAAATCTAATGTTTTGATAGGTATAAGAGCCTGATCATGGTACATACAAATGGCAACATCATAAATTCTTCTTTTTTCAGATGAGAAAGCAGTATCTGCTGAAATAGGTCCTTCTAAAAAACAATTTTGCTTTTTTTTGACTTCATTAATTGCTGGGATAATTATTTTTTTCTCTTCATCTCCTATATCACCATTTTCACCTGCATGAGGATTTAAACCCGTAATAATTATTCTAGGTTTAGATATATTAAATAAAGAAACCAAGCTTTCTTTTGCAATATTTATTGTAAGCTCAAGAAGTTTTTTAGTAATAAGTTTTGGAACATTTTTTAGAGGAACGTGAACTGTTAATGGGATTGTTTTTAGATCTTTGATGACTAACATCATCACTGGATGTTTTTTGTATTTTGATAGTGAAGCAAGAAAATCTGTATGTCCTTGAAAATTAAATCCTGACCTATGCATCATATTTTTACTTATAGGATTTGTAACAATAGCAGAAGCAACACTATTCATTTCAGTTTTAACACATGTTATAATTGATTCTTTTATAAAAGAAGCATATTGTATATCCCGATTTCCAAATATATTATTATCTGGTAATTTTATAGAGAGAATGTTTAAAAAATTTTCTTTAAAGTCAGAGAAGTTGACTTTATCTTTTAATTCATTTAATTGAATTTTACTTCCAATACTATTTTTACAATCCTCAATTATTTTTGAATTACTTACAACAACGGGTTTTATGTTTTTATTCATTTTAGAGTGTTGAATTGCTTTAATAGTAATTTCAGTTGAAATACTGTCAGGATCACCTGCGGAGATAAGGATTACTTTTTTCATATGGTTTATTTAAACTATTTATTTATTCAATTTTTTTTTGTGAGATATTATTGCTTCCTTATGTAAACGTTTCAAATACCTTTCACTTATGATTAAATAATGTTTTTGCATCATTTTATTTTTCAACTCTAAAATCGACTTTTTTTCTTTTCGTGGTTTTTTAGCATCGCATTTAATAAAGGTATATCCAAAATTACCAAAAAATATTGGTTGTGATATTCTATATAATTCAATATTTTTAATAACCTTTTGTATCTTAGTGCTTATGTCTGCTATTCTTGATTTAATAATATTTACACTATAATTTGTATTTTGCTTTTTAAATTTATTTAAATTTTTACAGCTCCTTTTATTTGCTAACAAATCTTTAAGCGCATATTTTATTTTGTTATAAGCGACATCTTTTTTTTGAAAGTTTATAGGAAATTTTATTTGACCTAGTATAACACTTGTTTCATTTTCACTAAATTTTCCGTCTAATCTCTTAGCAAGTACCTTAATAATTTTAATTTTATCTTTAGTTGGAAAACTAATAATATCGCCTTCATTTAAATTAATTTTTTTTAATCTTATATAGTTTGGTAAATTTTGATAATTTTTCCATCCGACTTTTCCGTTAAATTTTGCTGAACTACTTATAGATACTTGCTTTGCTAAATCTAAAAAGTTAACACCACTTTTCAAAGCTGATTTAATTTGATTTAATAAATTTTGATTATTATTTCTACTTATTACAATTTCTGCTAAATCATAAAGATCTTCAGTTTTTCTATTTTTTCGATCTTCAATTTCATTTTCAACTATATTGTCTAGTTTCAATAATTGATCCTTAAATTTATTTTTTAAAACAATACCCCACACTAATTGAGATTCGTATTTTTCTAATAATTTAGCTTTTGGTATGGACAAATAATTAATAAATTTAATTAACTTATCTTTAGAATTGTCGAATTCATTTAAAAGTATTTGATTGGCTTTAGGGGTAACCATTTCAATAATATTGTTATTTATTTTAAGACCAGCAGATAAAATAATTTTATCGTTAATTAGAGAATCCAATGATTGATTATAATAGTTTTGTAATGTTTTAAAATCAGTATTTTTTTTAATTGAAAATGAAATTAGTTTTGCACGATTAACAATATCATTTTTTGTAATTGGTATTTTATTAACAGTAGTTACCACAAAATTTTCGCTGCTAAATGCATTGTTAAGAAAAATATTATAAAAAATAATATTTATGATTATTAATAATTTCAATTTTAATCCTTTTTATCTATTCTTCATTTTGGCTTCATCAATATCACTGGTCAAATAACAGCCTGCGAACAAACCAATTAATGTTGGTCCAAATCCTGACAGTAACGGTGGTAGTTTTTCAGAGGAACCTAGGGCAAAAATGAAATCTCCAATAAAATATAAACTAAACCCAACAACTAACGAAAGTGAAACAATGCCAACCTCAATTTTTCTTTCACTACTCCTTAACATTAAGGATGCTGAAAGTAAAATCATTGACAAAATTAAAAATGGCTGGCAAATCAATTTAAAAAAGTGTAACAAATGTTTAGATGTATTCAACCCATACTGTTTCATTTGTTTTAGGTAACCTGGAAAATCAAATATAAATATTTTTTCAGGTTTTATAGTTGCAACATTCAAATTTTTTGTATTAGAATTTATATATATTGATAGTTTGTTAAATATTTCTAATTTTGCATTGTTCTTTGTTAAACGACCTTCAAACAAATCTAGCTTTTGTTCAGAAAATACTGCTTTATTGGCATAGATTTTTTTTTCAAAATTTTTATTATAATCATAAACAAATATATTTACATCTAATAAAGTGTTTAGGTTTTTGTTTATTTTACTAGCATTAATTATCAAATATGATCCCTTTGACATTTGTTTAATCCAAAAACCTTTTGTATCAAAAGATAATGATTTCAAATTTTTTGTACCAAAGAAAATAGTTTGTAAATTATCATATTTTTTATTTAAGAGAATTGCAAAAGGATTTAATATTATAATAGAAGCTAGGCCTATTAAAAAAAAAGAGACTAATATTGGAGAAAGTATTTTCCAAAGAGAAATCCCAGATGTTTTACAAACAATGTAATAGTTTTTTTTTCGCCATTGATTAAAACAAGCTATTGATCCTATCAAAGCAGCAAATGGTAAGATTTTTTGAATATTTCCACTTATTTTTAATAAAGACATATTTATTATGTCGAAGACCTCAGCTTTAACAAGATGTCTCACAGCTGCCTTGTTTGAAGATCGTCTAAATAATTCTATAAAATCAATAAAAAATACTAATATTACAAGAGCAAACAAAGCAAATAAAAAATATTTTAATATATCCTTAGTTAAATATTTATAAAGAATTATAGGTTGATTATTTGTTATAAACATCGAATATAAACCAGTTAATTAGATTGATTTTTATTAGTATTTATTTTTTTGCTCAAAAAAATAAAGCAGAAAACTATAACAGAAGTTGGAAATAAATACATTAATGGTAATAGATATATATCATTGTGAACTGCATTTTTCAAAATAATAGTCACACTTTGCACTATGAAAACTAATCCAATCGCAAAAGTCTTTTTATATGTATTAACCAATCTTGAATAATTATCATTAAGTATTGTTAACATTACAATTAAAGCAAAAATAATAGGCATAAAAAATACAGTATTTCTAGTATGAGCTTCTGCTAATAACTTTCCTTGATTTGGAAGTTTTTTTTCTGCTTTTTTCAATAATTCAAAAAAATTAAATTCATTATACTCAATAACTCTATTACTTATCGATTTATTTTTATCTTCGCGCACTGTTAAATTATAATTGTCAAAATTTAAAATTGTTGAACGACCCTCTTTATCAGTTGAAATTCTAGTTCCCTTGATCATTCTCAAATTTATACTGTCGTCAATAAACACACTCCCACTTTTCGAAAAATATTCGACTATATTTGAACTATCAGTTTTATCTTGGATAAATATTTCTTCTAATAATCTACTTTTAGTAATTTTACCTATAAATATTGTTTGACTTTTATTAAGATTAATAAAAACATTATCTTTAAAAATGACTTCCTGACTACTATTTCTGATTTTATTCTGTAACAACTTAAAGTTTGTATAGGTTTTCGGTAGAATAAAATGGGATATTACGAATAAAATTAGAGATGAGACTACAGCTACCAAAAGTGCTGGTTTACTTATGTTGAAAGGACTCATTCCAGCTGACTTCATTACAATAATTTCTTTATCGTTTTGCAGTCTTAAATAAGAAATCATGCAACCAGCGAAGGTACCAAAAGGTAAAGCTATTATTAACCAACTGGGCGTACTATATAATGATAAAATGAAGAAATCTGAAAGATTAGCTCCTTTCTCAATTATTAAATTTATGCTTCTGAATGATTGACTTAACCAAATTACTCCTAAAAGAACAAATGTTGATACAAAAGCACTTTTGGATGTTTGTTTAAATATATAGCTTGTTAAAATCATAAATAAATATTATCAGAAAGTTATAATTAATCATTTTAAAATATTTTTATTAATATATCTTATTAATGTTAATACAAAAAAGCTGTTTTGATTAAAGGAAAAAGAATGTCTGTTAATAGTAGATTTATTAAATTTAAATGTGAAAATAAAAATGATAATTTGAAATTCAATAACAATAATATAGTAAATGTTTTATTCTATTCAAAAACTAATATTTTATTATCGAAAGACTTTTCTAAAGATAAAGCTCTAGCTTCATTTTTAAAAAAAATGATTGAAAATAATTCAGCAAACATTTTTATGGTTAGGTCTGAAAAGGGCATGTTTCTTTTAATTAAGAGAAAAAATCATGATACCGACTTAAATCATAAATATTTAGAAGACCTTGGTGGAAGCATATTTCACAAGACTAAGTCTATAGGATGTTCTGAAATTAGAATTTTTGAAAATAGTCTGGACATAAATAAACAAATTGCCTTAGGCATTTTATTAGGTTCATACAAATTTGCTAACTATAAAAAAAACATTTCAAAAGACATTGTTGATATAAAAAATGTTATATTTATTTGTGATGAACCAAAAAAACATTCTCAAAATATTCAAGAGATTAGAAATATTGCAAACGGCGTCTTTACCGCTAGAGATCTCGTCTGGCAACCCCCAAACATACTTTATCCGTCAAGCTTTGCCGATGAATGTAAAAAACTCAAAAAAATTGGTGTAAAGGTTACTATATATAATGAAAAACAATTAGAAAAACTCGGTATGGAAGCTCTATTAGCAGTTGGCCGAGGCTCAAGAAAAGACAGTAGAGTTGTTGTGATGGAATGGTCAGGAGCAAAAAAAGTAACCTCTCCTATGGCTTTTGTTGGTAAAGGTGTGTGTTTTGACTCAGGTGGACTATCTTTAAAACCATCAAAGTCAATGGAGGACATGAAATGGGATATGGGTGGAGCAGCAACAGTAACTGGATTAATTGAAGCTGCTGCGTTATCTAAAATCAAACAAAATATAATTGGCGTAATAGGACTTGTTGAAAACATGCCTGATGGTGATGCACAAAGACCTGGAGATGTTGTTAAGTCACTATCAGGTCAAACAATTGAAGTTTTGAACACAGATGCAGAAGGAAGACTAGTATTAGCCGATATACTTTCTTGGACTGAAAAAAAATATAAACCAAAGTTCATGATAGATCTAGCTACATTAACTGGAGCTATGATAGTTGCTTTAGGTAATACAAGGGCAGGGTTGTTTTCAAATAATAAAGATGTTTCTAAAGCTATTTTTGATGCTGGTGAGATCACTGGAGAAAAAGTTTGGGAAATGCCTATGGATGATGATTATGATCAATTAATTAAAACTGAGATTGCAGATATGAAAAATATTGGAGGTGCTGGTGCAGGATCTATTACAGCAGCCTGTTTTTTAAAAAGACATGTGAAAAAAACCCCATGGGCTCATTTAGATATTGCTGGTGTAACATGGAAAAATAAATCTTCTCCATCAGTTCCCTCTGGTGGTGTGGGATGGGGAGTTAAAATGTTATACCACTTAGTTAAAACTTTTTAGTAATTTTGATGTAAAGCTTTAAAATTTTTTTGTCAAAAGACATTGATTTTTTTCTACAATACATATACTTAATCCATTTTGGAGAATAATATGACAATTGAGAATACCTTATCAATAATTAAACCAGATGCTACAAAACGAAATCTAACTGGTTCTATAAATGCTAAATTTGAACAAGCTGGTCTAAATATAATTGCACAAAAACGATTACAATTGACGAAGAATATGGCTCAAAAATTTTACGAAATTCACAAAGATAGGCCATTTTTTAATGATTTAGTTGATTTTATGATTTCTGGACCTGTTATCACTCAGGTACTTAGGGGTGAAAATGCTGTAAAGGTGAATAGAGAAGTTATGGGAGCAACGAATCCAAAAGATGCAGAAAAAGGTACAATCAGAAAAGAGTTTGCAGAGAGCATACAAGCAAATTCTGTTCATGGCTCTGATAGTGTTGAAAATGCAAAATATGAAATATCATTTTTTTTTGCAGAGATTGAGTTAATTTATTAATTTTTAAACTAAAAATATTGCCATTAATGCAACAATCGCAATTACAATTATTGTGCTATATGTAGTGTATTTTAAAAAATTTTCGTAAAATAATTTATGTTCTTCTGTTTCTTTGTCAATTTTATTACTCACAACTCACTCCTTAAGTTTATAACTATTAGTCATAAAGCAACCTGATTAATTTATGTAATAACAAATTACTTTAAATTTTAATGATTTAAATGTATTTTAGCAAAAGTTAAAGTTCCCATCCATCAAATAAAACACTTCTATTCGATATGTTTTCTATCATTCTACCAATTATAAATGAATTATAACCAGCCTCGTTTAAGTTCGTTATTACTGTCTCTTTGTTTTTTTCATTTACAAAAATTAAAAGTCCAATTCCGCAGTTGAAAGTTTTTGCTAACTCAAAAAGTGAGATATTAGCTTTGCTTTGGAGCCATTTAAATAACGGTGGAAGTTTATAATTCTTCATATCAAATTTTATTGATAGATTGGAGTTAAACGCTCTTGGAGGATTTTCTATCAAGCCTCCACCAGTTATATGACTTATAGACTTTATCTCATGGTTTTTATTTCCTGCCAAAAATGCCTTAGTATATAACATTGTAGGCTCCATCAATATATCAGCAAGTATTTTGGTTTTGTCAAATTCTGCTTCTTGAAATATATCAATTGAATAAGCATCTAATAATTTTCTAACTAATGAATAACCATTAGAATGAATCCCACTACTTGACAAGCCAATAACATAATCACCACTCTCAACTGAGCTTTTTTTAAAAAGGTTATTTCGTTCTACAGCACCTACACAAAAACCAGCTAAGTCAAAATTGTTATTTTCATAATGCCCAGGCATTTCAGCAGTCTCACCTCCAATAAGAGCACATTTAGATTGCTTGCAGCCTTCTGCTATTCCTTTAATAACTTCTATAGCTACATTTTTATCTAATTTACCTGTAGCATAATAATCCATGAAAAAAAGTGGTATGGCGCCTTGTGCTAATACATCATTTGCACACATGGCTACTAAATCAATTCCAATATTAAAATATGACTTAGTCTTAATAGCTAATTTTAATTTAGTTCCAACTCCATCTGTACTGGAAACAAGAATGGGATCTTGAAATCCAGTTTTTTTTAAATCAAATAATCCACCAAACCCTCCTAATTTACCTGTGGCACCGTTTATTGCAGTACCTTTTGTGATATGAGAAATTTCAGAAATAAGATTATTTCCTTCATCGATATTCACACCTGATTCCAAGTAAGTTATTGATTTATTGCTCATGTTATTTAGTTTTTTTGCCATTTTAATTTTATTTTGATGTAAGAATTAATTACAAATAATACTTAATGAAAAATTATTCTTAGATTTATATATTGATATATCGATGTTATACTTACATATCAATCAAAAAAGTCAGGTACTTATTTAATGCCGCCAGTTTACTTAAAAACAATTCTTACTATAATATTAAAATCATTTTTTTTTGTTCCGACACCTTTTGCCTCAACAAATGAAGATTGTCAAAATTCATCGTTTTATGTAAGAAATATAAACGTTGATTTGACAAAAGATTCAATTAATGAAGCTAGGTTTCAAGCTGAAAATAAAGCAAAATTATTAGGCATAAGAAGGCTGATTAATAGACTGATTTTAGACAATAATAATGTAAAATTTAAAAAAAATGAAATTTCTACTTTAGTTGATTATCTAAAAATTAATAATGAAGCTAATAGTGATAAGAGATATTTAGCCAATTTTGACATTTGTTTTAATAGAAACTTAGTAATTAATTTTTTTCGTAAAAATAAGCTAAAATATTCTGAAACTTACAGAGAACCTATTTCTATTCTCCCAATATTTAAAGGACCTAGAGGATTCGTAATGTGGGATGAAAAAGATGAATGGTTTAAAAAGTGGAAAAAAAATTTAAAATTAGTTGATGGATTAGTCAAACTAAAACTTGCCCAAGGTAACTTTCAGTTAAATAGAATTTTAAGTGCTAATCTTCTATTAAATTCTAACAAAAATCTTATTAACAAATTGATTAAAAATGAAAAAACTAATTCTTTATTAATTGTAATAGCTGAACCTATTTTGCAAACAAATGGAAAAACTTATTTAAATACCTTTGCCAAATATTACAATCTTAATGGAAAATTAGTAAACACTGTTTATAGAAATAAAACTCCTCTTAAAAAAACCTCTTCTATATATAACATTGATCCAACTTTAATAACAAAAGAGATATCAAAAATAATTAGCTCAATTGAAAAAAATTGGAAACAGAATAATTTAATTGATACTAGCATTTTAAATGAAGTAGATTTAATAATACCAATTACCTCTATATTGTCTTCTAAACTTGAAAAAGAATTATTATTTAATGATAAAAAAGTATATGTGAAATCAACGAAAGGGTTTCTTGATACAGGATTACTGGAAATAGAAAATGAAATTATTTTTTATAAAAATAAAACATCTAACAGCTTTCAAAATATTATAAGAAGTATGTTTAACTCTTTAAAGAAATTGAAATATGAAAAGAACATTGCAGTTAATCAAAAAGATATAAGTATTTGGCCGATGGTTCTCAAAAAATTAGAAAATTTACCATTTGTTGTTGAAGTTATGGTAGTTTCTATCACAGACAAACGAGGAAGAATTATAGTTAAATTCATGGGAAATAAAAAAACATTTTTTCAGGCTGCAAATGAAAAAAAATTAACATTCAAGAATTTAAACTCTAGACAATATACACTTGTTTATTAAGCAAGACTGAGGTTCCCAATATGTATGACTTTTTTAAAAAGAATTATCTTTATATATTTATAATCTTATTATTATTATTTATTACGATATACTTATTCGAGGTTTTAACTCCATTTGCAATAGCTTTTATAATTGCTTATTTAATAAATCCGTTAAAAATAATATTTGACAAGTACATGAATAAAACATTTTCAAGTTTTTTATCTGTAATAATTTTTGTTTTAGGTTTTCTTTCTATTTTGATTTTAATTTTACCTATTATCCTACATCAAATACAAAATTTTATCAATGTTTTACCGGAATACTTAAGTTATGCTAAAGATCTTATAATAGAAATTAATGATAAATATTTATTTAGTGAAAAAATAAAAAATATAGATTATACAAGTCTTTTTAAACCATTATCTAGTAATATTGTTACCTCTGGTAATAATTTAATAACTAATGGAATAGAAGTTTTTAATGGTGTATTCAATACTATCTTAATATTTATCATAGCCTTTTATATGAGTTTGCAGTTTAATAAAATAAAACTTTTTTTATATGATTTTGCAGATAAATCTCATTTTGAAGATTTCCCAATTTTAATAAAAGAGATAGATAAAGTTTTATCAAAATTTATACGTGGTCAAGGTTTAGTATGTCTTACTTTATCGATTTTTTATGGAATAGCATTATTTTTGGTAGATATGAAATTTGGAATTTTACTTGGTATTTTTGCAGGGATTATATCTTTTGTACCTTTTATAGGTGCTTTTTTAGGGGGAGGGCTTACTATAATTTTGGGTTTTTCACAATTTGGGTTGTCTTTTGAGTTAACAATATTATTATTAATTTTCGTATTTGGACAATTACTTGAGAGTTATTACTTAATACCAAAATTAGTCGGAGATGCGATAAAGTTGAGTCCAATTTGGATTATATTTGCCTTGTCAACAGGGGCTTTTTTGTCAGGTTTTGTTGGAGTGTTGATATCTCTGCCTGTTGCAGCGGTTTTAGGTGTTATAGTTAGATACTATTTTATAAAATTATCTTAATGACATTAGTTGTATGACTTCAAAAATAAGAAATATCAATAAATATACTTTTAATAAACAAATGGCACTGCCATTAACTTTTAAAACAATAAAGAATAGAGAAAATTTCATTATTTCAAAATGTAATGAAGAGGCTGTTAGATTTATAGAAAATTCATCTTTTTGGCAAAATAAAAGAAAAATTAATTCTATTCCAGCAGCCATTATCTTTGGACCAAAAGGTTCAGGTAAAACACATTTGTCCCATATATTTAAAGAAAGTAACCGGTGTGAATATTTATCTTCTTTATCTAGTTTTAATTTAGATGAAATAGAAGAAGGTAAAAAATTTATTATTGATGATTTTATTCCTGGTGAAAAATATCCATCAAAATTAGTTATGCATTTTTTAAACAGAGTTACATATCAAGACGGTTCAGTTTTATTTTTATCAAATTTATCACCTTCAAAGATGGATTGGAAACTTGATGATTTAAATTCAAGAATACGAAGTTTAATTTGCAGTGAAATAAAATTACCAGATGATGTGCTCTTGTATTCATTTATGGTTAAATATTGTAACGATAAAAAATTATTTATAGATGACAAACAACTTATATATATACTAGAAAGGATAAACAGAAATTTTGATAGTGTTATTAGAGTAATCGATAAGCTTGATACTCATTCTTTAGAAACGAAAAAAAAAATTAGCTATAAAATCATAAAATCCACATTAGGCGAAATGTATTTATGACTAAAAATTTATTTTTTTAACTTTATAATTTTCAATTGTAAATCCTAATTTACCTTCTAATAATAAATCAACAACTTTACCAAAAACATCATACCGCCATCCTTCAAAAACCTTTAGTCCTTCTCTTTTACCATTTAAGATAGATTTAAGATCATCTGTGTTGGCAATTAACTTTTCGGCTAATCCACTTTCTTCAGAGCAGTATGAGAGTAAAAGTTTTAAAAAATCTAAACTACATTTATTTACGTTAGATTTTTTATTAAATTTAGTAACTTTTGGCCAAGTATTAGGATCGATCTTTTCTGCATCTTTAATTATTTTCACTATTTCATTTAAATCACTAACATAGATGTTTTTAGGCATACCTCTAATTTTATTAAACAAATCGATTTTATTAGGTTTAAATAGAGATATATTTATTAAAGTTTCATCTCTGATTAATCTATTTCTAGGAATATTTCTTTCTTTACATTTATTTTCTCGCCACTTTGCTAAAATTTTAAGTATATTTAATGTTTCAGATTTAGAATATTTTATTTTAATTCTTTTCCAAGCATCTTCAGGATTTACATTGTATAAATCTTTTTTGTAAAGTTGTTCAATCTCTTTACTAACCCATTCTTGTCTACCAGCGTCAAGAATTAATTTATTAATTGATGGGAATATTTTTATTAAATGAGTAACATCTGAAATAGCATAATCTAATTGACTTTTTGTCAGTGGCCTTTGTAACCAATTTGTAAATTGATTTTCTTTATTAATAGATAAGCTTAAAAACTTGTCCACTAACTTCTCATAACCAACTTGGTCACCTAATCCGCAAAACATTGCGGCTATTTGAGTGTCATAAATTGGCTTGGGTATTTTACCAGTTAAATTCAAGAAAATTTCTATATCTTGCCTTCCAGAGTGAAAAATTTTCAAAATTTTTTCATTTGAAAGTAAATCCCATATTGGTTTCAAGTCAATTCCAGAAAGTGGATCAATTGCTGCTGCAAAGTCTTCACCTGCGATTTGAATCAAACATAATATAGGGTAGTAAGTGTTATCTCTAATAAATTCAGTATCTATTGCTAACACTTTTTGTTTTAAACATTTATTAATAAATACTTTTAATGTATCATTATCTACAATTATTTTATTTATTTTGAACATACTTAACAATCTAACTTATTTCTTCTGGAAATATTAAAATATTAAAATATTAAAATATTAAAATATTAATAACATGATATTAATGACGGGGTGTAAAATGTTTTTTAAAAATTATATATTTCTTCTATCTGTTTTTTTAATTATTTCCAGCCCATCCTTTGGTATTAAGCTTTTGTCTCATAAAGCTACTTATACACTTAATGTAGAGGATATTGAAGAAAACAGTTTTCTTGAAGGTGGGCAAGGTCAAACTTATTTTGAAATCATAGAAAATTGTGAAGGTTGGAATGTTAAAGAAGATTATGTTCTTATATATGAGTTACCTAATAAAAAAATGACTAATAGTTATTCAAGTTATTCAACATTTGAAAATTTTTCAGGTACAAAACATAGTTTTGAATTAAATGAAAAAAGTGAATTAAATGGAGACAATTCATATCAAGGTTTTGTTGAAAAAAATAATATTAATATTTCTGGTTCGGTAATTAACAATTCCATCAAACAATTATCATTCAAAAAAGATATTTTATTACCTATAGAACATTTAAAAAAACTTATTGAAGCTGCAAAAAATGAAAAAAAAATATTCACACAAAAAGTTTTTTTTGGGAATGAGGACAAAGAATATATAAAAATTGTATCTGCATTTATAGGTACAAAAAGAAATTCTACATTTAAAGATTTTGACTATTTTAAAAATAAAATTGTTTGGCCAATGAAAATAGCTTTTTACAAGGAAAGTTCTAAATCTGAAAACCCAGACTATGAAATTAGCTTAGAGTTAGATGAATTTGGAGTTGTTCACTCTTATGATGTAAATTATGGAAATTTTAAAATTAGGGCAGTTTTAAAAGATTTTAATGTTATGAAAAAGAAGATATGTAATTAATAAATTTTCACTTAATTTTAGCTTCTTTAAACAATACATGCTTGCGGACCTTAGGATCATATTTCATAAGTTCTAATTTTTCTGGCTTAGTTCTAGGATTTTTTTTAGTAACATAAAAAAAACCTGTATCCGCAGAACTCAATAATTTTATTTGTAAAGTAGCTGGTTTAGCCATTAATAACTCCTATTTATGAGTGAACTTAGCTTTTTTTTTGATAAAGTCAAGGTGCAGAAATTTTTTTTAATTTGATTTCTTTTCTTTCTTTTGTTTCCCCATGTTATTACTTATCCATTTAACAGTAATGCTTCCGGTTAGAGGAACAACTTCTACAATCTTTACCTTTAATTGCATTCCGACATTAAATTTATTACCACTACGTTCTCCAATTAATGTTTGTTTTATTTGGTCAAAATCGTACCAGTCATTGGGAAGCTCTCTTATAGGAAGTAATGCGTCAGCAATACCATTGTCTATAGACACAAAAACACCAAATTTATGTATTGATATTATTGAGCAATCGACAATTTCATTTAATTTTTTTTGATATAATAATGATATATATCTATCAACAGTTTTTCTTTCGGCAACGATAGATTTCCTTTCGGTGTTTGAAATATGATCACATATTGATTTAAGGTCATTATTTTCACCTTTTTGAATTAAAGTTTTATTAATTATTGAAATAATTTGTCTATGAACTAATAAATCAGCATACCTTCTTATAGGTGAAGTAAAATGAACATAGTTTTTTAGAGCTAAACCGAAATGTGATTTGTTTTTATTCTCATATTTTGCTTGAGATTGACTTCGCAAAATTGACTGATTAACAGACTCATATTCAGGAGAACCTTTGATTTCATCTAAAATTTTATTCATTAATGAAGGATGAGGTACTTTACCAATTAAGATTTTTGATAAAGGTTGTCCTACCAAATCTATCAATGATTTATATTTTTCTTGGCTTGGAGGTTCGTGAGATCGGTAAATTGATTGATTTGTTGCCTTATTTATTTCTTCAGCAGCAGCCACGTTTGCCAATATCATTAATTCTTCAATGATTTTATTACTTGTTACTCCATAAATATTTTTGATATCTTGAGGCCAACCATCCTCATCAAATAAAATTTTCTTTTCAGGTAATTCTAGATTCAAAGCCCCTCTTTTTTCTCTGATATTTTCCAAAATTTTATAAACATCGTGAAGAGTTTCAATTACTTTTAAAATATTTGGTTCAATACTTAGATCTATAAATTTATTATTGATAATATTTTCAACTTCATTATAGGTAAGGCGTTTTTTTGAGTTAATTATAGATCTGTAAAAAGAATGAGACTTTTTTAATCCATTCTTATCAAGAATAATTTCAACTGTTAAGCATGCTCGATCAAGATTGGGCTTAAGAGAGCATAGGTTGTTTGATAACTCTTCAGGGAGCATTGGAATTACATAGTTGGGGAGATAGACTGAATTTCCTCTAAGTCTTGCTTCTTTGTCAATATAAGAATTTTCTCTAACAAAATGTGACACGTCAGCAATAGATACTAGAATACGCCATCCTTTTTTTTGACTTAATTGTTCCGCATAAACAGCATCATCAAAATCTTTTGCATCTTCTCCGTCTATTGTAACAAAGGAAATTTCTCTTAAGTTCATTCGTGAATTTGTATCAATAATATCTAGTTTTTTAACTTCATGTTTTATATTAATATCAAAATTATTCCTTAAATCGTGTTCTTTTATAGCAAGATAAGAAAAAACTCTAGGATTTAAAGATGACCCAATAACTTCTAAAATTTCAGCATAAGTTTTTTGAACTCTAGTTTTAAACTTAAGCCGATTGTTGGTTTTAATTTTATTTATTTTTAATTTTTTTAAAGCTTGTCTAGAAGCAATCTGAGCTTTAACTACATCACCTTTTTTAATTAAAAGGTCTTTAGGTATTATTGGTTCAACAACTAATTTACTTTGAATTCCTCTTTCTAAAATTTGAAGAATAAATTTATTTTTAGAACTCAATTTTACTTTTGCAAAAAAATATTTTCTATCAATTTCAATTTTTTTTATTATTTTTATTAATTTATATTTTTTATTTTTTGATTCTAATTCTACTAATAGATGATCGTCAACGCTAAAACTTATGTTGTTTTTATTAAAAGGTATCTGTATTTTTTTTAATGGATGATTGTTTTCAGAAATTTTGCCAACTGCATAGCCATCATCATCCAATGTTATTACTTTTAAAGATAAAATTTCTTTGTTAGTTAATTCCAAGCTATTAATATATCTTTATATTCATTATTAAAAAAATTACCAAAATTTAACATTATTTTTTCTTAGTAAGCTTCTTTTTTGGTCTAGGAGGTTTTGCTGCTTTCGCAATTATTAATTCTATTGCTTGTTCAAGTTTAATTTCTTCGAGGGATACAGATTTTGGCAAAGTAGCTCTAATTTTATTATATTCAACATATGGTCCAAATCTTCCTGATTTTGCTAGTACTTTACCGTTACCGTCAGGATGGTCACCTAAAACTTTGCCTAGCTTGTCACTGTTTTCACCTATCAAAACCACAGCATGATTTAAACCAATATTTATTACAGTTTCATCAGCCGGTATACTTATAAAATTTATATCATATTTTAAATAGGGGCCATATCTCCCAATTCCTGCAGAGATATCTTTACCTGTTTCTGGATGTTTACCTATTAGTCTTGGTAAAGAGAGGAATGCAAGAGCTTTTTTAAGATCAATTCCCTGGGCGTCTACCAATTTAGGAATACTAGTTCTTTTGGGTTTTTTCTCTTCACCTAATTGAAGATAAATACCATAGGGACCTTTTTTGATTATGGCGTTCAGACCACTTTCAGGGTCAACACCTAATACACCTTCATTTTCTGGCATAAACGTATTGTTGGCATCATTCTCCTCTTTGCTTTGATTACTTGCAATTTGTTTAGTGAATTTACATTCAGGATAATTTGAACATCCAATAAAAGCACCATATTTTCCAAGCTCTAAACCTAATTTTCCATTAGAGCAAGTAGGACATTTTTTGTTTGGTTGGCCGTTATTATTTAAATCTTCGTTAGGAAAAAATAAATCTGATAATTCGTTTTCAAGAGCCTCAAGAATTTTGTCTCTTTCTAGGTCCGACATTTTATTTAAATGTGGCTTAAATCCATCCCAAAACTCTTCTAACAATTTTTTGTAATTTAATTTTCCATCTGACACTTTATCTAACTTTTTTTCTAAATCAGCGGTAAAATCATATTCTATATACTGTCCAAAGAAATTATTTAAAAAGGCAGTTAGAATTCTTCCTCGTTCCTGAGGTAAATGTTTACCTTTTTCTTTTTCAACATAACTTCTATTTATAAGAACTTGTAAAATAGATGCGTATGTAGAGGGTCTTCCAATACCCAACTCTTCCATTTTTTTTATGAGGCTTGCATCTGTATATCTAGGAGGAGGTTGTGTGAAATGTTGTTCTCCATTGGCCTTTTGTAGATCAACTTTATCATTTTCTACTAATTTTGGTAATATTTTATCATCTTCTCTATCCCTATAAATAAAAAAACCTGGAAAAGATACTTGTGATCCATTTGCTCGAAAAATAATACTCATATCTTTATTTGAAATATCAGCTGAAGTTTCATCTAGCTCAGCTGATTGCATTTGACTTGAAATAGTTCTTTTCCAAATCAATTCATAAAGTTTTAATTGTTCTGTATCTAAGTATTGCGACATATCCTCTGGATCACGTGAAATTGATGTTGGCCTAATTGCTTCATGAGCCTCTTGGGCATTAGCCGCTTTAGATTTATATACTCTTGGTATTTGAGGAATATAATCTTTGCCATGACGGTTCATTATTTCTCCTCGTAATTCCTCAATAGCCTGAGAACTTAATTGGACACCATCTGTTCTCATATATGTTATTAAACCAGTCGTTTCACTTCCAATATTTATACCTTCATATAATTTTTGGGCTATTCTCATTGTTCTTGATGCACCAAAACCTAATTTGTTTGAAGCTTCTTGCTGAAGTGTCGAGGTAGTGAAAGGTGCTAAAGGATTCCGTTTAACTCGCTTACTAACAATTTTAGTTATATTAAATGAAGATTTTCTAATTTTATCTAGAGCTTTATTAGCTTCTACTTCATTTTTAATATCCATTTTGGCTAATTTTTTACTATCAAGTATAAATAGCCTTGCTAGGAAATCTTCATTATTATTGTTTAAAAAATTAGAAGATATCGACCAATATTCTTCAATATTAAACTTTTCAATTTCAATTTCTCTTTCACAGATAAGTTTCAATGCAACGGATTGAACTCGGCCTGCAGATTTTGAGCCTGGAAGCTTTCTCCATAATATTGGAGAAATTGAAAAGCCAATTAAATGATCTAAAGCTCTCCTTGCCAAATATGCTTCAACCAACTCTGAATTAATTTTTCTTGGTTTTTTCATTGCGTCTAAAACAGCATTTTTTGTTATTTCATTAAAAACAACTCTCTCAATTGGTTTACCCAAAGTAGTTTTTTTTGAATCTATGATTTCTTTTAAATGCCAACTAATAGCTTCTCCCTCTCTGTCAGGATCTGTCGCTAAAATCAGTCTATCAGCAGATTTTAACTCCCCAATAATTTCTTTAACAACTTTTTCTTTATCTTTATGCATTTCCCATGACATTTTAAAATTATCGTCAGGAAGAACTGCTCCATCCTTAGATGGTAAATCTCTTATGTGGCCGACAGATGCAATTACCTTGTAGTCATTTCCAAGATATTTATTAATAGTTTGAGCTTTTGCTGGAGATTCAACTATTACTAACTTCATTTGTTTTTAGCCTTAAACATATTAAAATTCTAAATTAGATTATTTAAGTGCAGATAACACTACTTTTACAAAATAACAATAATTATGTTTTTATATCTTAGTTTCTGATCCATTTAGTAATCTCTTTATATTTTTTCTATGTTGCAAGTAACAAATCAATGAAATCAAAACAGAAGCTATAAAAAATGATTTTTCAGAAGTGAAGAAAAACATTGAAATTGGAATAAATAAATATGAAATCAATGCTGACAAAGAGCTTATTCTAAATAATTTTGCAATTGCCGCCCATATCAAAAGCGCTATCACTCCAATATATATATTAAGAAAAATTATAGTGCCAAAGCCAGTTGCAACTCCTTTACCACCTTTAAAATTTAACCATACTGGGAAACAATGTCCAATTACAGCAGATACAGCAACTAAAGACTGAAAAAAATTAATATTATTAGTGAAATCAAATTCTATAAAACTTGGGAAAATATTTACAACATAGATGGCAAGTCCGCCTTTTGTACCATCTAGAATCAGTGTCAAAAGTGCTATTTTTTTATTTCCAGTTCTTAATACATTTGTGGCACCAATATTTCCGCTTCCAATGTTTCTTATATCACCCAAGCCAGATATTTTAGTAAGTAATAAACCAAATGGTATTGATCCCATAAAATATCCAAAGAGGAAAAAAATAGTTAAAAAAATTAAATAACTATGATCAAAAGTCATTTTATTATTTTATCTTTAAGTATTTGGTTTATGTGTGCTACTTGACCATTTATAAAGGTACCTAGAATTTTTCCTTTTATTTTTCTACGATCAAAAGGTGTGGGGCTGGTTTTTAAATTATTTTGATTTATAATATTAGGAATATTTTCATCAAAAATTATAAAATCAGCAAGTTCGTCTTTTTCTAAACTTGGCCTTTTCATATTAAGTACGTTTGCTGGATTAATTGTTAATAAAGAAATTGCCTTATTTAAGTCTATAATTTTTTTATGTACTAATTCTAGTGTCATCAAAAATAAAGTTTCTATTCCAGATGCTCCAACGGAGGCAGCTGAAAAAGGTTGTGCTTTTGTGTCGTTTGATCGGGCTCTATGATCGGAAGCGATAGCATCAATTGTTCCATCTTGAATGCCTTCAATCACAGCTAATCTGTCATCTTCATTTCTTAATGGAGGGGACAATTTAAACGCTGTATTATAACTTAATAAGGAAGTTTCATTTAAAGCAAAATAAGGTGGGGCAGTGTCACAAGTAACTTTTAAACCTATTTTCTTTGCTTCTCTGATTACATTGATTGAATCGCGTGTTGATACATGCGCAACATGATAACTAGCCCCTGTTAATTTAGCTAATCTTATATCTCTTTCAACTATAATAACTTCTGCACAAGAAGGTATACCAATCAATCCTAGACGAGTGGAAATTTCGCCTTCATTCATTTCACCGTTAATTAATGTAGTTGATGCTTTGTTTAAGCCAGATAAATCCTCATCTTCTGCGTGTTGAATAATTGGTCGATTAATCATCGCTGCATAACTCATTAAACGTCTCATAACTAAACTATTTTTTATACTTTTATTTCCATTTGTAAAACCAATGGCCCCCATTTCTGACATAAGACCTATTTCACTCATTTCTAAACCGTGATCGTCTTTAGTGGCAGCTCCATAGATATTAACTTTTGTAAGGTTAGGGTTTTCAGACTGTCTTTTAATATGATCTATTATTGACGGGTTATTTAATTTAGGAGTTTGATTTGGAAGAATTACCATCGAAGTAATGCCATTTTCACAAGCAATTTTTTGAATAGCAGTCAAATTTTCAGTTTTTCCAATATTAACTCGCATATCTATTAGTCCAGGCGACATAGTCAAACCATTACAATCATAGATATTAATTTGTCTATCTTGTTGTGAAACTTCAGTTTTAAAATCCTTACAAATTGTAAAAATTTTGTCATTACAAATGACAACATCTGAGACATCATTAAAATATGTCTTTGGATTTAAAACTTTGATTGATTTTAAAACAGTAAGGGTCATTTTGAATTTTTCATCATTTTATTTTTTGTATGATTTAAAGCTTCAATTATAGACATTCTTACTGCAACGCCCATTTCAACTTGAGTCTTTATTAAACTTCTATTTGTATCATCAGCAAGTGCAGATGCAATTTCTACTCCTCTATTCATAGGACCTGGGTGCATAATAACAGCATTCGGGTTGGCTAGAGCAAGCTTTGCTTCATCAAGGCCAAAAAACTTAAAATATTCTCTCTCAGAGGGATTCTCAGTTCCTGTCATTCTTTCATTTTGTAAGCGTAAAAGCATGACAACATCAACATCTCTGATACCCATTTTCATGTTACTAAAACACTTCACACCTAAATTTTCTAAATTTGAAGGCATTAATGTGGAAGGAGCAACACATCTCACTTCTGCTCCCATTGTTGTCAATAAATGTATATTTGATCTTGCTACTCTACTATTAGCTATATCTCCACATATACTAATTTTTAATCCCTCTAGATAACCTAATCTTCTTTTTATGGTTAAAGCGTCTAACAGGGCTTGTGTAGGATGTTCGTGTCTACCATCACCTGCATTTATAATGCTACAATTTAAATAATCTGCAAATAATAGTGGGGCACCACTATGAGGATGTCTTACGATTAATAAATCTGGCTTCATAGCATTTAATGTGCTTGCAGTATCCAGCAAACTTTCTCCCTTTTTAATAGATGAATTTGTAAGTGATATATTAATAACTTCTGCACCAAGTCTTCTTGCAGCAAGTTCAAATGATACTCTTGTACGAGTTGAGTTTTCAAAAAACACATTAAGTACCACGTAACCTTGAAGTACTTTTGTATTAGTATGTCTATCTAAATTTGCAAAATAATCAGCTCTTTCAATCAATTTCTGGATTTCAGACTTTCCCATTCCTTCAATGGCTAATAGATGATTGGATGATAATTTTACAGGGGAAGAGAAGAAGCCTTTGTTCTTATTTTTTTTTAATTCATTCATTAAAAATATTTTACTACATCTTTTTTTGTAATCCGTCTAGTGCAGTTTGTAATATCCAACATGCAGCAAGTTGATCTGTTCTAGCACTTCTTTTCTTCCTAGTTATATCTTCCCTAATCATTGGTCTTTCTGTAGCCATAGTAGACATTCTTTCGTCTTGAAAAAAAATTGGTAAATCCTTAACTCTCAAAATACTATTTGTGAAATCACGAACAGAATCACATCTTGGCCCTATACTTCCATCCATATTTAATGGCCAACCCATAATTAAACCTGCAATCTCGTAATGATTAAATATTGACAATAGCTCATTTATGTCAGATGCAAGCTTTTTTCGCTTTATTGTTTTAATTGGTGAAGCAACAGTTAGATCAGTGTTACTAACTGCAATTCCAAGTGTTTTTGTTCCTGGATCAATTCCTATTAGTCTTTTTTCTGGCAAAATATTTAACAAAAATTCATCAAGCTTGAAGATCGGCATAATTGATGCTAACAGATTTCCTTATTAATTAAAAATTATCAGTGAAATGAAAGATCAAAAATGTCCAATAAAGAATCAATCGTTGATATTCCTACTGTAAACAAAATAGCTAGATTATCTCGTTTAAATATTCCAGAAGCTAGTAAACAAAATCTTACTAATGATTTAAATAATATACTTGGTTTCGTAGCACAATTAGAAGAAGTTAATACTTCAGATGTAAAACCTTTAGCTTCAGTAACAGGACATAAGTTACCTTTAAGAAGCGATAAAGTAACGGATGGAAACATTGAAGATTTAGTTTTAAAAAATGCTCCTGAAAGTTCTAGTGGATTTTTTGTTGTTCCAAAGGTTATTGAATAATGTCTGATTTACTCAAATTTGATTTATTAAGTGCGTCTATTGCTCTTAAAAATAAAGAATTTTCTTCATTAGAATTAACTAATGCTTACTTTGAAGCAATTGAACAAACATCAGCATTAGGAGCTTATTTAGAAATCGTAAAAGATCATTCTATAAATATGGCAAAAGCATCAGACAAAAATTTTAAAAATGGAACTGCAAGACCATTAGAGGGTCTTCCGATTGGTGTGAAAGATATGTTTTGTACTAAAAATATTAAAACTACTGCATCTTCAAAAATACTTGAAAACTTTTGTCCTACTTATGAAAGTACTGTTACTCAAAATCTTTGGGATGATGGAGCAGTTATGCTAGGTAAATTATCTTGCGATGAATTTGCAATGGGATCTAGTAACGAAACAGCTGCTAAAGGAAATGTTGTTAACCCATGGCTAAAAAATAGTAAAATGTCGCCAGGGGGATCATCAGGCGGATCAGCTTCAGCAGTAGCTGCAAGGTCGGCACTTGCTGCTACTGGCACAGATACGGGTGGATCAATCCGGCAACCAGCGGCATTTTGTGGTATCACTGGCTTGAAACCAACTTATGGTCGATGCTCAAGATGGGGAATAGTTGCTTTTTCTTCTTCTTTAGATCAAGCAGGACCACTGACAAGGACAGTAAGTGATGCTGCTCTTATGCTTAATTCTATGGCTGGTCATGACAAAAAAGATTCAACTTCGGCTAATTTAGAAATGCCTGATTTAATGAATTACTTAGATAGAGGAATAAGAGGAAAAAAAATAGGTATACCTAAAGAATATACTCAAGATGGTATTTCAGATGATATTGTCACATTCTACGAAAAATCAATCAATTGGTTAAAAGAATCTGGTGCAGAGATTTTACCAGTTTCGTTACCGCATACAAAGTATGCTTTACCTGTTTATTATATAATAGCTCCTGCTGAAGCCTCAAGTAATCTCGCTAGATATGATGGTGTAAGGTATGGAAAAAGAAATGAAGCTGCAAGCCTAGATGAGATGTACGAAGTTACACGCGGAAATGGTTTTGGTGAAGAAGTCAAAAGAAGAATAATGATTGGAACATACGTTCTATCCTCTGGATACTATGATGCATATTATCTTAAAGCTCAAAAAGTTAGGAGGTTAATAAAAGAAGATTTCGACAATGTTTTTGAAGAGGTTGATTATATTTTAACTCCGTCAACACCAACAACTTCTTTTGAATTAGGTAAAAAACAAGACCCTTTAACTATGTACTTAAATGATATTTTTACTGTACCAGCCAGCTTAGCTGGTTTGCCTGGTATATCCTTACCGGTAGGTTTAGATAAATCAGGTTTACCTATTGGCATACAATTAATTGCAAACTCTTTTGATGAACCGGGTTTAATAAGAACAGCTAGAGTTTTAGAAAGAAATGCTGAATTTAATTTTATAGCCGATGGAGCTGCAAAATGAATGAATCTATTAATTTAAAGCCTGGTCAAATAAATGGGGAGACAGGTATTTGGGAAATGGTTATTGGTCTTGAAATTCACGCACAAATTTTAAGTAAATCCAAACTTTTTTCTGGGGCGTCTGCTTCTTTTGGAGCAGAAGCGAATTCTAATGTTTCGTTGGTTGATGCGGCAATGCCAGGAATGTTACCTGTTATTAATGAGTTTTGTGTTGAGCAGGCTGTAAAAACTGGATTAGCGCTTAATGCAAAAATTAATAACGTTTCGATTTTTGATAGAAAAAATTACTTTTATGCAGATCTACCACAAGGGTATCAGATAAGTCAGTTTACAAAACCAATTGTTGGTGAAGGTGAAATTATAATTGATTTAGATGACGGTTTGCAAACTACCATTGGGATAGAACGTTTGCACCTTGAACAAGATGCAGGAAAATCTCTACACGATCAGCATCCTAGTAAATCTTATATTGATTTAAATAGAACAGGTGTTGCATTAATGGAAATTGTATCTAAACCTGATATTAGATCACCTCAGGAAGCAGGTGCTTATGTTAAGAAAATCAGATCTATTTTGAGATATGTTGGGGCCTGCGATGGAAATATGGAAGAAGGCTCACTGAGAGCTGATTGTAACGTCTCAGTAAGAAAATCAGGTGAAGAGTTTGGAACAAGGTGTGAAATAAAAAATTTAAACTCTGTTAGATTTATAATTCAGGCAATTCAATCTGAAGCCGAAAGACAAGTAGAAATTCTAGAAGATGGTGGTAAGATAAATCAAGAAACTAGGCTTTTTGACACTTCTACGGGTGAAACCAGATCTATGAGAAGTAAAGAAGATGCTCATGATTATAGATATTTTCCAGACCCAGACCTTTTACCTCTTGAATTTAGTGATAGTTGGGTTCAAAAAATTAGAGAAACACTCCCTGAACTTCCTGATTTGCTCAAAAAAAGATTAGTCACTGATTTTAGTATTACTCCTTATGACGCTTCAATTTTAGTTGAAGAAAAAGATTATGTAGATTTTTACGAAAAAGCTGCAAACGGTAAAGATGGAAAGTTAACTGCTAATTGGATGATTACAGAGCTATTTGGTGCTTTAAAAAAAGAAAATATATCATTATCCAACAGTCCTATTTCGCCAGAGAACCTTGGTCAATTGATTGCTTTAATTTCTGATGGAACAATTTCTGGCAAAATAGCAAAAGATGTATTTGCAGAAATGATGATAAGTAAAAAATCTCCATCAGATATCGTTAAAGAAAAAGGTCTTGAGCAAGTTTCAGATGATACAGAAATTTTAAAATTAATAGATAAAGTTATTTCAGAGAATGAAGATAAGGTTAAAGATTATCTGTGTGGTAAGGATAAGCTTTTTGGTTTCTTTGTAGGTCAGGTTATGAAATTGTCCCAAGGAAAAGCAAATCCTGGCATAGTCAACAAATTACTTAAGGAAAAACTTAAATAATTTATTTTTAAGCTATATTTTTTGGTTTCCAATTTGCTAATATTATAGCTATCACTATTGAGAAAAACCCAATAATTAACGTAAAAGTTATTTCTTCATTAAGTATTATAGATCCAAGTAAAATAGCTGATAAAGGATTAAATCCAAGAGATATTGCGGCTTGTGTTGGTGAAATTAATTGAAGCGCTTTTCCCCAGCAATACATCATAAGAACTCCCCCAGGTATAATTAACATCAATAAAGCTGCAACTTCAAATTCATTAATTTCTAAAAGATTTTTAATAGAGTTACCAAAAATTAGAGATATGAAAAAATTAAATATTGTCCCAATTAAAATAACATAGATCATTACAGGTATGTTCCCATATTTTTTTAAATATTTACCTGAAAATACTGTAAAGCATGATGCTGATAAAACACCAATCATCATAAGAAAGTCACCTTTTAATGTAGAGGCAAAGTTCTCATCTACTTTTTCTGACATACAAAATGATACTCCTACAATAGCAAGTAGAACAGCGATAGATTTGTTAATCGTAATTTTTTCAATATTAAAAAAATAAGCAATAATTATTGTACATAAAGGCATTGTTGCATAAAGTAATCCTGCTCTTGCAGCAGTTGTATGTTCTAGACCTAAAGCCATAAAATTTGGAAAAAGAGTAATCATAGCTAAACCAAGTAAACTCATTGGAATTAAATCTGTCTTGAAAAACTTCTTTTTCATATAGATTGACATGGATAGTAAAAATAGAATTAAACCAGTTAAACCATAACGCAAAAAACTTAATGTGAATGGATCTATGCTATCAACAACATATCTTGTAAATACAAATGTGGATCCTCCTAACATCGCAGATAAAGAAGCAAAAAATGATCCTAGCAGTAGAGTTTTGAGGATTGTTTTGTCTTTATTCATTATAGATTTTCTAATAAGTTGTAGTAAGGACATAACTTTAAAATTAACCTAATACAACTTTTAACAATTAAAGATAATAAGATTATGAAAAAAAATAAATTAGGAAGAACTGGATTAGATATTTCGCAGGTTATACTTGGAGGAGGATGGGTAGGTGGACTTTTTATTGACCCAAAATATGTAACTATGGAAAAAGCTATAGAATTTTCACTTGAGTCAGGGATCAACTGGATTGATACAGCAGAAAGTTATGGTGATGGCCAATCAGAAAAAAATATTGGTGATTTGTTAAGTTCCCTCTCAGGTGAGAACAAGCTACAAGTCTCATCAAAAGCAAAACTAGATCCCACAAGTTCAGAAACATTTGAATCTCAACTTGATAGAAAATTAGATAACAGTCTTAAAAGATTAAAATTAGACAAACTAGAATTATATCAGTTACATAATAAAATAACTCTCGAAGAAAGTGATGAAACTTTAACATCTGCTCAAATTTTAAAGCCTAATAGCATCTCTGAAATTATGGAAAAAATTAAAGAGGATGGCAGGGTAGATAGTATTGGCTTTACTGCTTTGGGTGACACTGTTCCTATTAAAAATGTAGTCAATACTGGCTCTTTTGATACCGTCCAAATATATTATAATCTCTTAAATCCAACAGCTAATTTTGATGATAAAGGTTTGTGGAATGATCATGATTTTTCTGGCTTGATATCAGATTGTCAAAAACAAAATATGGGTATAATGGGTATAAGAATTTTTGCCGCCGGTCTACTTGCAACTGACATAAGACATGGTAGAGAAATTCCTGTTACACATGTTATTGATATAAATGAACAAGAAAAACGAGTAAAAAAAATATTTGAACTTGTAGGTGATACCCACGGTAACAGGGCCCAATTTTCTCTAAGGTATGGATTATCAACTGATAATTTGCATTGTGCTGTCTTAGGTTTAGCATCATTAGATCATCTTGAAAACTCAATTCAAGCAGTTGAAATGGGCCCATTACCTAAAGATGTTTTAGAGGAAATTTTAAAACTACAAAAAACAAATTTTATTTGAGTAAGTTTTAATTGAATTCAAGTAGATTGAGGTATTAATGAAAATATTAATTTTAGGAGTAGGTGGCATCGGAGGCTTTTTTGGAGGTTACCTTCAACAAAGTGGTGCAGATGTCACTTTTTTAGTAAGGCCTAAAAGAAAAGATTTATTATTAAAAAATGGTTTAAAAGTAATTAGTCCGCTTGGAAACCTTAAACTAAAACCAAATCTGGTTTTAGCAAAAGAACTAACTCCAATTTATGATATAATATTAATTTCTTGTAAAACATATGATTTAGATCAAGCTATACTTGATTTAAAACTTACCAAAGGGCAAGGTGTTATAATACCTTTTTTAAACGGTATGACTCACTTAAAAAAGTTAGATAAAGAGTTTGGAAGTGATAACGTCATGGGAGGTGTTGCTCATATAAGCTCAACTATAAACCAAAACGGAACAATAGAACACTTTAGTGAATTTAAAAAAACTTACTTTTGGAAACAGAATGCCTAACCAAAATTATCTTTTAAAACCATTTTTAGATATGTGTGAAAAAACTAAATTTGATGCTGTTATTAGTGAAAATATAACTCTAGATTTATGGAAAAAATGGGTTTTTATTGCTACTGTTGCAGGGGCAACAACTCTTTTTGGTTCAACTTTGGGCGAGATTAGTGATCATGAAGTTGGTAAAAAAACTTTAACGGATTTGTATAAAGAATGTAGATCAATTGCTGAATTTAATGGTTATAAACTTGATGATAATGAATCAAATAATGTCTTGAAAAATATTATGATTAAAGATTCTTCTATTAAAGCGTCTATGCAAAGAGACGTTGAAAAAAATGCCTTTACAGAGCATGAGGAGATATTTGGGCATTTGATTTCTAAAGCACAAAATTATAATTTTGATAATCCTATACTGACTTCATGTTATTTAAAAATGAAGATATACAAAGAGAAATTAACTTAGTTTTATGTTCCAATTTTAAACGAAGATTTTAAGCCTCTTAAACAAGCTATAACACTTAAACCAGTAATCTTGCCTGTTCCTGGATTCTCAGGTGTTTGAACATTTTGAATAGACATTTCAAAAACAGCGCTGTCTGAGTCAACTTGAACTTTATGAGTATTTCTTTTTAAATTAGGATCAGCCCATATTTCAAGTTTTGTTTTATCCGCGCCAATCCCAGCTAGACCTACCGCTGCAGCAACATTTACATTAGCTGGAAAAGCTTTTGCTCCCTCGGTTGCTGACCCTTTGAATATTAATTTTGGTTCTAACAAATTATTTAATTGAATATTATTATTAATAACATATGGAGCATTAGTCAGAGCATTAGGTGGTTTACGTGTAATCATTGTGACAGAATTAATTTTAGATTCTGAAGCTGCTCTTAGGGCATCTAAGCCTAAAATTGCTCCTGTGGCTAAAATAATTTGAGTGTTGTTATTCTTCGCTAATTCTTCCAGATCTAAATTATCAAGTATTCCTGAGCCACTTACAGTTAACAATTTTCTTTCTTTATTAATACATTTAGTAGCAATTTCTCTAAATGCCTCTTTGGGAGCGCAGTCAATAATGATCTCACAATTATCAACTAGAGTCTCCAAATCATAAATTTTTAAATTTTTATCTAATTTATCAATTCTTTCTTGAGCGTTAGCTTTACTTCTTGATGTGATACCATATAAAGAAAAATCCTCTACACCATTGATAAGAGCTTTAGCAACTTCTGTTCCTATAGACCCAAATCCAACAATCCCAACATTCATAATTTTATCCTATTTTCTTCATCGTCCAATTGCATACCCTTGCATAAATCTTGGATTTGCGGCGCCTTTTAAAATTCCATTTTCCTTAGAAGCAGCCGTCATTCTTCCAAGGCTCCAGTCAGTATCAATACAAACTTTATGACCTTTTTTCTTTAGCTCATCGATAGTGTTTTTAGGAAACCTTCCTTCAACGGCTAAATGCCCTATATCAGTTTCTCTTGGATAAAAAGAGTTCGGAAAGTGAGCGGTGCTAAAACCTGGGGCATCAATTGCCTCTTGAAGATTCAATCCAAAGTGAACATGTCTCAAAAACAAGTGAAGCGACCATTGATCTTGCTGGTCGCCGCCAGGTGTTCCAAATACCATGTATGGAACGCCATCTTTTAGTGCTAAGCTAGGAGATAAAGTCGTTCTAGGTCTTCTCTTTGGTCCCATACAAGCAGGTGATTTATTATCTAACCAAAACATTTGACCTCTATTGGATAAGCAAAAGCCTAGTTCTGGTATAATAGGAGAACTTTGTAACCATCCACCACTTGGTGTTCCTGCGATCATATTGCCCCATTTGTCTATTATATCAAAATGAGTGGTATCTCCTTTAGTATTCCCTAAGCTGTTTGGATTTGGCTCATCAAATCTAGCTACTGTTGGTTCGCCTATGTCAAATTTAGAAAAAGATTCTGGGGTTGTCCCCTTTGGTCTTACCGATACTTCTCCTCCAAAGCCAGGAATATTTCCAGGCCTAACTTCCATTGAGGCTCTTTCAGAAATTAAACTTCTACGTTGAATATTATATTTTTCACTTAGTAATATATCCATCGGTATTTCATTAAAGTTAGTATCCCCATAAAAAGCTTCTCTATCTGCAAAAGCTAATTTGGTTGCCTCAACAACTAAGTGAACAAACTCTGATGATTTTTCATCTAGAGCATCCAAATCAAATTTTTTTAATAATGCTAATTGTTGAAGGAAAGTTGGTCCTTGTCCCCACGGACCAGTTTTACAAACGGTATAGTTTTTGTAATCATAGGATAATGGTTTTTCAATTGTTGCAGACCAATTGGCTATATCATTGGCAGTAAGTAACCCTTTATGTTTACTTTCTGTTGTGTCCATTACATGATTATTTTTACAATAGTTTCCAATTTCTTCTGCGACGAAACCTTTGCTCCATATTTCTCTGGCTTGATTTATCTGTTCTTTTTTATCTCTTGACTTTCCTTCTGCTTCTTTAATGATTTTTAAGTAAGTTTCGGCCATTTTTTTTATTAGTAAAAAAATCACCCTCTTGAGGCAACCTGCCTCCTGGAAGATATATTTCTGCAGAGCTTGTCCATTCATTTCTAAATAATTCTTCAACAGACTTTATGGTATTAATTATATTTGGGACTAAGTGATAACCTTTCGTTGCAATGTCAATAGATGGTTCCAAGACATCTCTTAATGACATGGTTCCAAAATTTAATAATAATAACATCCAAGCATCAAAAGCACCTGGGACAACAGCTGGTAACAAACCACTACCTGGAACTATATTTAGTCCAAGATCATTGAAACTCTCTAACGTAGCTCGCTCTGGAGCTACTCCTTGACCACATATAACAATTGGATCTTTATTATTCGGAGCTAAGATCAATGGTACCTCACCACCAGGACCATTTAGATGAGGTTCGACAACTTGAAGAGTGAATCCTGTGGCAACTGCCGCATCAAATGCATTACCTCCTTTTTCTAATATTGACATTCCAACTGCTGAAGCAACCCAATGAGTAGATGTTACAATGCCAAAATTTCCAATAATCTCAGGTCTTGTAGTAAAGTTTTTCATTTAAAGCTCATTAAAAATATAAAAAAATTGACTCTGCGCTTGTATCTAAGCAATTATGATTTCGATAATTAATCAATAATAAATAAACTAATTTGTGGAGATAACAATGCCAATTAAAAATTTATTTAAAGCAAGTTTAGCTGGCGCTGCTTTATTTGCTTTATCTGTAACAGGTGCTTCAGCCGCGCCTGATATCCCTTGTGGAACAGCAAAACTTATTGTTCCTTGGGGAGCAGGTGGTGGAACAGACATCATCTTTCGTCAAATAGTCGATAAAGTGAATAAGAATGGAGCAAAACCCCAACTACAAGTCGTTAATGTAGGTGGTCAAGGTGGAAACAAAGGTGCAAAGCAAGCAGCTAAGGCAAAACCTGACGGTTGCACTTTATTCGCAATTCATCAAAGTGCTATAACTAGTTACTTTACTGGAAGAATTGACATAACATGGGATGCTTTCGAGCCAGTATCTATGGTGACATCTACTCCCTCAATTATTGGGGCTAATGTTAATACTCCATTTAATAATTTAACTGACTTAGTGGCTGCTGCGAAGAAAAAATCCAGGAACTATTACTGCTGGTGGAACTTTTGGGTCAACAAGTCAATTTGTGTTTTTATTATTAGAAGATGCTGCTGGAGTTAAATTTAAGCATGTTTCCTATGACGGAACCAAACAAAGAATGACTGCTCTTTTAGCGGATAATATTAAACTAGGTGAAATCAATTTAGCAGCTGCTATAAAATTTATTAAAGCTGGAAAGCTAAAAGCACTTGGTGTTACAAATCCTGCTAGATTAGATCAAATTCCTGACATGAAAACAGCCAAAGAACAGGGTGTAGACGTTATCTATGCGGTTGAAAGAGGCGTTGTAGCTCCTAAAGGAACCTCAAAAGCGATAATTGATCATTATGCGGCAATGTTAAAGGGTGCTGCTGCTGACGAAGACTTTAAAGCTGCTATGCATAAAAAAGGTATTTTAATAACTTATAAGGGTGCTAGTGATTATAAAGATCATTTTCAAGCAACTTATGATAAATGGTTACCAATTGCAAAAAAAGTTGGTGTCTATAAAAGATAAAAATTTTAGTTCAGAGAGACTTTTCTCTCTGAACTATTTATCGGATATAAAATGACAAATAACAAATCAGACATAATCATTGCAATTTTTTTGCTGTGCTTCTCAGGTGTAATGATTAATGATTCATCGAATATAAGAGATCTTGGTTTTGAGGGAATGAAAGCAGACGCATGGCCGAGAGTTGTTTTATGGCTTTTGGTGGTAATGTCGTCAGTAATGCTTGGAAAATCCTATCTTAAATTTAAAACAGTGAGCGATAAAGATAATGAAAATTTTAGCATTAATCTGGCAAAGTTTAAAAATGCTTTAATATGCTTTGGTATGTTCATGCTTTTCCTATCTACTTTGGATTATTTAGGAATGCTTATTGGTGGGATTTTATTTGTTTTTGGCCTATTGACTTTGTTAGGTGGATTTTCGCATAAATTGATCGTTAAGCATCTTTTAGTTTCAATACTAAGTATTGGATTTATGTGGATGGTTTTTACTTTTGGTTTGCGAGTTATATTGCCTGAAGGAGAAATTCTACGTGTTTGGTAAGTACCTCTAATGTTTGATGTTATTTTACAAGCTGGTGCGTCAGTATTACTTGATCCTGTAACTTTAGGGTTAATGGGTATAGGGACCTTGGCTGGACTTTTGGCAGGAGCTATTCCGGGATTTACAATTGCAATGGGGGTAATTTTAACTCTTCCCTTTACCTTTGGTATGAGTCCAATTCAAGGACTTGCTACCATGATGGGTGTGTTTGTTGGAGGGTTCTCAGGTGGTTTGATGTCTTGCATGCTAACCGGAATTCCTGGAACACCATCCTCTGTTGCGACCACGTTTGACGGTTTCCCAATGGTTAGATCAGGAAAACCGGGTTTGGCATTAGGTTTAGGACTTTGGTCATCATTTTTTGGTGGCATGATAAGTGCCGTTATATTAGTAGCCTTAGCTCCTCAATTAGCATTTTTAGGATTAGAGTTTGGTCCATGGGACTATTTTTCTTTGATAGTATTCGCTCTTACTATAACTGTGAGTTTATCTGGCGATAATATGATAAAGGGTTTGATTGCTGGTTTATTAGGTTTGTTTGCTGCATGTGTAGGTGAGGACGAAATTAACGGTGTAGCTCGATTTGCATTTGGATCTGATCATATCAGGCAAGGTTTTGCTTTCCTTCCAGTTTTAATAGGTCTTTTTGCTTTTTCTCAATTGTTAAGTGATGTTGAGGATAGTGCAAAAGCTAAAGCACCGCTTATGAAAAATTCAGCTGAAGCTATACGAGTAGAACATAGAAAAGCAATTGCAACTGTTTTAATGAACTGGATAAACTTGATTAGGTCTAGTTTTATAGGGATTTTTACTGGGATTCTTCCTGCAGCGGGTGGCTCAATATCTAATATACTAGCTTATGATCAAGCAAAGAAGGCCTCTAATAATAGAAATGAATTCGGAAAAGGAGCTGTAAACGGAATAATTGCGCCTGAAGCTGCAAACAACGCTACAGCAGGTGGGGCTCTTATTATGATGATGGCCCTTGGAATTCCAGGTGATATTGTTACCGCTATAATGATTGGTGCATTGATGATTCACAATATCATACCAGGACCCTCATTTATTCAAGATGAACCACTTTTAGCTTATGGTGTTTTTATAGCGTTTTTTGCGGCTCATTTTTTTATGGTTGGTTTGCAAGCATTTGCCTTGAGATTATTTTTGTTAGTAACTAGAATTCCAATGTATATACTTGCTTCTGTTATTCTAGCCTATTGTGCAATTGGGGTTTTTGCTCTTCATAATATAACTTTTGATATTTGGGTCATGTTTGGTTTTGGTGTTATTGGTTATTTTATGAGAAAACTAGGTTTCCCATTGGCACCAATGATTTTAGGTGTTGTTTTAGGAAAGTTGGCTGAATTGAATATAGCAAGAGCAATTGGAATAAGTGATGATTACTCCTTATTTATAACTAGACCTTGGTCATTATTTTTCTTAATAATGGCAATAGTTTCAGTATTATTTCCATTTTACCAAAATGCTAAAAAAAGATACTTTATTTACAAAAATGTATGTTCCAATAAGCATGATTTTACTTGCCTTACCATTATTTTTAATGGGAAGCCCTGTCAGAATGGTTGTGGGAGGTATATTACTTTCAGCGGGATGTTATTTCATTTATAAAAGATCTTCTATACTTAAGACTATCTAATAAAATTATTTACATAATCGGCGCCTAATCCTACAGCAATAAAATGTTTTCTAGCGGCATCAACTCTATCAAAAACGTCAGTTGAATTAATAGTTTTTTCCATTTTCATCACAATAGAGTAAGGCCCCAGAATTATGAAATAATCTTATCATTTCTTCACAATCTTCGTCTACTACGAGAGTATGAATTTCACCTGGTGGTTCAAATAAATATGATCCTTCCGTTGCAACCCAATCATGTTCGAGGTATCGCCAAGACCCTTTGATGACAAATCCATGAACTGGGGCTGGATGTCTATGTCGAGATAAAAAACCTCCTCCAATTACTTTAGTCAAATGAACCCAGTATCCTTGACTTATATTAAAGCATAGAGGTCTAGACCATCTACCCGGAGCTAAAGGAACCCATAATCTTTCATCATCTTTCGAAAAGCTATCTTGAATAAATATATCAGGTATCGCACCCT
>QBZZ01000008.1 GCA_003282145.1 SAR116 cluster bacterium AG-337-N21
TATTAATCTCAACTCAAAATTGTTGATAATTGTAATCATTGCCTTTACTTAGATTTATTAAATATCTAAAGAATACTTAACTATATGTAAATTCAACTTTGAGTAAAAAAATGCAAGAATTATCACACCAAATTTTGACAGATATTCGCAATAAATTTGAACAAATAGATGAATGTCCAGTTCAGGGAAAAAGAGTTTTTTTTGAAAATGCTGGTGGAGCATTAACTCTTAAATCAGTAGTAAAATGTTCTATGAAATATGCCGCAATTCCTGATAACCAAGGAAGAGATAACGATGGATCACACGAACTTGTAAAGATAATTAAAAAAGCTAAAGAAGATATGCGAATTTTCATGAATGCTTCTTCTGGTCAATTTTTTGTTGGAGAAAGTGGAACAGAATTATTATTTAGAATAATTATGAATGCGTGTTTAGGGACAAATAATCAAGGCATTGTATTAGGATCCACTGTAGAACATCCTGCTACAAGAAGTGCTTGTTCAAGATGGTCTAAGATTTCTGGTAAAAAGCATGTTTTAATTCCGCATAATGATGAAAAAGGTCTAGTTTGCAGTAAACAATATTCAAAGTATATTACTAAGGATACATATGTAGCAACAATTTTGCACACATCGCCGGTCACCGGCATGGGTATGGATATAAAAGAAATTGCAAAAGAAATTAGATTTGTTTCCCCTGATTGTTTTATCATTGTAGATGGTATTCAACATGCAGCTCATGGTCAAATTGACATAGACAATTACGATATAGACGCTTACGTAATCTCTCCATACAAAATGTTTTCAAGACATGGTTATGGATTGGCTTGGATTTCTGATAAATTAACAAATTTACCTCATGACATGTTAGTTGACGGCCCTAAAGAAACTTGGGAATTAGGTACAAGAGACACTGGCGCTTACGCAACATTATCAGAGGTAGTTTCATATTTTGAATGGTTAGGCGAATGTTTTACTAATAGTAATAATAAAAGAGAAAAATTTGTTGCAGCTGGTAAGGCTATTCATAAACATGAAAAAAATTTAACTCAAACAATGATATTTGGTTATGGTAACATAGCTGGTTTGTCACAAATTAATAAAGTCAACATAATTGGTGGATTAGATAATCCTGCTAGAGAAGGACTTGTATCAATGTATGATGACGATATACCGTCTGCTGAAATAGTAAAAAGACTTAATAAACATGGGATAAGAACACATCTCAGAAAAGCTGACCATTACTCTGGAAATATATTAAACCCACTTAAACAGGATAGTTGTGTTAGAATATCTTTATGTCATTACAACTCAATTGAAGAGGTTTCTCAGCTTCTAATTGTAATAAAAGAAATTTGTGAATGAATTATCAAGGGTTTGTGGTTTTGAAATTGGTATAAGTTCAAGATTAAATAAAATATTTTGAAATGTATATACCGTAATTAAATCGCAGTTTATTATTTTAGCAACTATTTAAATCATTTTCTTTTAATATGAATTAGAGTAATAAGCTCATTATTTTAGGAAATTTCTCTCAATTTATTATAACAATTTTGAAAATTTTATTTTCTATTTTATGAAAATAAGTTAGTTGTCTACTATTTGGAATAACAGCTATTTGATCCCATTCAGGGATTATAATTACATCTAATTTTTGAATTTAATTACTTTTTTTGCTGGTGACAAATTAATTTCATCCACAACTGTATTCCTATTAAGTGTTAAAATATTAGCGACCGAATTTGAAATATCATCAACACTAATAGCGTTTTCTGGATCATCTCCAGGTAAGAAATTTAAGTTATCAAAGAAGTTTGTTCTAACCATTCCAGCATTTATTATGCATACACGTATATTATTACTCGCTACATCTTTACTTAGTGATTGTGCAAAACCTCTCAATCCAAACTTTGAGCTACAATAAAGACTTCCATTTTTGGCACCAGACAATCCAGCCTCGGATCCTATAAATATTATATCACCTTTTTTTATTTTTTTGAAATGAGGGAGTAAGCCTTTAGTTATAATTAAGTGAGAAGTTAGGTTCATTGAAATGAAATTATTAATTTGATCAACAGAAAAATTTTCAAGAGGACCAAACTCACCATTACCCGCATTGCTAACTAATCCATTAATTTTAGGATGATCTTTTAAAATTAATTTTATATTCTTTTCTAAATTATGTATGTCACTTATATCAAGCGTGTATGTAATATAATTATCATGTTGTATTATTGCTTTTTTATGATCACGAGAAATTCCAATTACTTTAGCTCCCAAATCAAGTAGTTTAGCAGTTATTGCTTTGCCTATGCCACTAGAACTTCCTGTAACTAAAACACATTTATCTTTCATAAATTTATACCAATATTATTAAGCATAACATCTAAAAATTTGACTATTATCCAAATATTTTAATGTTAGGTTTTTACAAAAAACTGACATTTCTTCTTCAATATTTGTATCATAAGAAATAATACCATCATTACTATATAAAGGACTTGTGAATAAAGGCTCGTGGGGATGAAGATTAAAAATATCCTTAAACATTTTTTTTGGAAAACGTAATGGCCCTACACTAACGGAGTGAATAGCCTCTAGTGGAATAGAATTATAGACCTTTTCTAACAAATCTTCATATAAAAATTTCCAATCTTTTCCATGAATTAATGGATCAAATCTTAGTCCAATCTTCCAACCTCTTAATGCTAAATCAGAAATAACTTGGATACGTTTTGAAATTGAAGGCACTTTATTGTCTAAGGAAGATGACATTAGGTCAGGAATTAGACTATATGCCATAATTACATTTTCCATTGGTTCTATTGACATAAATGGCTCTCTTTGAATACTTTTTGTTCTAAATTCAATTTCAACTTCTGGATATTGTTGAAATATTGGCAATATGTGTTTTGCAAAGCCTGTTACGTTTTCAAGGGCAAGAGAATCGCAGTCGTAACCAGAAAAAAAAGTTATTTTATAATTAATATTCTGATCAATAACATTTTTTATACTAGCATCAAAATCTTCAAAATTAACAAAAATAACGTAATTTGCAGAGGAAAACATCCCTTGAAGAAAACAATACCTACAATCATAAATACAATTGTACATGTGTGAAAAGTAAAAATTTTTTGAAGATCCTATTCCAAAACCTTCTGGGGTACGCAGCACAAAACCGTCATTTTTATGAGCAAGAATTAAATTAGGGTTAGCTTTTTGTATTCTAAAGTTTTGATTTCGCTTATTAAAAATTTCAGCATATTTATCTATTTCAATGAAGCGAGACTTTTTGAATTTTTTCAGTATAGATTTAGTTCTTGGATGATTTTTTATTTTTTTTTCAATATAAATTGTTTCTATCAAATGTCGCTCCAATTAACCTTATTGGTTTTAATTTTATTATTTAAAGAATTAATTACAGAACTTGAGCTTTTACTTTGTTTGATTAAATCCATTATTTCATTATTATCACAAAAAACTTTTAAACGTCTCAATAAATTCTCTAATTGGGATAATTGAGTTACTGAAAAATGCCAATTAGATGAAATTTTGAAAAAAATCTCAGGCTTTTCTTTTATTTGATTTTCGTTTTCAGAGAGATTTTCATAATATGAAACAACTTGAGCAATCTTAGTAAGATTTAACTTTAATAATTCAATTATCCTTAGTTTAGTTAATTGTTTAATGTTATTTTCAGGACCATCAGAAATAATTTTCATAATACAAATAAATTCTTTTGAAGTTAATTTACTGGCAATGTCAAAAAACGCACTTCCTTCCATATCTATTAATTCTTTTGAAGAATAATTCGTTATTGGTATATCTGTCGTTAATAGACTCATCTTAGGTAAATTCGATTTAGGCATAGTTGCTGGATATGTAATATAAGAGTTTTGATTAAAAATTTTATCCACTAGATATATATTTCCGTAATCACCTTTGCCAGACCCAGCAATACCTATATTGATCCATGAGGTCCATTTAGAAGCATTACTAATTATATAAAGATATGACGTAGCGGCTGCAGAATTATGCCTTCCTATTCCAGATAGGATAAGCCAATGTGTCTCTTCAATATTCTTGAAAATAGGATATAAAGTTTTTTTATTTATAAGTGCCATTTCGTAATAATCTAAAATTACTTTGGCTTCTTCTTTGAGAGCAATAACCCATCTAACTGACATTTTATTCAAAAATTCACTTTTATTCATTGTTTAAGTTTAGCTAATTCAATTGACCAGTCTTGAAGTTTATCATTATATTTTTTAAAAATTTCTTTATTTCCTCTTTTAAGGGAGCCACCTGAAACAATGGTTAATTTTTCAATTAAAGTGTCTAAAACATTTATTTTTTGTGATTTTGAGAAATGTTCATTTTTTAAATTTTTTTCTAATGATTTTATCCTAAATCTATCCATCCCCCAAAATTTTTTAGATAGTTGGTCACTATGCCCCCCATATTTTGAAACTAATGGACTATCTAAAAATCCAACTTCTTCTTTTGAGGTTATTCTTATCCACATATCATAATCTTCGCAAACCTCAAGATTCTCGTCGAAAAGACCATACTCTTCAAAGATTTGCTTTTTGAGAACTACACTACTTGGAGAAATACAACATAACTGAAGGGAGTTTTTGAATATATTGCCACCTGATTTTTTATGTTTTTTTAATTGATTTAAAAATTTTTCATTTCTATACCAAGTTTCATCTGTATGAATAATTCTGTATTTATCCTGGTTAAATAAAGAGTATTCCATCTGTTTTTCTAATTTTGTTGGTTTCCAAGAATCGTCAGAATCTAAAAAGGCAATCCATTTTGATTTACTTTCTAAGATTCCTTTATTTCTAGCAGCACTTACACCTCTTTTTTTTTCAATGAAATAATTTATTTCTGGAAATAGTGATGATACCATCTGATAAGTTTGATCAGTTGAACCGTTATCAACAATAATAATTTCTTTTGGCGTAATTGTTTGTTTTATAACAGAATTAATAGCTCTTTTTAATAAATCACACCTGTTATACGTTGGAATTATAACCGAAATTTCTTCTATGGCTTTATTATAAGACATTGGATTTTATTAATTAACGTTAAGGCTTTTTATCAAAGGACTTTACATTATCATCAATATAGTGAAATTTTTGTTTATCAGATGTAAAAATAGCTATTTCAGGTTCAAAAATAGCTGGATCATCAAAAGTCCCTACTTTCAAAATAATTGAATTAGGTCTCATTGGGTTTCTGGTTCCAATAGCAGTACCGCATTTACTACAAAATAAGCGAGTCATTGAATTTTCTAAATCATTTCTTTTAAATTCTTTAGGCTTTCCAGATAGAAATTTAAATCCATCTAAAGGCATGATCATTAAAACGTTGGGATGTCCCCCAGTGATATATTGACATTCTCTACAATGGCACTGAACTGAAGCTTGGGCGTCTCCATTAGAAACGTACCTAATTTCACCACAGTAACACCCACCTTCAATTCTCATTAGAAAACTCCAAAATACTTTGTTTAAATTATTATATCTTTGTAACCTCTAATACCTCAATAGATTCTTGGTCATACCTTACATTAGAATTATTATAATCATGAGGAACTTTAGTAAGTTTTTCAATTGGTAATTTATCTACCCAAAGTAAAAAATTAATTTCGACATTCTCTGCATTATCAAAATTTACTTTATTATTTATTTGAAACTCTTCATTTATTACTATCGTGTCCTCTCTAATTTCTCTGAAAGAACCTCTTGTTGAATCATTTCCATAAAATGTTACCTCAAATCTAACTTTCCATTCATTTTTTTTAATTATATCTTCCAATAGTTAATTAATGAATTATTCATGTCCTTTAAGTTTTTGTTTTTTTTCTGTTGACCTTGCAAGAGCTGGAGGAGGAATATCTTCAGTGATTTCTGCTTTAGTACATACTAGTAAGTTCATAACTTCCTCTGCCTTTTCTTTCCTACTCCATGTATGAACTACATGATCCTCTAAATCTTTATACAAAAACCAGTCTTTCTCGCTTTTTGAAAGCCATACTTTTATTGCATAAACTGACATTACATGCTCCATAATAAATTGTTTTATTCTATCATATAAATAATACGTCAAAAAAAAAATTAATGTAGTACTATTATCATTTAATTTCTGATGTAGTGTCTTTTAAAATAATTAAAAAAAACAAAAGAAAGTACGTATATGAATAATTATGAAAATGTTACTGTCGATAAGCTAGCAAATATATATTTTGATGGAAATGTAATTAGTCGTAATATCACATTTCAAGATGGATCAAAAAAAACACTTGGAGTAATGCTTCCAGGTGATTATGAGTTCAGTACACAATCAAAAGAACTAATGGAAATATTTACAGGAGAACTAGATTTAAAATTACCAGATAATTCAGGATGGAAAATAATTAAAGGAGGCATGAGTTTCAATATTCCTAAGAATTCTTCATTCAAGGTCAAAGTATCAAAATTAATTAACTACACTTGTACATACTTTGATGAATAAAATATAAATTTAAAACTTGGTTAATATTTTTGAAAAGTAAAGTTATTATAATTGGCGGTGGACCAACTGGTCTTATGGCTGCATATTTATTATCTCTAAAAAAATTTGATGTGACACTCTATGACAGAAAACCAACTTTTGGTCGCAAATTTTTGCTTGCTGGTAGGGGTGGTTTAAATATTACTCATTCGGAATGTAGAGAAAAATTTTTAGAAAAATATGGTAATTCTGCAAAGATTTTTGAACCAATTTTAGATAATTTTTCTCAAAATAAGCTTATGAGCTTTTGTGAAATGTTAGGAGAAAAAACATTTATAGGTTCAAGTGGAAGAGTTTTTCCTAAAAGTTTTAAAACTTCTCCCCTCTTAAGATCGTGGTTATCTAAATTAAAAAATCAAGATGTTAAAATGATAACTAATCATGATTGGGTTGGATGGGAAGATAATAAACTAATTTTTAAAACTGGAATAAAAAGAATTATAGTAGATGCTGACATTACCATATTAGCATTAGGTGGATTGTCATGGCCTAAATTAGGTTCTGATGGGTCTTGGGTAAAAATATTAGAAGAGGATAATATTGAAGTATCAAAAATTCAACCTGCAAATTGTGGTTTTTTTGTAAAATGGTCTAACATTTTTAAAAAACGTTTTGCAGGATTTCCTCTCAAAGCTGTAGAGCTAAGCTTTAAAAATAAAAAAATAAAAGGAGAATTTATTATCACTAAAGAAGGGATAGAAGGTGGGATTATTTACTCTTTTTCTTCTATATTACGAGATAATATAAATGAAATGGGATCTACAGAAATCACAATAGATTTAAAACCTGATTTTACTATTGAAAAAATAAAGGTACTCCTATTGAAGCCAAGGTTAAAATTAACAATCACGAATTATTTGCGGAAAACCTTAAAATTATCAGAGGTCGCAATCGGTTTACTTATGGAGCTTAAAAATAAAGAAGGAACTAATAATCATCAAATCAATAATCTAGCTTATAAGATAAAAAATTATAAGATAACTTTAGACAAGCCTTTTTCAATAGAACGGTGTATTTCAACTGCAGGTGGGATAAGTTTTAATTCAATAAATGAAGATTTTATGCTTGTAAATAAACCAAACACCTATGTTGCTGGAGAAATGTTAGATTGGGAAGCTCCAACAGGAGGGTATTTATTACAAGCTTGTATATCTAACGGTGCATTTGTAGCAAATAATATAATTAATAAAAAGAAACAGAATAAATGACAATTTATTTTCTCTTTTTCCTTAACTTTATACAAGTTTTACAACCATTGCTTCCTCTTAAGTGAAGTCTTGGCTGCTGTGGAAATTCACCATGCTCAGGACATATTATTATTACTTTTGATGTAAGACTTTCAAATATAACTTTTGAGTAATCAAAAAAATCACCATGGACTTTTTTAAATTTTAAAATTAATTTTTCAGTGTTTAAATTTTCTTTTTTTGACAAAAGTTTTCCAACAAAAAAATTTATAATACAAATAATCTTAATTAGTTATTTATTATTAAATTAGTTTATTCAATTAATATTCAAAGTGTTAAATTATTTGTCTAAATTTTACTCTAGTTACTATCCAATTTTAATTTATTTTTGATAGCAAATTTGATGAAGTAATTAAAATTCTCTTTTTACAAATATAAGATAAAATTTAAGTATTGATTAAAAAAAAATAATAGAGTATCAAAATTGTAATTAGTATAGTCTTATTATGTTAGTCTATTTACCCCAATTAGTTTAAATTTAGAGGTTTTTATGAAAATAATTTTAGCTTTTTTTAGTTTTTTGTTTATCAATTTTAGCATATATGCAGATGGTCATTCAGGTAAAATACACCTTGAAGGATTTGGTGCATGGTCCTTAAATGTTATGAATGCTGGCAATGGCAATCTATCTATAACATATGATGGTCTTTACAGCGGTGTTGCTATGAACGGAACTCAATTTGGAAATAACTCATCAGTTCAATGCGTGGGTGGACTTACTGCATCTAAAGGTAAATTTAATGATGAAAGTGGCATATGTAAATTTTTATTTGCAAATGGGGATACTGCTTTTACAAAATATACAGGTACAGGAGAAATTGGTAAAAATGGTACATCAACTTATGAGTTTATTGGAGGCACTGGTAAATATAAATCCATATCTGGTTCAGGAACTGTAACACGAATTCAAATTCAAGCGGCAAAAAAAGGTTTTACACAAAGTAAGAATATTTTTAAGGGAAGTTACAAACTGAATTAGATTTAATAGTTAAGATTTAATTCTTTAAAGAAGTGGATAAAAATATGAAATTTATAGTATTAGCAAAATATACAAAACAAGGTACTGACGGATGGTTGGATAATCCAGACGAAGATCGTCGTGCTATGGTTCGTGGTATATCAGAAAAAATTGGTGGTAAATTACTTGATATATCTTACACGCGCGGCATTTATGATGTAGTAGTTAATGTTGAAGCACCAAGTTCAGATACAATGACAGCATTGAAATTATCAATGATTAAAACTGGAGCATTTGATGAATTAACTATTTTGGAAGATATAGACCTCAATGCAATTGCCAAAAAAGGTGCTGAAATGATTGGACTATACAAGGCACCCGGGAAGTAGTATAAACTTATCCTGATAAACTAAAAAAAGAGAGTCTTTTGGGCTCTCTTTTATTTTAAGAAGGGAGAAAATTACTTTCTGAAGATATGCAATTTTTATACCTTTTACATTATTTGTTTAAATTATATATTTATGAATGCATATAAATGAGTAATATTTAAAAAAATGAGAGATCAAAAAAACAAGTTAGACAAATTAAAAAGAGAACAAAAAGCAAAGTCTACTAAAGATGAGTTATTCAATTCTTATTTAAATAAAACAACTAAAGTTGAAGATAAAATTGCTCTGGTTAAATTTAAACAAAAAGACAATAATTCTTTATTTCTTTCAAGCCTAATAACTTTGATGAAAAAATAGAAAGTCGTCTTTGTTCCAGAAATTTAAAATAATTACTTTATATGAATTATTGATAGCGGGGGAAGGACTTGAACCCCCGACACCCGGATTACGATTTCCTTTTCCTAAATCTATTTATTAATAAAATCAATTATTTAACGATTAACATTTAAAGTGTACAACTATTTGTGCCTAAAAACTAATTTATTTAAAAATATATTTATGTAGTTCCCTACTCCACAGCGTTCAACATATTTTAATTTATAAATTTTGTATTAGGTCAGATTTTTAAATTATAACTTCAAAACCTTCAAATTCTGGATGACCTAGATATATATCACTATGTTGACCTGCACCTTTATGTGCTTACCGAAAAGCATCCGATTTTGTCCAATTTATAAAATCTTGTTCTGAATTCCATTCGCTGTGGGATGCATAAAGACTGTAGTTATCTTGTTTTTTTCCCTTTATTAAGTTGAACTTTTTAAAACCAGGCACATCGTCCAAATGAGTATCCCGTTCCTTCCAAATCTTTTCAAATTCAGTTTCACGTCCTAAAATTATTTTAAACCTATTCATTGCTATATACATTATTCAACTCCAATATTGAATTTGAATTTTAATGTTCATTATTTTAAAACCGGACTTTAGTTAAATTTCATTAAATTAAACATATTTATTATTTTTAAAATCATAATTAATAATATTATTTATATTTTGTTGTAAGTTAGAACAGTTAACTGGGTCGTTAAAAAATAGTCCAACATCAGTAAAATCTTTACATATTAATTTTGAGCATGAAATTGCTATATTTCTATGGGTTTTATCAACCATTTTATCGATCAAGTTTGTTGCCACTTCGTCTTTTTTAATTTGATAATTATACATCACCGATAATATCTCTTTTTCACTTTCTCCCAAAAAACAACAATTTGAAACTCTAAAATCAAGTTTCTTAACACGAGATAAAACAACTGACCTCATCAAATCATGTATTGGTATCATTGTTTTTGGAATTTTATGGTTAGAGAGCAAATACTTTAAAATAGGCATTGGATTTTGAGCATAAAAAACTGCCTTAACCCATTCCCTGACACATCCAATGAAAAGACTATCAACATCATTAAGTTCAGTAATTTTAATAGAATTCATATAAAATCTTTCTTGAATTAAATATTTATTAATAATAATAATCATTATCATTATCTGAAGATAAGTCAAAGATTTTTTAAATTTTTTTTGTTTAGCGTGATTTATAATTTAGTTTTTGATTTTAAGTTTTGAATGGTTTGTTTTAAAGGTATACTTATTGCAGTTATGTATTAAGATTATGTGAGATAAAAGAAGTTTTATTATGACTGAACAAATAGATAATGTAGACACTTGTTGTAAAGATACTTGTTGTGCAAATGGTTGTTGCAGTGATGGTTGCAAAACAGGAGAATGTAGCAGCAATTGTTGTAGTGACGGATGTTGTAGCGACACAGTTAACTGCTGCTCTAAGTAGAAGAAGTTATTTCTTGTTACTCTTCCAAGTGCCCCCATATTGGTATGTATTTTCAAATAAACTTTTAATTTTTTTAAACACGCTCCACAAAGAAATACCCAATCTTTTATTTCATCGTATCTACAACGATACATCACCTCTTTTTGTTTAGAACATTTAAAACATTCTTTTATTCTTAGTTTGGACATTAGATCTTATAAATTATTAGTATTATGATTTTTATCCAATAATTTAAAGTTTTTATTATTTAATGCTTCGAACTTAGCACAATTTATACATACATCATAAAAGTTAAAATTTTCATCAATTTTACACTTGTAAAACTCTTCGTGTGGAAGTTTACATATGTAACATTTTTTCATACTTATAATTTATTCCGAATACTAGAGTTTTAATAGTAATGAATTTATTTATTTATTTTTTAATTTAAAATTAATTCAAATATTATGCACATAAATAGTGATTGTTTTATCAAATTGTATAACTTTATTAAGATTATTGGTAGCGGAGGAGGGACTTGAACCCCCGACATCCGGATTATGATACCGGTGCTCTAACTACATAACTACCTGTTTAATGTAAATTATTTTATTGAGGACTTTCTAACGTCACCTCTCCGTCACAATAGAGGTTAAAATGGCTTGTTTTGGTAAAAGAAATAACTTGTGGCAAACACAAGTAAGAAACAAATACGTAGGATCTATATCAAAGTCATTTCATTTTAAACCTGAAACTCACAAATGGGCAAAAGAACAAGAGGTTTTAATGCAATGGTCAGGGGGTACTCTGCCCATTCACAGTAGTCCACGGAACACTAGCTCGGGTTCAAGGATGGATTAGTGGGGTTTTAAAGTTATAATTAGGCTTAATCAGTAGATTATTTACATATTTATTTGACTTATGATCTCTTTTAAAATTTGCTCTGCAGCTTCATCTATTGTTAGATCAATAGTTTTGATGTGAATATTTGGATTTTTTGGAATTTCATATGGACTATCAATACCAGTAAAATTTTTTATCTGCCCAGAGCGAGCTTGTGCATAAAGACCTTTAACGTCTCGCTCTTCCGCAACAGAAAGAGGGGTATCAATAAAGACTTCAAAAAATTCGTTTGAATCCATCATCTCCCGGACCATGTCACGCTCTGACTGAAAAGGTGATATAAAGGCTGCAATTACGATAAGACCCGCATCTGTCATTAATTTAGCGACCTGTCCCACACGACGGATATTTTCTACACGATCCGTATTAGTAAAACCAAGGTCCTTATTAAGTCCTAGACGCACGTTATCTCCATCCAATATGAATGTATGACGTTTCATTTGTAACAGTTTCTTTTCAACAGCGTTAGCTATACTGGATTTCCCTGAACCGGAAAGCCCTGTCATCCAAATAACAGCTGGTTTTTGATTTTTAAGTTTAGCACGATACTCGCGGGTTACATCCAAAGCTTGCAAATGAATATTATTTGCTCGACGAAGTGCAAAGTTGATTAAGCCAGCACCAACTGTTGCATTAGTAATTTTATCAATAAGAATGAACCCGCCAAGCGCACGGTCTTCATTATAAGGAATAAATGGGATTGATCGATCAGTGGTCACATTGACAATACTAATGTCATTTTGCTTCAAGGTTTTAGCAGCTATTTTTTCCATTGTGTTGACGTTGATCTTATATTTTAACTTAGAAACAATAGCTGAAACAGTTTCTGTACCGATTTTAAGGTAATATGAACGACCAGGGATTAATGTTTTATCATCCATCCAAATGAGCATAGTATCAAATTGATCTGCTGACTTCAGAGATGAACTTGCAGATACAATAATCTGACCTCTCGAACAGTCAACCTCATCTTTTAATGTTAGGGTAATAGATTGGTTACAAACTGCTTGGTTTAAATCACCATTATAGGTGACTATTCGATCGATATGGCTTGTTTTTCCGGAAGGAAGTATACGTACCTTATCACCGGGTTTAATTGTTCCTGCCACAATCTTACCGCTAAAGCCACGGAAGTTCTGGTTTGGGCGATTCACCCATTGTACAGGCATGTGGAAATTTCTACCCACCCCTTTGTTTTGTAAAATTTTAACATCCTCGAGATAAGTTAACATAGTTGAGCCGTTGTACCATTTGGTCTTTGTAGAGAGTGCAGCTATATTGTCGCCTTTAAGACAAGAGATTGGGATAGTAATAAATTTTTCAATCCCAATGCTGTCAGCAAAGTTTTTATAATCACTGACGATGGCATCGAATGTGACTTGGTCATAGTCAACCAAGTCCATCTTATTTATAGCCAAAATGAAATTTTTAATACCAAGTAGATGGCACACATAGCTATGGCGACGTGTTTGAGTCAAAACACCTTTACGAGCATCAATTAGGATAACAGCCAGTTGCGCATTTGAAGCACCAGTCACCATGTTACGGGTATATTGTTCATGTCCTGGTGTGTCGGCTACTATAAATTTCCGCTTTTTCGTATAGAAATAACGATAAGCAACATCAATCGTAATGCCTTGTTCCCTTTCTGCATTCAGACCGTCAACAAGAAGAGCAAAGTCAATCTCTTGTCCTTGTACACCAGTTTTTTTGCTTTCTACCTTAAGTTGTGCTAACTGATCCTCAAATATCATTTTGCTATCATATAGTAGGCGACCAATGAGCGTTGATTTTCCATCATCTACAGAACCACAGGTAATAAAGCGTAATAAAGATTTATTTTGATGCATTTGAAGGTAGGCCTTAATATCCTGTTTAATAAGAATATCAGCTTTGTAAATCTTATCTATCATTTCCTACTTCCCTAGAAATAGCCTTGTTGTTTTTTGACTTCCATAGATGTGCCTTGATTTTTGTCAATCACGCGCCCGTAACGTTCAGACTTAGTTGTTAAAAGTGTTTCTTGAATTACTTCAGTCAATGTGGTTGCTTCAGATAAGACAGCGCCTGTCAGTGGATAACATCCCAATGTGCGGAATCGAATAGATCGAACCTCTGGTTCTTCGCCTTCGTTCAAAGGAAAACGATTATCATCTACCATGAGAATTAAGCCATCACGTTCTACTGTTGGACGAGGTCTAGCAAAGTAAAGTGAAACAATTTCGATATTCTCAAGATGGATATATTGCCAGATATCCAACTCTGTCCAATTAGATAAAGGAAATACACGGATACTTTCGCCTTTGGATTTGTGGGCATTGTAGATCGACCAAAGCTCAGGGCGTTGGGTTTTTGACTCCCAGCGATGTTGAGATGAACGGAAGGAAAATATACGTTCTTTCGCCCGTGACTTTTCTTCATCTCGACGTGCACCTCCAAAGGCCACGTCAAAACTATACTTATCCAAGGCCTGCTTTAGCCCTTCTGTTTTCCACATATCTGTATGAAGCGCTCCGTGATCGAAAGGATTAATCCCTTCTTCTTTTGCTTCAGGGTTCTGATAAACAATCAATTTCATACCTGAATTTTTGTCTACCTTATCACGCAACTTATACATTTCTTGAAACTTCCAAGTAGTATCAATATGCATCAATGGGAAAGGAGGTAGAGAGGGATAAAATGCTTTCTTTGCTAGGTGAAGCATCACCGCACTATCTTTACCTGAGGAGTAAAGCATGACTGGATTTGAAGTTTCCGAAATTACTTCACGCATAATGTGAATAGCTTCTGCTTCCAAGCATTGTAAGTGGTTCATATTTAACTCTTTATTTCATCTAACATTATTTTTTAAATATGGCTCAAATTTATACCAACTCTTAAAATTTCTTGTATATATTTTCTTTCCGACATATTGATTAGAAGCAATTTTTACGTTGAGTTTATTTTTATGAAATGATAAAGGATCATTCTCCCATTCTAATCCTAGATTATTAATTAGTTTTGTTGTCTCTTTGTCCTTATTTATAGATAGTGTTGCCAACATTTGATTTTCTCTTTTTTAATTTTTATCACAAATAATTAGTGTTGCTATAACCAAACTTATTTATCCAAGGATCAACTTGTTTTAAATATTTGATTAAGTGTTTTTCATACTTCAACCATCTAAACTTTGCGTCTTTATAAATTGGTTGCACAACTTGGGAGTAACTAGGAGTATTAATAAGTCCCCTTTTGAGGGCTGTATCTCTGTAGTTTAGCATTTCAGATTCCCAACTCAAATCTAAAAACTTTAGAAGAGTTGAGGTTTCTCCACTGACATCGCTTAATAAGTCTTCATATCTTATTTCATGGACACTTAAGCTATATTTAGCTCTACAGATCGTGAATATGTCCATAGCAACACAATACAGCTCAACTATACGATTCAGATCAACCATATTTGCCATTGCTGAATTTAATTTAAAATTCTGTATCCAACAACTCAAAATTGCATCCATTGGATGTCGCAAAGCTAATATAAATTTAGCTTGAGGATAGAGTTGATGAATTAAGTGTACCTTTACAAGGTTTAGTGGTAATTTATCTATATTAACGGAGAATAAATCAGCTCTTTTAATATGCTTCTCGAATGTTACTTTATAGACTTTTTTAGCTTCAGCTATTAACTCTGATGGTATTATCTTATTTGCTGAATAGTCATATCCATTCTTCTTAAGAAAAGTTATTGCGTTTATAACAGCGGGTTGTTCTTCTACTACTTCAATTTTAGAATGAGACCTTAGAATGGTGTCTAACAAAGTTGTTCCTGAACGAGGAAAGCCAACTAAAAACACAGGATTAAACTTATCATTTTCAGTTGTATGAGTTACTTGCGTTTGAGAAGGGATAGATTTAAGTTTTGCAAGTTGATTTTTTAAATTCTGAAAATATTTTTCGGGATTTGCTTTCAAATAATTATTGGATTTTTTTGTCAGCAAATTGCTTTTTAAAAAACAATTAAAAGCATTATCAAAATCTTTATTTTTTTCAAAATATTTTGCTTTTAGATCTAAGTAATATTGCTTTCGAATTCCAGTGATACTTTCAAAATCAATTTCAGAAAGGAGATTAGACGCCTCTTTAAATTCTTTATTTCGCCAAAGTAATTTAACTTTTAAAATCTGTATATCAGAAGAAAGTGTTTTCAATGCTTGAAAGGCATTTTCTAACCATAGCTCAAGTTGCTCTATCTTATTCCATTGTTCTAATGCTTCTGCGCCGTTTAGCCATGCTTCTTCATAATCTGGTTTAAGAGAGAGTGCTTTTTTGTAAGCTTCTATAGCGTCCGTAATTTTTCCTCGTAGTTTAAGTGCATTACCCATATTGTTATAGGCTTCAGGATAATCAGACTTTATTGAAAGTGCCTCTTTGTATGCAGTTATGGCTTCGATCGACTTGCCTTGATCTTGAAGAATATTACCTATGTTATTGAATGCATCTGCATAATCTGGCTTTATAGAAAGTGCCTCTTTATATGCAGTAATAGCTTCTTCAAACTTACCTTGTTTTTTTAGAGCAATGCCCATGTTGAAATAAGCCATAGCGTAATTAGGTTTTAATAACAATGCTTTATTAAACGCATCTATAGCCTCGTCGAATATACCTTGATCTTTTAAAGCAACGCCCATATTATGATATGCATCAACAAAGTCAGGCTTAATTAAGATACACTTTTTATAAACTTTCGTAGCCTGATTAAATTTACCTTGTTTATAAAGATTATTTCCCATGTCATAATAACACTCAGCACAATTGGGCTTTAGTAAAATACATTTTTTATAAGCATTTACTGCTTTGTCTAGTATTCCTATTTTAGTTGCACACGCTCCTAGTAAATTCCAAACAATAAACGTCTCTGGATATTGATTTGTTATTTCTTCAGCCTGGTCCACTACTACTGAAAATTGTTTCTGATTATAAAGATGGACTAATTGATTGATTACATCTTGAGGTGGTTTTTTATAAATATTATTTTGTCTTGTCTTATTTAAAATGGCTAATCCCTGCTGTGCTCTTAAATTTTTAGGAAAAGCTTGTAAAACTAATTGATATAGTTTTTTAGCTTCTTGCATCTCATCTTTTTTTATATGAAACTTTGCTTTCATAAGAGCTTGATCTGTAGATAATTTTGCCGACACTTATAATCTCTATTATTATTTATCTTGTTTTTTTGGATTAAAGTTCGCAATAATTATGCCACTTAACTACTTTAAGAAAAGAAACAAAAGGAAACAAACCAACAGGATCATTTATCATTTTTTGGTTTGGGTCTAATTATACTCTTGAAGAGCTAAAGCAAGCTAGAATGAAAAAACTCAAAGAAAATCATCCAGACAAAGTTAATGAAATGAGTAATGAAATAAAAGAAATTGCAAAAAACAAATACAAAGAATTGATGACATTTACACTAATCTTAGAGGTAATTTAAAAAATATAAGTTAATTACAACTTTTCTTTTACACTTTAGATAATTAGTGCTCCAGTCACATCTCCGTCACAATTACTCTGACTTTTATGAAACATCCTGAGTTTCTAAAATTATAAATATTGAGGGGGATGACAAAGAAAACATTGATTTTTTGGTAGCGGAGGAGGGACTTGAACCCCCGACACCCGGATTATGATTCCGGTGCTCTAACCAGCTGAGCTACTCCGCCTTACAGTTAGATAGTTACTAAATATAAATTATTTTGCAGTCAAGTTATTACGAAGAAAAAACTTATAATGTAATAATTGTATCTCTAATTTTATCTTCTATATCTATTTTTAATTTAGGATAATCAACCGTTGACAAATTATTTTTTTGTTTGGTTATTGAAAATGTAAGTTTTTCAATAACTCCTAAAGAATTTATAAAATTCTTATAGGTTGATTGGCTTTCTGATAATAGAACCTGTATTTTTTCTAAATTTAAGTGGTTATCTTGCATTTTATTAATAGGCTTTTCGCTTTCCCAGTTTATTAGACTTGGAATAATGCCGTTTAGATTAGATTGATCTGTTAAAATGCTAGCATTAGTGCCTGGCATAGCAAATTTCCATTTATACTCACCTCGCGATGCTGTAAAAAAAGGTTCATAATATTTCAGGATTTTTTTATCTACATTTTCAATAACATAACCAATTACTTGAGGTGATTTTTTCAATTGGGATTGTAATTTCAGACTATCTAAATTAAACCATCTTTTAGAATTTAAATGTCCACAATTGGGATCTATTGAAATAACTTCTAAGTAAACACTTTTACTTATCTTTACTACCCTATTATGTGTACCCATATCTCTGTGGTAACCAATATTACTTAGTTTAACATTTAACTTATTTTCTACGTAAGAAGTTCCCTCATCCAAATTATTAGCCGCTATAACAACATGATCTAATTTATGCATTAATAAAATTATTCAAATCTAGCATATTTGGGGCATCTGTTATCCATCCACCGCCTAAAACGTGGGAATGATCTTTAGTATTATAAAATACAGCGGCCTGCCCTATTGAAACTCCAAATTGAGGTTCATCAAAATCTAATTCAGAAGTACCAGTTTTAAAATCAACTTTAATTTTTCCTACAACTGGATTTGAAGTATTTCTTAATTTTACTAAAATTTTAAATTCTTTATTATGGGGTTTATCTATTATCCAATTACATTCTGTAATTTTAATTTTTTTACAAGCCAAATAATCTTTAGAGCCTACTATCACCTGTTTTTTTTTTGCATCCAGGGCAATAACATATAAAAGTGTATCATTCTCATTAACCCCTTTTCTGCCACCAATTCCTATGCCCTTTCTTTGTCCTATAGTAAAATCAATGATACCATTATGTTGACCTAATTTGTTTCCTTCAACATCAACAATATCGCCAATATCAATACTTCCTGGTCTTAATTTACGAACAACGTCTGCATACTTTCCTTCTGGAACAAAGCATATATCTTGACTATCGGGTTTTTCTGCAACATTAAGATCATATTTTCTAGCTACAGACCTAGTTTCGTTTTTTGTTAGTGAACCTAAAGGAAATCTTAAGAATTCAAGTTGACTTTTTGTTGTTGCAAACAAAAAATATGACTGATCTTTTGAAGAATCTATTCCCTTATACAAGCTTGGGGTACCGGTATTTTTTCTTCTTCTTATATAATGTCCAGTTGCCATAGCACTTGCACCTAATTTTTTAGCCCTATCAAGCATGTCTATAAACTTAACTGTTTGATTACATCTTACACAAGGAATAGGTGTTTCTCCTCGAAGATATGAATCAGCAAAGTCTTCCATTACTTGATCTTGAAAAAGATTTTCATAGTTTAATACATAATGTGGAATTTGAAGTTTACTTGAGACTAATCTTGCATCATTAATATCTGATCCTGCACAACATGCCCCCTTTTTTTGAAGCGCCTGACCATGATCATACAACTGCATAGTTAAACCTACTACATCAAAACCCGCTTCAACAAGTAATGCAGCTGTGACAGAGGAATCAACGCCCCCAGACATTGCTACAACTATTCTGTGCTCGGAAGGATTACCTTTTAAATCCATATCTTCAATTACTTGATTAATGTTAATCATTAACCTTACTCTTCTGGTATCAAAAGCCTAAGACCGTCAAGCTTGTCACTAACTTCTATTTGACATCCCAATCTGGATGTAGGTTGAAGCCCAACTGCTAAATCTAACATATCTTCTTCATCAGGATTAGGACCACCCACGATTGAGAACCAATCTTTATCAATAACTACGTGACATGTGCAACAAGAGATCGAACCACCACATGTACCCTCAATATCTAAATCATTATCTCTAGCAACTTCCATTACAGACAGTCCATTTTCTGCTTCAACAGATTTTTCAGTTCCTTCTGAGTCAACAAATATAAGTTTAGGCACCTTTTACTCCAAAATTTATTAATACTTATTTTAAATCAAGCCAACATTCGGCCAAGTTATCTAATTCTTCAGTAGTTATCAAGCTTTCTGATTCTAATATTGTATCGTTTGGTGGAAATGACAACCTAATTGAATTGGACGCAAGATCTTCATAACCCATTGCACCTACTACATGACTTTTACTTATTTTACCAGAACTACAAGCTGATCCTGAGCTTACTGAAAATGATGCAAGATCTAATTTCATTAACGCTAAATCACCAGGTATATTTGGTAAAGCCATGAGTAAAGTATTGCTAACCCTATTACTATTCTCCCCAAAAAAAATTGTTTCTGGTCTTATTTTTTTAATTTTATTACTTAGATAATCTCTGAGGTATTTCACTTGATTATCATTTTTTTTAGGCATTTCTGACATAATAAGAGCGGCTTCACCAAAACCCAATATTCCAAAAATATTTTCAGTCCCTGCTCTTATACCCTTTTCTTGTCCCCCTCCTAATATTTGAGGAGTCAAATTAAATTTATTGTTATTTATCAGTACACCTATACCACTTGGAGCTCCTATTTTGTGCCCTGAGAGAGATATAAAATCTATCTCTAATTCATTTAAATTTATTTCAATTTTGCCTAAGGCCTGTGCGGCATCACAATGAACCAAACATCCATATTTTTTTGCAATATTTGTAACCTCTTCGATAGGTTGTATTACCCCAGTTTCATTATTAACCCACATGACTGAAACTAAAATTTCTTTTGTATTTTTGTTGATGCTTTTAAGTAATGTTTCCATAGCATTTAAGTCAACTACTCCATTTTTATTTACAGGAATAATTAAGTTACTTTTTGAAGAAGACAAAACTGCCAAATGTTCTATAGAACTTACGACAATAGTATTAAAGTTACTGAAAACTAAATTTATAGCCTCTGTTGCAGAACTTGTAAAAATTATATCATCACTATTTGCATTTACTAATCTAGCAATATTTAGTTTAGCCTTTTCCACTAAATTTTTACCTTTTCTTCCATAATAATGAACTGATGACGCATTTAAAGGGCCAAAATTCATGCAGTTAATTAAAGAATTTTTTACTTTCTCTAAAACTGGTACAGTTGCATTGTAATCTAGATAAATTTGTCTGTTCATTTTACTTATTTTGTTTTTAAAAAACTGTTGCAATTATTTTTTTAAATTTTTACTTTTATTATTAGTTTCAAATTTTTTAATTTTTTTCTCTAAATTTTCAACTTTTTTTAATAATGATACTAATGCCTTTTCTCTTGGATCTGCGTCACTATCTGAAACAGCATAGGGTTTAAAGCTTTCTTTTTTTGCTGATCTTGAAAATTCTCTAGCGGGAACCCCCGCAACTGTTACGTTTGCAGGAACATCTCTTGAAACAACTGAGTTTGCTCCAATTCTTGCGTCATCACCAATATTAATCGCTCCTAAAATTTGAGCTCCTGAACCAATTATAACGTTGTTTCCAACTGTAGGATGTCTTTTTTGATTTCTTTGTGAGTTACTTTCTACTGACGGCATAATACCTCCAAGAGTTACTCCTTGATAAATCGTAACATTTTCTCCTATTTCAGTAGTTTCGCCTATCACTATACCTAGACCATGATCCATAAAAAGGTTTGAACCTATTTTGGCTGCAGGGTGAATCTCAATACCTGTAAATATTCTGGCAAAATGCATTATTAGTCTTGCTAGAAATTTTAAATTGTATCTCCAAAGAATATTTCCAATTTTGTAAAAAAACATTACGTGAAAAGATGGATATAGAAAAATCACTCCAAGTCTACTTCCAGCGGCAGGATCTCTTTCAATAATAGAATCTATTTCTCTAAAAAAGTTTTTAATATTCATTAGTTTACACACTGGGTTTTGAAATATTTATACTATAACTTTATCTAAAATTATTCAAAAATATTAAGTATAAAATTTATTTTTATTTAATTCATTAATATTGACAGATTAAAGATAAATTATTATTCGATAATTATAAATTTCAAAAGAAGTGTTCTTTTAATTTTATAGCCAAATCATTTATGCTATAAATTTATCTAAATTTACTGGAGCTAATAAATGCCTGAAGTAATTCTAAATGGTCCACACGGAAGAATTGAATGTAGATACCATTCAGGAGTTTCAACAGACTCTCCTATAGCCCTTATTTTACACCCTGAACCTAATCAAGGTGGCAGTATGAATAATAAGGTTTCGTATGGAATGTATCATGAATTTAGAAATAGAGGTTTTTCAGTTTTGCGTTTTAATTTTAGAGGTGTCGGCAGAAGTGAGGGCATATATGAAGGTGGTGAGGGAGAATTAGCTGATGCTGCCGCAGTTTTAGACTGGGTACAATCTCAAAATATACATTCAAGATACACCTTCATTGCTGGATTTTCTTTTGGTTCTTGGGTTGGAATGCAGTTAATGATGAGAAGACCAGAGGTTTTCGGTTTTATCTCAGTTTCACCACCAGCAGATAAATTTGATTTTTCTTTTCTTGCGCCTTGCCCAGCATCTGGCTTAATAATTCATGGCGAAAATAATAATAGAGTACCAAGCGAGGTAATTCAAAAAATTGTTGATAAAATTTCTATCCAAAAGGGTATCAAAATAGATGTTGAATTCATAAAAGAAGCTAATCATATGTTTTCTAATCATGATGAAGAATTAATGGAAGCTATAAGAAAATATTTAAACAATGCTCTAGATTCATCAGAATATAGAGAGATATAAATAAAAAAGAGAATTACTAATGAATAAATCTATAAATTCAGATTTTCTGAATGTAATGAATGAAAGAGGTTTTATTCATCAAATTACTGATAAAAATAATTTAGACCAAGAATTATCTTCAAATATAATGACTGGTTACATAGGTTTCGATTGCACAGCACCCTCTCTTCATGTGGGATCATTAATTCAAATAATGATGCTTCGATGGTTTCAAAAAACAGGGCATAAACCAATCGTTCTTATGGGTGGGGGTACAACTAAAATAGGCGATCCATCTGGTAAAGATAGTGCTCGACCTGTTCTTTCCTCAGAAAGCATAGAAATAAATCAAAATAATATTAGAACTATTTTTGAAAAATTTTTAAAATTTGGATTTGGTAAAAACGATGCAATTATGGTTAATAATTCAGAATGGCTAGAAAGGCTTAATTATGTATCATTTTTAAGAGATTTTGGGTCCTCTTTTTCAGTTAATAAACTTATAAATTTAGAAAGTGTTAAACAAAGATTAGATAGAGAACAAAATTTATCTTTTCTAGAATTTAATTACTCTTTGCTTCAAGCATATGATTTTTTACATTTGTATGAAAATTACGGTTGTAAAATACAAATGGGTGGGTCTGATCAATGGGGGAATATAGTTACTGGCTTAGACTTAATTAGAAAGAAAACTTCAAAACAAACATTTGGTTTTACTTCTCCACTATTAACCACCAGTAGTGGTGCAAAAATGGGCAAAACAGCTAACGGAGCAGTCTGGCTAAATGTAGAGCAATTGTCTGATTGGGATTTTTGGCAATATTGGAGAAATACTGAAGATTTAGATGTTATAAAGTTTTTAAAACTGTTCACAGAAATACCAATTACAGAGATTAATAAATTGCAGCAATTAAAAGGTGTAGAATTAAATGATGCCAAAATAATTTTAGCAAATGAAGTTACAAAATTGTGTAGAAGTGGAGAAGCTGCTGAAAAAATCTCAACTGCTGCTTCTAATTTATTTAATAAAATCGAAGATGATGAAGGATTACCCACTATAAATATATCAAAACCTGAAATATCCTTTATCAATGCTTTAAAAGATTTAAATTTTCTAAAAACAAATGGAGAAGCAAGAAGGTTAATAAGAGGGAACGGTGCCAAAATTAACGATATTGTGGTAAGTGATGAAAATTATATTATAAAATTAGATGATTTTAGAAATGGTAAGGTAAAAATTTCATCAGGGAAAAAAAGACACGGAATACTAATTTGTTCTTAGTTTAAATCAATTAATTTGACTTATCATCAATAAAAAAATTATTGTCATTTAACCAATCATCTGCAAACAAATCTCTTAAAATACCTGGGGCAAATGATAGAGTATTTAATTCAACCTTGGGACTTTCAATTGGTCCCACCATTTTGAATTGTCCTGCAAATAGTCCTTCTTTTTTTAATCCTGTTATTAACCTACCAACAGCAGGGACAACACTTATAATCTGGGATATTAATTTAATTGGCGCGACTGATCCTCTCATATCTAAAAATTTCTTTTTTAAATTGATTTTTCCTTTGGCAGCAATTCCTAATGACTCACTAGAAAGATATACCTTATCAAACGTAAAGTTATGTTTCTTGACGTTTATATTTGCCCTACCTTTATCAAAATAAACTCCTTCACCTGAAATAACAGATTGAATACCAGAAAAGCTTAAAACAGATAAGGAGTTAATTATTCCTGGAGTATTAATTAGACTAAATTTTTTTGATTTAATAAAGCCTTCATAATGATCATATGTATCATTTAAAAAATTTATATTTATTTTCATTTTACCACTTCTTATATTTTTTGTGAAACCAAGAGCATTAAGAAGTTTACCTCCATCAGAAGTGTCAAAAATAATATTAGGTAATTTATCTTTGTTTTTTTCCATAATAATTTTGGTTTCTGCACCACCAACTAAACCAAAACCGTTAAGCTTCGATATTTTGTCGTCTGTGTAAATTTCAAATTTTCCACTATCTAATAAAGATGACTTACCAAGCCATATTTGTCCAAATGCATTTGCTTCAAAGATAGATTTATTTATTGTTCCCCTTAGGTTACCTGCCAAAGAAATTTTGGGATCTAAGATAATCTTATCAGCAGTGATTTCAAAACTTATATTCATATTATTTTCGGATTGTTTTTTAAGATTATCTTTAAAATAAGAAAAATCTATTTTTTTTCCTGAAAAATTTAAGTCAAACATATTATTTTTTTTAGAAATAGATATTTGTTCTAAATCTAATTTTGGCGTCTTAATATTTCTTAATAAAATTTTGGTTGGAGCTGTACCATTTAATTGGACAATATCAATTTCATAATTATTTTTTTCTTTTTTTAAATTTATATCCTTTATAAATGCAAGTTTACCATTTTGATAAATAATTTCAGTTTTTATTGAGGATTTTATATTTTTTTTCTTTATGAGGTTTAGATAATTTATTTTTAAATCTGAATCAGTTAAGTCTGAGTTTAATTTTAAGTTTAGATTTAAATTTCTGATATCTCCTGTCAATCTAAGATTAAGCTCAGTATCACCAATAAAATCTATATTAAAATTTTTCTTTAAATAATCAGAAAATTCCTTATTATTTTTAATCCTCAGAAGACTTTTTTTAATAAATTGATTTTTAATTACTGTGTCTTTTAAAACATATTGAAGTTTATCATTTTTAAATAACATTACTTTTTTAATACTATAATTACTTCCATTAATTTCAACTTCATCAATTGAATACTGTAAATTATCTTTTTTAAATTTAGCTTTACTAATAATAGAATTATTATTATGGATTTTTAATTTTATATTGGCTTCATCGAATTTATAATCTAAGTTATTCCCCCTTAATAATAAAAAACCTGTCGAAGCATTTAAATCAATATTTGCCCAACTTTGGTCAGTTATTATTTCGTTATTATGTTTATTCACTTCAAATTTAAAGTTGCCAGATATAGTGCAAAATACTTTTTTAAAAATTTTGTCATTGTGTTCAAACCAAATATTACTGAATTTTGACCGCCCACTTATTTTGAAAATATTAATTTTTTTAAAAAATGAAAAATTTAAATCTAAATTTACGTTATTTAAACTACCACCTTTAAAATTATCATTATATCGTTTTAAAACGTTTAAATTAACGAATGAACTATAATATTTTTTATAATAACTTAGATGCTTTTTTAATATTTTTGTTGATAATCTTTTAATTACAAAATTAGAAAAACCAGTTTTAGAAGCAAAATCTATCTCAGAGTACGCTAATATTACATCGCCTATTGATAAATCATTAATCTTCAACAATCCATCTTTTTTGTTCCATAATAATTTACCACTAAATTCTGAATTTAAAATAATATCTTCATTGTTTTTTATAATTAAATTTGATTTCTTTGATAAGAAATTAAAACTTTCTACATTAAAATTCTTATCCGTAACAATATTAAATCTACCCTTTAAAAAGCCAGAAATAGTCTCTGTTTCAAATTTTAAATTTTCTTTCAAAAAATTACTTAAAAATAATTTATGGTCGATAGTTTCTACGTTAAGGTTAAATTTATTAAAACTTTCCAAAAAGATAGCTTTTACTGAAAAGTTTAATCTTTTATTTTTACTACAATTCATGTTGAGTGAGCGGGCATTGTTTAAATATTTTGAAACAAAGACGTTTTCACAATTAATTTTTAAAACACTTTTTTTAAGTGCTTCTCTCCGATCTGAGATTAAAAGGCTAATATTTCCGATTATGATTTTATTTTGTAATAATTTTTTTAATGAGTGATTTTCATCAAAACCTTTTTGGTTTATTGATAAAAAAATTTTAAATAATGGCCCTGGTATAAATTTATTTTCCTCTAATTTTCCGTGCAAAGATAAATCTTTAAAATTTAGGTAACTAAATTCAAGATTATCTTTATTAAAAAAAATATTTCTAAAAAAGAAATTATACGAAAACCCTAATTCAATTAGCTTAATATTTGATTTTTCTTTTTGATCAATTGTATGAACTTTTGTATCATTCAATTCGATTTTTACAATATTAGGCCAGTTAGGTTTCAATATCTTTATAGAACTAATTTCAATTATTATATTTTCATCATTAATTTTTCTTGAAATAAATCTTTTTATCTTTTTGTTAAGAATACCTTTCAAATTAAATGATTTGATTATAAAATTTTGTGTTTGTTCTGAATAAACAAACATTGTTGTGACTATCCCAAATATAAAAAAAGGTAATATCAGAAGAAGAATTATAACTTTTTTCATCATCTTTCCTATTTTGTATAATGTTAGATAAATCTTAGTTGATATATTCTTTTGATATAATATAACTTAATATGAGTTTTAATACTAATTATAAGAGATCTTATTAATGATAAAAATAAATGACGAAATACCTAAGTTTGAAATTCTAACTGATAAAGGCGATTTTAAAATTTCAAATTATAAAGGAAAAAAGATTGTTGTTTTCTTTTTTCCTAGAGCGGATACTTCTGGCTGCACAGCTGAGTCAATTGCTTTTACAAATCTACAACATGAGTTTGATAAATTAAATTGTATTGTTATTGGTATTTCTAAAGATAATCCAAAAAAACAGGGTAAATTTAGAGAAAAATATAATCTTACTTGTGAACTTGGTGCTGACTTTGAAAATGACGTATGTGAACAATTTGGTGTTTGGGTAGAAAAATCTATGTATGGGAAAAAATATATGGGTATTCAAAGATCTACATTTTTATCCAACGAAAAAGGAATAATAACAAATATTTGGGAAAAAGTTAAAGTTCCTGGTCATGCAGAAGAGGTTTTAGATACTGTAAAAAGTCTTAATAATTGATTTATCTTTTCATTCCAACTTTTAATGCTAAGGCAGATTCAATGAAAATATCTATATCGCCATCTAGTACAGATTGGGTGTTGCCTACTTCTACATTTGTACGTAGATCTTTGACCATTTGATAAGGATGGAGAACGTAAGATCTTATTTGACTTCCCCAACCTATTTCTCCTTTTTCGCTCGTGCTTTTGTTATTAACTTCCTCTCTTCGTTTCAACTCAATTTCATATAATTTTGCTCTTAGCATGGACATTGCTTGAGCTTTATTTCTGTGCTGAGATCTATCATTCTGACATTGTACTACCGTGTTTGTTGGTAAATGGGTAATTCTTATTGCGGAGTCAGTTTTATTTACGTGTTGCCCACCTGCACCAGAAGCTCTATAAGTATCAATTCTTAAATCTTTCTCCTCAATTTCAACATCTATTTCGTTAGTAATTTGGGGATAAACCCATATTGAAGCAAAACTAGTGTGTCTTCTTGATGAAGAATCAAATGGAGATATCCTTACTAATCTATGAACACCTGACTCTGTTTTTCCCCAACCATATGCATTAAACCCTTCTATTAATAAAGTACAAGATTTAATACCTGCCTCATCTCCTGAGCTTTCTTCAATAGTTGAAATTTCATATCCTTTTTTATCTGACCATCTTGAATACATTCTTTGCAACATTAAAGCCCAATCTTGAGCTTCTGTACCACCTGCCCCAGCATGTATTTCGATAAAACAGTTGTTTGTATCAGCTTCCCCAGATAACAAACTTTCCAACTGAAGTTTTTCACATTTTTTTACTAAACTATCTATTTGAGAAATTGTTTCGTCAATTAGTTCTCTATCATTTTCTTCCTCCGCTAGATCTATAAGCTCATATAAATTACTTTTCTCAATTTCGATAAATTTTATATGATCTAAAATTTTTTCAATTTGTTTTTTTTCTCTCATAATTGCTTGAGCTTTAGATGAGTCTCTCCAAAAATTTTCAGTTTCAATTAATTCATCTAATTCTTTAGTTCGATTTAAAGACTGTTCCCAATTAAAATGTTTTTTTAAAATAGTTAAACCATTGTCAATATCTTTAAATTTTACTTGAATTTCGGTTTGCATAACTTGTTCCCTACAGAATTAATATAGAGGCGAAAGATTTTTTATAATTGTATTTGAGTTTTTTAAGTCTGTAAGATTTTTATCATAGCTTAAATTTGGAAATTGTCCTGGCTTAAAAGCTTCCAAAATAGATTTTTTGTCTTTAGCACCTACTTGAAGACCATTATCGGGGTTTACAGATATAAGTTTTATTCCTGGTGGTCTCCTAAATGGAATATCTGGAATATTCAGAAGTGCTTCTTTCATAAAATCTTTAAATATTGGCGCAGCAACTGAACTGCCTGTTTCTTTGAAACCTAGTGGTCTTGGATCATCAAACCCTACAAATACCCCAACAACTAGGTCACTTGAAAAACCTATAAACCATGCATCCGTATTTGAATTCGTTGTTCCAGTTTTGCCAGCTAGGTTTTTCCCCAGTGAATTTATAACAATGCCTGTGCCCCTATCTATTGCTCCTTTTAACATTGATACCATTTGATAAGCAGAGGATGATGAGATAACTTTCTTCCTTGTGTCTTTGATTGCTACTAACGGAATATTTTTAGAATTTGTGTGCTGACCATTACAATTTTCACATTTTCTCTTGTCATGTTTAAAAATAGTAACACCTCTTCTATCTTGAATACGATCAATTAAAGTTGGGGTAATTTTTTTTCCTCCGTTAATTATCATGCCATAAGCATTAGTTAAACTTAGTAAATCAGTTTCACCTGCTCCCAAAGACATTGATAAAAATGGAGGCAAATCTTTACTAATTCCAAATTTACTTGCATAATCTTGAATGATATTTTTAGTAGATAAAGATTTTATTAAATTCTTTATTAATTCTTCATTTACAAAGATTTTATTATATATTTGATCGACATTTAAATTTTGGTTTATATATCTAAGTAATTGTTTTTTGTTAAGATTATGCTTTGTAGAAAAATCTTCTATGATTTTTTTGTTAACTTTTTCTGTGTTTTTCTTTTTTTCAGTAATGTAACTAACCATAAAATTGACAAATTGAATATCTTTTTTTAATTTTTCTCCGATTAATTTATTTTTATAGCCCTTTTCAATATAATTTTTAATTAGCTCTTCTTCTTGAATAAGTTTAATAGCAAGTCTAGCAGTCATGAGATTTCTTGATTTTTCAATACCAAGTCTCATTGGGCTAGGGCCATAGAATTTTTTAGTATAATTAGCAGGTTTCCATTTTTTACAACCTAAACATTGATCATAAGCTAACGCTGCATCTAAAATCAGATCTGTAGGTTTGTAAAATCTCTCTAAACCTGCCAAATATACAAATGGTTTGAACGCAGAACCTGGTTGACGTTTTGCTTGGGTAGATCTATTAAACTCACTTCTTTCAAAGTTATATCCACCACTCATTGCTAATACTCTTCCAGTGTGGGGATCAAGAGCAACAATTGCTCCATTCACATTGGGAATCTGGGAAAGAGAGTAAAAGACGTTTCCTTGATTATTATTTTTTTTAGCTATAATTACATCCCCAACTTTAATAAATTTCTTAAAGTTTTTAAACTTAGCTCCTAAATAAATGTTTAATTTGTTTTTGTTATCTTTTTTAATCGTCTGTGGTCTAGCCCAATTTGCATTTAAGAATTTTATCTCTGCTGACATTCCTTTAAGTAATAAAATTTTTATAAAACCTTCATTTACCTGAGTGACAATAGCCGCATGCCTGTTTTTGGGAAGTTTAAGTTGAATATTTTGTAAATATTTAGTAATTGCATCTTTTTTAAAATTTAATAAATCAAGATTAGCAATTGGACCTCTCCAACCTTGTCTTTTATCCAAATTCTCTAATCCATTTATGAGTGAATTATCAGCATAAAGTTGCATTAGAGGGTCTAAAGTAGTCCTAACTGAATAACCATTTGTATACAGTCTTGATCCTATTTTTTTATCTTTTGACAAAATTTTTCTTACTTCTTCAGTAAAATAAGGTGCATAACCTTCGTCAATACCACTTAATTTACGGATATTTATTAGTTTTTTACTCTCTATTTCTTTTGTTTGCTTATCAATGTAACCATTTTTATTCATTTGATTTAAAACCCAATTTCTTCTATAAACCGCATTTTTGGTTTTATGAATTGGATTATAATTATTTGGAGCTTTTGGCAAAGCAGCTAAAAAAGCTGACTCGGCCAAATCAAGATTATCTAAACTCTTGTCAAAGTAATTCAACGCTGCAGCCGCAACCCCATAAGATTTGAAACCTAAATAAATTTCATTTAAATATAATTCTAGAATTTGATTTTTGGAAAATGCTCTTTCAATCCGAATTGCCAATATGGCTTCCTTTATTTTCCTTTCAAAAGACACCTCAGAAGATAATAAAAAGTTTTTAGCAACCTGCTGAGTAATTGTTGACGCTCCAATTAGTCTTTTTCCCGAACCTATATTTTTAACATTGGTCAATAATGCTCTTAGAGTAGCTTTTATATCCAAGCCGAAATGATTATAAAATTCTTTATCCTCAGCTGAAATAAATGCATTAATAACACTTTTTGGAATTACGTTAATTGGAACAAAAACTCTTTTCTCGATAGCATACTCAGCAAGAAGTGCTCCATTGCCTGCATGAATTCTAGTAACTACATTTGGATTATATTTTGATAATTCTTTATAATCTGGAAGTTGTTTCCCAAAGTACCACAAGCCATAAAAGAAAATTATTATTCCTGATAATAACAATAAAAATGAGATAGTTAAAAGATAAGCAAAAAATTTCATAATTCTTTATATAAATTAAATTAGACATTTTTAGGACAAGTTTATTATTTATAGGTATTAAAATAGTTTTTTATTGCTACTGCTAAACCATTACTTAGTTCTTTTAAATATTTAGTACTTAACATTTTTTTTTCTTCTTGTTTGTTTGATAAAAACCCAACTTCAATGAGTACAGAAGGAATATCGTAAGATTTTAAAACTGAAAACCCTGCAAATCTATGCCCTCTATTTACAGCTAATTTTGTTTTTTCAAGATTTGAAAGAATTTTTTTTGCTAGATATGAACTATCATTCATTGCTTTTCTTTGAAACATTTTAATCAAAGTGTCAAATATAATTGGGTCTCTAATTTTATTCTTATTAGCTAGAAAATTATCAACTTCATTTTCTCTTTTAGCTAACATTTTAGCCTCTTTATCGGAAGCTTTATCAGAAAGACTGAATACAGAAATTCCTTTAGCTTTTTTATTTTTGCTAGAATCTGCGTGAATAGAAATAAAAATATCTGCATTATTTATTTTTGCTAAGTTTGTTCTTTCCTTTAAAGGTAAATATATATCTTTATCTCGAGATAATACCGTATGTATATTTTTATATTTTTTTAGAGCCTCTTTTAGCATAATAGATGTTTTTAACGTTATATTTTTCTCTAAAGTGCCTAAATGACCTATAGCTCCTGGGTCTTTACCACCATGGCCTGGATCGATAAATACAAAATATTTATTTTTTGAAAAATTCTTTTTAAGACTTTTTGGTTTTATCTTTGGGAACTCGATTGATTTAGATTTGAAAGTTTTTTTACTTTTTACATCATTGATTTGTTTTTCAAGAGATAAAATGTTTCCATCATTAATTTTTAATACGTGCCTAGCAATAGCAAAATTAGTAACACTTGACCTTGAAAACTGGATTTTTAAATTAGAAAAATCACGACTATTTGCATTATCATACATTATAATATTGGAAATAATTGCGGGTTGTTTCAATTCTAGAACCAATATAGACCCAGATATATTTTCATTATTAAACTTTACATTCTTGATTAATTTTTTTTTTGTAATTTTTTTATTATGAAGAATAATTTTTTTTTCAAAATTTAATATTATCCTATATGGATTATCTAACAAGTTAACTTTGAAATTATCATTTTCATTAATGTTAAAACATATAATTTTATTCTCTTGAATTTCACAACTTGTATAAACTTTATCTAATTTCCTTTTTTGATCGGCAAATCCAATCGAGTTAATTAAATTTAGTGAAGTCAGAAAAATAAAAAATAAAAGTGAACTATTAATGTTATTTTTAAATTTTATCACAATACTACTTAATGGTTAAAATAATTTTGTTCATAATTTAATACTACAAAAAATAAAGTTTGTCTTGATTAGGTTAAAGTTATATAAGTTCCTATGGAATTTATTTGATTTAGTGTTTATGAAGTTAATAGAAAGATATAGAATTATAGTTAAATTTACTGAAACACAAAACATGTGTTTAAATAGAATGAGTTTAAATCAAATCTTACTTTATCATTTATGAGAAAGTTGTTGTTATATTATTTATTTAAAAGGTTTTTTATTTTTAAAATATCACAGATATAGTTATTACATTTAAATATTAATTATTCATACTTAAATGTATTTACTTTAAATTTCCATAAATACTCATTCATATTGATAATGTGTTATTGAATTATTTTGATCGCACATAGATTTGGAGAGGAATTATGAGTAAACGTTTACTAATTGATGCGAGACAAATAGAAGAAACTAGAGTTATAACTACCACAAATGATATAATAGATGATTTTGAATATGAAGTTCACTCAAGAAGGCAGCTGAAAGGAAATATTTATCTTGCAAGAGTCACTAGAGTTGAACCTAGTCTTCAAGCAGCTTTTGTAGAGTATGGTGGAAATAGACAGGGATTTTTAGCCTTTAGCGAAATCCATCCAGATTATTACAGAATTCCAGTCGAGGATAAGAAAAAGTTAATAGCTGAAGCATCAGCCCAGACTGATGAAGAATTAAAATTAAATGAAAATATTAATGAAGACGGTGTATACGATTACAATGAAGAAGATCTTAAAAAAGTCAAAAAAAATCTCTACAGAAATTATAAAATTCAAGAAGTAATAGCACGTCGACAAATTTTATTAGTCCAAGTAGTAAAAGAAGAACGTGGGACAAAAGGGGCTGCTTTGACCACCTATATTTCAATAGCGGGTAGGTATTGTGTACTAATGCCAAACACTCCAAGAGGTGGAGGAGTAAGTAGAAAAATTGTCAATATTACTGATAGAAAGAGGTTAAAAAAAGTCGTTGACGAACTTGATGTTCCTACTGGAATGGCTGTTATAGTTAGAACCGCAGGAAGTAAACGTACAAAAACTGAAATTAAGAGAGATTACTCTAATTCAAAAATTATATGGGAAAATGTTAAAAATTTAACACTTGAATCTAATGCACCTTTTCTTATTCATGAAGAAGGATCGTTAGTTAAAAGAGCTATTAGAGATTTATATCACAGCGATATCGATGAAGTTTTAGTTGATGGGAATGAAGCTTACAAAGTATGTAAAAATTACATGAAATCATTAATGCCAAGTCATGCAAAAAAAGTTCAACAATATAATGACGATAAAAATCCATTATTTCAAAAGTATAAAGTAGATTCTCAATTACATGATATTTTTAATCCTAAAATAACACTTAAGTCTGGTGGTTATCTAATTATCGATCAAACAGAAGCCTTAGTTGCGGTTGATGTTAATTCAGGAAAAGCAACAAGAGAAAGATCTGTTGAGGATACTGCTTTAAAAACAAACCTTGAAGCTGCAGAGGAATTTGCTCGCCAAGCAAGATTAAGAGACTTGTCGGGTTTGATAGTCATTGATTTTATTGATATGGAAGAAAATAAAAACCGCACAAATGTGGAAAAAAAATTAAAAGAGACCATGCGAAAAGATAGAGCACGTATCCAAATAGGGGAAATCAGTAATTTTGGCCTCCTTGAATTATCAAGACAACGCCTTAGACCCTCTATAGTAGAAAACTCTTCAGAATTATGTCCACATTGTGGAGGATCAGGTAGAATTCAATCAATAGAAGTAAGTGCAATTCAAATTTTGAGATCTATCGAAGAAGAATGTAGTTCTGAAGAAAATATGGCAATAAGCGTTTCGGCACACTCAGATATTATCATTCACATTTTAAATAATAAAAGGTCTCATCTTAATGAAATTGAAATTAGATACGGAATATCAATTAATTTTATAAATGATAATACAATTATTCCACCCTTAAAAAAATTAGAAGTAATTAAAAAAAATAATTTTAAACAAAATAATTCTACTGAAGATAGGAAAGACATCTCATCATCTGATAACGATGAAAAACAAATTAGAAAGAAAAGGGGCAAAAAACCTGTTAAAAAAAGAAAAAAAGAGGAAAATAAAACTAAAATTAATAATTCCTCTAATTCAATAGACGAATCTAAAAATGATAAAGCCAAAGAAACAGCTTCAGATGAAAATAAAGAGCTAAAAACAAAAAAAGTTAATACTAAAAAAATTGATGCAAAGCAAAAAAATTCAAAAAAGAAAATAATTCGAAAATCAAAAACGAAAACAGATACAAAAATTAAAAACGATCAAGATAAACTCGAGAAAACAGCTGAAGATAAGATTGATTTGAGAAAAATACAATCATCTGCACCAATAGAAATTATGAAAGTGGATGGAAAATTAAATTCTGACAAAACAAAGAAAAAAGGTTGGTGGTCAACATAAAAATATTATTAATTATAATTTTAATTTTTGTTTCAAAACAAGCATATACCGCTCAAAGTATTTCAATTGTTAGAGATGCAGAAATAGAGTTTTTTTTACATAAAGTTATACAAACTATAATTGATAAAAAACTTAAAAATAATATTTATTACCCTAGGTTAATTTTGAATGATCAATATAATGCTTTTGTGACTGGCTCAAATAAAATTTATGTAAATACAGGTTTAATAAAAAAATCTAAATCAATAAGCGAAATACAAGGTGTTCTTGCTCATGAAATTGGCCATTTGGCTTTAAACCATCATAGTTCGAGATCTATCAATAATAAAAGTTTATCTAATTATGGAAAATTTGCTTCGATATTTGGTATTGCACTATCTGCAAGTGGAAAATTAGATGCAAATTCAGCAATTGGCTTAATTGTAGGATCACAAGATCTGGCTACAAAATCTTCACTACAATTTTCTAGAATTCAAGAACAACAAGCTGATAGATTTGCATTTGATATAATGCTAAAGAAGAAAATTCCTTTTGATGGTTTAGAGCGCTTATTACTTAATTTAAGTGATAATGAGGCATTAAATGAAAATTCATTCACAGGCTATTATAGATCACACCCATTTTCTAAGCAAAGACTAGATCAGTTAAAAAAATATAAATCTAGAATGAAATATACTACAAACGAAACTCAGAACATATTAATTAATAACAATAAAATTTCATTGGAATACATTAAAAATAAAATTAATTCATATAACAGTGAACCAAATAAAATTTTAAAAAATAAACAAAATTACAATAAAATTTTATTGAACTATTCTCGAGTGATATCGTCTTATAAAGCTGGAAAATATGATTTAGCCCGTAAATATCTAAATACTCTAGAAAATAATTATAAAAATTATCCATACTTTTTTGAATTATCTGGAGATATTTATTTTAAAAATGGAAGTTTTGAAAAAGCAATAACTGAGTATAAAAAAGCTATTGAAACTGTTAATGAACAATTTACTCCATCTATTGATCTTATTAAATTCTCTTTAGTGAAATCATATATTCAAACAAATAAAAAGAAATATTTAAACAATTCTATTATCCTTTTAGAACAATTACTCCAAAACAATCCCAAATGGAGCTATTTATGGAGATTATTAGCAAAAGCATCTAATAAAGTCAATAGAATAGGTATTTCATATATTGCTTTAGCTGAAGAAGCTCTAATTAAAAAAAACTTTATTAAAGCAAAGAAATATGTAGATTTAGCAAATGATGATCCATCTATACCTACCTCTTACAAACTTAGAGGTGCAGACATTCTAGCAAGAATAAAAATAAAAAAATAATTTATTTATTATTTGAAAGATTCTAATATGAAACAAAAAATTCAAGTATTACTTCTAATTTTGACCTCCGTTTTTTTACTTATTTTTCCATCTTATGCTCATGAAATTAAAACAGAAGAAATCGAAAAAATTATAAAAAATTATTTAATTAAAAATCCCAAACTGATTCAATCTACTCTTGAAGAGTATAAAAAAACAGTTGAAATAAACAAAAAAAATAATGCTATTACTTTACTTCAAAACATCAAAAATCCTGGTATTTTTAATAAAAATTCTGATATAATAATATATGAATTTTTTGACTATAATTGTGGCTACTGTAAATCAGTTGTGAACACAATTTTGGACGTTATTTCTGAAGATAAAAAAGTCGACTTTGTTTTTGTTGAACTGCCTATATTGTCACAAAGTTCATATATTGCAGCTACCGCTGCCCTTGCATCAGAAAAGCAAGGTTTATATATTGATTTTCATCTATCACTTATGAAACAAAAAGGTAGAATAACAGAAGATGTAATTTTTAATATTGCAGAAAAAACTGGTCTTAATATCAATCAACTAAAAATTGATATGAGAAGCAAAGAAATTGAAAACAAACTTAAGAAAAATAGAAACGTGGCTAAATTACTAAATTTAAATGGAACTCCAGCTTTTATTATTGGGGATATCATACATCCTGGCGCTTTACAAAAAAGTAATTTAAAGCAAATGATAAAAATTTTCCGGGGGAAATAATTTATTTTACTTAGTGTCTTAAAATCGACAATTTTAAATTTTATTCAGATTTTGGAGGACAATTTTGAAAAAAAAACTATACATTATTAATGGACCAAATTTGAATCTTCTCGGTAGACGAGAACCCGAAAAGTATGGAAAAGCTTCATTGGAAACTGTTAAATCTATATGTCTAGAAAAATGTAAAGATTATAGCTTAGACTTACATTTTTTTCAGTCAAATATAGAAGGTGAATTAATTAGTGAAATACATAAAGCGATAGATGATGGATGTGGAGTTATAATTAATGCTGGTGCATTAACACATACATCTATCGGTATTTTTGACGCCTTAAGTATGTTTAATGGTCCTAAAATTGAAATACATATAACTAATGTTTACGCTAGAGAAAATTTTCGACATAAATCTTATATTTCTCCAGTTGTCACAGGTATAATCGCTGGTTTAGGGGTGAACTCATATATGCTTGCTGTAGATGCAATTCATGAGCTTATAAAAGACTGAACAAAAAAATAGGTGAAATAATGAATAAGAAGAATTCGCATAAAGAAAACCTTAATATAGTTCAAGACTTTGTCGATATTGTTAATAAGAGTGATTTGTCAGAATTAGAATATGAAGCTGAGCATTTTAAAATAAAAATTAAAAATAATCTCAATAATTCACCAAGTCCTCAAAAAACTATTGTTAAAACTCCCAAAGCTAATATTTCAGAAAATAATATCATAATAGAAGAAAAACCTGAAAAGTTTAATAACAAACACCCTGGTGCAGTTAATTCGCCAATGGTTGGCACAGCGTATTCGTCCCCAGAGCCAGGTAAGGAAACGTTTATTAAATTAAATTCTTCAGTGTCAATCGGCGATACATTACTCATTATTGAGGCTATGAAAGTAATGAATTCAATTACCGCACATAAATCTGGAAAAATAGTTCACATAGGTTTTGAAGATGGCCAACCAATAGAATTCAATCAATTACTGGTAGTGATTGAGTAATAGGTTCGTCATGTTTTCAAAGATTTTAATTGCAAACCGAGGTGATGTAGCTTTAAGAGTTTTAAGGGCCTGTAAAGAACTAAATATCAAAACCGTTGCTATTCACTCTACAGCAGATAATGACGCAATACATGTCCGATTAGCCGATGAAAGTGTATGTATCGGCCCTGCTCCATCTTCAAAATCATATTTGAATATCCCAGCAATAATAACTGCCGCTCAATTAGTCGGAGCTGACGCTATTCATCCGGGTGTTGGTTTTTTGTCTGAAAATCCAGAGTTTGCTGAAATTGTTGAAGCCCATAATATTGTTTTTATAGGACCAAAACCGGAACATATAAGATGCATGGGAGATAAAATAGAGGCAAAGATAACAGCCCAAAAACTAGGGATACCTCTTGTTCCTGGTTCTAAAGATAATATTTATGATTTTGAAAATGCTTATGAAGAGGCCAAAAAAATTGGTTACCCTGTCTTAATTAAAGCAGCTTCTGGAGGTGGTGGCAGAGGAATGAAAGTTGCTTTAAATGAAGAAGAACTTGAATCAGCTTTTACAGCTGCTAAAAGTGAAGCAAAAGCGGCATTTGGTGATGACCGCGTATATATTGAAAAATATCTTCAAAATCCAAGACACATAGAAGTACAAATAGCGGCTGATAAATTTGGTAATACCGTTCATCTTGGCGAAAGAGAATGTTCTATTCAAAGACGTCATCAAAAAGTTATTGAAGAGGCCCCTTCACCTGCAATAGATAATAAAACAAGGAATACAATAGGTGAGATAGCCTCAAATGCTGTATCAAAAATGGGATATTTAGGATTAGGTACCATTGAGTTTTTATATGAAAATAATGAATTCTTCTTTATAGAAATGAACACTAGACTTCAGGTAGAACACCCCATTACAGAAGCAATCACAGGAATAGATTTAGTAAGAGAACAAATAATGATCGCAGCTGGACTACCATTATCCTTCAAACAAAATGATGTAAAAATTAATGGTCATGCCATTGAATGTAGAATCAATGCCGAAGACCCGAGAACATTTATACCTTCTCCAGGTAAAATTTTACAATTTCACTCTCCATGTGGACTTGGTGTTAGAATTGAGTCTTGCATATACTCAGGATACGAAGTTCCCCCATATTATGACAGTTTAATTGCCAAACTAATTGTGCATGGAAATAACAGAGATCAATGCATTCTAAGACTTAAGCAAGCTTTAAGAGAAATCGTGATAGAACCAATTTCTACAACCATAGATTTGCATAGAGATATTCTAAATACCGAAGTAATGAAAAAAGGCTCATACGACATCAGATGGTTAGAAAATAAATTATTAAGTTCCTATTAATATTCATTAGTAATGTAAGAAAATATACTTGAGTACTAGAAACCCTTTATCAATCTCACCTGAACAATTAGTTCGAGCTTATACTCTTGGTATTTTCCCTATGGCTGAGAGCAGAAAAGATGAAAAAATTGTTTTTATTGATCCTGAATATAGGGCTCTTATACCAATCAATAAATTTAAGGCTTCAAAAAGTCTTATTCGTTTTGCAAAAAAAAGACCTTTTAAGATAACTATGAATAAAGCTTTTGCAGATGTAATAAGATCATGTGCAACTATAAACAGAAAAGAGACTTGGATAAACAATGAAATAGAAAATTTATTTATTTCCCTAAATAATTTAAAATATGCACATTCAATTGAATGTTGGCAAAACAATCAACTAATCGGAGGGATATACGGAGTTGCTTTAGGAGCAGTTTTTTTTGCAGAATCAATGTTTAGTTCTGTTTCAAATGGAAGTAAAATTGCCTTATTAAACCTAGTTGCGAGATTATGGAAAAGTGGTTTTAAAATATTAGACGTCCAATTTCTAAATGATCATTTGATACAGTTTGGTGCATATGAAATTAACAAAACTAAATTCAAACAAGATCTTGATGAAGCCATAAGATTAAAAACAGATTTTTATCATTTACCTTCAACTGATGAAGATTTTTTTAATTGTTTATCAATTTTTTTACAATCAAGGATCGAAACATCATAAACAGGATTCTCTAAAGCATTAAGAGCTGGACTAGATGCAAACATCCATCCACTAAATTTTACCTCTGAAAGTCTATCGGAATTATCCTTTATTTTTATAAATGCTAACGACTCAGGTTTAAATATGGGTTTTGAAAAAACACATCTTTCTACAAAAATATCTAATACTCCGAACTTATACGTTTTACCTACATCTACTTCAAAAGTTTGTATCCTTGCTGTAATCTTATCAAGACCTTGAATAACCAATTTATTTCCTTCAATCCATTGAGACGATAATGCAATTTTAGGAAAAAGAACAAATATTATAACAAAAATTAAATATATGAATTTCATCAAAAAACCTGAATAATTTTGTTACTTTTTGTTGCCTGAAAATATAAATTTTCCAAGCATATCTGTAAAACTTAAAGTGTCAGTAGTGTCATATATAACATCATTTGGTCCTAAATGTTGTTCAGACGAGCCGGGTATTATGTCTAAAAAGTTACCCCCTAAAAGACTAGAAGATGCAATTTTGGCTGAAGAGTCATCTGGGATTTTTATATCGTTATTAACAATAATTTTTACTTTTGCATTATAATCTTCTTGATTAAGCTCTAATTCAGCGATTTTACCTACATTAATTCCAGATATTTTTACATCATCTCCATTTTTTAAACCTGCAGTCGAACCGAATATTAACAAAATATTATACCCATCTTTTTGAGTATTTATTGACTGCATACCCAAAGTTAAAAAGCCTATTGCAGTAAGCAAAACGATAGCTCCTAATAATATCTCAATTAAACTATATCTCATAAAGTGACTTCCTAATTAATTCATTTTTGTTAATATTATAACTTATTTACAAAAATAATAAATATTCATTGTAATAATTTTTGTATTTTTAAATTCTTTATTAAATAGTGAAAAATTAAGTAAAATTAGATAGTTAAAAAAAAAATTAAAAAAATTGAATTATACGCTTTACGAATGCATACTAAATCATGTAGTTTAAATATTCGTTGTTACTATATATTGTGTTTATCCACAGGTCGTATTAATTAACGAAAATCAAATAAATAAAATTAAATTAAGGAAAAACAAGAGTTTATTTATAGGAAATTGTAGACATCATAACATTTTGTTAAAATTTAAACAATTTATCCACAAGAGTTTATGAGATTTCAGTAACAAAACCTGACAAATACATAATTATTGTTTTCTTTATTGTAAAGGGAAAAAAAAATGAAATTTAAAAGACAATTTACAAAAAAAGGAAACAATGCTTATGCAGGTTTAGAGTTCAAAACTACTTCGAGTGAAATTAAAAATCCAGATGGAACAATAGTTTTTAGTGCTCCAAAAATTGAAGTTCCTGGTAACTATTCTCAGGTGGCAGCAGATATAATTGCACAAAAATATTTTCGTAAAGCAGGTGTTCCCAGTTTTGTTAAAAAAGTAGAAGAAAACAATGTTCCTAATTGGTTATGGCGATCTGAGCCTGATACAGAAAAGTTAAATAAAATGCCAAAAGATAAAAGATATAAAGGTGAAGAGTCGGCTAAACAAGTATTTGATAGATTAGCGGGCACATGGACTTATTGGGGATGGAAAGGTAAATATTTTACTACTGAACAAGATGCAGAAATATATTTTGATGAAATGAGGTTTATGCTTGCAGCTCAAATGTGCGCACCAAACTCACCACAATGGTTTAATACTGGGTTACATTGGGCATACGGTATAGATGGCCCAAGTCAAGGACATTATTATGTTGATTTTGAAACTAAAAAATTAGTGAAATCACAATCATCCTACGAACATCCTCAACCTCATGCTTGTTTTATTCAATCTGTTAAAGATGATCTCGTAAACGAGGGCGGAATCATGGATCTTTGGGTTAGAGAAGCTAGACTTTTTAAGTATGGATCTGGAACTGGATCAAATTTTTCAAAATTAAGAGGCCGTACCGAAGGTTTATCTGGTGGTGGAAGATCATCAGGAATGATGAGTTTTTTAAGAATTGGTGATAGGGCTGCTGGAGCCATTAAATCTGGGGGAACGACGAGAAGAGCTGCAAAGATGGTAACCGTTGATATAGATCATCCTGACATTGAAGAATATATCAATTGGAAAGTTGTTGAAGAACAAAAAGTTGCTGCATTAGTTGCAGGATCAAAATTAACAGCTAAAAATTTAAAGTCCATAATGGATGCATGTAATTTAGATAGTTATGGTGACAAAGAAAGATTAAACCCTAAAATCAATATTGAACTTAAAAAAGCAATCTTAAATTGCCGTGCGGTTATGATACCAGAAAACTATATCCAAAGAGTATTACAATTTGCTGGTCAAGGGTTTAAGGAAATTGAGTTTCAAACTTATGATACAGATTGGGATAGTGAGGCATATTTAACAGTTTCTGGGCAGAATTCTAATAATTCGGTAAGAGTGAGCAATGAATTTTTAGAAAAAGTTCAGCAAAAAGGTGAATGGGACCTCATAAGAAGAACAGATGGAGGTGTTCACAAAACAATTAATGCACCCGATTTGTGGTCTAAAATCTCAGAGGCTGCTTGGGCCTGTGCAGACCCTGGGCTTCAATATGACACTACTATCAATGAGTGGCATACTTGTCCAGAAGCTGGAAGAATAAATGCTTCTAACCCGTGTTCAGAATATATGTTTATTGATGACACAGCATGTAACCTAGCATCCATCAATTTATTGCAATTCAAGAAAGAAGACACCTCTTTTGACATAGAGGCATATGAATATACTACAAGGCTATGGACACTAACTCTTGAAATTTCTGTAATGATGGCACAATTCCCTTCAAAGGAAATCGCTCAAAAATCTTATGAATACAGAACACTTGGATTAGGATATGCTAATATTGGTGGTTTATTAATGTCTTGGGGTATTCCTTACGATAGTGATCAAGGAAGATCCATATGTGCAGCACTTACATCTATAATGACTGGTATTTCATATGCAACGTCAGCGGAAATTGCTGGAGAACTTGGTTCTTTTCCAAAATATAACGAAAATGCAAGTAGTATGTTGAAAGTTATACGTAATCACAAAAGAGCTTCAGAAGGTAAAACTAGAGGCTATGAAGATTTATCTATTAATCCTGTTCCTCTTATGTCTAAAGATTGTCCAGATCAAAATTTAATTTCTGCTGCTAAAGAGGCTTGGACAAAAGCTTTAGCTCTAGGCGAAAAAAATGGATATAGAAATGCTCAAGCTACTGTGATAGCCCCAACTGGAACAATTGGCCTAGTTATGGATTGTGATACTACTGGTATAGAACCAGACTTTGCTATGGTTAAATTTAAAAAATTGGCTGGTGGTGGATATTTTAAAATTATAAACCGAGTGGTTCCTGAAGCTTTAGCACACTTAGGATATGACGCAGATCAAATTGATGATATGCAAAGATATGCGGTTGGAGTTGGTAGCCTAAAAGATTGTCAAACAATTAGCCACAATGCATTAATTTCAAAAGGATTTACCAACAAAGAAATCAAGTTAATTGAAGACTCGTTAGAGTCTGCATTTGACATTAAATTTGTATTTAATCAATTTACTCTAGGCGAAGATTTTTGTAGAAATACACTAGGCTTATCTACAGAACAGATGAATGATTTCACATTTAATATGTTAGAATTTTTAGGTTTCACTGCTGAAGAAATTGACGTTGCAAACATTCATGTTTGTGGTGCAATGACACTTGAAGGTGCACCCCACTTAAATAAAGATCATCTTGACGTATTTGATTGTGCCAATGTTTGTGGTCGAATAGGCAAAAGATTTTTATCTGTAAACAGTCACATTAAAATGATGGCAGCTGCGCAATCTTTTATATCTGGTGCAATTTCTAAAACAATCAATATGCCAAATGATGCATCAATTGATGACTGTAGCGATGCATACATGCTTTCTTGGCAACTGGGTATTAAGGCAAATGCATTATACAGAGATGGTTCAAAATTAAGTCAACCACTAAACTCCGCCTTACTAGATGAAGATGATATCAGTGAAGATCAAGACAACATCACAAATGAACAGGACATAACAAAACGTACAAGTGAACTTGTTGAAAAAATTGTAGAGCGATTCGTAAGAGCTGAAAGAGATAAATTACCTCATAGAAGAAAAGGCTATACACAAAAAGCAATAGTAGGAGGACATAAAGTTTATCTTAGAACTGGTGAATACGAAAATGGTAAGTTAGGTGAAATATTTATAGATATGCACAAAGAAGGAGCTGCATTTAGATCATTGATGAATAACTTCGCTATTGCCGTATCTATTGGATTACAGTATGGGGTGCCTTTAGAAGAATTTGTAGAAGCTTTTACTTTTACTCGTTTTGAGCCTCAAGGAATGGTTACTGGTAACGATACCATAAAAATGTCAACATCGATTTTAGACTATATTTTTAGAGAATTAGCCATATCTTACCTAGATAGAAATGACTTAGGTCACGTAGGACCAGAGGATTTAGATTCAAGTACTACAGGTTCAGGAAATAGCAAGGCCCTAAATTCAGAAAAAGTAGCAAGTAGAGGTTTTGTGAGAAGAGAGCTCAAAGTTGTCTCAGGTGGCACAAATAACGTAACGCTAATGCCGCAAACAACTTCACTTAAAGAAGATAAAGTTGAAATAAATAATGATGACACTACTACTATTGTTGTTAACGAAACAAAGACCCCAAATCTTGCTCAAGAAATTGAGGCTAAAATAAAAGGCTATGAAGGCGAAGCGTGTGGTGAATGTGGTAATTTTACACTTGTAAGAAATGGAACATGTATGAAATGTAATACGTGTGGTGCAACTTCCGGTTGTTCATAAGCCAAAGGATTTTAAATGAGTAATGATATCAACGAAAAACTAGAAGAATTAAATATTCAGCTTGATGAGGTAAGTTCTCCAGCGGGCAGTTATGTACCATATGTAATTTCTGGTAATTTAGTTTTTATTTCAGGGCAATTGCCTTTTATAAATGGAGAACTCACTATAAAAGGCAAAGTTGGAGATACAGTATCTCTAGAAGACGGTATAAAAATGGCGGAAGCTTGCGCCAAAGCTTTACTGAGCCAGCTTAAATCTGCTTGTGACGGCAATCTCAACAAAGTCAAAAGGGTTGTCAAATTAGGAGGATTTGTAGCATCAACACCAGACTTTACTGATCAACCAAAAATAATTAATGGTGCATCAGATTTGTTTGTAAAAATATTTGGCGATAAAGGCAAACATTCTCGCTTTGCCGTTGGGACAGCTTCACTTCCATTAAACGTACCTGTTGAAGTTGAAGGTATTTTTGAAATTGAAAATTAGACTATTTTACTTGAAATACAGTAGATGAAATGTGAACTAGTATCTAGCTTAGCTAACGTTAATAGAAATGAATGGGACTCACTGAATACGAGTAACCATCCTTTTACCTCGTACGATTTTTTAAATTCATTAGAAATTTCAGAGTCTGTGTCAGCTAAGACTGGTTGGAGTCCTCAACACATAATAATAAAAAATAATAAAGGTAGCATAATAGGTGCTTCACCTAATTATTTAAAAATGCATTCTTATGGAGAATATATATTTGACCACGCTTGGGCAAATGCATTTGAAAATGCTGGTGGTCAATATTATCCAAAATTACTTTCCGCCATACCTTTTACTCCTGCAACAGGGCCTAGAATTTTAATTGATCCAAAAAATCCTGATAATCATAAAATATTTGAGTTAATAATAAATATGTTTGAAGTAATAGTTCAAAATAATAATTTAAGTTCGGCACATATTAATTTTATTACAGACAACTTCAGTAAAAAATTGAACAATGAAAAATGGATTAAGCGAAAAGGTCTTCAATTTCATTGGCATAATAAAGACTATACCTCATTTGATGATTTTTTGAGTAAATTAAAAAGTTCAAAAAGAAAAGCTATTAGAAAAGAGCGAAGAACTATTCTGAATAATAACTTAATTATTCAAAAAGTAACTGGTAATGAATTAAATAGTGAAATGTGGGATTCTTTTTATAACTTTTATCTTAATACTATAGATAAAAAATGGGGCGGAGCATATTTAACAAAAAGTTTTTTTTACTTAATCAATAAGACTATGAAAAATAAAATTTTGTTAATCATAGCTAGACAAGATAATAAAATTGTAGCAGGTGCATTAAATTTTATTGGCGGCGATACGCTTTATGGAAGAAATTGGGGCTCTATAGTTAATATTCCATTTTTACATTTTGAACTCTGTTACTACCAGGCAATAGAATATGCAATAGACAACAATATTAAAATAGTTGAAGCAGGTGCCCAAGGGCATCATAAAATACAAAGAGGGTACGTTGCTGAAACCATATACAGCAGTCATTTAATTCAAAATGAATCTTTTGCTAAAGCAGTCAGAAATTTTGTTCAAATAGAATCAAAACAAATTGACCGGCAAATAGAACTAATCAATCAACAAGGTTTGCCATATTCTAATATTTAAATTAAGTTAATTCAGGTGTATCTTTTCTTTTAAGTTTAGATCCAGTAGCTTTCTTCTTTTTATCTTTATTACTTGAACCTTCAGTCTTAAGAATTAACTTATCTTTTGATAAATCTACATTAACAATACCACCATCAACTAATCTTCCAAACAATAGTTCTTCAGCCAACGGCTTTTTGATATGTTCTTGAATAACTCTACCTAAAGGTCTGGCGCCAAATGTTTTATCATAACCCTTTGTAGCTAACCAATCTCGAGCTTTGTCCGTTAATACGACTGAAACACCTTTTTCCGATAATTGTACTTCTAATTGCATAATAAATTTATCAACAACCATTCGAACAACTTCTAAAGGTAAATATCCAAAAGGGATTATTGCATCTAGTCTGTTTCTAAATTCAGGTGCAAAAAGTTTGTCAATAGCCTCACCATCAGCACCTTCACGACTTTCTTGTTTGAAACCAATAGCTGCTTTTGATAATTCTTGTGCTCCCGCATTAGTAGTCATAATTAGAATTGTATTTCTAAAATCTATAGACTTACCATTATTGTCCGTTAGTTTACCATGATCCATAACCTGTAAAAGTAAATTAAACAGATCAGGATGCGCTTTCTCAATTTCATCTAATAATAGTACCGAATGAGGATTCTGATCAATCGCGTCAGTTAAAAGACCACCTTGATCGAACCCTACATAACCTGGGGGAGCACCTATTAATCGAGAAACCGTGTGTCTTTCCATATATTCTGACATATCAAATCTGATGAGTTTTACACCGGTAGCCTCAGCTAATTGCTTTGCGACTTCAGTTTTACCAACACCTGTTGGGCCAGAGAACAAGTAACAACCAACAGGCTTCTCACCTTCTCTTAGACCTGCCCTAGACAATTTAATGCTTGAAACCAATTCCGTAACTGCTTTGTCTTGTCCATAAACCATTCTTTTTAGATCATCTTGTAACTTAGAAAGTGCTTTTCTATCGTCTGTTGAGACATTTCTAGGAGGAATTCTTGCAATTAATGCAATAGTCTCTTCTATTTCAGCCTTACCTATAATACGCTTACGTTTAGATTTATTTTTCAGCATTTGTGCTGCTGCTGTTTCGTCTATAACATCTATAGCTTTATCGGGTAGTTTTCTATCATTTATGTACCTAGCAGATAATTCAACTGCAGTTTTAATAGCTATATTTGTAAATTTTAGTTTATGATGTTGTTCGTAACGAGATTTCAATCCCATTAAAATTTTTACTGTATCGTCAATATTTGGTTCTGAAATATCTATTTTTTGAAAACGTCTAACTAATGCTCTATCTTTATCAAAGTATCCTCTGTATTCTTTGTATGTAGTTGAACCTATACACTTCAAGCCACCATTCTGTAGCGCTGGTTTTAGTAAATTAGAAGCATCCATTGCACCACCGCTAGTAGCTCCAGCCCCAATTATGGTATGTATTTCGTCAATAAATAATATGGCATTTTGATTCGATTCAATTTCTTTCATCACGGCTTTTAGTCGCTCCTCAAAATCGCCTCTATATCTAGTTCCTGCAAGCAATGCACCCATATCTAGAGCATATATTTCAGAATTTAGTAAAACTTCTGGTACATTTCCTTTTACAACTCTATCAGCCAAACCCTCAGCAATAGCTGTTTTACCAACTCCAGGATCACCAACTAACAAAGGATTATTTTTGGTTCTTCTACACAAAACTTGAATAGTTCTATCTAGTTCCTGTTGTCTTCCTATTAAGGGATCAATTTTTCCTTCAGCTGCCTTTTCATTTAAATTTACTGCATACTTATCTAGAGCTTTCTCATTTTTTTTAATATCTGTATCTTCTACATCACTTTCAGCACCAGAGGGTGCAGTAGATTTTGAGTAATTTGGGTCCTTTGCTAAGCCATGACTCATAAAGCTAACTGCGTCAAGCCGTTTCATATCTTGTTTCTGTAACAAATAAACTGCATAACAATCTCTTTCAGAAAACATTGCTACTAAAATATTTGCCCCAGTTGCTTCATTTCTACCTGAAGACTGAGTATGTATTACAGCTCTTTGGACGACTCTTTGAAATCCAGCTGTAGGTTGAGTATCAGCTTCAGTATCTGAAGTGATAATTGCCTTTAAATCTTCTTTTAAATATTTATTTATATCCTCTTGTAAAGTTTTTACATTTACTGAACAAGCTTTCAAAACTTCAATTGCGTCTTGATCCTCTAATAAAGCAAAAAGTAAATGTTCTAATGTAGCAAACTCGTGCTTTAACGAGGATGCATTTGTCATTGCTCGTCTTAAAGTTTCTTCTAAGGATTTAGATAGCATTATTATTCCTTCTCTAATTGTACTTGTAAAGGATGCTCATATTTACGGGCATAATTCATAACTTGCATTGCTTTTGTTTCTGCTAAATCATATGTATAAATTCCACAAACACCAACCCCACGTTGGTGAACATGAAGCATAATTTGAGTTGCTTCTTCTCTATTTTTTTGAAAAAATTTTTCTAAAACTTCAATCACAAATTCCATTGGCGTATAATCGTCATTCATCATCAATACTCTGTAAAGCGATGGAATTTTTGTTTTTGGCTTTGTAGCCAATTTTGTATTTCCATCAATCTCATCATTATCTTTACTCATAACTGATAATGGCATAATTATAATGTTATGCTTTATGTAAAATTTTAACTCTTTATTACTATTCAATGTATTTGGACTTTCAGATCAATAGAGATATTATATTAATATAATAACAATATTAACGTTCAACAAGTTTAAGTTAATAATTTTTTTAATATACTCTTTCATAATTATTGCTTGTATTTTATACTAAATATAGTGTTTTGTTAAAAAAGTAATCTAAATGATGTGTATTTTATTTAGTTTAGATTATATTTTTTTAATATTTATGCTAATAAATATTATTGAATTTTATCTTTAGATATAAAGTTTGCTTAGAAATTATATTAATATGGTTAATATCCATAAAATCTTATCATACAAAAAAGACAATATGTCTTATTTAAAAACGCTTAGGTTAATTTCTATATTTATTTTAACTTCTCTAATTTTTATATCTACTGCTAATGCTAAATATGCTTCTTTTATTATAAATGAAAAGACTAAGCGTATTTACCATAATACCAATGGTGATACGCGAAATTATCCAGCTTCTTTAACAAAAATCATGACTTTATATATGATATTTGATGCACTAAAATCTAAAAAAGTCTCTATGAACACTAAATTTATAATTTCTAAACGTGCAACAAGACAACCACCTTCTAAATTAAACCTTACTGCAGGCTCTAAAATTAACGTTAAGAATACTATTTTGGCTTTGATTACTAAATCAGCAAACGATGTAGCTACAGTTGTCGCAGAAAATTTAGGAAAATCTGAAAGAAATTTTGCTAAACTAATGACTATAAAAGCCAAAAAGCTAGGTATGAGTCGTACAATATTTAAAAATGCGTCAGGCTTACCTAATAGGGGACAATTATCTACTGCAAGAGATATGGCAACTCTAGGTATGGCCATTAGGAAAAATCATCCTAATTTATTTAAATTATTTAAAACTAAATCTTTTGTTTATAAAGGCATTAAATATACTAACCATAATAATTTATTAGGTAGTTACTCTGGTACTGATGGCATCAAAACAGGTTACACTAATGCCTCTGGTTTTAATCTTGTAGCTTCAGTAGAAAGAAATGGTCAAAGGATTATCGGTGTTGTTTTTGGCGGTAAAAAAGCACGATCACGCGACAAACATATGATTAAATTACTTAATAAATACTTTAAAACGGTTCCTTCTAAACCTCTTGTTAGAATAGCAAAACTATCAGAACTACCTAAAAATCGTCCTAAACTTGCTGCTGTAGATAAAAATGTGAAAAGTTTTAGTATCCCTTCTAAAGTTATAAATCTTTCATCGTTCAATAGTTTACAAGATAACTGGTTTATACAAATAGGTGCTTTTAAGAATAGATTAAATGCTCATAAAGCAGCCCGTAACGCTAGAAACATTGTTCCAGAACAACTTGGTAATTTGCCAGCCTCTCTAAGTAAAATAACTAAAACTAACAATGAAAATAAGAAATTAGAATATTTATGGAGAGTTAGATTTATTGAATTGGCTGAATATCAGGCACGTTCAGTTTGTGCAGAGCTATGGACTTCAGGTCTAAGTTGTATTCCTCTTCCTTCAAATAACAAATCTTAGTATTACCATTATTCTATGACACTTTTAATATATCATTCCAATTGGTAGTATAGAAAGGGGATTTGTAACCAGACCGCATTCTCCATTTGTCTTCTTCTTTTTTTTCTCTTCTTCGTTGCTTTATAATTCCTTGAGAACCATAAAATATTGTCATTTTTCCCATTTTAGCATTTATGTCATCTAAAATTTTCATATGAATATCAGATTGACTAGCATTTATCTTTTCATTTTTAGTATATGTGAATAAGTTACTCTGGATGATATAATCTCTATTTATAAAATCTTTTTTTCTTTGTTTTAGATCAAGTAATATAACTCCAATTTTTTTGTAATTATAATTTGGACGATAAAGACTTTCTAATAACTTAAATGCTTGTTGAATTATAACAGCTGTATTATTAGTCAAATCGTTAAAAATTAATGTTGCACTATTATTATATTGTAAATCTTTTTTCCTAAAACGATTAGTATTAATAAAAACACAAATTTCTCCACATAAACAGTCTTGATGCCTAAGTTTCTCTGCTGCTCTTGCTACATGATTTGCCAATGCTTCTTTTAGATTATATTTGTCATTAATCATTTTGCCAAAAGATCTAGAAACTGTAACAGATTTTTTATTCACTACCTCTTCTAAAGCAAGACAAGAATTTCCTCTTAACTCATAAACAATACGTTCACCAACAACTGAAATTAACTTTCTTATCTTACAAGGATCTGATTGTTGTAATTGAAGAGGATTATTAATTCCTATAGATTTCAAACGGTTAGCCCAACCTTTTGATATTCCCCAAATATCTTCTAACTGAAGATCATTTAATATATTAGTTAATTGATTTGATATCGTTAAAATATAAATACCATTAGACGAATGTTTCTTAGCCATCTTATTTGCTAACTTTGCTAACGTTTTAGTAGGACCTACTCCAATTGAAACAGGTATACCTGTCCATTGATAAATAGATTGTCTAATTGTGAACATTTCATCTAATAAAATTTTATTATTAAATTTTTTTAAACTCAGAAAGGCTTCGTCAATAGAATATATTTCCATATCAGGTACAAAATAATTTAGTGAATTCATTACTCTAGAAGACATATCTCCATACAAAGTATAATTTGAAGAATATACTAAAATCTTATTTTGCCTTATCAATGTCTTATATAAGTGCAATGGAGCACCCATGGGTATACCCAGAGTTTTTGCTTCATTAGATCTGGCAATAATACAGCCATCATTATTGGATAATACTACGACAGGCTTATCCCTCAACGATGGATTGAAAACTCGCTCACAGGAAACATAAAAATTATTACAATCAACTAATCCATACATATCATAAAAAATGAACCGAGCTTGTAACTACTCCCCAAATTTCCATGTTCATATGATCTTGGATTTCAATTGGTTTGTATAAGTCATTTTCTGGCATCAATATTATTTTACCAGGACGCTTATATAATCTTTTAACAGTCATTTGCCCGTCTAAAACAGCAATAATTACTTTTCCATGCGCTGGTTTAACACTTCTATCCACAACCAGAATATCGTTATCATTGATACCAGCATTAATCATTGAATCACCGTTAACACGAACAAAAAAGGTTGCCGCTGGACGTTTAATTAAATAACTGTTTAAATCTAAACTTTTTTCTAAATTATCATCTGCAGGAGAAGGAAAACCCGCTGAAACTTTAGAGCTATAAAGAGGAAAAGTTTGAGAACGATTTAAGCACGGTTTAAATACTTCTAGTTTATTAGGAGTTTTATAGTGTCCATTTTGGGCTAGGATTTTTTTAGTTACTTCTAAATTCATCATTTTTAATTCCAGACATATTTTGTTCACGTTTTGTTCTACTATAAAATTAACTAGGAGTCAAGTCTTAAAAAATGTTAAGTGTTGAAATATGACTGCAACAGAATTGAACAAATTAATGAGTTTTTCCAAAAACTCCTGGTTTCACACCATAATCAACAGCCAAACCGTAACTAGGATCGTCATCAGCATCTACGACTAACTGACCAGCCTTCCTTAGTAAGGAATGACAGTCCGTTGACAGGTGTCTCAATTGTAACTGCTTCTTTCTTTTTTTATATTTAACAGCAAGATCCTCTATTGCTTGTAACGCTGACTGATCTACGACACGACTATTGATAAAATCAACAACCACAATATCAGTATCACTTTCTATATTGAATATTTCTGAAAAGCCTTGGACAGATCCAAAAAACAAAGGGCCCTCTATATAATAAATTGTGTTACCATTGTCATCTATTGCAACATTGCCAGTTATCCGAATTGCATTATTCCAAGCGTACGCAAGAGCCGAAACAATAACTCCACATATAACAGCAATTGCCAAATCGTAGATAACAGTAATGGCAGTTACAATTATCATAACAACCACATCTGTTCTTGGAATACGTTTAATAACCAAAATACTCTGCCAAGCAAAAGTACCAATGACTACCATAAACATAACACCAACTAACGCTGCTAAGGGAATTTGCTCGATAAGAGAAGATCCAATTACAATGAATAGAAGTAAAAACAAAGATGCCGTAATACCAGATATTCTTGTACGACCACCAGATTTTACATTAATCATTGATTGACCAATCATCGCACAACCACCCATACCACTAAAAAAACCAGTTACCATATTAGCAATACCTTGAGCGACACACTCCTGAGACGCCCCTCCAATTTTTCCAGTAATATCACCCACTAAATTGAGCGTTAATAAACTCTCAATCAAACCAATTATTGCTAAAATCAACGCATATGGAAGTATTATTAAAAGAGTTTCGGTATTAAGAGGAACTGATGGAATATGAAATGTTGGTAACCCTCCTTTTATAGAAGCAAGATCACCTACACGAGGAACATCTATATCTAGTGATATAACAAGCACAGCTACGAAAATTATACCTGCTAAAGGAGCTGGAACAGTAGTAGTTATTTTAGGCATCCCCCATATTACAATCATGGTAATAATTACAAGCAGAAGCATAATTAGCAAAGTTTGTCCTTCCATCCACTGTTTGTTTCCAGATAAATCTGTTATTTGGAATTGGGACATTTGAGCTAAAAAAATAACAATAGCTAAACCATTAACAAAACCAAGCATAACAGGATAAGGAACTAGTCTAATAAATTTCCCTAATCTTAAAAAAGCAGCGGTAATTTGAAAGATTCCCATTAATACAACCGTGGCAAATAAATACTCAACACCGTGTAAAGAAACTAAAGCAACCATAACAACTGCTAATGCACCTGTTGCACCAGAAATCATACCGGGCCTTCCTCCAATTAAAGCCGTAATTAATCCAACTATAAAAGCTGCGTATAAGCCTACTAAAGGATGAACTCCAGCAACAAATGAAAAAGACACAGCCTCAGGTACTAATGCTAGAGCAACAGTTAAGCCTGCTAAAATTTCTGTTTTAAACTTCAATATTGATGAAAATTTTAGATTCGAAAATTGTAATTCATTATCTGATATTTTTTGGGATAATTCTTTAAAGATTTTTTGTATGATGCAACTCCTAATTTATCGGAAAAAACAAAAAATAATATTTATCTAAATATTAACGATCTTTGAATTTTTTGAACAAATCTTCTAAATCATGGTCCACTTGCTCATCAAATCCATGTCGAGAAGAAAAGAAAGCCAAGGACATCAGACCAGAACCTAACAATATAGTAAAAAAAGCGCCCAAGAAGATAGCAATCTTACCATTATAGCTAATTGCGACGTCTGACATTTGCAACCACAGATTGATCGCAAAAATTGTGATTATTATAAGAACACATGATGCCACAATTATTAATAATAAAATGTTTTTCATATATGGATATATATTAGTAAACTGTAAACAAGTCTATTAATATTATCTAAGAGGTAATTCTGATTTAACTAATTGCTCCCAGTATGAAATACCTAAAGGTATAATGTTATCATTAAAATCGTATTTAGTATTATGAAGCATACAACCTGACTTTCCCTCGCCTGCACCTAACCAAATATATGATCCTGGAATTTTTTCTAACATGTAAGCAAAATCTTCTGCTCCCATGGAAGGAGGCATGTTAGTTTTCACTGATTCTTTACCAAATAAATTGGACGAAACTTCAATTGCTTTTTCACTAGATTGAACGTCATTTACCGTCACTGGATAACCTTTAATAACAGACACCTCTGCTACACATCCATAAGCTAGTGCCGTTGCATTACATATTTCTGTAAACTGTTTATGAACATTTATTCTTGTATCAGGATTAACAGTCCTAATAGTACCAATAAAATCTGCTTTTTGAGGTATAATATTAAATCCAGATCCTGCATTAATTTGAGTTACAGAAACAACAACTGCATCAAGTGGATTTTGTTTACGCGAAACTATTTGCTGCAAAGCTTGAACAATAGCAGTGACTGCTAAAACAGGATCATTTGTTGCTTGAGGCATTGCTGCATGACCACCATTTCCAATTATGGTAACTTCAAATTTATCGGCAGCAGCCATCACAGAACCTTTATGTATAGCAACAGTACCTTCATTCATACCTGGCCAATTGTGCATCCCCCACACACTATCCATAGGAAATTGTTCAAACAAACCGTCATCCATCATTGCGAGACCACCACCACCACCTTCTTCTGCTGGCTGGAATATGAAGTATACTGTTCCATTGAAATCATTTTTTAAGGATAATAATTGAGCTGCTCCAAGTAGCATAGCTGTGTGACCATCGTGACCACATGCATGCATGCGGCCTTCAAATTTTGATTTATAAGAAAAGTCATTTTCTTCAGTCATTGGTAAAGCATCCATGTCTGCTCTTAAACCAATCGCCTTATTCCCTCCACCACCAAGTGTAGAGTCAAGGCCCTTTAAAACCCCAATAATGCCAGTTTTTCCTAACCCCCTATGAATCTCTAAGCCAAAAGATTCTAATTTTTCTGCAACAAAATTAGATGTCCATTCCTCTTCGTAACCAAGCTCTGGATGCGCATGCAATTGTTGCCTCCATTTTTTTATTTCAGGAACAATATTTATAATTTCATTAGATATTTTCATATAACTCTCCTTGCCAATCATTATAAATACTCCTAAAACAAAACGTCAACTTTCTAATCATTATGTTACCATTATATTAATTGACATATTAATTTGATCGAATCTAATTTCAAAGTCTATAAATCATTTGTTCAACGATATTTTTTGGAGTTTTACAGATATGAAACGAATGAATATTCTTCCTGAAACAAACTTTCAAAAAATTACTTTTATTTTTTTACCTTTCGCTTGCGGTTATTTTTTATCTTACCTTTACCGATCTACTAATGCGGTTCTTGCTCCCTACTTAAGTAATGATTTAAGTCTGAATGCAGAACAACTTGGCTTAATTACATCTGCATATTTTTTAACATTTGGTTTGTTTCAATTACCCTTGGGGGTTCTACTTGATAAATATGGTGCTAGAAGAGTTCAAAGTATTCTATTTTTAGTAGCTGCTACCGGAGCTATATTATTTAGTCTGGGAAATGATGCTTGGTCACTTGTTATAGCTCGTGGTTTAATAGGATTAGGAGTTTCCGGCGCATTAATGGGAGCATTTAAAGCCTTTGCCGTTTGGTTCCCCAAAGAAAGACTCCCGCTTCTAATAGGTCTATTCATGTCAGCAGGTGGCATGGGCGCTATTGTGGCGTCGACACCGTTAGAAATGGCATTACAAATAACTGATTGGCGAGGGATTTATTTATTCCTTGGAGTAACTACAATCTTTATTGGATTACTGATTTTTTTCGTGGTTCCAGAAAAAAAGGTAACTCTTAACAATGAAGAAACATTACCGATTTTGAAAGTGTTACAAGATATTTATACTAGCTACGCTTTTTGGAGAATTGGTCCATTATCCGGAATCGCCGGAGGAACTGGACTTGCAATATTAGGGTTATGGGCAGGGCCTTGGCTTTCTGATATAGGTAATTTTAATAAAAATGAAATTGCTAACATCCTTTTTATTTCTACAATCATGATGACCATTGGGACAACATCTTTAGGTGTAATTACAGATTATTTAAGAAAATTCAATATTTCTCCCGTTGGGGTAATGGGTGGAGCGTTACTAATTTTTATAATACCATTCACTATAATAACATTTGGGTTAATGCCAAAAGCTATCTGGCCATGGGTTGTTTTAAGTATAACATCATTGGCTGCGACATTAGCTTACGCTGGTTTAAGTCAGCACTTTCCAACAAGTTATGCGGCACGCGCGTCTACAGCTATAAATTTAATATGCTTTTTAATGGCTTTTATTGTTCAGTATGCAATTGGATTTATAATGCAGATGATTGAACCAGGAAAACAAAGTGGATATTCAATAGAGGCATACAAAGCAGGCTTTGGTTTATTTTTGGGATTGCTAATAATTTTCTATATTATTTTTATAATAATGAGCTTAATGGAATTAAGGAAAAACAGAGATAAACCTAAGGATAATGACGTTTAGCAATCCATTTATTTTTTATTTTTGTGGGGCTCAAAATAAATCTGTCGTGTAATCTAAAGTCACCATCTTCCCAAAATTCAAACTCAACAGGCTGCAGAGCAAAGCCACCCCAGAAACTTGGACGAGGTATATCATCATTATACTTAGCTTCAAATAATTTTACTTCTTCCATCAAAACTTCTCGTGATTCTAACTCTTTTGATTGTTTTGACGCCCATGCGCCAATTCGACTACCCTTTGACCTAGATTTATAATATTTGTCAGAAATCTCACCAGAAACCTTTTGTATACTTCCGACCAATCTCACTTGACGATTTAAACTTTTCCAATAAAAGCAAATAGCACCTTTTGATGTTTCATTTATTTCTTCAGATTTACGGCTTTCATAATTTGTGTAAAAAACAAAATCTCCATTAATAATATCTTTTAATAAAACAGTCCTCACTGAAGGCATACCATTTTTGGATACAGTTGCTAACTGCATAGCGTTAGGGTCTCTAATTTCTTTTTTTTCAGCTTCAGACAACCATTCTTTAAATAATAGTATTGGATCTACTATCTTTTCTAATTCCACCCATTAACTCCATTTTAATTATTTTATTTTTATATTTTAGTACTAATTTTGCCATATTTCATAATTATATGTAATTACTATATTTGAATTTAAAAGAATAATATGAGGTTTAAATGCTTAAAAAATTTATTTTATTAGTTGGATGTGTAATATTAATTTCTAGCAATAGTTACTCTAAAACAAATTTTTATCAGGTGACTGGATCTATATCATCTGTTGAAGTGCTTAAAACATATTCTACACAGAAAGTACCAAGAGATGAGAAAAGATGCTCAATTCAAAGAGTCCCAGTAAATCAAGAAGCTAATAAATTTGGAGCAGATAATTTTATAGGAGCGCTAATTGGAGGCGCCATTGGAAATAGGATTGGCGAAGGTGGAGGTAAGTCAGGAGCTACAGCTTTAGGAGCTTTAATTGGATCAGAAGTTGTTAGAAGTGACAAGGCAGCTGCAAACCAAAATTTTGTTGAGAAAGAAGTTTGTCGTATCCAAAAAGTCATACATACTGAAACAATAGAACGGATAAGTGGATATAAATTAATTGTAGATGTAGATGGTGAAACTATATCTTTCAATAGTAATAGATCATATAACCCTGGTGATTTAATAACATTAACGAAGAAAATAAGTTACTCTCTTAATTAAATTTCAAATTTTAATATTAGATATATTAAATTAGAGTAATTAATTATATAATAGCGTTATATGAGATTATCTTAATTTAGTTACTTTACTAAAATCAGGAAGTTAATTATGGAACAAGAAGAACTCAATAACGGAATCATGAATGGTAAACGTGGTATAGTTATGGGGGTAGCTAATGACAGGTCCATAGCTTGGGGTATAGCTGAAGCAGTTGCCAAACAAGGAGCAGAAATAGCTTTCACGTATCAAGGTGATGCACTTGAGAAAAGAGTTAGACCTCTTGCTGAAAAAGTTGATTCTAATATTATAATACCGTGCGATGTTTCTAGCGATGAAGCAATTGAAGAAACCTTTAAATTATTAAAAGAAAAATGGGACACTATTGACTTTATAGTCCATGCAATAGCCTATTCAGACAAAGAAGAATTGAAAGGTAAGTACGTTGACACTACAAGAGAAAATTTTTATAAAACAATGGATATATCTGTATATTCATTTACCGCAATAGCCCAAAGAGCTGCTAAGATGATGCCTAATGGAGGTTCAATGATTACATTAACATATTATGGCGCAGAGAAAGTGATGCCACATTATAATGTAATGGGGGTAGCAAAGGCTGCTTTGGAATCTTCAGTAAGATATTTAGCGGCTGATTTAGGAAGTGATAAAATTAGGGTTAATAGTTTATCTGCAGGTCCTATTAAGACACTTGCTGCCAGCGGTATAGGTGACTTCAGATATATATTAAAATGGAACCAGTATAATTCTCCGTTGAGAAGAAACGTTACATTAAATGATGTTGGTGGATGTGGAGTTTATCTTTTGTCAGACTTATCAGCCGGAGTAACTGGTGAAACTCATCATGTTGATTGTGGCTATCATGTTGTCGGCATGAAAGCAATTGACGCACCAGATATGTCTACAGAAAAAAAAGAGTATTAATTTACCAATACGAAACTATTTGAAAGAATAAAATGGCAAGCAACTCTTTTGGACATATTTTCAAATTTACAAGCTTTGGTGAAAGCCATGGCAAAGCAATTGGATGCATAGTTGATGGTGTTCCACCATTAATTTCAATGGAAGAAAAGGACATTCAGCATTACTTAGATAGAAGAAAACCAGGTCAATCTAAGTTTGTCACACAAAGGAAAGAAAGTGATACTGTTGAGATTCTTTCAGGAACTTTTGAGGGTAAAACCACAGGACATCCTATTGCACTTCAAATTAAAAATGAAGATCAAAGAAGTAAAGATTACTCTGAGATTGCTAAACAATTTAGACCTGGACATGCAGACATTACCTACCAAAATAAGTATGGTATCAGAGATTATAGAGGTGGCGGCAGATCGAGTGCTAGAGAAACCGCAGTAAGGGTTGCCGCTGGAGCAATAGCTTTTAAAGTCTTAGAACATAAGTTAAAAAAAACTATAAAAATTAGAGCAAGTGTTGTTCAAATGGGCCCCAATAAAATAAATAGAGAAAATTTCAATTGGAACGAAGTTAATCATAACCCTTTTTTCTGCGGAGATCGAGAAGCTGCAAAAGAATGGGAAATATATTTAGATGGCTTAAGAAAAAGCGGAAATAGTACAGGTGCTATAATTGAAGTTATAGCCGAAAATGTTCCAAGAGGCTTAGGAAGTCCTGTATATAAAAAATTAGATAGTCAAATTGCTGAAGCTATGATGAGTATAAATGCAGTAAAAGGGGTCGAAATTGGTTCTGGTTTTGGTTTAGCTTCTTTAACAGGTGAAGAGTCAAATGATGAGATTTTTCCAGATAATAACGGAGGTTATTACTTTGGTTCTAATCACTCTGGAGGAATACTTGGAGGGATTTCATCTGGACAGCCTATAATTGCAAGATTTATAGTTAAGCCTACGAGCTCTATTCTTAAAGAAAAAAGCTCTATAAATCTAAATAATGAAGCAATTCAAATTAGAACAAAGGGCAGGCATGATCCTTGTGTTGGTATTAGAGCTGTTCCGGTCGCTGAGTCTATGATGGCCATAACTATACTTGATCAATTATTAGAGCATGAAGGCCAGATTGGAAAAATTAAATAAATTTCTCTTAGTCTTATTTATTTGCTACAATCATAAATTCTTTGTTTCCACTTGGTCCTAATATAGGACTTTCAACAATACCTGATAAATACATATTCATATCATATTGAAGCCAATTTTTAATATCAGCTATAACTTTTTGATGTAGTTCCGGCTCTCTAACAACACCACCTTTACCAACAAGACCTTTCCCCACCTCAAACTGAGGTTTAATTAGAGCAGCAAGCCATCCTTTAGTTTTTAATAAACTGAGCCCTGGAGGTAGAACTTTTTTTAATGATATAAAAGAAGCGTCACATACTATTGCATCCAATGGATCTTTTATAATTTGATCCGTTAAAAAACGTGCATTAGTTTTTTCTTTAACAATAACTCGTTCATTTTGTCTTAATCTCCAATCTAATTGACCATAACCAACATCAACTGCATAAATTTTCTTTGCCCCTCTTGCTAATAAAACATCTGTAAAACCACCAGTACTTGCTCCAATATCAAGTGCTATTATTAAATCACAATTAAGTTTAAACTCTAAAATAGCTTTTTCTAACTTAATGCCTCCTCTTGACACCCAGGGATAAGTTTTACCTTTTATTTCAATTTTTGAATTTGTCTTGACTTGTTGTCCTGCCTTTTCAACGCGTTTTTCATTAATAAACACATTACCTGACATAAGAAGAGAATTAGCTTGCTCCCTACTTTTGGCAAGGCCATTTGAAACCATTAGTTTATCTATTCGTTCTTTTGTTATTTTAAAAACCTTGAAATATAATTTTATAAATCACTTTGCTAGAAATTCATTGTTTAAAGGTAAAGTCGTAATCATATCTCTAATAATTTTTAACAATCCGTTTACATCTAAACCTGCTTCAGCTAGTTGCTCATTTTGAGAGGCATGATCTTGGAAATGATCCGGCATAGTTAAACATCTAATTTCTTTATCATTTTGATTAAGTATGCCTTTTGAGGATAAAAAGTGTAAACAATGTGAACTAAATCCACCAGCAGAACCCTCTTCAATTATTATTAACTTTCGATGATCATTCCATAATTTTTGAACTAAATCTGTATCAATTGGCTTAGCAAATCTAGCGTCTGCAACAGTTATTGAACAACTGTCAGTATTCAAAATATCTGCAACCTTTAATGCAGTTCCTACTCTTGTTCCTAAAGCAAGAATGGCAATATCTTTTCCTTCTTTAACAATCCGACCTTTACCAATCTCTAAGTTTTTTAAAGATTCAGGAAGTTCTACTCCCTCCCCTTCACCTCTGGGATATCTGCAAAAAATGGGACCATTGCTATAACTTGCTGAAGTGAAAACCATATTGGCTAACTCACTTTCGTCACTTGGCGCCATAATAACTACATTCGGCAAACAACATAGATATGCCAAATCAAAAGATCCAGAATGAGTTGCTCCGTCTGCACCGACGAAACCTGCTCTATCAAGCATAAATCTCACTGGTAAGTTTTGAATTACTACGTCATGAATAATTTGATCGTAAGCCCTTTGTAAAAAAGTTGAGTAAATTGAAACAAATGGTTTTAAACCCTCTGATGCCATACCTGCAGCAAACGTTACAGCATGTTGTTCGGCAATACCCACGTCATAAAATCTATCCTGGAACTTATCTGCGAATTTATTTAACCCTGTTCCTGAAGGCATGGCAGCAGTTATAGCTAAAACTTTTTTATCTTTTTCAGCAATTTTACATAAAGTTTCTGAGAAAATATTAGTATATGTTGGAGCATTTGAAATTGATTTGACAGTATCACCTGTTACAACGTCAAACTGTGAAACTGCATGATACTTTTCATGAGAACCTTTTGAAAAAGGATGGCCTCTCCCCTTTTCAGTTACAACATGAAGCAAGACTGGCTTATCTTGAGGACCATTTTTTAAATTTTCTAATATTTTAACCATAGACTTAACATCATGTCCATCAATAGGACCTAAGTAACTCATACCCATTTGACTAAAAATAGTTCCTTCTGAGTTACCAAGGAAATTACGCGCTAAATTTTCTGCCCTTTTTGCAGTTTCTCCAATTTCTTTTGGAAAAAAATTAACCATCTGTTTTGCAATTTCACGTACATTATTAAATGGACGACTAGATACAACATTAGACAAATAATTACTTAAAGCACCTACAGCAGGTGCAATAGACATATCATTATCGTTCAAAATAACTAATAAATTAGTTTTAAGAGAACCTGCATTATTCATAGCCTCATATGCCATCCCAGCACTCATAGCTCCGTCTCCAATAACGGCTATTACATTATTAGTTTTACCTAGTTTATCCCTTGCAACTGCCATACCTAAAGCAGCAGAGATAGATGTTGAAGAATGTCCCGCGCCAAATGGGTCGTAAACAGACTCCGTTCTTTTTGTAAATCCAGAAAGACCATTAAGTTTTCTCAGCGTAGACATTTCATGTCTTCTATTTGTTAAAATTTTATGAGGATAAGCTTGGTGCCCAACATCCCATATCAATCGATCATAAGGTGTATCAAAAACATAGTGAATAGCAATAGCAAGTTCAACTACACCCAGGCCAGCTCCTAAATGGCCACCAGTTTTAGAGACGATATCAATCATATCAGATCTTAATTCAGAAGATAAGTTTTCAAGATCTTCTATTTTTAGAAACTTTAAATCGTTAGGACTATTTATCTGATCAAGCAAAGGCGTAGATATAGGCTTTTCGTTTTTATCTTTATTTGCCATGGATTAACTTAAACCTAAAAAAATTCTTAAAATTAGTAATTTCTATTTACAGTATATTTAGCTAAAGATACAAGATTTTCTGACCCACACTGAAAATTTTGAATTAAATCAATTGCTTTATTAGAAACTTGTAGTGCTTTTTTATAAGCTTTCTCTTTACCTAAAAGTGTTACAAAGTTAGGAGTTTCATTTTTTTTGTCTTGCATGACTGGCTTTCCAATAACATCTTCGCTACCGTCTAAATCTAGTAGATCATCCGCAATTTGGAATGCTAAACCAATATGATTTGCATAATTAATAAGAATATTTTTTTGATTTTCATTAGCATCAAGTAAAATAGAAGCTAAATGAGAACAGCAAGAAATTAATGCACCTGTTTTATGATTCTGAATCCATTCAATTTCGTCTAAACTCAAATTATTCTGAGTGTTAAAATCCATATCAGCTTGTTGCCCACCAACCATTCCATTTGGACCTATAGCTTTAGCTAAAATAAAACAAATATCAGCTCTCTTTTTTGGATTCTTTATAAAATTACCATTACCAATAGTTTCAAATGCCCAACTAAATAAAGCATCTCCTGCTAAAATAGCTGTATGATAATTATACTTTACATGATTTGACGGTTTGCCTCTTCTTGTAGGAGAGTTGTCCATTGCAGGTAAATCATCGTGAATGAGAGAGTAAGAGTGAATTGCCTCGATGACTGAAGCTATTGTAATTAATTCTTTATATTTTGATTTTGTAATGTCTTTATTATTTATTACACTCAAAAATTTACCTGATTCAACAACTAAAAAAGCTCGTATTTTTTTTCCACTTCTAATTGAAGAGTACCTCATAGCTTCAAAAAGTTTTGCGTTTAAACCATTACCAAATGGAAGATTATCATCTAAAAATTTATCTATTTCGAGTGAATTTTCCTCAAGTTTACCTTTAAAATCAATCATCAAAGTATCCCTACTATTTTTAGAATAGTTAATCGGTACCGAAAGACGTCAATTTATTTGGAATAACTTTATTATCACCCGACGATTGTATGGTTTCAACCTTCATTTTGGCTTCATTAAGTTTTTTTTGACAATGATCTTTTAATTGTGAGCCTCTATCATAAGCTGCAATTGCTTCATCAAGGGATACATCAACTTTGTCAAGAGAGTCTACAAGTCTCTCTAGTTCTTTCATAGCTTCTTCAAAAGTCATCTTTTCTAACGAGTCATTAACCATAATTAATCAAGGACCTAACATATAAATTTATTTACATAATATTTAATAATTAACTGTTAAGGATAATTTAATCAATAAATTACTTAATAATATGAAGTGCGTTTATAAGCTTTCTACTTATATTAGCTTCAAAAGCAGAATGACCTGCATCCTCTACAATTTCAATTTCAGCAGCATTCCATGCATTTGAAAGCATTGATGCCTTAAAAGGTGGACATATCACATCATGTCTTCCTTGGACAATAATAGCAGGAATATAAGAAACGTTTTTAATATTATCTATAATAAAATTATTAGGTATAAAACAATCATTCATAAAATAGTGAGTTTCAATTTTAGAAATTGCTAAAGCATTTTCACCTGATATTGGACGTGCAACGTAATCAAGTGAAGAGCATGAATTTTCATATTCAGCCCATATAGATGCAGCCTTTAAATTAACTGATCTATTATTTACCGTAAGCTGCTTATGAAACCATTCAAGGATATTATTTTTAAAACTTGGGGGAACATAAGAAATAAATTTCTCATACGCTTCTGGGAAAAACTTTTTAATATCATATAAAAACCAATTTACCTCCTCGTTAGAACCTAAAAATATTCCTCTCAAAACAAAACCTAAACATCTTTTTGGATATTTTATGCCATACAACAAAGCTAGAGTACTACCCCAGGAACCTCCAAAAAGATACCATTGATCAATATTTAGAAGCGATCTTAAACATTCAATATCTGTTAAAAGTGCTTTTGTATTATTATTGTCTATTTCAGCATAAGGAATACTTTTTCCAGAACCTCTTTGATCAAAAAAAATAACTCTAAATAACTTTGGATCAAAAAAACCTTTATGAGAATTAGAAAAGCCAGCTCCAGGGCCACCATGCAAAAATAAAATTGGTTTCCCATTTGGATTACCATACTGCTCATAGTATATCTTATGACCATCACCTACATCAAGATAATCATTATGGTATGAGGGTATAGATTCAAAAAATAAATCAGATTTACACTGTAAGTTTAACATTTAAAAATTAATTATGCGGCTTCCTCAGCATTGTCGTCAATTATTTTTTCTAATTTGACAACCGCACTATCCTTGTCAGTATTATCCACAGCTGCAAACTCACTTGCCAACCGCTCTAACGCAGCTTGATACATTTGTCTTTCTGAATAGGATTGTTCACCTTGATCATCTTTACGGTACAAGTCTCTAACTACTTCAGCGATAGAAACCAAGCTTCCAGAATTAATTTTAGTTTCATATTCCTGGGCTCGTCTGGACCACATTGTCTTTTTGACTTTTGCTTTACCTTTAAGAGTTACAATAGCTTCGTCCATTTGTACTTTACTAGATAGGGTTCTTAGTCCAGATTCATTTGCTTTTGATAAAGGCACTCTAAGTGTCATTCTTTCATGTTCAAACCTAACTACAAGTAATTCTAAGTCTATATCCTCAACTTTACGATTTTCTGTTCCAATTATTTTACCTACCCCATGACTTGGATAAACAACATAATCGCCAGGTATGAAAGAATTAACTACATTTTGATCTTTTGACAATTTAATCACCTATATTTTATACTTTTGTTAAATGATTTTTTAATAATTCAAATTTATTCGAATTAAAAAAAATGGAATTGTATCATACTATCAACTCTATGGCTAGAGATAACAGGAAAGAGTTATTTAAGATTTATATTTCTCCAGGATTTTTTGAACCATATTTTTCAAATTTACCTTCTTCATCAGCGTACTTATCTGCATCTGGTAATGAATCAATTTTCATAGTAATATTAGGCCAAATCTCTGCCATTTCTCTATTATATTCTAGCCATTCATCAGCACCTGGATCAGTGTCAGACTGAATTGCATCAACAGGACATTCAGGTTCACAAACTCCACAATCAATACATTCATCTGGATGTATTACAATTGTGTTTTCACCAATGTAAAAACAGTCCACAGGACATACCTCTACACAATCTGTATGTCTACAATTAATGCATTTATCATTTACTATGTAAGTCATTCTTATTCCAAATTTTTTTAGTTTTTAAACTACAAAAAATAGGATTACAAGCTTAGATTAAAAATAAATTTAGTCTCTACCCATTAACTTATCAGTTTGACGCCTCTCTAACTTAGTTGGACGACCAATTCTTTCAACAAATTTAAACTTAGGAGTAACATTAAGGTTATTTTCTTGCGTTTTTAAGGGAGTGATATCTTCATAATAATTTAACGCTTCTGAAAAAGGACCTCGTCTTTTGGGTATATCAACTACCTTTAAAACCTTTACATGATCTTGGATTGGTAATGCTAATACATCACCAATCGAGATTAACTTGTGCGGTTTTTGAGTTACTTGTCCAGATATTCGCAATCTATTAGAAATAATAAACTTTGTTGCTAAATTTCGACTTTTAAATATTCGAATATAAAATAAATAAAGATCAAGTCTAATATTTTTTTTTTCAAAAGCATTTGGTGTCATATATTTATTTGATTTTCATAGATTTCAATACTGCAAATGGTGATAAAGGATCTGGCAACTTTTCTTTATTTTGCTTTTTAGGACTTGATTTTATATTTTTTTGATTATTTCTAGATTTTTTAATCTTTTCATTAAAGATTTTACTCTTTGTTTTTAGTATTTTCTTTTTACGATCGAATATAATAATTGGAACCTGATCAACTAAATTAGAAGGTTCTTCACCAGCTTTAATGTAGCCCATATCATACAAAACTTCTTCCATTTGAATTTTTGTAGATCCGGCAATAGATAACATTGTATCATTTATTTTAAATTTACCTTTTCTTGCTTCCACTCTTATTAAAGCTGACAACCTTTCAGCAATATCTGCTCTTAATGCTAATTTTCCTAAAGGAACAAAACCTATAGCTCTATAATATTCATGATTAGCATCTGGATCAATTATTACGCTAACTCGACCGTCTGGAGGTAATGCATTTAAAGGAAAATTTTGATTAAAAACTGACCACAACAAAGCTCTTAATTTGACTGGTACAGGTTTTAAGAGATTAGGTAAATATATAGTTTCAATACCTAATCTCAATCCCAATCTTGCTAAGTTTCTTTTATCATTTTCTGATAGATTATTCACTGACATTGATAAGTTAACTGTTTTTGCTGAACCTAATCCTTCATAAACTTGATAAGCTATGCCAAGAGCTTTTCCAGATAAACTATTATTATCATCGACTTCTTTATTTTCTTCATTTTCTATATCTGTATTTTGTTTTTCTTTATCTAAGACTTTTAAATAATCTAAAACAGGTTTTTCAAGATTTATAGATTCTGATAAAATATCTCTAATATTTTTTTGAACAGCTTCACCTATTCTCAATTCAATTTGCTTGATTTGTTCGTCAGATAATAGTTCATAATTATTAATATTTATTTTAGGAGAATAAATATCTTCGCCATTTAGCAAAGTCGCAACTTTATTGTTTTGCCATAAAATTGAAGCATCGTTATTAAATTTAAATGCTGCATTATCAGACATCAAAAGTTCTCTAACGCGTCTTTCAATCTCTCTTGGTAAAATTTTTCTTGCAGCTGTTAAAATGGGACCTGCTTTCTCACCTTGAGATAAGGAAGGGATAAAATCAAAGCCATTCAGTGTTCCAACCTCTTCACCTTCCACAAAAACTGTTCCATCTAATCTTATTACTGCTTCCAAATTATTATGCTCTTTTAGTGTTTTATTTAGGATTACTATACGCTTGTCTACAAATCTCTGCGTTAATCTTCTATGTAATTCATCAGACAATTTATCTTCAATATTTTTGGCTTTATTTTGCCAGTAGTCAGATTCGTCTAACCATTTTGTTCTATTGGTTATAAAAGTCCAAGTTCTAATATTTGATATTCTATTTAATAGGGTATCTATCTCCCCGTCAAAATTGTCTAGCCTATTGATTTGGGATTTAATCCAGTCATTGTCTAATTTTCCTTTAGATAATAATAATTCAAAAGTTTTTTCTAGCAAGTTAAAATGCATACCTGACAATGAATTACTAAAATCTGGGATTTGACAAACATTCCACAAGAGAGACAGAGTCTCTTTGCTGTTAATTTTGCTTTTAATTGAATCTATTTCTGACAAATAATTAAGACAAAGTGTATCTAAAGCTCCAACTTTTTTTCTCATGAAATTAAATGGAGGATTTGCCTCAAGAGAACTAAACAATTTTTTTAAAGAGTTAAAATCTAATTCAGTATTTCTCCACCATATAGTTTTTAAAGGTGAAAAAGAATGACTTTCGATTTGATCAATCGTGTCTTCATCAAATTTAATATTATCTTCAACAACGCCAAAAGATCCATTTCGACTATGACGTCCTGCCCTACCTGCTATTTGAGCAATTTCTGGAGGAGTAAGGTACCGTGGAGTGTTACCATCGAATTTTGTATCTGAAGCAAAAGCTACATGATCTATATCCATGTTCAATCCCATACCAATAGCGTCTGTAGCAATTAAATAGTCAACTTGACCACTTTGATAAAGTTCTACTTGCGCATTTCTTGTCCTTGGAGAGAGCGCACCCATAACAATAGCCGCGCCACCTTTTTTAGTTCTGACAAGTTCTGCTATTTTATAGACTTCGGGCACAGAAAAAGCGACGACTGCCGACCTTGGTTTCAACCTTGTTATTTTTTTTATTCCTACATAACTTAAAACTGACAATCTGGGTCGTATTTCTATAGAACATTTTGGTAAAATCTTCTGCAGTAAAGGTTTGATTGTTTCAGCTCCAAGAAAGACAGTTTCTTCAGAGCCCCTTGCGTTTAGGATTCGATCAGTAAAAATATATCCTCTGTCAGGATCAGCTGCTAATTGGATCTCATCTATTGCCACAAAAGCAAATAATCTTTCTAATGGCATTGACTCTACCGTACAACAAAAATATTTTGCATTTGGAGGAATAATTTTTTCTTCACCAGTTACAAGGGCAACTTGAGATTTTCCTAATTGTAGAACGGCTTTATCATAGTTTTCTCTTGCTAATAATCTGAGAGGAAAACCTATTATTCCCGTACGGTGGGAAAGCATTCTATCCATTGCATAATAAGTTTTACCTGTATTAGTTGGTCCTAAAAGAGCTTTAACTTTAGAATCATTAGAAAATGAATTTGGTTTTATATTTGAAATATTTTTTAAACTTAAATTCATTATTCTTATTCGCACATAAAATAGATTAATATAATTCCAAAACAATTCATTATATATCAAACTTACGTCATCAAAAATTAATATACACTTTTTAAAATTTTCAATAAGGTAAAAATAATCTTAGGAGAAATAAATGTCTAAAATAAGTCGCAAAGCAGTGATTACAGGAAGTAGCAAAGGTATTGGTAAAGCTATAGCTGAACGATTTGCTCAAGAAAATATAGATATTTATTTACTTGCATCAAATGAAAAAAATCTACAGAAAACAACATCCGAATTAAAAAGTAAATTTAAAGTAAATATATATTATCACGCATCTGATTTAAAAACAAAGTCAGGATGTGAGAGTGCTATTAAAGCAATTGAAAATGAATTTACTGATTTTGATACTTTGATATTTAGCGCTGGAGCTACAAAAAGTGGTGACTTCTTGGAGCAGCCTATTGAAGATTTTGAAGATGGTTTTGCTCTAAAATTTTATAGCGCAGTTAGATTGTCAAAAGCATTTTGGCCAACTCTTTCTAAAAATAAAGGATGGATTGTTTCAATTAATGGGGCAATGAGTCATTCACCTGATCCTTTTTTTATGGTTGGTGGAGCTGTTAATGCTGCCTTCTTAAATTTTTCAAAAGCTTTATCTAAAAAAGGTTTAAGTGATGGTGTAAATGTAAACTCTATTAATCCTGGAATGACGTCAACTGATCGTTTAATAACAATCATTCAGAGTAATGCAGATAGAGAAGGGATAAGTTTTGCTGAAGCAGAAAAAAAAGCTCTCAATAATATTGGATTAGACAGATTTGGTACACCAAAAGAGGTCGCTGAATTGACATACTTTCTATGTGATCCAAAGATGCGTCATCTTACTGGCACCGAAATTAATTTAGACGGCGGAAAAAAAACAACTATATAAAATCAAGGAAATTTAAATTATGGTAAGGAAAGCTGCTTCAGTTTTTGTTCAAACTTTGAAAAATCACGGGGTTAATAGATTCTTTTGTGTTCCTGGTGAATCATATTTGTCTGTAATGGACGAATTATTATACTCACCTGGAATAGACGTTGTTACTTGCAGGCATGAAGGTGGAGCTGGGTTTATGGCTTTAGCTGACGCAAAATGTACGGGTAAAGCTGGCGTTGCATTTGTCAGCAGAGGACCTGGAGCAACTAATGCTTCGATCTCTGTTCACTCGGCACATCAAGGTGGAGTGCCAATGGTCCTATTTATTGGACAAGTAAATAGGATTAGTACTGGTAAAATGCATTTGCAAGAGATGGATTTTGTAAAGACATTTTCGGACATGGCAAAACATGTAGAGCAAATTAACACACCAAGTGAGATTGCGAATGTAACTGCTAGGGCTTTCCATATTGCTGAAAGTGGCATTCCAGGGCCCGTAGTAATAGCTATACCAACAGATGTATTAGAGGCAAAAGTTGAAATAGATGATGTAAAAAGAATTAAAATCAATCCGCCATTAGCTTTTCCAGAAAAAGTTGTAGAAGTATCAAATATCTTATCATCTGCAAAAAAGCCCGTATTGGTAGTGGGAGGTCAAGTACACACGTCTAGTAAGGCAAGAGAACTTGTTAAAAACATATCTGAAGTCCATAATTTACCAGTTTTATGTACTTATGAGCATCAAGATATCCTTTCTCATAATCACTCACACTATGCTGGTGAATTAGGTTTACGACCTCCAGAACCTATAAGAAAAAATGCTTTGGAAGCAGACGTTGTATTAGTAGTTGGGCATCGATTTAATGGTGTACCTAATATGGCTTATAAATTTCCATCATCAAATCAAACTTTTATACATGTCTTACCAGATCCCAATACAATTGGAAAAATTTTCAGAACAGATATGAGCATAGTTGCCGACTCTGAAAATTTTCTGGAACAATTGTTAAATTTAAAAAGTAAGAATGTGAGTAATGAACGAAATGATTGGGTAACTTTATGTCATCGACGTTATTTAAATAACGATGCAACTCAACCTCCGAAAAATGCTAATGATGGTCTTGATTTTGCCCACTTAATTGATGCATTAGGTGATCTTGCACCAAAAGATTCTGTTATAACCAATGATGCAGGTAACTTTACAAGTTGGATGCACCACAGGTTTCCTTTTAAATCTTCCATGACACTAATTGGATCAGAGATTGGTGCTATGGGAATGGGAATTCCAGCAGGTATTGCTGCTGCTTTAAGGTTTCCAAAGAGACAAGTTTTCTCAATTGTTGGCGATGGTGGAGCTTTGATGACTGGATCCGAACTTGCTACCGCAGTAGCACAAAATGCAAATATAAGAGTTATAATTGCAAATAATCAACATTATGGAACTATCCGTTATCATCAAGAAGTACATTTTCCCACTAGAGCTCACTACGCTACAAATTTAGTTAATCCAGACTTTGCTAAGTATGGCGAAAGCTTTGGATTAAGATGCTTTACCATTGAAAAAATTGAAGAAATAGTGCCTGCTATTCAAGAAGCAATGGAAGTGAACGGACCATCATTAATAGAATTTAAAATGAGCCTAGAATTAAATACTAGCACAACAACAATTTCTCAGCTTCAAGTGTATAAAAATAATTAAATTTTTAATAAGATCATTTTATGATTTATCTTTTAAGCACTTTATAGACTTCAGTATGGTCTGGATTTTCTCCAAGTTCTGCTAAGGATACTGAAAGATAATTTGAAACATTTTCAGACAAAGGTTTATCGGCTGATAAATCTTTAATTAAACTATCTGCAATTGATACATCTTTGACCATTAGATCAAGCGCAAAACCTGAATTAAATCTTTCTGATATAACAAACTTATCCAACTTCACTTCGGTTGTATTATTTTTTCCAGTAGCTCCGTTTATTATTTTTAAGAAATTATCTGGTTCAATACCAAAAGATCTAGCAGCAGCTAAAGCTTCAAAACTTGCAATTAAACCAGCAGCAGACACATAATTATTTAGAGCTTTTATAGCGTGACCAGATCCTAATGGACCTGCATATTGTACTTTCCCCATAACAGATAATAATTCTTCTACACTCTTAATATGATCCTCGTTACCACCTGCCATTATCATTAGTTCACCAATTTTAGCTCTTGAAACCCCTCCTGAAACAGGAGCATCTAGTAATTTTATATCTTTAATTTTTAATTTTTTTCCTAACTGTTTTGTATCTCTAGGATCACTTGAAGACATATCTATTAAAATTGATTTAATATTATATTGTAATAATTCATCTGTTACATCTGCAACTATTTTGCCATCAGGCAACATGAAAATTATAACATCAAGATTACTCAAATCTCTGATATTAGAGACCTGTTTAATACCGGAGGATTTGTCAATTTTAGTATGTATATCATAACCAAAAACATGATAACCAGCTTTAACGATTAAAGGAGCCATAACAGATCCCATCGCAC
>QBZZ01000009.1 GCA_003282145.1 SAR116 cluster bacterium AG-337-N21
TTCAAAAATTTTCTAAACTTTAAACTAAATAAATTTAAAATTCAACATTTTAAATATGATATCAATCAATTCGGTATAAGTGGAGACCAAGCAGGGTCTGAACCATCACTAGGCGTGATAACTCTTGTTTCTCTAAAACCAGTAATATCAATTTTATATAAATTTACATTAGAACTTTTCCCATCATCAATGGGGGCCTCTTGTTTAAAATACATTAAAACTCTTCCATTAGGTGCCCAAGTAGGACCTTCAACTAAATAGCCTTCAGCTAACAGTCTTTCTCCTGATCCATCTGGTGACATTACACCAATGTAGAATTTATTCTTAAGCATTTTCGTAAATGCAATTAATTCTCCTTTTGGTGCCCATACTGGTGTTGCGTATCTACCTTTTCCAAAAGAAATTCTTTTAACATTTCTTCCATTGTCATCCATTATGTATATTTGTTGTGAACCACCACGATCAGAGTTAAAAATAATTTTTTTACCATTAGGTGAAAAACTTGGTGATGTATCTATAGAAGAACTGTTTGTAAGCCTAATTACTTCTTGATTGTTTAAATTCATAGTGTAGATGTCTGTAACACCTTTTTCTGCTAAACTCATTATTATTTTGTCACCAAATGGAGAAAATCTCGGAGCAAAGGTCATACCAGGGAATGAGCCTAATAATTCTTGTTCCCCTGTTTCTAAATTAAAAATATATACTCTTGGTTCATTTTTAAAATATGCTAAATATGTTATTTCTTGCGTTGTTGGAGAAAATCTAGGAGTTAAAACTAAAAAACTTCCATCTGTTAAGTATTGATGATTTTCACCATCTTGATCCATTATAGCAAGTCTTTTTAAGCGTTTATTTTGAGGGCCAGACTCTGCAACATAAACTATTCTTGTATCAAAATAACCACTATCACCCGACAATCTCTCAAAGATTTCATCAGAAATTATATGAGCAACTCTTCGCCAAGCTTGAGCGTCAACACTTAATCTTAATCCTATAAGATCAGTTTCAGCAATAATATCCCATAATCTAAATTCCACTTCAATCTGTTGTTCATTAATACTTTTAACTGATCCTGTAACTAATGCTTTAATTCCTAAAGGTGTCCAATCTGTGAAATTTGGTCTGACCGAGGGACTTGTCGGAGGGGCTATAAAAGCTGCACTTTCAACTGCTTTAAATTGACCAGATCCAACTAAATTATTTGATATTACTTCAGCAATTTGTCTACCAATTTCATTTGCCTTGCCCTTTTCTCCAGTAAAGTCAGCAATGGCTATTGGTAAAGGTTCAACCTGGCCTGAATTAATTTTTATTCTAATATCATCAGCAAGGAGATTAGAAATAAAAAAAGAATAAATTAAGATTAAAACCTTAAAAAATGATAAATTTAAATAATTAGACAAATTAACCCCAAAACGTTTTTATAATTTTTAATTACTTTATGAGGCAGGATTATGGCAACTGTTAAATTATTTTAATTAGTAATTACTTATAAACGATGTGTCGAAATCAAATAAAAAATTTTCAAATTTCTTTTCTTTTCCTTTTGGCAAAGGCAATGGAGAACTATCCAAAACTGCTCTCCTAGCAGTATCAGCAGTTGCACGATAAAATTTATCTTTTTGATATAAATTTTTGTCATAAATTTTAACACTTTTGATACCTCCGTCAATATTAGTGCTAATTTTTAACGTTATAATCATTTTAACTTCACTCGCAGCATAAGAAACATTCCAATATTTTGTAACATGATTTTGAATTTTATTAATGTCCGTAACACTTAATTTTATTTCAGTTTGTTGTACTTGCCTGTTTGAATTACCTGCGATTTTTTTAATTTTTTTTAATATTTCAGTGTTGTTATGTTTTTTCTTCACTTTTTTACTATTTTCGACCTTTTCTTTAGGCTTTGTAAGGGTGTTTAGAATACCCTTTGCTAAATTTTCTTTTTGTTTATTCTTTATTTTTTCTGGTTTTTTTTCTACTTTAGGTGGTAAAACTTTTTTAACTTTTTTTTTCTTTAGTTCTGGTTTTTTTTTAATTAATTCTGCAATTTCTCTAATTTCATTTTTCTTTTTTAACTCTGCATTCTTTTTTTCAACCATTTTTTTACTTGGTGCTGGCGGCGGCGGCGGTTTTTTTTTAACTTTTTCTTTCTTTGTTACTTTTTTAATTTCTTTTACTTCTTCAACTTTAGTTTTTCCTAACTTAAGAGACGTTTTGGAACTAATAGGAGTATCTTCAACAATATCGATAGGTGACTCAATAGGCTCTTTAATTTTAAAAGAGGGTAAGCCATAATAAGCAAAAATAATAAAAAAGACATGAAGCCCTATAGAGATAAAAGTTGACTTAAACATTGTCTCAACTTTCTTTTAACTTAGCTACTAACGCAACCTTCTTAAAACCAGATCTTTTTATTTTAGCTATTGTATCTAGAACTATTCCATATGGTACATTTTTGTCACCTCTAACATAAATTCTAAGGTTTTTATTTCCTTCAGAAATGGCCTTTAGACGAGGTAAAAGATTAAGAGCATCAATAGATCTTTCCTGTATATATAAATCACCATTTTGTTTTATGCTAACCACAATTGGATCACCTTTTGAATTTAATTGAGCTGCCTTTGTTTTTGGAAGATCTACTGAAACACCTACAGTCAATAAAGGGGCAGTAATCATGAAAACAATCAACAAAACTAGCATAACGTCAACAAAGGGGGTAACATTAATCTGGCTTATTGTTTTATTTTTATTATTTTTATTTTTAATTAGGATCCGATTATACATTTAGTTTTCTTCAACCTGCCGTTGCAAAACTGATGAAAATTCTATTGAGAAATATTCAAGATTGTTTGACAATTTTTCTAAATCATTAGAAAACTTGTTATATGCAGCAACTGCTGGAATAGCAGCTAACAAACCTAATGCGGTTGCAAATAAAGCCTCAGCTATGCCTGGTGCAACAACCGCAAGACTCGTGTTGTTACTAATAGCTATTGATTGAAACGCATTAACTATACCCCAAACTGTCCCCAACAAACCTATAAAAGGTGCTACAGACCCTATTGAGCCAAGAAAACTCATGCCTTTTTCTAATTTTTCAATTTCTTTACTTATAGAAATGTGCATAGAATTATTAATTCTTTGAAATATTTCGTTAAGTTTATTTGTAGATAAAGAATGCTTTGTACTTACTCTATTAAACTCTCTCATGCCAGTTACAAAAACTCTTGCTTGAGCACTGTTAATATTTTCAGAATATTCTTGATACAAATTGTCTAAATTAACACCAGACCAAAAAACATCCTCAAATTCCATAGAAAATTTTTTCTCCTTTCTTATAGTATTGGACTTATTAATAATAATAGTCCAACACCATATGGAAGCAAAAATAAGAAGAAACATTACTCCTTTAACAAAAGGGTCTGCTTGAAAAAAAAGACCTAATATAGTCAAATCAGGCCCGCTTGAAATAACCTCTGTCTTAACTTCTGAATTCATTTTTTAACCTTTAAAGTTACTGTGAATTATTTTGAAAAAAAGGATTTTTCAAAACCTTATTAATACGCCTTACTTTAAAGCTACTACTCATAGCTACTATTTGGATAATTCCACTGACTAACAACTCTTTTGTTTTATTCATATCACAGTACCTGTATGCTAACTGTTCTATAGTTATACTAGAGTTTTTGGCATATTTAAGGCATGTTTCTACTAGTAATGTATCATTAAGAATGGCTGGTTTGAACCATTTAACATCAGCCTTTCTTACAACTAAAATAATATCATGATTTTTTTTTAAGTTTATTTGATCTATTTTTAATAAATTTAGGAGAGAAGTACGCGCCCTTTCAAAATATTTTAAATAGTTTGTATGATAAACAATCTGACCTGCATCGGTGTCTTCAAAAAAAACTTTGATAATGTAATAATGTATATTATTTTTTATAATACCATCAAGATTTTGAAAATTTATTTCCATTTAGCAAAAAAATCCTAAATTTATTTCTCATTCGAATTCATCATATCAGATTGTTCTACTGCATTTTGGGGGGGATTTAAGCCTAAATGTCTCCAACCTGAAGCAGAGACAAATCTACCCCTTGAAGATCTTTGAATTAATCCACGTTGCAACAAATAAGGCTCAATTACTTCTTCAATCATATCTTTTTGTTCTGACAAAATTGCAGACAAAGTATCTAATCCTACTGGACCACCTTGGTATTTTTCAATAATAACATTTAAATATTTTCTATCAATTGCATCCAAACCAGATCTATCCACATCCAACTGTGTGAGGGCATTATCTGCAAAATTTTTATCTATTGTCTTACTTTTTGATATAGAAAAAATATCTCTAACTCTCCTTAGCAATCTTCCTGCTACTCTTGGAGTTCCTCTTGAACGTTTTGCAATCTCGTAAGCACCACTTTCTTCAAGATTTAATTGTAATTTTTCAGCTAATTTTAAAAGTATTTTTACTAAATCTTGAGAATTATAAAACTCCATTCTTATTTGAATACCAAACCTATCTCTCAATGGTGTAGTTAATAAACCAGACCGAGTAGTTGCACCGACAAGAGTAAAGGGGGGTAAATCAATTTTAATAGTTCTTGCCGAAGGGCCTTCACCAATAATCAAATCTAACTGAAGGTCTTCCATAGCTGGATATAAGATTTCTTCAATATTTGGAGATAAACGATGAATTTCATCTATAAATAAGACGTCTTTAGGTCTTAAATTTGTCAATAAAGCCGCTAGATCTCCAGCTTTATTTATAATAGGACCTGATGTAGACCTAAACCCAACCCCTAACTCAAATGATATTATTTGTGCTAATGTAGTCTTACCAAGGCCAGGAGGACCAAATAATAACGCATGATCCATAGGCTCCTGTCTTGAACTAGCTGCAGAAATAAAGGTAGATAAATTTTTTTGAACTTGAGGTTGACCAATGAATTCTTTCAGTTGCTTTGGCCTTAAGCTGAAATCATTATTTTCTTTTTGCTCTACAGCCTCAAGGTGAACTAACCTATCATCCCCTTTTTGTTCATCCGTCATTATGATCCTCCTGATAGTTCCTTGAGAGCAATTGGTACTATTTGACTGACAGTGAAATTTTTAATTTTATTATTTAGACTAAAATCTTTTTTAATCCTCATTACAACTGAGAAAACATCACTCCTGGAATATCCCAAATTTACTAGTGCTGAAATAATATCTTCAACTTCAAGTGACAAATCACTTAAATCACTATTTATGTTATTATTTAACTTTTTTTTAAGTGTTATAGGAATTTTTTTACTAATAGAAATGTTTGATATATTATTATTTAAACTTGATACTTTTTCAACCAACTCTGAAGTTATCCTCCCTGCGACTTTGGGTCCAACACCATCTGCTCTTGAAATCATAGCTTTATCTCCTGAGGAAATTGCTAAAATTAATTCTTCGACATTCAAAGTAGAAAGAATAGAAAGGGCTGCTCTTGGGCCAACTCCTTGAACAGTTTGTAACAATTTAAAAATATTTTGATCCTTTGACGATTCAAAACCATAAATAACTATTTTATCATCTCTAATTTGTAAATCAGTAAATAATGTCAATTTTGATCCAATTTCATCTAAAGAGGTAATTAATTTTGATGAGACGTTCAAAAGATATCCGACTCCATTAACTTCCAAGATAATCTCAGATTTACCTATTAGGGTTAACTTACCACTCAAAGAGGCTATCATTTCAAACCTAAAAATTTGAATAATAATACATTATACATTTTTTTCTTTCAATAAAGCTTTAGCGATTGCTGAATTTAAACCGTTGTGACTATCAGATGATTTAGAGTTTATTTTATCATAACCTATATGTTGAGCAGAAATAGCTATTGCTAATGCATCTGCGCTATCTTCATTTTTTGGAATAGTGTTTAATAATTTTTCTATCATTGATTTAATTTGATCTTTTGAAGCTGAGCCATAACCTGTGATTGTTTTTTTTACTAGTTTAGGCGGTAGCTCTTTGATTTGAAGCCCTGCTTGGGCTAAAACTAATATTGAAACCCCTCTTGCCATGCCTAGCTTCAAACTTGAGCCAGTTCCGGGCCCAACAAATATCTGTTCTATAGCAGATAAATTTGGGTTATATTTTTTAACTATTACTGATAATTTATTCTCTAAAAAAAGAAGTCTTTCTCCAACTGAGGAAATAGATGGTGGGGATATCCTTCCATTATCAATATGAATTAATCTATTATTTTTAGATTCAATTATGCCCCAACCTGTATTTCTTAATCCTGGATCAATTCCAATTATGCGCAAAGTTATAACCTTTTTTATAGATCAATTTTTTTTATAATTTCGTCATTAATTTCAAAATTACCATAAACTCCTTGAACATCTTCACAATTGTCGAGTGTATCTAAAAGCTTTAAAATTGAAGTGGCTTTTCTTTCATCATCAATTTGAACATTACTTTCAGGATACCATATCAATTCCGCCTGATCAGGGACCCCCAAAATATTTTCGAGTTTTTCACGAACATTATTAAACTCATTAACAGTAGTAATTATTTCATAATTATTTTCGTCTGCTTTGACATCGTCAGCTCCAACTTCGATGGCAATATCAAAAATTTCATCTTCACTCATTATATTTTGCTTATATACAATTTGACCAACATTATTAAACATAAAAGATACCGAACCAGTTTCACCTAAGTTACCTCCATATTTTGTAAAAGAAGATCTTACCTCAGCAGCAGTCCTGTTTCGATTATCTGTTAATGCATCTACAATTAAAGCAACCCCACCTGCAGCATATCCTTCATATCTTATCTCTTCTAAGTTGGAATTTTCTCCATCTTCGGCTTTTTTAATAACTCTTTGGATATTGTCTTTTGGCATATTTACAGCCCGACAAGCTGATAGTGCTGATCTTAATCTAGGGTTACTTGATGGATCCGTTCCACCTCGAACCGCTACTTGTAATTCTTTTGTAAGTCTTGCAAATTTTTTTGCTCTTCTGGCATCTTGAGCTCCCTTTCTATGCATAATATTTTTAAATTTTGAATGCCCAGCCATTTAAAAGTTCCTAGTCTGTCCTTTAAAATAATCACACTAAAATATTTTGTTCCAATTTGCCCCCTAACCTTAGAGGAATTATTGATTTACTCAAACCATTTGTATGAGTTTCTATAACAACACCACAAAGAGTCGGTTCTCCAGATGAGACTTCAAGTCTAGATTTTTTTTCGTTAGGATACATAAACCTTGTAAGGGCGTCATTTTTATTCATACCAATAATAGAATTATAATCACCGCTCATTCCAACGTCAGTTATGTAAGCAGTTCCATTTTCTAAAATTTGATGATCTGCAGTAGGCACATGAGTATGAGTACCAACAACCGCGGAAACTTTGCCATCAAGCGCAAACCCAATAGCCATTTTTTCAGAAGATGCCTCACCGTGGACATCTATCAGAGAAAAATCAACATTTGATGTTAATTTGAGATGCTCAATTATTAGTGGTAATTTATCAAAAACAGGATCTGATCTAGACATAAATAAATTTGTCATAACATTAGCAACACCAATAGTACCAGCCTTTAATCTTACAATTGTCATACCTGAACCAGGTGTCCCTGCGATCATATTCATCGGCCGAAGTAATCTGTCAGATTTAGATATATATGAAATTATCTCTCTTTTATCCCAAATATGGTTTCCAGTCGTCAAAACATCAGCACCTGCATTAAAAAAGTCATCGCAGATTGCGGGCGTTACTCCAAATCCACCAGCAGCGTTTTCTACATTAATTATAATAGCATCAAGTTTTAATTGTGTTTTAAATTCAGCTATTTTTTTTTGTGCTAAATTTCTTGCTTTTCTTCCTACAATATCACCTAAAAATAAAACTTTCATTATTTCCTTCTTTTAATAACGCTATGAAGATTTTCTAGATAAAAATTCATTTTCTGTGACTATGTAGTCCAAATTCATATCATGGTTTTCATAAGGTATTTTATCAATTTCTTGTTCACTATACGAAAGTCCAATTGTAATAAAAAATTTTTTTTCTTTTTGAAAGTGTTTTTTTAATTTAATTATAGACTTGTCATAATATCCCCCTCCATATCCAAGTCTGAAAAGTTTTCTATCAAACATTAACATTGGAACAATCATTATTTGAGGAAAAATAATATTTTTGTCATACGTAGGTTCTAAATTTCCTAAAGAACCAATTTTTAATTTATCTTTAGGAGACCATTTTTTAAATAGCATAGATTTTTTAGCAATATCTACAACTGGCAAACTCATAACTATATGTCTGTCCTCAAAGTGCTTTACAAACTCAAAAGGTTCAATCTCATTGTTTATAGGGTGATATAAACATGCTGTTTTGATGTTACTATTATAAAAAAATATATCATCTAAACAATATTTAATTTGTTTGGCTAAGTTTGCTTTAGATACAAAATTTAATGTAATCTGGGATCTTTTATTTTTAGCTAAAATTCTAAGGTTTTTTTTCATTTCTATGCTCAGCCAAAAATACGAAAGCCAAATAGTCGTTGGATAAGTTATCCTATGTTGCCTGTTTAACAGGTGGGCGCCATATACTGAAACCAGGGTTACAGAAGAGACGGCTCCCGAAAGATACTTATGGCCCCAAGGATTAAAATTCCTAACAAAAAATTCAGCTTTCTAAGTATATTTTATTTATTTTCAAGTAACTTTGCAACTTTATTCATTCTATCAGTAGCTTTAGCTAACCAATCAATGAAATCTTCGATTTCAATTAAATTTAAACCATTATCAGAACTTGTTTTTTTATTTATAATTTTGTCAGCTAATATTAAAGAGGTCATAGCTAATAATCTTGTCTCACCTACCACGCCAGAAACTTTGGATAGATCTTCAATAACCTTATTTACTTCTTGAGAAGACTCAAAAAGTCTGTCTTCTTCCCCAGATTTACATGATACGGGATATTTTATACCATTGATATTCACATTAACAGTAACTTTATTTGACATATATCGCCTTATTAATCTTTAGCATCTAATGCATGTTGATTATTGTCTAACTCAATTTTCAGATCATCCAAGTAACTTTCTGCATCAGTAAATTTCTTACTTGCTTCTCTTAAGTCTTTTTTTATTTCTTCAAGTTTAAGTTTGTTTGTAACATTTTCAGCAATGTTTTTTTCTAAAATTTTTATACTTTCTTCAAAATTTTTTTGTATAGTTTTTAATTCTTCGAATTTTGTCGTTTTTATATCATTATTTGTCATTAGTAAAATCACTTTAAAATTATTATTTCAATATATTAGATAAATTATTTAACAGTTCAAATTTTTAATAGATTAATTTTTATTGAATTTAATAACGTTTAAATTTATAGGTAGTTAAAATTATAAAAAACATTATCACTAACTTCTAAAGGGTTTCAAAAATGAAAATGACTGGAATTATAAAAAAAATATTGAATAATTATGAAAGTGATAATCCAGGCGTCAAAGCAAATTTGGCAAATATTTTAATGTCTGGTAAATTAGCCGGTACTGGTAAATTAGTTATTCTTCCAGTAGATCAAGGTTTCGAGCATGGTCCAGCAAGATCTTTTGCAAAAAACTTTCTAGGTTATGATCCTCATTATCATTTTAAGTTAGCAATAAACGCTGGTTTGTCTGCTTTTGCGGCCCCTTTAGGGATGTTAGAAGCCGGAGCTGACACTTTTGCCGGTCAAATTCCTCTAATTATGAAAGTAAATAGTTCTAATTCCTTATCAAGAGAAAAAGGAGCTCCTACCCAAGCTATAACAGGTTCAGTTAGCGAAGCAATTAGGCTTGGGTGTTCTGCTGTGGGATTTACTATTTATCCAGGATCTGACGCGGCTTTAGATATGATAACAGAAATTCAAGAAATCGCACTTGAAGCCAAGGATGCGGGTCTTGCTGTTATAGTTTGGAGCTATCCACGGGGTGGAGATATAAGTAAAGAAGGAGAAACGGCAATAGATATTGTTTCTTACGCAGCTCACATGGCCGCATTAGTAGGGGCTCATATAATTAAAGTAAAACCTCCAACATCTTTTATTGAACTAAGTGAAGCCAAAAAAGTTTATATGTCAGAGAATATCCCAATTGATACTTTAACTGATCGTATAAAACATGTTGTGCAATCATGTTTTCATGGGAAAAGGTTAGTAGTTTTTTCAGGTGGAAACTCAAGGGATAAAGATAATCTTTTGAAAGAAGTTAAGGAACTATATTTAGGAGGAGCAAGCGGATCAATAATTGGTAGAAATTCTTTTCAACGGCCGTATGATGAAGCATTAGATTTATTAAACCAAATTACAAATATTTACAAAGGAAAGTAATTTGAAAGTTAATGGAAATACAATAAAACCAGGTAATGTAATAGAACATAAAAATCAATTGTGGGTAGCAACTAAAACAAGCCATGTAAAGCCTGGTAAAGGTGGTGCATTTGCACAAATTGAGCTAAAAAACTTAAAGGATGGATCAAAACTTAATGAACGCTTTAGGTCCTCTGAAAATGTGGAAAAAGTCATCTTAGACGAGACACCGCATGTATATTTATATCAAGAAAATAATAATCTTATATTTATGAACAATCAAACATTCGAGCAAATTACAGTAAATATTGATCTGATAGGAGACCAAGCAGCTTTTTTACAAGATGGAATGAATGTTATTATAAATTTATATAATGAAAATCCTGTGTCCATTATCATGCCTGATAATTGTGTTGAAGAAATAATTGAAGCTGATGCTGTTATAAAAGGGCAAACAGTTTCATCATCTTTCAAACCAGCTATTTTAAAGAATGGGATCAAAGTAATGGTACCTGGTCATATTGAAGTTGGAAGTAAAATAGTAGTTAGACCTTCAGACGGTACTTACGTAGAAAAAGCTAAGACCTAGCAATAGTATAAATATCAAATATCTAATTTGGAGTGAGAATGAGTAATAAGTCACCACTTTTAAATATTATTTTCCAATCTTTAAATAAGATAACAAAAAATGTGCTTAGAGATTTTGGAGAAATTGAAAATTTGCAAGTTTCTCCAAACTCTATTGATAACTTTGTTTCAAAAACTGAAAACAAAATTTATTCTACACTACTGGAAGATTTAACTAAAGCTAGGCCAAAGTGGGGAATGAAATTAAATTCTATGGAAGAAAGTATTGAAGATAAATATTATTGGATAGTTGATATATTAAACGGAAGATTTAACTTTGCACATGCATTGCCGTATTTTTCTATTTCAATTTCAGTAGAATTTAATAATGAAATTTTATCTACTGTTATTCTAGATCCATTAAGAGACGAATTATTTTTTGCAGAAAAAGGTAAGGGATCCTATTTAAATGATAGGAGAATACGAGTTTCTCGAAGAAGTTCGATAGGCTCATGTGTGTTTTCAATATATGATGATAGTCAAACAACAAACAACAAAATACCTAATAATATCTTTGAACCGATATATGGTCTAGCATCTAAATACTCTTCAGTTACACGTGAATTTGGGTCTTCAGCTCTAAATTTTGCATGGTTAGCTTCTGGAAAAATTGATTGTTTATTTGCTAATAATTTAAATAAGAATCAAGTTGCTTGTGGAGAACTTTTAATTAAAGAATCAGGAGGATATTTAACTAACTTAAAATATATTAATGCTTACAAAACTTCTCGTGATTTATTAATTGGTGCAAACCCAACCTTACATAAAGAGCTTCTTAAAAAGATTAATAATAAATTGTAGCAAATGAAATTAATAATTTTGTGTCATACAAAAGTCATGTTTTAATGATTTTATCTTAAAAATGGGGATAAAAATGACAGATCCAAATAAATATGCTTTTAGAATGCTGCTTTTGTTAGTTATTGTAATTATTTTAATTTCATTTTTATTTATTCCTTTAAAACAAGCTTTTGAAGGCAACACAGCACTTAATAGTGTGATTATTAGTACTTTTATTTTAGGTACTATTTTTTCATTCCGGCAAACCTTTCGTTTAAGCAAAGAGGCTAAATGGCTTAAATTTATTAAAAGAAAAGATAGTTTAATGCCTGCTAATGTTGCTCTTAAAATAAAGCCAACACTTCTTGCACCAGTAGCAGCTGTCCTTACTGAAAATAGGAAAGATAACCCCTCATTATCTGCAAATTCACTTGGAACTATTCTAGACGGTGTTTCATCGAGATTAGATGAAAGTAGAGAAATTTTGAGATATATGATTGGACTTCTTGTTTTTCTAGGTTTATTAGGTACATTTTGGGGCTTGCTACAAACAATTTCATCTGTTTCTGGAGTTATAAATACAATTGATTTTAATATTGGTAATAATCCTAACGATGGTAACTCCTTGTTTATGGATATTCAAAAAGGATTAAGTGCTCCTCTTAATGGAATGTCTACAGCTTTTTCTTCATCCTTATTTGGTCTTGCTGGCTCACTTATTTTAGGATTTTTAGATCTTCAAGTTGGTCAGGCAAGTAATCGGTTCTTTAATGAATTAGAAGATTGGTTGTCTCAAATGGCTATTTTTACTGCAAGTGAAGGAGGAAGCACTGGCTTAAGTGAAGCAGCTGTAGAAAATTTAGCAATTGTATCCAAGCGAGCTAACCAAAATGAGAATGAAAGAGTAAGGATAACTGAAAACATAAACGAATTAACAATTGTTTTAAATCGACTTGTTGAAAAACTTGATGAAGATAGAAGTGTGAAAGATCATTTAATTACTATTTCATCAATTCTTAAAAATTTAAGTGAACAAAATTCTAATAATATTTCAGAATTTCAATCTAATCTTACTCTAGAGTTAAGAGCAATCTCAAAACAATTATCAGAAATGGAAAAATCATATAACAAGCTAAATAATAAATAAAATATTTTAAGATTTAAAGAATTAATTTGTAATGTTAAATAAAGTTAGAAGAAGACAAGTAGACTATACATGGCCAGGATTTGTAGACGCATTGGCAAGCTTATTGATGGTAATTATTTTTGTCTTAATGATATTTGTTTTATCGCAATTTTTTCTTTCACAAAAAATGACTGGTCAAGATGAAGCCCTAGTTGAATTAAAGAATAATTTAGTAGAGTTAGATAAAATGCTCTCTCTAGAAAGGGAAACGACAACAGAATTAACAGCACAACTATCTTTGTTGGAAACTAATATAGCAGAAGTCAAAAAAAACTTAAAAGATGAAAAAGAACTTGTAACTCAATTTAAAAAAGAGCTAACCGGTCAAAGCAACATTCTTAGCCTGAATCAGATAGAAATTGAAGACTTAAAAACAAAACTAAAAATAAAGATGCAAGATACACTTCTTTTGAAGAATAATCTTTCAAAGTTAGAGAAAAGAATAAATAAAAAAGATACAGATATAAATGAAAAGAATGAAACTATTAATGCAAACAAAAAAGAAATAAATGAATTAATATCTGCGTCTCTTAAATTACGAAATAAATTGTCTCAATTACAAACTCTTTTATCAGCCTACAAGGCAAAAGATAAAAAAGAAAAAGTTAAAACAATTAATATAGGGAAAGAAATAAATTCTGCTCTTGCTAGAAGAGTAGAAGAACTCCAAAAATTCAAATCAGATTTTTTTGGTAGAGTACGAGAACTTATTAAAGAACGTAAAGAGATAAGAATAGTAGGAGATAGATTCGTTTTTCAATCAGAAGTTCTGTTTAAAGTTGGTTCAGAAGAATTAGGCATTAAGGGACAAGAAGAAATGGCTAAGCTTGCAATAACTTTAATAGATATAGAAAAATCATTACCTACCGATATTGATTGGATACTTCAAATCGATGGACACACAGATAATTTACCAGTTAAGAAAGGGCAGAATTATCGAGATAATTGGGAGTTATCAACAAAAAGAGCTTTATCTGTTCTAAGATTTTTAATAAAGCAAGGTATTAAACCTAATAGGTTGTCTGCCTCAGGCTATGGAAGTTTTCAACCAATTGATAAAAAAAATACTAATATTGCAAGAGCAAAAAATAGACGGATTGAAATGAAAATAACACAGAGCACAAAAACTAATCAATAAGAGAGAAAATGATAGAAAAACTAGTTAATAAATTTAAAGCAGATTCAATAAGACATTTATTTATAATTTTTATTATATTTGCAATAAGTGGATCAGGCTCTTTATTTATATCCTCTCCAATTTTAGTTGCACTTGGTTTAGATAAATTAATTACATTTTATCCGCTATACATTTTTGTAAGAATAATTTTAATTATTCCCATTTATCAATTTATATTAATTATAATAGCCTCACTTTTTGGGGAGTTTAATTATTTCTGGAAATTCGAAAAAAAATTTCTTCAACGGCTTAGAATTATAAAATAATTCAAATAACTTGTATTTATTAAAATTTAGTTGTAGATAATCAATAATCAATTAGTTTAAGAGTTTAATATGAAAAAAGATATTCACCCTGATTATCACGAGATTACTATTATTATGACTGACGGAACTGAATATAAGACTAAATCCACTATGGGAAAAGCTGGAGACACCCTTAAACTCGATATAGATCCAAAATCTCATCCTGCTTGGACTGGACAGCACAGAATATTAGATTCCGGTGGTCAGGTCGCTCGTTTTAATAAACGCTTTTCAGGCCTCGGGATAAAAACTAACTAATTCTCTATATAATGAAAATTACTATATTTTAATATTCTTTCTGTTAATTCCGTTAATAGTTTAATTCGGTTAAATTTTATTTTCTTATTTTCATGATTTACAATTATTTTTTCAAAAAATGAATGTATAATATAATGTAAGTTAATAACTTCTTTCAAAATAATTCCTTGATGTTCTAGATCTGTTAAATATTTTTTTAAATTATTGTCTAAATTCTGAGACTTATTATAAATTTCTTCTTCTTCAGAACTCTCAAAAAGATGAGGATTAACTTTCACTTTAGACATATCTGAACGTATGTTAGATTTAATTATATTGTTTAATCTTTTGAAATTGACTAAAAATGCTTTGAAATCATTAGTATCTTTAATATCATTAAGGCGGTTAACTCTTTCATACAGAATCGGAAATAAATAATTTTTCGACTCTTTTAAACTGATAACTGACTCAATGATGTCATCTCTGAAATTTTGTTTTTTTAAAATAAATTTTACTTTATCAATTATAAAATCAACCAAATCTAATTTGATTATTTTTGAGGAGTTTTTATAAGACTTAAGTGCTTCAGTAAAAAGATCATTTATAGAAATATTTAATTTTAATTTCATTAAAATTTGAACTATGGAAAAACCAGCCCTTCTAAGCGCAAATGGATCTTTTGAGCCACTTGGCTTTTTATTTATTATGAAAAAACCTGTCAAATTATCAATGTTATCAATCATAGAAAGCATGGAACCAAGTTTAGTTTTAGGCATATCATTTGAAATACCCTTTGGTTTATATTGATCAAAGATTGCGCTTGAAACCTCATTTGGTTTTTCATTTAATCTAGTATAATATCCTCCCATAATTCCCTGCAACTCTGGGAACTCTCCTACCATTTCTGAAACTAGATCGAATTTTGACAGAATACAAGCTTCTCTAGCCAAAGATACGTCTACTTTGAACAAGCTAGAAAAAAATTTAGAAACTTTCGTTAATCTAATTGTTTTCTCATGTAAAGAACCTAATCCTTCATAAAATAAAACATTTTTTAATTTCTCATTAAAATTTTCAATTTTAATAGAAGTATCTATTTTCCAGAAGAAGTTAGCATCAGACAATCTAGCTTTTAATACCCTCTCATTACCCTCAATTATACTTTTATCTCTTTCTTTTTCAGGGACAGTATTGGCAACAAATAAAAATTTTGGTACTAAATTATTTTTATCATCAATAATTGAAAAATACTTTTGATGAACTTTCATTGCAGTAGTTAATACTTCTTTCGGCAAGTTCATAAATTGTTTATCTATAGTTCCAATTAAAACATTAGGAAATTCCACTAATCCTAGAATCTCGTCTAACAAAAACTCATCATCCAATAATTTTATATCTTTGTCTTTTAATAATAATTTTGTGTCGTTTATTATTTTGTGTTTTCTTTTTTTTCTATCTAATATAATGAAATTTTTTTCTAATAATCTTTCGTACTCATCTATACTTTGCACCTCTATTTTTTTATCTTCATGTCTATGTCCAAAAGTAAAATTAGTAAAATTTAAAGAATTATTTTTATCTAATGCAACCTTTCCTTCTATGGGTTGATTATTGAATAACAACAAAATATTTCTGAGTGGCCTAGCCCATTTCAATTCAGAATAAGCCCATCTTTGACTTTTAGGCCAAACAAAATTATTTACAATTTCGTTAATAATCTCTGGCAAAACTTCAGAGGTATTTATTCCATTAATTTGGTTAAGATAAAAATAAAATTTTCCATTTTTTGTATCTTTAATAACAATTTCATTTTCTTTGATATTATTTGACTTTAGGAAACCATGAATAGCCTTTTCGTTTGATCCAAGTCTAGGACCTCTTTTTTCAATTATTTGGTTTTTTTGTTTCAAATCTATATTTTTGATAATGACTGATAGGTGTCTTGAACTGCTAAAAGTTGAAATTGGCCCATAACCTATATCCCTATTCACAAGTGACTTTTCAAATAGAGTTGTAAGCTGTTTTTCTGAACCAATTTGCATCCTAGCTGGTATTTCTTCAGAAAAAAGTTCTAAAAGCAAGTCACCTTTTTCAATATTATTATTAGACATTTGATTTGTTCATCCAAGCTAAACAACATGATCTTGACATATTTCTTACCCTTAATATGTATGCTTGTCTTTCTGAAACAGAGATAACACCCCTTGCGTCCAATAGATTAAAAATATGACTTGCTTTAATACACAGGTCATAGGCGGGAAGTGGTAAAGGATTAATTTTATCTTCTAGTAAAAATGAACATTCTTTTTCAGCATCATTAAAATGTTGTATCAAAACAGACGAGTTTGACTTTTCAAAATTATAAATTGAAAATTCTTTTTCTTGTTGCAAAAAAATATCTCCATAAGTTTTTCCACCTTTATTTTTATCTAATCCATCCCAGTCTAGATGATAAACATTCTCTACTTTTTGAATAAACATTGCTAATCTCTCTAAACCATATGTAATTTCACTAGCAACTGGTTTTACTTCTATTCCTCCAACTTGTTGAAAATATGTAAATTGAGTGATTTCCATACCATCGCACCAAATTTCCCAACCCAACCCTGAAGCACCTAATGTTGGGCTTTCCCAATCATCTTCAACAAATCTGATATCATGATCTTTGAAGTCTAAACCAACAGCATTTAAACTTTCCAAGTAAAGGTTTTGTATGTTATCTGGGGATGGTTGAATAATAACTTGAAATTGATAATAATGTTGCAGTCTATTTGGGTTTTCTCCATATCTTCCATCTGTTGGTCTACGACATGGTTGAAGATAAGCTGCTTTCCAAATAGGATCTGGACCCAAAACTCTTAAAACTGTGGCAGGATGAAATGTTCCTGCACCAACTTCAGTGTCATAAGGTTGAATTAAAACACATCCTTGATTCATCCAATAAGACTGCAGTTTCATAATAATGTTTTGAAATGATTTATTTTTGTCCATTAAATAACATTTGACCTATTTAAAATAATTTAATTCTATGTTTGATCGCTCATTAATAGTTAAAAGATATCAAAATTAGACTTTAGAACATTCTTTATTGTTGCAACGGTCACCTGTACTCCATAAACCACATTTATTACATTTAAATGCGTCAATACCTTTTTTATTAGCATCTGATTTATTTTCATTTTTATTTCTAAAGTTAAGTTTTCTTTTTTCTATTATTTTAAAAATGTACCATACTGAAACAAGAATAATTAATAGCCAAAATATTTTACCTACAGAAAGCATCATTTTACAACCCAAACTTATTAAAAGAACTTCTTTCTTCAACTTTAGATATCAACATATCTAAAGCTCCAGACAACAAACTTCCAAAACCAAAAAGTTTTTTCTTTGGCGCAAATTCTTTTATTTTTACATTTTCTCCGAATCTTTCTTTTAAAACTGCTTTCATTTCGCCAAAAGAATCTATTAATCCAAGTTCTAAACTTTTTTCACCTGACCAAAAAGCTCCAGTAAAAATTTCTTTATTTTCATTTGTAATTTTACCCCCACGTCTTGACTTAACAAATGAAATAAACTGGTTATGCAATTCTTTTTGGATCCCTTTTAATCTGTTAACATCATCTTTATTTTCAGGTAAAAATGGATCTAAAATCGCTTTATTATCGCCAGAAGTGTAAAGACGACGTTCTACTCCAAGTTTTTGAATTGCTTTGTCAAAGCCAAATCCAGAAGATACAACGCCTATTGAACCAATTATTGAAGCTTTGCTTGCAAAAATTTCGTCTGCCGAACATGCTAACCAATATCCACCAGATGCAGCAACATCTTCCACGAAGGCTATAACTGGAATATTTTTTTTCTCAGATAAACTTCTAATGCGCTTAGATATCATTTCAGATTGGACAGGTGATCCACCAGGAGAATTTATTTGCAGTGCTACAACTTTTAAGTTTTTAACTGAAAAGGCATCTTCAATATTTTTGTCAATTTCATTTAAGTTCAAACCTTTTCTTCTACCCATATTAGGTGCAATAATTCCATTAAGTGGAATTACTGAAACATTTTGAGACTTTCTAAAAATAGAAAGGAAACCCATGAAGTACCTCTATCTGTTGATTTTTATATAATTAATTAATGTAAAAATTTAAAGTACAACATTTATTTAATTTCTTAAATAATTTGTTTGCTAATAATTAAAAATTCCTACCTCACTTATCATCCTTGCTTTTTTCGTCATCAAACCTTTTTTATTATATAATTTTAATCCTGACATTAACTCTGTTGAACCTGCTACATCTTTTCTTGCTACTATAATAATTCTTTTAGATGATTTTTTATAATTTGGCCAAAATGGAAAAATTTTAAAGGAGCCTGTTTTTACTCTAAGATGATGTAGTACTAAATCTAAAATTTCACTTGTTATAATTAAGAAAATTACACCTTTACTTTTAAGTAAATTAACTGAGCTATTTATCCACTGCTCTAGATTTTTCATCACTTTAGCATAATTTTCTAGTTTATTTTTAGATCTATTTTTATACTCTTTATAAAATGGAGGATTTGATACAACGATATCAAAAGTATTAAAAAGAGCTTTATTAATATTAAAAATATCACTATTCAAAACATTAATCTGTTTTTGTAATTTATTATTTAATACATTCTCTTCAGCTAATTTTAAATACTGATTATTATTTTCTATTGCAGTAAGTTTAATTTTTTCGTTTTTGTAAGCAACTATTAAACTTATTGTGCCTACACCCGAACCAACATCAGCTAGTAAAACATCCCTTTTTTTTTTATGTTGCAAAAATCCATTTACGAATGCAGCTAAAAAAACCGCATCAAATCCAAATCTGAAACCATATTTTAACTGTATGATAGAAATTTTACCGTTTAATATATTGTCAATAGTTCTATGTATGGAATTCATAATATCTCTTAAATTAAAGTTATATAAAGGTTTAATATATTTTATTAGCAAGTTATAATATAAAAGTTGTTTTTTGGAAAATTTAGATGAATAAAATTGTTAGAAAAAAATCTATAGATAGTGTTATTAAACTCAATAAGGCTCTAAAACAAAGCTTGCATGATGTTGATAAAGAAATAATAATTAGACTTGATAAATCTATACCTCTAATCAATGACATCGGAATACACCTAATCAAAGCTTCCGGAAAAAGACTTCGTCCTCTTCTTACCTTAGCTATGGCAGCGCAATTTAACGATTATTCTAAAAATCCAAAGATATTAGCTGCAGCTGTTGAATTTATTCATACTGCTACATTACTTCATGATGACGTTGTTGATGAATCAAATTTAAGAAGAGGAAAAAAAACTGCTAATATGATTTGGGGGAATGAATATAGCGTTCTTGCTGGAGATTTTTTATTTGCTCAATCATTTGAATTAATGGTTGAAACAGGATCAATTAGAGCTTTGTCAAGTTTAGCGACAGCATCCTGTAAAATTACACAGGGTGAGTTTCAACAAATGCAAATTTCAAATAAACCAGATACTAGTATTGAAAATTATTTTGAAGTTATAGGAAAGAAAACGGCCGAGTTGTTTGGAGCCTCTTGTGAAAGCGGTGTAATAGTTGCTAGAGGAAATGTTAAGCAGCAAAAAGCAGCTTATGACTATGGATATAATTTAGGCTTAGCTTTTCAAATAATCGATGATCTTATGGATTTTAATAATAATTCAAATAAAATGGGTAAAAATCTAGGTGATGATTTTAAATTAGGTAAGACAACCCTACCTATCATTTTAGCTTGGGAAAAAAGCAACAAATTAGAAAGAAAGTTTTGGGTTAAAACAATTAAAGAACTAAACCAAGAACCTTCTGATTTTAACAAAGCATTAACTATTTTGAACAAATATAATATATTTGACGAGTGCAAAAATAGAGCACAAGAATTTATATCAACTGCTCAAGAAGCCCTCTTTGAACTTCCAAATACAAAGTTTAAAGAATATTTATTTGGTTTGGCTGATGAGAGCATTGAAAGATCTAAATGAGAATATAAATGAATAAAGTCTCAAAAAATGATTTTAATTATAAAAAAGATATAGAAAATGATGATATAAGAGAAAAAATAAAAATTATTATTAAAAGAAATAAAGAGTATAATCTTCGCGATTTGTCTAGAACTCTAAAAAAAAATGATGCATACTTACAACAATATCTATTTCGAGGCACTCCTAAAATTCTTCCCGAGGAATATAGACACAGATTAGCTAAAATTCTTAATGTGAACATTACTGAACTAACACCAAATTGGTTAAAAAAATTTTCACCTGAAGAAGAAATAGTAACTATTAAAAATATAGAGACTGATTCACTTGATAACAACTATATCTCAATTTCACAAAAATTATTATTTGATGCAGACTTCTCAAAATTAGAAAATTTATTTTTTTTCCAAACTAATACTAATAAAGGAATGGTAACCACTATTGTGGATGTTGGAATTGATAAATATACAAAGCCTGACTTATATCTTCTACATGATAAAAAAAATTTTTTTTTGGCTTACATTGAAAAAAGCCAAGTAAACAATAGTAAAATGAGTATAAAACCATACTTAGAAACATTTTACCCATTCCATATTTCATCAGAAATATTAAAAGTTAGCGGAAAAGCTTTGTGGCAAGGATCTAAAATATTTCAAAAATGAAAAAAAAAAATAAATTACCTCAAAACTTTGACTCTAAAGTTCTTACAATTAACCACATTGGATCAAAAGGAGAAGGTGTTTCATATTTACATACGGAATTTAATTATGTAGAAAAAGAGTATAATTTTTTTATTCCTTTTAGTTTACCTAATGAAACAATTATTGCTCGACCTACTCATTTTTCCTCAGAGGGAATAAGAGCAGAAATAATTGAAATAAAAGAAACATCAATTGATAGAAACGATCCTCAATGCAGACACTTTTTTAAGTGTGGCGGCTGTACACTTCAACATTGGAAATTTAATAAGTATAAAAATTGGAAATTTAAAAAAATTTCAACTCCAATTTTAAAATTATGTTCAAATACTCATGTTAAGCCAATTATGATATCATCTTTAAAAAGTAGAAGACACGCTAAGTTTATGGCAAAAAAAATTGAGACGACAACAATAGTTGGTTTTAATGAATATAGAGCTAATTTTATTACTAAAATAAATGAATGTATTATACTTGATAAACAACTTATAAAATTAATAAATAATATAGAAAAACCTCTTAATAATCTCCTTCAAATTGGTGAAACAATTCATATTCATGCTAACCTTTTAGATAATGGTATTGATTTGTTAATAGATGGATTAGAGAAAATCCCTTTCAATCAATTTACTGAACTTAATGAAACTTTATTACAAAATAATGTTGTTAGATTTAATCGTATCAATAACAATAAAACAACAGATCTTCTATTTGTTACAACAAATACAGGATTAACTAATAAATTATTTTCCTCGACTGTTTATCCTACTCCTGGTGGATTTTTACAGGCAACTATTGAAGGTGAAAATGCCATTGTTAAAAATACAATTAATGCCCTAAAAAATATCAATAAAAGTAAGCTGATATGTGAGCTTTTTTCTGGCTGTGGTACAATAACTATACCTCTTCTTTTAAAAAAGTATAAAATCCATGCTTTTGAAATAAATAATGAAACTCTTGAGGCAATTAATATAGCAGCAAAAAAACATGGCTTAAGTAATAACGTTGTTACAAAAAGCAGAAATTTAAAAACAACACCGTTAAGTCCAGAAGAATTGACAAAATATGACGCGATTATCATTGATCCACCAAGATCAGGTGCAAAGTTGCAATTTTCAAATATTGCAATGTCTAAAGTGCCAATTATAGTAAGTATTTCTTGTAATGTTAACACATTTATAAGAGATTCCAAATTATTGATTGAAAATAATTATGAATTAAAATGGGTTCAGCCAATCGATCAATTTCTATTTTCTTCACATGTTGAAATAGTTGGTCTTTTTGAGATAAGAAAGGTTGATTAAATGTTAATCAAAAGATCTATAACGATAAACAAACACCGAACTTCATTATCTCTTGAGAGAGAATTTTGGGAAGCTATAAAAATAGTTTCTAAAATACAAAGTTGTTCAATTCAAAGTTTAATTACTCGAATAGATCTTAATAGAAAAACCTCTTTAGCATCTTCTACAAGAGTTTTTCTCTTACAATTTTTTAAAAATAATTAACCAGTAATTCCAATCTGCCACGGAGCAAATTCGTGACGTCCAAGGTTTAAGATTTCACTTTTTGTTTGTCTGCCTGAGGCAAACGAAATAAATTCTTCAAAAATTTCAGCTCCCATCTCATCGATATTTTTGTTACCATCAATTACCAACCCACAATTAATGTCCATATCTTCGTTCATTTTTTTATAAAGACTAGTATTAGTGGCAAGTTTTATAGAAGGAGTTGGCTTAGCACCAAAACATGATCCTCTACCAGTAGTAAATGCGACTAAATTTGCCCCTCCAGCAATTTGACCTGTTGCAGAAACAGGATCAAAGCCGGGCGTATCCATAAATACAAAACCTTTTTTAGTAACTTTTTCTGCATAATTATAAACTTCCATCAAGCCACTTGTACCGCCCTTCATTGCAGACCCTAATGATTTTTCTAAAATATTTGCAAGCCCTCCTTTTTGATTACCTGGGCTTACTATTCCATTTATCTGTACATCTCTACCTAAAGAATAAACTTCTTTCCACCAAGTAACTTTGTCCATTAATTTTTCTGCTACAGAAACACTTACAGCCCTAGCAGTTAAACTATTTTCAACACCATAAATTTCTGGTGTCTCCGACAATATGGCTGTACCTCCATGACTTACTAATATATCAACAGCTTTTCCTAAAGATGGGTTGGCAGATAAAGATGAAAAAGCATCTGAGCCACCACATTGAAGCCCAACCATCAGATACGATAGAGGAGCCTCTTCCCTTTGAATTTTATTAGCCTCATCTAACATATCTTCTACATATTTTATACCAGCTTTAATCGTTGCGGTTGTTCCACCATTATCTTGCATAACTAGAGTTTTTAATTTTGAACTTTCATGTAACCCCTGATTGGTGAAGAGACCACCAACTTGACATCTTTCGCACCCTAATCCAACAACTAAAGATGAAGCTACATTTGGATGATTTATATATCCTCCCAGGGTTCTATGAAGCAGGTCCATAGGCTCTCCAGAAAGTTCCATTCCACATCCAGTAGAATGACTAAACGCAGCCACACCGTCAACATTAGGATAATTTTTAAGAATTTCGTCTGTAAAATATGCTGCAATTTCATGTACTACAGTCGCAGAACAATTTACTGTTGAAACTACTGCAATAAAGTTTCTAGTACCTACGTTTCCATCTGGTCTTTTGTATCCCCAAAATGTTCTTTCACTTGATGCATTTACAAATCTAGTTGGTTGATATTTTGAACAATATTCATGGTTTCTAATAAATTCTTTAAAAACAACATTTGAATTAGTTAAAACCTGACCTTTAACTATATTGGAATCAGCAAAACCTATGATGGTTCCATATTTATATATTGGGCTATCTTTAGAAATATTAACTCTCGCGATCTTCTGTCCAGATAATATCGGTGAATCTATAATAACATCAAAATTTTTTAAATACTGTCCAGCTTTCATATTTTCTAATGCAATAATTATGTTATCTGAATCATTTAAAATTATACTTTTTGAGTGTTCCTTATAAGTCTGATTATGGTCCATATTATTTAACTCCCCTTACTTATGAAATATATACTTTAATTACTCTTTGACCAATCCTCGAAATCACTTTTCTCTTTTTCATCTGTTAATGGATATAATCCTTTTATAGACGAACCTTTTCGAACTTTTTCAATCACGTAATCCTCATAAATTGTCATAGATTTTACCTCATCAGCAATCGATTTTACTATATGAGCTGGTATTACAACTACTCCTTCTTTATCGCCTACCAATAAATCTCTGGGCCATACGGCTACATCACCACAACCTATTGGCACATTTATGTCCACAGCCTGATGCAATGTAAGGTTAGTAGGAGAAGATGCCCTATTATGATAAGAGGGTATTTGCAAATTTTTTATCTCATTTGAGTCTCTAAAACCACCGTCTGTCACTACGCCAGCACACCCTTTAACCATTAATCTAGTAACCAAAATAGCGCCTGCAGACGCAGCTCTTGGATCTTTACGACTATCAAATATTAAAACATTGTCCTTTGGACATTCCTCAACTGCAACTCGTTGAGGATGATTAGGATTTTTGAAAACTTCTAACGTATTAAGATCTTCTCTTGCTGGAATATATCTGACAGTAAACGCTAAACCAACCATATTCGGAAGATTTGGGTTAAGAGGAAAAATACCTTGAATAAACTGGTTTCGAAACCCTCTTTTAAATAATGCTGTACATATTGTTGCAACACTTGAATTTAAGTAAATTTTTTTTATTTCTTTATCTATCACGTGGCACCTTAAAAAATATCTGGTTCTTTAGCAGATTTTCCAAAATTTGTTTCTAAAAAATCAAAGTCACAACCATTATTTGCTTGTGTTACGTGATTACTGTACATCCATAACCATCCCCTCCCCGCTTTAGGTTTTTTAGGTTTAATTTTTTTTCTTCTTAGGGATAAAGTTTCTTTTTCAACCAACATATTAATTGAGCGCAATTCGATGTCAATTTCAATAATATCGCCGGTCTCTAACAAGGATAATGGACCACCTATAAAACTTTCAGGAGCCACGTGAAGAATACAAGCTCCATAGCTAGTGCCACTCATTCTTGCATCTGAAATTCTAACCATGTCTCTAACTCCTTTTTTGAGAAGTTTTTTTGGAATTGGCATCATGCCCCATTCAGGCATACCAGGACCACCAACCGGACCAACATTTCTTAGCACTAAAATATGATTTTCTGTGACATTAAAATCATCTCTATCAATTATTTCTTTCATTTCAGGATAGCTATCAAAAACTATAGCTGGCCCTTTATGTTTAAAAAATTTCATGTCGCATGCAGCTGGTTTAATAACACAACCATCAGGAGCTAAATTACCTTTGAGCACTGCTAATGATCCTTCTTTATAAATTGGATTATCCAATGGACGAATTATATCGTCGTTGATAGTTTTTGTATCAGAAATAATTTTTCTTAAACTAAGGCCTGAAACTGTTATTTCATCTAAATTAAGTTTTTCTTTTAGTTCGTGCATTAGAGCTAAAATACCACCTGCATAAAAAAAGTCTTCCATTAAATAATCTTTACCCGATGGTCTAATATTAGCAATAACTGGAATTTCTCTTCCTTTTTGGTCTAGATCATCCATTGTCAAATTAACATTAGCTCGCCTTGCCATAGCAATTAAATGAATAATAGCATTTGTAGAACAACCCATTGCCATAGCTACAGTAACAGCATTATCAACTGATTTTTCAGTTATTATTTTAGATGGAGTTAAATCCTCCCAAACCATTTCAACAATTCTCCTTCCTACATCTGTTGACATTCTTATGTGGTTTGAGTCTGCGGCTGGAATAGAACTGGCACCTGGTAAGGATAACCCAAGAGCCTCAGTTATAGCTGTCATTGTACTTGCAGTTCCCATTGTCATACAATGTCCGTAGGATCTAGCAATTCCAGCTTCAACATCTTCCCAATCTTTATTACTTATATTGCCCGCTCTGAATTCGTCCCAATATTTCCAACCATCAGAACCACTTCCTAAAAATGTACCTTTAAAATTACCTCTTAACATTGGACCAGCTGGTAAAAAAATCATGGGTAAATCTAAAGTTATTGATCCCATTGTTAAAGCCGGTGCTGTTTTATCACAACCTCCCATTAAAACAACACCATCTATAGGATGGGATCTTATTAACTCTTCAACTTCCATTGACAGCATGTTTCTATAAAGCATGGTAGTAGGTTTTACATACATCTCTGCAAGAGAAATAGCGGGAAGTTCAACTGGAAACCCTCCAGATTGATATATACCCTTTTTAACATCTTCAACTCTTTGTTTAAAATGTGTATGACAAGGTTGTATATCAGACCACGTGTTAATTATACCTATCAGTGGTTTGTTTTCCCAGTCATCTTTGCTCAAACCCATCTGCATTGCTCTGGATCTATGACCAAAAGACCTGACGTCTTGCGGAGAAAACCATCTTGAACTTCTTAAATCTTTGTATTTTTTTTTAGTCATTTTTACCCTTAAAATTTTATAATTTAAATAATCATAAAATACATTAATTGAAATTTCTCTAAAAAAGTAATTAAAGATATTTTTTTGAAATTGGTAGGCCTGGAGGGACTTGAACCCCCAACCACTCCGTTATGAGCGGAGGGCTCTAACCAGTTGAGCTACAGGCCTGTATAATTATGATTCCTTCATAATATTTATGCTGGTTTATACAATCACAAATTGACTATGTAAAGAATAAGTATATAAAGATTAAAACTTAATTTTCTAGAAATGATCTTAATTTTCTTGATCTTGTTGGGTGTTTCAACTTTCTTAAGGCTTTGGCTTCAATCTGACGAATTCTTTCTCTAGTAACACTAAATTGTTGTCCAACTTCTTCTAAAGTGTGATCAGTATTCATACCAATACCAAATCGCATTCTTAAAACTCTTTCTTCTCTTGGTGTCAGACTGGCTAAAATTCTAGTAGTGGTCTCTCGTAAATTAGCATGAATAGCAGCTTCAAGAGGCTGAACTGCCATTTTATCTTCTATGAAATCTCCCAAATGACTATCATCCTCGTCACCTACTGGTGTTTCAAGTGAAATTGGCTCTTTAGCAATTTTTAAAACTTTTCTAACTTTATCAAGTGGCATTGAAATCTTTTCAGACAATTCTTCAGGGGTTGGTTCCCTACCTATTTCATGAAGCATTTGTCTTGATGTTCTAACAAGTTTATTGATTGTTTCAATCATATGAACTGGTATTCTGATAGTTCTTGCCTGATCTGCAATTGAACGTGTTATGGCTTGTCTTATCCACCATGTAGCATATGTCGAAAACTTATAACCCCTTCTATATTCAAATTTATCAACTGCTTTCATTAAACCTATATTACCTTCTTGAATTAAATCTAAAAATTGAAGACCTCTATTCGTATATTTTTTAGCAATAGATATAACTAGTCTTAAATTAGCTTCTACCATTTCTTTTTTAGCTCGAGCAGCTTCACGCTCTCCCCTTTGTATAATTTGTATAAGTTTTTTGTATTCTTGAATAGGCAAACTAACGTTATTTACAAAATCAAATACCTGATCGCAAATTCCTATAATTTGATCATTATATTCTGAAGCAAATTTATCCCAATTTTTTGACTTTCCAGGTTTTATTGCCCAATTGTGGTTAATTTCATTACCTACCCAGCTGTTAATAAAATCTTTTCTTTTTACACCAGAGTTTTCAGCTAACCTTAACAAAGATCCTTCTACGTTAGTTATTTGCCTGTTTAGACCATACATCTGATCTATAAGTTCTTCTTGTCTATTATTGTTAAGGTAAATCTTTTCCATTTGTTCAATAAGTAAAATCCTAAGTTCTTGTAATCTTTTTTCAGATCTTGGAACTAAACTTTCACCTTTCCTCAATCTTGCAATCCTTCTTTCACTAAGAGTAAGAATTTCTTTAAAAGTTTTGGCAACTTCATCTATCATTTTTAGAATTTGCTCTTTAATTTCTGCTTCCATAGCAACTAAAGACAAATTAATATCATCTTCCTCACTTTCTTCTTCACTTTCTTCTTCACTTTCATCTTCATTGACTTCGTCATTATCTTCATTATTGCTTATTTTGTCTTTTTGTTTATTCTTTTCAAGAATATCATCACTTGTATTACTAACATCTATATCATGTATTTTTAATGTTGAATTTAACTGATTCGGTTTATCACTTTTGAGATTATCATTTGAAACTTCTGGTTCATTAGCACCACCATTGATACGGGCATATGTTGTTTCAAGATCAATAATGTCTCTTAACAACATTGTTCCATCATCAACTTCATCTCTCCATTTGATAAAGGCTCTCATAGCTAGTGGTGACTCATAAATCCCCCCAACCATTAACTCTCTTCCAGCTTCAATTCTCTTTGCAATAGAAATTTCACCTTCTCTTGATAAAAGCTCGACTGATCCCATCTCTTTTAAGTACATTCTTACGGGGTCATCAGAACGAGCGCCTTCTTCATCAGATAAATTTCCAGCATTTTTATCATCTGATTCTTCTAAAGAAGTTTCCTCTTGCTGGTCAACGATATTTAAGCCCATATCATTAATAGCGGAATGAATATCTTCAATCTGTTCTGAAGAATATTCTCCTGGTGGTAAAGCAGAGTTTAAATCATCTAACGTAACAAAACCGTTTACCTTACCCTTTTTAATAAGTGATTTAATAGCTGAATTATTAAGATCTAAAATAGGGCTATCATTAATATTTTTATTAATATTTCTTTTATTTTCAGTTTTGGCCAGCATACATTATCTCGTTTTAATTTTGATTATTCTCAGAAAAACTAATCTTCCTTATATCAACTAAGTCCAATAATTCCTGAAAAACTTTTTTTACCTTTTCATAATTTATATTATTCAAATCTAAGTTCAATCTTGAAGGATAATTACATTGCATAAATTTTTTAATTTGGATAGTAAAACCTTTAGTTATCATGTCCTGCTGTAAATCTTTAGAATTTATTTGAGGTGATTTACTAACTGATTTTAGAATTGCTTGCTTCAATTCATTTAAATCTGCTTTTCTAAAATCAATTAAAGAAATTTTTTCATCAAATTCTAAATTTATTTTTGGAGACAATAACATAATATAAATAATTGCTCCAATTTTAATTTCAATTCCAGTTTTAGGTAGATTTCTTTTAATTGAATATAAATTATAATTAAAAACTTCTAAATTATTCGATTTATTAAATGGATTGCTATTATTTTTTCTAAATAATTTAATTCTTTTTTCAATTTCATCTCTAAAAGCTTGTTTAATATTAATATTTTCAATTAAATTAACTTTACTTCTCAAGTAATTCCAAAATAAAGCATGACTTTCAGGATCATTTTCTTTAATTTTTTTTAAACCTTGCATCCATATCAAGTCTAGAGCTCCCATTGCTTCATCTAAAATTTTTTCAAATTCATTTAAGCCATTTTTATTGATAAATTCTTCTGGATCAAGACCGTTTGGTAGAAAAACAAATTTTAATTTTTTATTCAATTTCAACTTTGGAAGATATTTTTCGAATACTCTTAATGTGGCATTTTGACCTGCATTATCTCCGTCAAAAACCAGAAAAGCTTCATCAGATATATTAAAAATATTTTCAATCTGATTTTCTGTTAATGCTGTGCCTAATGAAGCAACAGCAGGGTATCCATGTGACGTTAATGAAATGACATCCATATAACCTTCGCAAACGACTAATCTTTTATTATTCAGATATTTTTTTGCATTCATAACTCCAAATAATTGTTTACTCTTGTGAAATAAAAATGTTTCAGGAGAGTTTAAATATTTAGGGCTACCTTCTCCTATCAATCTACCACCAAAAGCAATCACCTTTCCTGAGGTATTTAAAATAGGAATCATAAGCCTCTGCTGAAAATAAAAAATATGCTTTTTGTTTTGATTTTCTTTAACTAAACCAATTTCAATCATATCAGAAATGGAAAAGCCTTCCTCTTTCAAACGTAATACCAAATAATCATTCGATTTTAAATTGCCAGAATAACCTATTCTAAAATTTTCAATTATAGATTTATTTATTCCTCTTTCGTACAAATAGTTTCTTACCTTTTCTCCAATAGGGGCATTTAGATTTTGTACATAAGAATCAGAAACCCTCTTTAAAAGATGAAGTTGATTTTTTAATTTTGGATTTTCAGAAAACGTATTATGATTATAATTGATACCTGCTTGATCTGCCAATTTCTTCAAAGCATCTACAAAAGTTACATTTTCCATTTCCATCACATAAGTGAAAATGTCACCATTTTTCCCACATCCAAAACAATGAAAAAAACCTTTATCATCTGAAACATTGAAAGAAGGTGTTTTTTCTTTATGAAAAGGACATAAAGCAGTGTAATTAGATTTGTCACGTCTTTTCAGAGATATATTTTTTCCAATAACCTCAGATAATCTAATTGAATTTTTGATTTCTTCTTTTATATCCATTTTATACTTATTTTTTTATAAATTAAATTTATTAGCTAATTAGCTTACTTTTAACGATTTTACTAACATCCCCAAAGTTCATTTCTCCATTGTGCTTTTTTTTTAATAAATTTATTACTTTACCCATATCTTTCATAGAAGAGGCTTCACATGATTTTATAGTCATATCAATAATATTATTTATTTCTTCCTTAGATAGTTGTTTGGGTAAAAACTTAGAAATTATTTCTATTTCATTTTGTTCTTTTTTTGCTAAATCTTCTCTTTTACCCTCCAAATACATACCTATAGATGATTTTCTTTGTTTAATCATTGTCTGAAGAAGGGAAATTATTTCTTCATCATTAATGCCTGAGTCATTTCCTTTACCTTTAGCTATTATATCTCTATCTTTAATCGAAGCTATAACTAGTCTTAAGGCACTAATTAAATCAACATTTTTTTTAATCATTGCTTCTTTTAAATTATTTTTTATATCTTCTCTTATAGTCATTGCTTTTTCCTCAATTTTGTTATTGATGTTAAAAGTATTAATTCAAGTAAAAATATATAAAATCTGAATTAAATTAACTAATTTTTTTTAATTTTATTGACGAAAATAATAATACATTCTAATTACATCTTTGATGAAAAAAATACGTAAAAATCATTTAGTTTTTATTCCCAATATTTTATTAATAAATTATTTCTTATGCTTGAACTTATAAGTAAAAGTTAAGGGGTGGAATGAAAAAATCAAATCAAAAAAAAGAATTTCCAGATAACGGTTATATTCCATTTGATTTAAACAAAATTAATAAAAAAATATTAGATAGTATATTAATTTTAAATGACGGATCACATTTTTTTGGAACATCTTTTGGTTCAAAAAAAAGAAGCCTAGGTGAATTATGTTTTAATACATCTTTTACAGGCTATCAAGAAATAGTTACAGATCCTTCATATGTGGGTCAAATAATTACGTTTACCTTTCCTCATATTGGAAATATAGGTTCTAATAGTTCTGATAATGAAGGTCAAACTGGATCTGTGGCAGGAATTGTTGTAAGGCAACCTCCATCATCTCCATCTAATTGGCGTTCTGAAAAAAGCTTTAATGATTGGTTAATTTTTAACAACATTCCTGGGATTTCTGGGATTGACACACGCTTACTAACTAAAACTATACGCAAATATAAAAGTTGTAATGCGATGATATGTTATAATGAAAACGGTAATTTTGATTTAAATGAATTGAAATCTGAATTAAATCAACACCCTAAAATGGATGGTTTGAATCTTTCGTCTTTGGTAACTACAAAGAAGCAATATAAATTTACTGAACTTCCTCACAAATTATTATCCAAAAAAAATATAGAAAATAGAATTTTTAAACCAAAAATAGTTGTCATCGATTTTGGTGTTAAACGAAATATACTAAGGCACCTAGTAAATTTAAATGCTGATATTGTTGTGTTACCAGAAAATACTAATTTTGAAAAAATTGAAAATTTTGAACCAGATGGAATTTTCTTATCTAATGGACCAGGAGATCCTGCAGCAACAGAAACAAAATGTAGAAAATTACTTAAATCAATATTCAAGTTAAATATTCCTGTTTTTGGAATATGCATTGGGCATCAATTAATTGGGCTATCTTTTGGAGCTACAACTAGTAAAATGTCTCAAGGACATAGAGGGGCTAATCACCCCGTTAAAAATTTAATAAATAACAAAGTTGAAATAACAAGCCAAAATCACGGTTATCAAATAGATATAGATTCTCTTCCAAAGTGTTTTGAAATTACTCACACTTCTTTGTTTGATAGCTCAATAGAAGGCCTCAAACATAAAGATCTTCCTATCTTTTCTGTACAATACCATCCCGAAGCCTCTCCTGGACCAACTGAATCTTCTTATCTATTTGAGGAATTTTTAAATCAAATAAAAGTATCAAAAAATGCCAAAACGTAGTGATATAAAATCGGTTTTAATTATCGGAGCGGGTCCTATTGTTATTGGTCAAGCTTGCGAATTTGACTACTCAGGTGCTCAAGCATGTAAAGCTCTTATGGAAGAAGGTATAAGGGTAATTTTAATAAATTCTAATCCTGCCACTATTATGACAGACCCTATAATGGCTCATTCAACTTATATTGAGCCTATAGAAAAAAATACAATTGAAAAAATCATACAAATAGAAAAACCTGATGCCATTCTTCCAACTATGGGTGGACAAACAGCTTTAAATGCTACCTTGGACTTGTATAATTCAGGTATTCTTAAAAAAAATAACGTAGAAATTATTGGTGCCAAACCAGTCTCTATTAATAAAGCTGAGGATAGAGAATTATTTAAAAAGAGTATGAACAAAATTGGATTAGATTCAGCAAGAGCAAAAATTGCAAAAAATCTCAATGAGGCTAATTCAGCATTAGATTTTGTAGGATTACCAGCTATTGTTAGGCCATCCTTCACCCTTGGTGGAGAAGGAGGTGGCATAGCATATAATAAAGAAGAATTTATTGAGATTGTTTCTAATGGACTGAAATTATCTCCAAACACAGAAGTACTAATTGAAGAGTCTCTTCTTGGCTGGAAAGAGTATGAAATGGAAGTTGTTAGAGATCATTCTGATAACTGTATAATTATATGCTCTATCGAAAATGTAGATCCAATGGGCGTGCATACTGGAGATTCAATAACTGTGGCTCCGGCACTAACTCTTTCTGACAAAGAATATCAAAAAATTCGTAATGCCAGTATTGCGGTACTCAGAGAAATTGGTGTTGATACTGGTGGATCAAATGTACAATTTGCGCTTAATCCAGTTGATGGTAGATTAATTGTAATCGAAATGAATCCAAGAGTTAGTAGATCATCTGCCTTAGCTTCTAAAGCGACTGGTTTTCCTATAGCTAAAGTTGCTGCCAAACTTGCCATTGGATATAATTTAGACGAATTACAAAATGATATTACAAAATCTACACCTGCAAGTTTTGAGCCTACTATTGACTATGTGGTTACAAAAATACCTCGTTTTACATTTGAAAAGTTTCCTGGAAGTAATAATTTTTTATCAACTTCCATGAAATCTGTAGGAGAGGCAATGGCCATTGGAAGATCATTTCAAGAATCTCTTCAAAAAGCTCTTAGGTCTCTAGAAACAGATTTATCTGGTTTAAATGATGTACCTTTTCCATCTCAAAATGAAGCAATAAATGACAAAGACAATATATATGGCTGGTTAGCTGAACAAGTTCCTGAAAGAATTTTAAGAATATCAACAGCATTAAGATGTAAAGTCTCAATTGAAGATATTTCAAAAATTACTGGATGGGATAAATGGTTTTTAGAACAAATAGCCGGTATAATAAATGTTGAGGAAAAATTAAAAGAAAATTTATTTCCTCTAGAGGAAATATTTCTGAGAAACATAAAGTCTATGGGTTTTTCTGATAAACGTATATCAGAATTAACAAACTTAAGCGTCCAGAAAATATCTGAGCTTCGTCATAAACTTAAAATTTTTCCATCTTACAAGAGAGTTGATACATGCGCTGCCGAATTTTTTTCTGAAACCGCTTACCTGTATAGTTCTTATGAGCAAAATAATATTAATGAATGCGAGGTTTACCCTTCCACAAAAAATAAAGTTATTATTCTTGGAGGAGGTCCAAATAGAATAGGTCAGGGTATAGAGTTTGACTATTGTTGCGTTCACGCAGCGTACAGTTTAACAGAAGCAGGCTACGAGACTATTATGATCAATTGTAATCCTGAAACAGTTTCTACTGATTATGATACGTCCGATAAGCTATATTTTGAACCTCTAACTCATGAAGATGTTCTTTCTATTATTGAAAAAGAAAATAAAAATGGAAAGGTGATTGGAGCAATAGTGCAATTAGGAGGACAAACACCTTTAAAAATTTCATCTAGTCTGGAAAAAACAGGAATAAAAATTTTAGGAACATCTGTAAAAGCAATAGACTTAGCTGAAGATAGAAAGAGCTTTAAAGAACTATTACAAACATTAGCACTTAATCAGCCATTAAATGATGTTGCAAGTAGTAAAAAAGAGGCTATTGAAATAGCTAATAAAATTGGTTTTCCAGTTGTGATAAGACCTAGTTATGTTCTTGGTGGTCGTGCTATGGAAATAGTATATAATAATGACCAGTTGAGAATATATATAAATGACGCTGTAAAAGTATCTGGAAATAATCCTGTACTCATAGATAGTTTTTTGAAAAACGCAATTGAAGTTGATGTTGACGCTATATCTGATGGAGAAGAAACATTTATTGCAGGCATTATGGAACATATAGAGGAGGCAGGCATACATTCTGGTGATTCAGCTTGTGCTCTTCCGCCTCAAACCCTTGATAAACAAATTATTAACGAAATAATTTTACAAACTAAAAAACTTGCTAAAGGATTACAGGTCATCGGTTTTATTAATATACAATTCGCAATTCAAAGTAATAAAATTTTTATACTAGAGGTAAATCCCAGAGGTAGCAGAACTATCCCTTTTGTTGCTAAATCAACTGGCATTCCTCTTGTAAAAATAGCATCGCAAATTATGACAGGAAAAAAATTATCAGATTTTAAACTTACCCAAAATAAAATGAAACACATATCTGTAAAAGAAGCTGTTTTTCCTTTTGCAAGATTCCCAGGAACAGATGTAATTTTGGGACCAGAAATGAAGTCTACTGGTGAGGTCATGGGAATAGGATCAACTTTTGGTGAAGCTTTTGCAAAAAGTCAGCTTGGTGCGAACATTAATTTACCACTAAAAGGTCAAGTTTTTATTTCTATCAAGGATGATGATAAAAAAAATATTATTGCGATTGCAAAGGACTTTGAAAATTTAGGTTTCAAAATATGCGCTACAAGTGGAACAGCTAAGAAATTAAATGATAATAATGTTGATACTAAATATATTAAAAAAGTAATTGAGGGTAGACCAAATGCAGTTGATTCAATGTTATCTAGAGAAATACAGCTTGTTATTAATACTGCAGAAGGAACAAATTCAATTAAAGACAGTTTCTCACTAAGACAAACTGCACTTATAAATAAAATACCTTATTATACTACTCTACAAGGTGCTAAAGCAGCCGCATTAGCTATAAAATCCATAAAAAGTAAACATTTAAAAATCAAATCCCTTCAATCATACTTTGAATAGTGTAAAATTTGTATTATAAGTTTAGTATGTGATTTATTTTTTTGGAAAATTTAATATGGACAAAATACCGTTTACATTATCTGGGCTTGAAAAGATTAAATCTGAACTTAGTAATTTAAAAAAAACTGAACGACCTAAGGTAATACAGGCAATTGCCGTTGCCAGAGAACATGGTGATCTTAAAGAAAATGCTGAATACCATGCTGCAAAAGATAAACAATCATTCATTGAAGGAAGAATTACAGAACTCGAGGATGTAACTAGTAGAGCCGAAGTAATAAATCTTAGCAAATTATCAGGGGAAACTGTAACTTTTGGGACTAAAGTCAAAATCTTGGATGAAGAGAATAATCAGGAAATAGATTATCAAATAGTGGGACCATATGAAGCAAATCTGGAATTGAAACTCATATCAACAGCTTCACCAATAGCCAAAGCATTAATTGGCAAAGAAGTAGGTACATCCGTTGTTGTTTCCACTCCTGGTGGAACTAAGCATTATGAAATATTATCAATTGAAGTTATTCCAACATAATTTCAAATGGAATTTCTGGTAAACTTTTAATACTTCTTATATTTAATGAAGTTTTAACATTACTAACTTTAGGAGCTTGAGTAAGATTTTTTGTTAAGAATGTTTGAAAATGATCCCAATCTTTAGCAACAATTTTTAAGAGGAAATCAACCTCTCCAACAAGCATATAACACTCTCTTACCTCAGGAAAAAGAGAGATATAATTTTCAAAAATTTTTAGATCAGTTTCAGCTTGACTTTCAAGTCCTACATGAGCGAATACTGTTACTTTAAAACCTAAGAGTTCTGGGTTTAAAATAGCGTTATAACCTCGAATGAAATTCCTGTTTTCTAAAGATTTAACTCGTCTTAAACATGATGGGGGAGAAATTTTAACCACATGAGCTAGTTCTACATTACTGATTTTACCATTTTTTTGTAATTCGCTTAGTATCTTAAGATCAATACTATCCAACTTAGTTTTTTCGTTTTTCATTTTATTAATATTTCTTTATAGTATTTGGTAAATAAATTGTAATAATATTACTGTAATGAGTACATATTTACAATTTTATTTCAGAAAATAATTTAATTATAGAATATAATAAATTTCAGTGAGTTAGACGTTGAAAAAGTCAGCAAAAATCGATGCTTGGGTAATAAGCGATGGAACAAAAGGAATGGAAAATCAGTCCCTAGCACTTGCCAAATTATTGAATATAAATTTTGAATTAGTTAAATATAATCCACCTTATTTTTTAAAAAAGTTTCCATTAACCAGAAAATTATTTATTTCTTCTGTTAAAGACCATTTACTGAAAAAAAAATCTCCACCTTCTTTTATAATTACAACCGGCAAAAGAATGGCTGGTGTTTCAATTGCTCTAAAATTTATTCTGAAAGATAAAGTTAAAAATATTCATATTCAAAACCCAAAATTACCTTTTGAATATTTTGATTTGTTACTTATTCCAGAACACGACAACATAACTGCCAAAAATGTTATACAAACGAAAGGGGCACTTACTTTCTTTAATTTTAATGAATTAAATAAATTTCAAGAAAGAGACATAAATTTGATCAAAGGAAGTAAAAAATATCTTGTTCTTTTAATGATTGGCGGGAATGATAAAAGATACAAACCTAAGAATTGTGATTATTATTATTTAAGTATGAAAATACTTGAAGCGACAAAAAATCTTGACTGTAAATTACTTGTTTTGCTTTCTAGACGAACACCTCTAAAGGCTGCTAAAATTTTAAATTACTCATTTCTAAAAAATAAAGAAAATTTTCAAATAGTAACTTCATCTGAGCAAAACCCTTATCCAGAAATTTTGCGAATAGCTGATTATATTATAGTAACCAGCGATAGTGTTAATATGGTTTCAGAAACTGCAACATTACCTATACCTTTATTTGTATCAAAGTTCTCAAAAGAAACTGGTAAAATTTCTAATTTCTTAAAAAATCTTGAAGACCTAGGAATTTTAAAAAAATTTGAAGGAAAAATATTTCATTATAAAAAAAACACACTTAAAACAAATCAGGAAACTATTCTAAAAGTTAACGAGCTTTTGGGACTCTAATAAGTTACCTAATTTTCTGACTTTACTAATTTTTTTCTCTAATAATTTCCAATTATCATTTTTATTAATTTCCTCCCATATTTGCTCCACTTCATCTATAAGCATATTTTCTCTATTTTTATTTATTGATTTTCTTTTTTCTAAAGCTCCTTTAGATGATTGGCTGTCTTTAAGAATATCTGTAATTTTCAAGAATCCTTCAACCTTGTATTTATTTCCATAATTAGTCTTCAAACAGTCTATTACTGCTTCTTTGCCACCGAAGAAATCATAGAAAAAGGACGCAAATTCTATTTTATGTTTTTCACTTTCATTTAACAAAACATTCATAATTTCACTTAGGCTTTTAGAATCTATATCTTGTATTCCAATTCTCCAACAAAAATGTCTTTTAAGAGATAAGTGAAAAGTTGTGGAAAATTCGTTTAATATTTCAATAATTCTTTTTTCATTAATTAACTTATTGAAACTTTTACCTAACTGAGTTAAAGCCCATAATGCCGCTTCTGGCTGCCTACCAAATGAATACCTACCATTGTGATCAAAATAAGCCGCAGTAAAATTTTGATTTGCATATTGTATAAATCTCCATGGACCAAAATCAAAAACTTCACCAGTTACATTAAAATTGTCCGTATTTAAAACGCCATGTACAAAACCTGAAATTATAATTTTACCCATTGAGGTAGCAATGTTTTTTACACACTCTAAAAAAATTGTCTCTATAAAAACATCACGATTACTACTTTTATTAATATGAGTAAAATAGTTATCTCTTAAATAATCTATTAGTGTTTCAAGATTATCCTGTTGATTTAAATAGGCTAATCTTTGAAAAGTACCAATTCTTATATGACCATTACTTCTTCTGACTAAAACTGCAGATCTAGTTGGAGACGGCTCATCATTTCTATGAAGTTTCTCTTCCGTTTCAATTATTGATAAAGTTTGGCTAGTTGCCACACCTAATGCAGATAAAAACTCTGTAGCTAATAATTCACGAATTGCTCCTTTCAATGTTAGTCTTCCATCCCCTCCTCTACTATATTTTGTCTGTCCAGATCCTTTTGTTCCAAGATCCCATAAGTTTTTATTCTTATCTAAAAACTGTGCTAATAGAAAACCTCTTCCATCGCCCAATTCAGAATTGTAATGTCCAAATTGATGACCGTGATATTTTAAAGCCAATGGACCATGATTTACTCCGGGATATTTAGAAAATTTCCCGAAATAATCTATCCATTCATGATCTGATAGGCCATCAAAACCAATTAGTTTAGCAGCCCTATTATTTCTAAATCTTAAAATGTGATTTGGGAATAGCGCTGGTTTAGCAATATCATAAAATGCGTTACCTAAGCTAAAATGATTATTCATAACTTTAGAATTATTTTTCATAAACAGATTTACATTCGTTTATCTAAAAAGATTATTCTGCAAACTTTTCTCTAATTTATTATACATGTAAGAAACGTGATCACCATATCCATTATAAATAACCGTGGGTATCCTTCCATCAACTCCTAATTGTTGCTCAGATCTTTGTGACCACCTAGGATGTGGTATATTTGGATTAACATTAGCCCAAAATCCATATTCTTTAGGTGAAAGTTTTTCCCACAAACCTATAGGTCTTTTATTTACAAAACTAATTTTTACAATTGATTTTATAGATTTAAAACCATATTTCCATGGAAGAATTAGGCGTAGTGGAGCACCATTCTGATTTGGTAATTTTTTGCCATAAATACCTGTGGCAATAAAACTTAAATCATTTTTTGCTTCTTCAAAAGTAATACCCTCTTGATAAGGCCATGGATACCATTTTTGTTTTTGTCCTGGCGCAATATCTGGGTTAAAAAAAGTTTCAAACTTTACGTATTTAGCATCAGTCTTTGGCTCAACAAGTGATAAGATTTTATTAATAGGAAAACCAGCCCATGGCACTGTCATTGACCATGCTTCCACACATCTAAATCTATAAACTCTTTCTTCAATTCCACCAATTTTTTTTAATAAATCGTTAACATCTATAGTTAATGGTTTATTTACCAATCCATCAATTGTTAATAACCAAGGATCTGTTTTAAGCTGTGCAGCTCTTCTCCAAATATTTTTGCTTGAACCAAATTCATAAAAGTTTGTATAGGTAGTTGCTAAGCTTTCTTTTGTAAGACCTCTGTCAACTTTGTAGAAATTGTTAGTTATTGGAGGATAAAATGAACTTAATGCTTTAAAAGGAATAAATGACGCACTAGGAACAACTAAGGAGCCTATAGCTAAATTTTTAATAATTTTTCGTCGTGAATTAAAAACACTTTCGCTTGTAATGCTACTTTCTTTTAAATTCCAAATCTTATTTTTTTTAAGAAACACGTTCCACTCCACAATTTTTAAGATAAGCTTAATACTGCTTTTTCAATCCTATTCATCGCTTCTTTTAACAAGTCTAAACTTGTTGCATATGAGATTCTAAAGAAAGGTTCTAATCCAAAAGCTACTCCAGGTACGGCTGCTACTTCTGCTGTTTCTAAGAGCCATTCAACAATATCTGTATCATTCTTTAATATTATTCCTTCGTTTGTTTTTTTTCCTACTAAGCCAGAAACATTTGGATAAGCATAAAAGGCTCCTTTAGGTAACAAACAACTTATACCTTGAATATTATTGAGTTTACTTACAACAAAGTGTCTCCTCTCATTAAAAGCTTTTAAACAAGGTTTTAAAAAGTCATTACTTCCACTTATTCCCGCCAATGCAGCATACTGTGAAATGGATGAGGCATTGGAAGTTGACTGTCCTTGGATTTTAATCATCGCTTTGATTAATATTTCAGGACCAACTGCATATCCAATTCGCCAACCCGTCATACAATGACTTTTTGAAACACCATTTACAGTTAACACTCTATCTTTTAAATCAGGAGCAACTTGAGCAAATGTAAAGAATTCAAAATTGTCATAAACTATATATTCATATATATCATCTGTCATAACATATAAATTTTTATGTTTTCTCACAACGTCAGCAATTTCTTCAAGCTCTTTTCTAGAATAACAAGATCCAGTTGGATTAGACGGACTATTTAATATCAACCACTTGCTTTTTTTAGTTATAACTTGTTCTAATTCTTTAGCTGTAAGTTTAAAGTCTGTTTCTTGAGTACAACTTATAATAACAGGCTTACCTCCAGCTAACAAAGTCATATCAGGATATGATACCCAGTATGGAGCTGGAATTATCACTTCATCATCTTTATTTATAGAACCAACCAGTGCGTTGAACAAAATTTGTTTCCCACCAGTACCTACAATCACGTCATTTATTGAATAACTCAAACCATTATCCTTTTTAAACTTATCAATTATGGCTTGCCTAAGTTCTGGTATACCTTCTACATTCGTGTACTTTGTATATCCTTTGTGAATTGCATCTATAGCAGCCACCTTTATATGATCTGGTGTATCAAAATCAGGTTCACCAGACGATAATCCAATAACTTTTTTTCCTTCTCTTTTTAATTGCGCTGCTTTGGCTGTTATGACCATTGTTGCAGAAGGTTTTATTCTATTTAAACTGTCAGAAATAAAAGTCATATTTAAACTCCAAAAAAAGAAACTTAGTTATTATTAAGATCTACTACAAAATATAGTTGTTAAAAATCTTTTTTATTAATTAATTGGTAATTTTTTGATATAAAGCTTTTTATGCCAAATTAATTACGTATTTAATGAAAATGAACAACATTGAAAAATTAAATTATAATATTTCAAATTCTTTGAAATCTAATTTTAATCTAAAATCTGATTTTATTCCTACTGGAGACCAACCACAAGCAATAGACGAGTTAATCTCAGGTGTTAATAATAATGAAAAAGATCAAGTTTTACTTGGTGTTACAGGTTCAGGTAAAACTTTCACCATGGCCCATGTCATTAATTCACTAAATAGACCAGCATTGGTAATGGCTCCTAATAAGACACTTGCAGCTCAACTTTATGGAGAAATGAAAGATTTTTTTCCTGAAAATGCTGTTGAGTATTTTGTGTCATACTATGACTATTATCAACCAGAGGCATATGTACCTCGTTCAGACACATATATTGAAAAAGAATCAAGTATCAATGATCAAATTGATAGAATGCGCCATTCTGCAACAAGAGCTTTACTTGAAAGAAAAGACGTTATTATTGTTGCATCGGTATCTTGTATTTATGGTATTGGATCAGTAGAAACATATTCAAAAATGACAATGACTTTAAAAGAAGGACAAGATTTTCCACGACAAAAATTATTAAGACAATTTACTGAACTTCAATACACTAGAAACGATATGTCCTTTGTAAGAGGTACATTTAGAGTAAGAGGAGATATAATAGAGATATTTCCAGCACACCTAGAAACTGTTGCTTGGAGAATAACTTTATTCGGTGATGAAATTGAAAATTTATTTGAGGTAGATGCTTTAACAGGGCAGAAACTATCAAAATTAAGTTCGATTAAAATTTATGCTAACTCTCATTATGTCACACCAAGACCAACTTTAAATGAAGCTATAAAATCTATAAAAGAGGAGTTAAAACATCATTTAGATTTCTTATACAAAAGCAATAAATTAGTTGAAGCACAAAGACTTGAGCAACGAACTAATTTTGATCTTGAAATGATGCTTGCTGCTGGGACATGCCCAGGAATAGAAAATTACAGTAGATACCTGTCGGGTAGAAATCCTGGAGAACCTCCACCTACTCTTTTTGAGTATTTACCTGACGATGCGCTTGTGTTTACAGATGAAAGCCATATAACAGTAAGTCAAATAGGTGCAATGTATAAAGGTGATTTTAGAAGAAAATCTACTTTATCAGAATATGGTTTTAGATTACCTTCTTGCTTGGATAACCGACCTTTGAAATTTGAAGAATGGGAGGCTTTTAGACCTCATACTATTCACGTTTCAGCCACTCCTGGAGAGTGGGAACTAAATAAAACTAATGGTATATTTATTGAACAATCAGTCAGACCAACTGGTCTTATAGATCCTAAAATAACTATAAGACCTACTAAAACTCAAGTTGATGATTTAATTCATGAAACAAAGTTGCAATCTGAAAAAGGAAATAGAGTTTTAATTACCACACTAACCAAAAAAATGGCTGAAGCTTTGAGTGAGTATATGTTTGAGGCTGGTTTAAAAGTAAGGTACATTCACTCAGACGTAGATACACTTGAACGTATTGAAATAATAAGAGATTTGAGATTAGGAATTTTTGATGCACTAATAGGAATTAATCTTTTAAGAGAAGGTTTAGATATTCCAGAGTGCGCACTAGTTGCTATATTAGATGCTGATAAAGAGGGATACCTTAGATCAAAAACATCACTTATCCAAACTATTGGACGTGCAGCAAGACATGTTGAAGGTAATGTCATATTATATGCTGATACAATAACTGGATCAATGCAGTACGCTATTGATGAAACAAACAGAAGAAGAAAAAAACAAATTGATTATAATATAAAGAATAAAATAACTCCAAAAACAGTTATTAGTAAAATTTCTAATATATTAGAAAATCTTAATGAAGAAGGTGAAGAGTATAAAAGTTCTAAACATGTTGGAAAAAGTATAAAACAATCAATTCAAGAACTTCAGTCAGATATGGAAAAAGCAGCAAGCAACCTTGAATTTGAAGAGGCTGCAAAAATTAGGGATAAAATAAAAATCTTGCAACAAAAAGAATTAGGATTGATGGTTGCTCCTAAAGAAAATTACAGAACTAAATTTATTAAAAAGAAGTAAACAAACTATTTATTAAAATTAATTTAAGGTGCAAAATTTACTATATGAAAAAAAAGATTAAACCTTCTCTTAGTAACGGGATTAAGGTTATAAAAAATGAATTAAGAACAATTCCTGAAAAATCTGGAATTTATCAGATGTTGGGAGAAAACGAAGAGTATTTATATATTGGTAAAGCAAAAAATCTAAAAAATAGAGTTGGTTTTTACACTCAGCCAAAAAGACTTAACTCAAGACTAACGTACATGGTCTCAAGTACAGTTAAAATGGAGATTATTATTACGTCGTCTGAGGTTGAAGCTCTATTATTAGAGTCGAATTTAATTAAAAAATTCGAACCAATTTACAATATATTACTTAAGGACGACAAAAGTTTTAGTTCTATATTATTTAATTTGTCACACCCATTTCCACAAATATCTACTCATCGAGGATCAAGAACTATAAGAGGAGAATACTTTGGACCATTTGTATCTAAAAGAACGATTTACAAAACAATTGAAACATTGCAAAAGGCATTTTTACTGAGAACTTGCAATGATAATATATTCAAATCAAGAACTAGACCCTGTCTACAATATCAAATAAAAAGATGTAGCGCTCCCTGTGTCAATTTTATATCTGAAGAAAATTATAAAAAAACTGTGGTTGAGGCCAAAAACTTTCTAAATGGGAATTCAAAAAAAATAAAACAAAATTTAATAGACAAAATGTATGATGCGTCTAATAAACAAAATTTTGAAGCTGCAGCAATTTTCAGAAATAGAGTAAAAGCTCTAACAGAAGTAAATGCAAGTCAGAATATTAATATACCAAACGTTAAAAATATTGATTTTTTAGTAATAAAAAAAATTGATAATAAAGTTGTAATACAAATGACTATTATTAGGAACGGTTGTAACTACGGATCAAAATCTTATTTCCCTAATCCTGGAAGAAATGGGACTGATGTTAACGAAAATGAAATCATGCAAGCATTTATATGCCAATTCTACGAAAAAAATATTCCTGCAGAGAGTATACTTGTTAATGAATATCCTAAAGATAAATCCCTCATTGAAGAATTTCTGAGAACAAAACATGCATTTAAAGTTGAAATTCAATCTCCTCAAAGAGGTAAAAAATTAGAACTTATTAATTCTACCCTAAAAAATGCTGAAGAAAACCTTAATAGAAAAATCTATGAAAAATCATCAAATCAAAAAAATTTATTAAAACTTCAAGATACCTTCCATTTTATAAAGAAAATAAAAAAATTAGAAGTGTATGACAATTCGCACCATCAAGGCAAATCACCTGTCGGTGCAATGATAGCTTTTAATGAAGATGGTTTTTTGAAATCATTATACAGAAAGTATAATATAAATTCTGAGTGGAAAAACAAAAATTCGTCAAAAAATACTGAAACTCTGAATAATAATGATTATTTAATGATGAAAGAAGTCATTGAAAGAAGGTTTACTGGAAAAGCTTCTTCAAGTTATCCTGATTTATTGATAATTGACGGCGGGAAAGGTCATTTGAATACTGTTCTATCCGTACTTAAAAAATTGAAAATTACAAATATTGAAGTATTAGCAGTTTCTAAAGGTATAAAAAGAGATGCAGGAAGAGAAAGCTTTTATACCAAGTATAACAATAAAATTATATTTGAAAAAGATGACACAATTTTATTTTTTCTTCAAAAATTAAGAGATGAAGTTCACAGATACGCCATTACTGGCCATAGACTAAAAAGTAAAAAAAGATTATTTCAAAACCCATTAGATGAAATAGACGGTATAGGTGCTCAAAGAAAGAAATCATTGCTTGATGAATTCGGTTCAGCAAAAGCTGTTGGAACAGCCAGCTTAAAGGATTTATTAAAAGTTGAAGGAATTAACAAGTCAACAGCACAAAAAGTATTTAACTTTTTTAATTAATAATAATTGCTTAACTATAATAGATTTTACCTTTATTGTAATGACAAAATAGATGTTAAGTAAGGCTGTAAATGTTAAAAGAAAGTTTAATTAAAAGCATAATACCTAATGGTTTAACTTTGTTCAGATGTTTAACAGCATTATTACTTCCTTTAATTGTTATCTATGGTGGTGAAATTGGTGCAATAGTTGCTACTCCTTTGTTAATTTTAGCTGGTATGACTGACTATTTTGATGGTTTTTATGCTAGAAAATATAAAGTCATATCCAATTTTGGAAAAATTCTAGATCCAATTGCTGATAAACTTTTAGTAATTGGATTAATTTTTGCTCTAGCTTCAGAGCATATGTTCGAATATAATTACGCTTTTATACCTGCACTTATAATCGTTTTGAGAGAAATTTTAATTAGCGGTATAAGAGAAAGTATTGCTGGTTATGATATTACCTTAAAAGTAACCTTTCTTTCAAAATGGAAGACCACAATACAACTGATTGCCTGTGGCAGTTTTTTAGTTTGGCGAACAAATACTTTTTCCTATAATATCGAAGCGTTAGGCACTATTTCATATACTTTTCTGTGGGTTGCAGCCATAATTACTTTTGTAACTGGAATTCAATATATTATGAAATTAGTTTTATTTTTTAAAAATAATAAAAATGAGAGTGAGTAATGGTTATAAAATACTTTTCTTGGATTAGAGAACATATTGGTAAGTCAGAAGAACTTATTGAACTACCTGATAATGTAAAAAACATAAGTGAACTTATCAATTACCTAAATAATTTGGACGATAATTACAAAAAAGTTTTTGTAAAAAAAAATTTAATTAAAATTGCTTTAAACAAAACATATTGCTCTGTTGAAACAAAAATTAGTAATAATGACGAAATAGCTTTTTTCCCCCCTGTGACAGGAGGATAAATGGATAGAAAAATAACGATCCAAGTTAAAATCAAAATACAGAAACAAGATTTTGATGTTTCAGAAGAGACTAAAATTTTAAGAGAAAATCAAACAGGTGCAATTGTGAATTTTGTTGGCGTTGTGAGAGGTTTTGATGAAAGAAACAGTAGTTTAGTAGATTCAATGACACTCGAGCATTATCCCGGAATGACTGAATTAGAAATTGAAAAAATTGTTAAACAAAGCTGTGAAAGATGGAATATTACTGGAGTAACTGTAATACATAGAGTTGGTAAATTATTACCCTCAGATCAAATTGTTTTTGTTGGTGTGTCTGCAAAACATAGACAAAACGCTTTTGACAGTTGCAATTTTATAATGGATTGGCTAAAAACTAAAGCCCCTTTTTGGAAAGTTGAAGAAAATAACAAACAAAAAAAATGGGTTGATTATAATTTATCTGACGACGAAGCAACAAAAAAATGGGTTATTTAGAATTTTTCTAACTACCATTAACCAAGTCTGAATAAGCTTTTGTCAATTTTAAACAAAATTCAGCTGGTTTAAACTTGTAATCTCCAATTGATTGAACTGGAGTAACTTCTGCCGCTGTACCTGTTAAAAAACATTCTTCAGCCTCAGCCATTTCTTCTGGCATAATTTTTCGTTCAATAATCTCAATACCATTTTCTTCAGCAAGTTTCATTACTGTTCTTCTTGTAATTCCATCAAGAAAACAATCAGCTAACGGCGTATGAAGTTTTCCATCTGGCATTTTAAAAAATATATTAGCACCTGTTGCCTCAGCAACTTGACCCCTATAATCTAACATTAGTGCATCATTATAACCTTTTGCTTCTGCTTCATGTTTGGAGAGTGTACAAATCATGTATAAACCAGCGGCTTTAGCATGAACAGGTCCACATTCAGGACTTGGACGTCTCCACTTAGCAATATCAAGTTTGATTCCTTGCATTTTTTGATCTGGATCGAAATAACTTGGCCATTCCCAAACAGCAATAGCTACATTTATTTTAGTTGATTGTGCAGAAACAGCCATCATTTCACTACCTCTCCAAACTACTGGTCTTACATAAGCATCTGACAATGAATTTTTTTCAAGCAAAAGATCTTTTGCTTTTTCTATTTCATTTTTTGAATAAGGTATTTCCATATCAAGCGACTGGGCGGAGTTAAACAACCGTTCAATATGTTTCTTAGTTTCAAAAATTTTACCTTTATATGCTCTTTCACCTTCAAAAACACAACTAGCATAGTGTAAACCATGATTTAATACATGAATGTTAGCTGTTTTCCATTCAACTAAATTTCCATTATGCCATATATAGCCATCACGATTATCAAATGAAAAGTTCTCCAAGAAAAATTCCTCCTAATTTAAACATAATTCATAATCCACATTATAGTTAAATAATCAAATATTAAGAAATAAGTTTTGTAATTAATTAAGTATTTTAGTATTTTTATTATTTTTAAGATTTATTACTGAGTAAATATAATAAATTCAATGTGAACTGGCCTGTTTTTGTAGAATGTATAATCAAGATCTAAAAAAATTAAGTATTCATATTTTAATAATTGACGATGATCAAAAAATTAGACAATTACTAAAAAAATTTTTAGAAAATAATAGTTTTAGAGTTTCCGACGCTGAAAATACCCAGCAAGCTAAAAAAATTATGGAAACTTTAATTTTTGACTTATTAGTCATCGATATAATGATGCCAGGACAAAATGGTCTGGAATTTTTAAAAGAAATAAGACAAACAAATGCAATACCAACTCTCATGTTAACTGCCATGTCAAATCCTGAGGATAGACTTGATGGTCTCGAGTATGGGGCAGATGATTACATGACCAAACCATTTGAACCAAGAGAATTATTACTAAGAATACAAAATATACTTAAAAGACGTCCTGAAAATCTTAAGAAAACTAATATTGAAGATAATACTAGATTTGGCCCATTTTCTTTTAATCAAAAATCTTTAAACTTATATAAAAATGACTTACCTGTTCATCTAACTACATCTGAGCAGAAATTGTTAAATTGTTTTTGTAAATTTCCAAATAAAGCTTTTTCTAGAGATGATATTAATGACTCACTTGGTGGTAATATGGAAACTCGCTCTATTGACGTGGCAATTGCAAGAATAAGACGTAAAATTGAAGATGATCAAAGATACCCCATCTATCTGCAAACAGTTAGAGGGATAGGCTGGATGCTACATACTCACGATGACAGAATTAATAATGATTAAAAAAAAGTATAAATAATGAGATTACGCAACATAACACCAAAAAGTTTATTTGGAAGAATGTTAGCTATTATACTTGTCCCAATAATTCTTGTTCAAATTATTTCCGTGTCAATTTTCTATGAAAGACATTGGGATTGGGTATCTAGACATATGTCAAAAAATTTAGCAAAAGATTTAGGTCTATTAATTGATGAGCTTGGGAACGAGCCCTCTAAGAATCAAAGGGCTTTGTCAGCTGTAAGAGCAAGACAATACTTTGATATTATTTTCTACTGGTTAGAAGGGGGTATATTAAAACCTAATCAATCATTTAACGCTAAATTTAAAAATTTTCGATCCTCTTTGGAATCTAGGATAAAGGAACCTTTCTATTTATCCACAATTGAGAATTCAAGACAATTTTATGTAGATATACAACTAGCAAATGGAATAGTAAGAATGCATATAGATAATAAAAGGTTATTTGTTCCTACGGGTATTACTTTTATAATGTGGTCAGTAGGTGCATCAGTGATACTTTTTTCTGTGGCAATTATATTTCTAAGAAAACAAGTAAGCCCAATATTAAGACTTGCAAAAGCAGCACGACAAATTGGTTTTGGAAGGGAAGTAGAAAACTATAATATTGAGGGTGCAACAGAAGTAAGAATAGCAGGAAGAGCATTTCAAGCGATGAGACATCGTATAAATAAACAAATTTCTGAGAAAACATCACTTTTAGCTGGAGTAAGTCATGACCTAAAAACTCCATTAACCAGAATGAGACTTCAATTAGCAGTTATGGATAATAATAAAGAGATTAGAGAAGATTTTGAAAAAGAGCTAATAGAATTAGAAAAAATGATAGATGGCTACTTAGATTTTGCAAGGAATGAACGAGAAGAGGAAATGGTTGATGCAAGTTTATTCAAGTTACTACAACAAGCCGCGAAGACATCTGATCCTAAGGGAGAAAAAATAAATATTGCTGTACCACCAGATAATATTCCAATTTTTCCAATTCAAGTTCAATCAATAAGACGAGCTCTGATAAATTTATTTACGAATGCAATTAGATATGCAGGTAAAGCAAATGCTCAAATTCAAATTTTTGATGATCATAGTGAAGTTATAATTGATGACAATGGCCCAGGAATACCTAGAGATAAAAGAGACGAGGTAGTGTTACCGTTTACAAGATTGGATAATTCTAGAAATAATAAAACTGGTGGTACTGGACTAGGTTTGTCAATTGCCAAGAATTCGGCGCTTAATCATGGTGGAGAACTTATTTTAGAAGATAGCCCTTTGGGCGGGTTAAGAGTCAGGTTATTACTACCTTTGTAGTTACTTTTTAATAATACCAGTAAAAAAACCAACATCCTCAATATCTTTTAAATATTTATCTAAATATCTCAGAGTTGAATCAAGGTTGTTGTTTTCATCTTTTAAAAAAACTTCCATTCCTTTTATAAATACAATATTCAAAGCTACAGACTTAATTGTTTTTAAACCACAATTTTGTTGATTTTCAACTATATCTAAAAGGTTAAACATAAAAGAATAATTTTGTTGTAAAAGTTTAAAGAAGATTTCAGCTTTACGGTCTAATCCTTCACTAAATATTTTTAAAGCTGGTTTGTACTCTAAAAGCTTTTCAAACCTTAAAGTTATACCTTCCAAAATTTTGTCATAAGTAGTTGATATTGAATCTTCAAATACGTCAGTTTTAAATTCTTCTAAAGCTTCATCATCTAGCTTAATAACAAGTATTTTTAAAAAAAAAAAAGGGTTATGGACAAAATCTCTAGGTGTTATTTTTCTTGCTTCCTCATAGGAGACTTTACTTTTCGAACAAATCTCCTCTAAAGTTATTGAGTTTTTGTTTTCAGCATTTAAAATTGAAAAATATGTATTGCATAATTTCCATTTTAAAGCTTGATCTTTATTGTTCATGTAACTATTTAGCCATTAGAATTTAAATCTTTAGCCCTTTTTTTTGCCGCACTAACTGTTTTATCCAATAAATTATATAATCCATAATCCTCAGATGCAAGTATTTCTAAACCTGCTTCTGTGGTTCCACCAGGACTGGTTACGTTTTCTTTTAGTATCTTGGGATTAATATTTGACATTTCTAACAATTTTGCCGAACCTATTATAGTTTCTATAGCTAATGCCTTTGCATTTTTTTTTGATAAACCTTGATTTAAACCTATTTCAGATAATACCTCTGCAAAATAAAAAACATAAGCTGGACCAGACCCAGATATAGCAGTTACAATATCAATAAAAGATTCAGACTCTAAGTAAACTGCCTTTCCAAAAGCGTTTAACAAATCTTGTACATCAAGTAATTCTATTTTATCTACATTATTAGTTTTGCAATAACCAGTTACCCCAAAACCTACTGAAGCTGGTAAATTTGGCATTGCTCTAACAAGTTTTATATCTTTTTTAAGATTTGACTGGAACCAATCAAAAGAAAGACCAGCAGCAATTGAAATAAATAATGTCTTAGAAAAATTAAGTCTAGAAAAAACCTTAATAGCTTCACTCATTTGTTGGGGCTTAACCGCAAGAAAAATTATATCAAGTTTTTCTTCATCAACAAATTTTAACAATTGCTCAAAATTTTCATATGATTTTACACCATCATTAACAGCAGTACTTCTTGAAGAATATTCTTTTTCAACGACAAAGAAATTAAAATTTAAATTTTTGAGCATCCACCCTTTTAAGATGGATGATCCCATTTTTCCTAATCCAAATAGAACTACATTTTTCATATTTTACCTAACATATTGTAACATTTTATTTTTGAGCATAACTTGATCTAGGCGTATCCTTCGACTTCCATAAACATTAATTCAATATAATTCTGATCTATTTTTTCTGTGTATATTAAATTGTGTGTCGCCAGTGTAAAAATACGAAATAAATAATTTGTTAAATTTAAATTTTCTTCAATAACATCTTCTATAATTTTATTTTTTAATTTTACAAAATATTGTTTGATTATTTGGAACTTAACTTTGTCGGCTTCCAGATCATAAGTGAAAAATCCACTTTTAGTTTTTTGATTAACAAAGTTTATCAATTTTTGTAATTCATTTATTTTGTCTCTAGGAATCTCTATATCTAAGGTATAATCAAACTGTATATAATTATAGTTATAGCTTACTACTAAATAATAATCAGCAATTTCACCTTGATAATTGAAATGAAAATTTTTATCAGAGTTTGAAGAAATAAACCAATGATGTTTTTGGAAAATATTGGAAATTTTATGAGTAAAATTTATGTTCTTCAGTTCATCATTCATAATATCCATATATAGTATATTTTGATAAATATAAAGATTAATATACTACATATAGATTATACGAACAAAAATTACTTTTTGTTTTTTACAATTGTCTTTTTATTTTCTAATTTTGCTTTTAAAAGATTAAATTCAGAATTTAATTTTTCATGTCTGTCAACAAGAGCTTCAAAATCTTCTCTACTAACAATACCTTGAGAATTAATAAATTTTTCAAACCTACTTTTAATAATATTATCCACTTCATTTTTTAAATCTGAAAACGTTGAAAGAGCACCTGTAATAACAGAAGCAGTATCTTTTAAAAAAAAATAATTCTTTTTCATGGATTTGCCTTAAACGAATGAATTTTATAATACTATATTTTAATTATTGTAACATATATACTTTGATTTATTAATTAATTTAATTAAATGTTGTTACATATGTTTGATTTTCCAAATATTAACCCTGTAGCTATAGACTTAGGCATAATTAAAATCAGTTGGTACGCTATATCTTACATATGCGGAATTATTTTAAGCTGGTTTTTAATATTGAAAATTATAAAATTTAAAAAAATCAAAATCCGCAATAAAAATATAAGCGATTTAATTAGTAATTGTATTATTGGAATTATCTTAGGAGGAAGATTAGGTTATGTAATATTTTATAATCCTGAGTATTATTTTAATAATATATTAGAAATTTTTAAAATTTGGAATGGTGGGATGTCATTTCATGGTGGATTTATAGGTGTTGTAATTGCTGTAATTTATTCAAGTAAATCAAGCAAAATACCTTTAATGATTTTTTCTGATTTAATCTCAATAGTTTCACCAATTGGGATATTTTTTGGAAGAATAGCAAACTTTGTCAATGGTGAACTATACGGTAAAGTAACAAATCATAAATTTGGGATGATATTTCCAAAAGGAGGGATATTACCAAGACATCCTAGTCAACTTTATGAGGCCTTTTTTGAAGGTTTGATCTTATTTATTATATTATGGTTGCTTATGAATTTGACTAATTTTTTTAAAATCAAAGGATTAATGACAGGATGCTTTATATTTTTATATGGACTTTTTCGCTTTTTTGTAGAATTTTTTAGGGAGCCAGACATTCATATTGGGTACTTATACCTTGATTTTTCAATGGGACAACTCTTATCATTACCAATGATTATAATTGGCTTATGCTGTATCATTATAATTTATAAAAACAATAAGAATTTAATTTAAATTAATTTTACACTGTAGTTCAAAAGTTAACTAATTCATGCCGATAAAAAAAATACAGCATATAAATTTAGAAAATAAGTGTTTAAGCTATGGTTTTTTCACAAGAAATGGAGGAGTTTCTGAATATCCATTTAATTCACTTAATTGTAGTTTTAATGTTAATGACAATAAAAATAATGTAAAAGAAAATCTAAGATTAGTTAGTAATGAACTTAGATTAAAAAAAATAATAAAATTAAATCAAATTCACTCATCTAACGTTTTAATTATTAACAATCAGAATAAAGAGAGAAGTTCTCTAAATGCTGATGGTTTAGTGACTAACTTAACAGGTATAGGTTTATCAATTCTTGGTGCTGACTGTGCACCTATTTTGTTTTATGACGATAAATCAAAAACTATTGGCGCTTGTCACGCCGGCTGGCGAGGTGCAATAGATAATATTGTTGAGGCTACAATAATAAGTATGGTAAAAATTGGGGCAAGTAGGAATAATATAATAGCTGTAATAGGTCCAACTATACAAAAACAGTCATATGAAATAAAAGATGATGTAGCAAAAATAGTTAAACAAAGCTTAAGCTTTAAAAGAAATAATTCTATTTTATCTGAAATGAATAATAACAAATACTTATTTGATTTACCTTTATTATTAAAGGAGAGTTTAAAAATATCTAAAATCAATAAAATTGGTGATATTAATATAAATACATATGATAATAATTTATTTTTCAGTCATAGATATTCTTCTCACCAAAATTCGTCAAAAGTAGGCATGACAGGTCGTCATATCTCTGTGATTGGAATTTTAAATAAGGACTAAGATGCCACACTTGATAATTTTTTTTATGTTAATGATTTTTGGATTATTTATTTTAATGTTCATGTAAAATAAAGGGATAATTTATTAAATTTATCTTGCTATAACTTTGTTGAGACTGCTATTAAATTAATGGAATTATCTTGGGATAACACTAAATGAAAATACTGTCTTGCAACTCTAATATAAATTTAGCAGAGAGTATTTCTAAGGCACTTAATACTCAACTTGTTAAAGTAGACGTAAAAAGATTTTCTGATATGGAAGTTTTTGTTGAAGTGCAAGAAAATGTTAGGGGTGAGGATATGTTCGTTATACAGTCAACTTCTTATCCTGCGAATGATAATTTAATGGAATTACTTGTATCATTAGATGCTCTTAGAAGAGCAAGTGCCAGAAGAATTACAGCAGTCATTCCATACTATGGGTATGCAAGACAAGATAGGAAATCCGGACCAAGAACACCTATTTCCGCAAAATTAGTTGCAAACCTAATAACTAAAGCTGGCGCAGACAGAATTTTAACCATGGATTTACATGCAGGTCAGATACAAGGTTTTTTTGATATACCTACTGATAATTTGTTTGCAGCTCCAGTATTTGTAAAAGATATTGAAGGTAGATATAAAAACAAACCTGTAGTTATTGTCTCTCCAGATGTTGGTGGTGTTGTAAGGGCCAGGGCTATCGCAAGAAGAATAAATGCTAATTTGGCAATAATTGATAAAAGAAGAGAAAAAGCAGGTTTATCAGAAGTCATGAATATCATTGGTGATGTTTCAAATCATCACTGTATAATAGTTGATGATATTATTGATTCTGGAGGAACAATATGTAATGCAGCTCAGGCCTTAATTGACGTAGGCGCATTAAGTGTTGATGCTTATGTTACTCATGGAGTATTGTCTGGATCAGCTGTAAGCAATATTAGTAACTCCCCTTTAACCTCTCTTGTTACTACTGACTCTATAAAAGCAACAGAGGCTGTACGCATATCTAGTAATATAAGACAAATTTCTATTGCACCAATTATTGGTGAAGCAATTCGTAGAGTCCACACGGAACAATCTGTATCAAGCCTTTTTGAATAATTTTTATATTATTTACTTTATATTTATTAATTAAAACGTTATGAATGCTTTATTCTTTTACACCCCTGGAGGTAGAAGACTTTTAGAAGGAGATAACTAATGGAAACTATTGATATTAAAGCTGAAGCTCGTAGTCGGGTTGGTAAGGGGTCTGCCAGAGCTGCAAGACGTGCAGGATTAGTACCTGCAGTTATTTATGGAAATAAACAATCTGCTATACCTATAACTTTAGATGCCAATAAATGGCGTCAATTAATGCATAAACCTGGTATTTTTAGCCAACTTATGAATATTGAAGTTAATAATGAAAAACATTTTGTATTACCACGCGATATCCAACAACATCCTGTTTCTGAAGAGGCAGAACACATTGATTTTTTAAAGGTTACCAAAAATGCAACTGTAGCCGTCGGTATTAACGTAGAATTCTTAAATGAAGATAAATGTACAGGATTAAAAATGGGCGGTGTTTTAAATATAGTAAGAGCACAAGTTGAACTTAATTGCCCTGCTATTTCAATACCTGAAAAAATAACAGTTGATTTAGAGGGTCTTAACGTTGGTCACACAATACATATAAGTTCAATAAGTCTGCCAGAAGGTTGTACGCCTACAATTACAGACAGAGATTTTACAGTAGCAACGATTGCTGCACCAAGAGGTGGTTTAGGTGATGCAGAAGAAGATGAAGATAAAGATAAAGAAGAAACTGCCGAAGATACTGAAGAAAACAAGAGTGATAGTTAGAAATAACTATCACACTTTAATGAATAGTAAACTTTAAAATGTTTCTGATAGTTGGCTTAGGGAATCCTGGAAAACAATATAATAATAATAGGCACAATATAGGCTTTAAAGTTGTAGATGCAATAAAAGACATTTATAACTTTCCCAAATTTATTAACAGATTTGATTCTGAATTTTCGAAATCCGAAATAGATGGAAATATAATTTTCTTAATTAAACCAACAACCTTCATGAATAATTCTGGTATGGCTGTTAAAGGATTTAAAAATTTCTATAATTTCGATATAAATAAAATATATGTAATACATGACGAAATTGATCTAGATCAAGGTCGTATAAAAACTAAAATTGGCGGGGGTCATAATGGACATAACGGTCTTAAAAGCATAGATCAGTTAGTTGGTAAGGATTACAATAGGATCAGAGTAGGAGTTTCTAGGCCATCAAAAATATTTGAAAATAAAACAAATGAAAATATTTCAAGTTGGGTGCTTTCTGACTTTTCTTCAGATGAAAAAATTAAATGGGTTGACGACACAATTAATAAAATTTCAAAAAATATATCTTTATTAATAAATAATAAAGATTGTTTTTAAAAAAAAATTTAGGGATAGCTTAATGGGATTCAAATGTGGAATTATTGGTTTGCCAAATGTTGGAAAATCAACTTTATTTAATGCTCTTACGGAGACAGCAACAGCTGAAGCTGCAAATTATCCTTTTTGTACTATTGAACCTAATACTGGTATTGTAGCAGTTCCTGATAGTAGATTAAAATTACTATCTGAATTGGCTCAATCTAAGAAGATAATCCCTGCACAAATGCAATTTGTGGATATAGCTGGACTTGTAAGTGGGGCTAGTAAGGGTGAAGGTTTAGGGAATAAATTTTTATCTCACATAAGAGAAGTCGATGCTTTAGTTCACGTATTAAGATGCTTTGAAGATGCAAATATTACACATGTTGCAAACAGTATAGATCCTCTTAGAGATGCTGAGATTATTGAAACAGAATTAATGTTAGCTGACTTAGAAAGTCTTGATCGCCAAATTCAAAATTTATCTAAGAAAGCTAAATCTAATGATGTTGATGCAAAAAATGACCTGCTTCTAATGAAGGAATTATCAGTTTTTTTATCGGATGGTAAACCAATAAGATTAGCTGATTTAACTCTTGATAAAATAAAAAGAATTAAAAATTTTAATTTATTAACATCAAAACCAGTTTTATATGCTTGCAATGTAAATGAAAATGATGCCGCCAAAGGAAATAACTTCACAAAAACTATCTTTGACAAAGCTGATTTTGAAAATTGTGACGCAGTCATAATATCAGGGTCAATAGAGGCTGAAATAGCTATATTAGATGATAAAGAGAAAAATGAATTTCTTAAAGATTTAAATTTAAAAGAATCTGGTCTGTCCAGACTTATTAAAACTGGTTTTAGATTACTAGATCTAATAACTTTTTTTACAATCGGTCCAAAGGAGTCTAGAGCCTGGACTTTAAAGAATAATTCCACCGCACCAGAGGCAGCCGGTATAATACATACAGATTTTCAAAAAGGATTTATTAGGGCTGAAACAATATCATGTGACGATTATTTAAATTTTAAAAGTGATCAGGCTGCAAAGGATGCAGGACGAATGAGGGTTGAAGGGGCAGATTATGTTGTAAAAGATGGAGATGTTTTTCATTTTAGATTTAATGTTTAATAGGAGTTGAACAATGGGCGAGTTTTTAGAACTTAAAGCAAAAGATAATAATATTCTTTCAGCATATATTTCTCAGCCTTCAGAAAAGCCAATAGCAGGACTTGTGATATTGCAAGAAATATTTGGGGTTAATAACCACATTAAAGAAGTAACAGATTTATACGCAAGTAAAGGTTATCTTTCAATAGCTCCTGCATTATTTGATAGAATAGAAAATAATATTGAACTTGAATATAATGAAAATGGTATAAATAAGGGAAGAAAATTAAAAGAATTATGTGATAAAAATGTTCTTAAGGATATTGACGCTGCTATTTCGGTTGTGTCTTCTGCAGGTAAAGTTGGTATAATAGGTTATTGTTGGGGTGGGTCTCTTTCTTGGAGAATGGCTTGCCAATCAAATAATTTGTCGGCATCTGTATGCTATTATGGTGGTGACATTCCTAAACTTAAAAACCTTGAACCTAAATGCAGTGTTTTGACGCATTTTGGTGAATTAGACCAAAGCATACCAATAGAAAGAGTTGAAGCTTTTAAGTCAGATAAACCAGAAGTTATCACATACACGTATCCAGCAGACCATGGATTTAACTGTGACCATAGGAAGCAATATTGTCAAACTAGTACTAAAGTAGCTTTAGATAGAACATTAAATTTTTTAAAAATTAATTTATAAAAATTTATCTGTTTTTTATGGGAGCCCAAATTTGCTTCATTGCTAAATAAGATAAGACGGTAAGCACTAGTAAAAATAAAATCACTGAAATGCCTAGTCTTTTTCTGTCTTCCATCTCAGGTTCTGATGCCCATGCTAAAAAGGTTGTTACATCCCTAGCCATTTGATCTGGTGTCGCTTTAGTTCCGTCAGCATATTCAACGCCGTCTTCATATAAGGGTTGTGGCATACCTATAAGTTTTCCAGAATAATATTTATTGTAATACATTCCATCTGGAACTTTTTGTTCAGCAGGAGCGTCAACATAACCAGTTAATAAAGCGTGTAAATAGTTAGCACCGTCTGATCTAGCCTTAACTATCAATGATAAGTCTGGCGGGTAAGCTCCTCCATTAGCCACACGCGCAGCTTGCTCATTGGGATATGGAGAAACAAATTTATCACTTGGTCTAGCTTCTCTTTCAATTACCTCTCCGTCATCGTTGAGAGTATTGACACTATTTTCAGAGGCAAAAGCCTTAATTTCGTTATCATTATAGCCAATAGCTTTTAAATTTCTGTAAGCTAAAAGTCTCATACCATGACAACCTGCACAAACTTCTTTATATACTTGAAGGCCTCTTTGCTGAGACGCACGGTCAAAAGTTCCTGTGATACCTGAAAAAGACCAATCGAGCTTAGGATAAGTTATTTTCTCTCCAGCAGCAATACATACTTGAGAAGAAAAAAATAAATATAAAATAGTACAAGATTGAATTATAAACCTTTTATTTTTAAACCAATAAGGTTTAGCGTTCATCTATTTTTTCTCCCTAAATGCAAAAGCTGAAGCTGGAGACGAACCGCTCAAAACTGGTTCGGATATTGATATTGGTAGAGGTTTTGTTTTTTCAATGTATGGTAATAATGGGAATAAAATTAAAAAATGAAAGAAATAATAAGCGGTAGCTATCCTAGATAATATAACATAAATACCTTCTGCAGGCATTGCTCCTAAATATCCTAGTAAAACACAGTCGGCTAAAAGTATCCAAAAAAAGATCTTAAAAATTGGTCTAAACTGGGATGACCTTACAGAAGATCTGTCTAGCCAGGGGATTACAAATAATACAGCGATAGAACCAAACATAAATAGAACTCCTCCTAATTTATCAGGAATTGCTCTAAGAATTGCATAAAAAGGCAGAAAGTACCATTCAGGTACAATGTGAGCAGGCGTTACCATCGGGTTAGCTTCAATGTAATTATCAGGATGCCCCATAAAATTTGGAAAAAAGAAAACAGCCGCCGCGAATATCGTTAAAAAAACACCTAGTCCAAATAGATCTTTAATAGTGTAATAAGGATTAAATGGCAGTGTGTCTTGGGTACCTTTCACATCAATTCCGATAGGATTATTCGACCCAAATCTATGCAACGCAACAAGGTGAAGTATTACAACGCCAACAATTACAAAAGGTAAAACGAAGTGAAGCGAAAAGAAGCGGTTAAGGGTTGAATTGTCAACTGAAAATCCTCCCCACAACCATGTTACTATACTTTCACCAACTAGTGGGATGGCTGAAAATAAATTGGTTATAACTGTAGCACCCCAAAAACTCATTTGTCCCCAAGGTAAAACGTAACCCATAAATGCTGTAGCCATCATTAGCAAAAGAATTAGCACACCCAAAATCCATAAAAGTTCTCTAGGCGCTTTGTAAGATCCGTAATAAAGTCCACGAAAAATGTGTATGTAAACAACTATAAAAAAGAAGCTTGCGCCATTCATATGTATATATCTAATAAGCCATCCATGATTAACATCTCTCATTATTCTTTCAACAGAATCAAATGCATAATCCACGTGAGCTGTATAGTTCATAGATAAAACAATCCCAGTTATAATCATTGTTACCAATGCAATACCTGCCAAAGATCCAAAGTTCCAAAAATAATTTAGGTTTTTGGGGGTTGGATAATGGTTTAACTCGTGATCCATAAAAGAAAATATAGGTAACCTATGGTCAATCCATTTAACTACTGGGTTTTTAAACTTAGCCTTCGACATTTATTACTCCTGATAACAAAAATATTAACCAATTTTAATTAAAGTATCTGATAAGAATTCATATGAAGGTACCGCCAAGTTTGTTGGAGCAGGACCTTTTCTAATTCTACCAGAATGGTCATAGTGCGAACCATGACAAGGACAAAACCAACCCCCATATTGACCTTTGACATCTCCTGATTTTTGACCTAGTGGAACACAACCTAAGTGGGTGCATACCCCAACTAGAACTATGTATTTCTCATTTGAAACTCGATCAGAGTCTTTTTCTGGATCTCTCATATCATCCATAGATGCTTCCCTAGCATCTTTAATTTCCCCTGGGGTTCTATGACGTACAAAAACTGGTTTTCCCCTCCATTTAACTGTAATAGCTTGCCCTTCTTCTAAAGAAGATAAATCTATCTCGGTTGACGCAAGAGCCAATGTGTCGGCAGCGGGGTTCATTTGATCTATTAAAGGCCAGACGAATGAAGCGGCACCTATCCCAGCCATAGCATAAGTAGAAACAAGAAGAAAATCCCTTTTACTTTCATCATTTTTTTTATTTGGTTTTTTAGACATATAACTCTCTGACATTAATGGTATTTATATAAACATTCTTTTAAAAAATTTCTAGTGTTTTTCTTTATGAAAAATAATTTTTTTAACTAAATTTTCTCTGATGAAAAATTTGAACATTAATTATTTGTATATATCTAAGTCCAAGAGACTTTTGGAGGCAAACTCATTAAAACTGCTTCTGTGTTTCCCCCAGTTCTTAATCCAAAAATTGTACCTCTGTCATATAAAAGATTAAACTCTACATACCTACCTCTTTTTATTAATTGCGCATCCCTTTCTTTTTTACTAAATTTCTTTTCAAGTTTATTTTTTATTATTTTTGAATAAGAAGATAGAAATGTTTTGCCAACATCTTTAACAAATGAAAAATCATTTTCCCAATTATCATTATAAAGATAATCAAAAAAAATACCCCCAACACCCCTAGCCTCTTCTCTATGCGGTAAAAAGAAATACTCATCACACCAGTTTTTAAATTTTGGATAATATGAGTTATCATATCTGTCACAACTAATTTTTAAATCTTGATGGAATAATTTAGTAACTTCAAAATCCTCAAAAGTTGGAGTTAAATCTCCACCTCCACCAAACCAAATCTTTTTTTTATCACCTTCACCAGTAACTAATAGTCTGGTATTCATGTGTGCTGCTGGAATATGCGGGTTACACATATGTGAAACGACTGAAATGCCCGAAGCCCAAAAAGTCCCATTTTCTTCTGCACCTGGAATTTGCCCTCTAAACTCCTTAGAAAAATTCCCATAAACTGTTGAAATATTTACACCAACTTTTTCAAAAATTTTACCTTTCATAATCGAAATTATTCCACCACCTCCACCATCTCTTTGCCATTTTTTTTGAACAAAATTTATTTTTGTATTTTTATTTAATTGACTATTTTCAATTTCTTCAAAAGATTTACAAATTTCATTACGAAGTTTGGCAAACCAAATGCTTGCCTTTTCTTTTTTATCTTCAAGTAAGTCTGAATTATAAAGACATTTTTGTTCTTGTAATTTAGCTAACATATCTAGTTTAATTGTCATATCTAATTTCTTTAACTAAGTAACTCTCTAAAAAAGTTAAAATATTTTCAGGCGAACTGTTAAAATCGTTATTAACCCAAAAATCTTCAGCTTTAAATATTAAATCATCAATGTTCTTGAAGTAAGTTTTATCTTGTAAATTTTGTATCTTTTTCCTTGTTAAAGTCAATGTTGGCCATTTCAAGTTAAATAAATCAATTAGTTTAATAATTTCAATAGGAAATACATGTAGTAGTCCAAATTTATACCAATTGAATGGTATCTTGTCTTTTATAAAAAAACCTTTATTGACCTTATTAATTTTACATCTATATTTCCAAATAAGTTTTAATACACATAATTGTATTTGCTTTGATGTAAAATTTTCCATAGTATTTTGATTTACTATAAGTTCGTTGTTTTTCAATTGTTTGATAAAATTAAGAAATTTAATTTTTCTTTTGTTTAATTCAAACCGTTTAATAATTTTGTCAAAATTTTCTAAATTATATAAGTGCGGCATAACTATAGATATTAAATCAAGCTTTTCACTGTTTATAATATTCAATCCATATGTTTTGATGTAACTCACTATCTTGAAATCTTTCGTTTTAAAACCCGTATGCTTATTTATTTTGTTACTTTTATTAATTTTCTTAAGAATGTATTTATCTAATTCAAATGTAACTAACATAGACAAACATAGTTCAAAATTTGTAACCATAAGAATTTTATATAACTCATTTCTAATTCGCATGTTGCTTAATATTGAAATCTTATTAGCTTTTTTTATAATTTTTTCTTTTAGATTTTGATCAATATCAAAAACAGGAAATGTTCCACAAAAACGGCAAAATCTTAAAATTCTTAAATGGTCTTCTTCTATTCTGTTAACTGGATCCCCAATGAATCTTAATTTTTTATCAATTATATCTTTATATCCACCAAATGGGTCAATTAAGTTTCCTTTTTCGTCTAAGTATAAGGCATTAATTGTAAAATCTCTTCTTTTTGCGTCTTCATATAAAGTATTAGTAAAGTCAACAAGCGCACTCCTTCCAAAACTTATCAAATCTTTTCTAAAGCTTGTAATATGATATTCTTTATTATTTAAAATAATTGAAATTGTCTTATAATCTATATTTGCAGAATTAATCTTAATATTTTTTTTATTAATATTTTCTAAGAATAGACTAATATCAACATTTATTACAAAATCTATATCATAAATTTCCTGGTTGATAAGATAATCTCTTATCGCTCCACCAACAATCCAAGCTTTAGCATTGGCACTTTTAACAATATTAAATATAATTTTAATATTTTTATCTTCATTCATAAGATTTTTTAAATCTTTATAAATAATCTAACAGCCTTTTATTTTCTATTTAGAAAAGTTACCATCTTTAACTTTTCCATCTATGATTGATGGGGGATTATACGAATAACTTGGACTGAAAGCATTTCCTTCCAAATATAAAAAGGAAAATAAAATAAACATACAAAATCCTATAATACTTACTAAAGTTGAAAAAAATATTCTGTTATTTTTTGTAAGTTTTTTTAAAATATAATTAGTTAAGAAAAAAAGAGCTATTGAAAAAAGTATAGCTAAAAAAATAATTAAATATCGTCGCATGGCGGAAACTCCCTCAAACCTAATCCTGCAGAAATGGTAACTAGAACTCTTGCTGTTAATCCCCAAATATTTTCACCATTATAATTAATTTTCCAAGTCATAGACATGCTTGAATTTACAGGAGGTTTGTCTCTCATATGAAATTTAGGTGATAATAGATGATAAGATTTAGGATAAAAAATTTTTTCAACTTCAATTAAGTTTGGACTGATTAAACTTTCCCATTTTAAATTTTGTTTCATAATAGCAAGAAATGGTGTAACTACATAACCTGTCCCTGTATAGAATTTGGGTAATTTTCCAATAATATCATAATTATCCCTTGAGATATTTACTTCTTCTTCAGTTTCTCTTTGGACAGTATCTTTTAAATCTTTATCTTCTTTTTCTTTCCTTCCTCCAGGAAATGCTATTTGTCCAGCATGTTTTCTAAGATTATTTTTTCTTTTAGTTATTAAAATTAGACTATTATTTTCTTCATAATTATTTATAAATAGAATGAGTATACTCGCTTCAGAGTAATTGACAATAGAACGATCTCTATCCCCTGCATTTTTCACACTAGTTATACAACTAACAAGATCATTTTTTGATATTGTCTTTATCATCAATTTTACTCTAAATAATTATTTTTAAAATACTAATAATGTATTATCATACATGAATAAATAATAATGAAATTTTTATGTATATATATTTACCTATAGCTGAACAACCAATTCACTCTTTAGCAATTTTGGGTGTGGGAACATTTCTTGGGCTTATAATGGGTTTAGTTGGTGTTGGGGGTGGTTTCTTATTAACGCCCATTATGATGTTTTTAGGAATTCCGCCTCCAGTTGCGGTCGCATCTGTCGCAAATCAATTAGTTGCACCTTCAGTTTCTGGAGTGTTGTCACATTGGAAAAGAGGTAATGTTGATTTCAAAATGGGCACGGTCTTACTTTTAGGTGGTGTTGTCGGCTCTTCTATTGGCGTTGTTATTTTTAATTTTTTAGGCAAAATCGGACAGCTAGATCTCGTTATCAAATCTTCTTATGTAGTTTTCCTGACTTTAATAGGAAGCTTAATGTTGTCAGAGTCGTTGAATTTAATTTTACGAAAAAGGAAAGGGAAAGTTTCTAGAGGCAAACTTCATCAACATAATTGGCTTCATGGACTTCCTTTTAAAACAAGATTTAGAAAATCAAAATTATATATTTCAGTCTTATTACCTATTTTTATTGGCATTATAGTGGGTATTCTTGCGGCATTAATGGGTATTGGTGGTGGGTTTATTATTGTACCTGCAATGATATACCTTTTGGGAATGCCCACTTCTTTAGTTGTCGGTACGTCTCTCTTTCAAATTATATTTGTTGCTGCAAACACAACAATTCTACAAGCTTCTCAAAATCAAACAGTTGATATTGTTTTAGCGTCAATTTTGTTATTAGGGTCAGTAGTAGGAGTCCAAGTTGGTTCTAGGTTCACCAATATTCTAAAAGGAGAGTATTTGAGATTGATTTTGTCTACCCTTATAATTTTAGTGAGCCTAAAGCTTTTAACGGATTTAATTACCATTCCTTCAGACATTTTTTCTGTAATTATAAGTAGGTAAATCAAAAGTGAAAATTTTAACATATCTTCACATATTAGTTTTAGTTTTTTTTATTTCATACGATGTAAAAGCCAAAAATCAAATTGTGGCAGATCTTTCTCAAGAAAATGTTAAAATTACTACAGATTTTTTAGGTGCTAAAATACTTTTATTTGGAGCATATGATGGTCAAAAAGGTGATGATATTATTGTGGTTGTGACTGGTCCGAAAGGACTAGTTACAGTTCAAAAGAAGGAAAAAGTTTTTGGTATTTGGGTGAAAACTAAATCAGTTAATTATATAAACGCTCCAAAGTATTTAAACATCTCATCTAATAGGGATATTAATAAAATACTCAACCAAAAAACTCAAAAAATTTCAGAAATTGGGTTAAATAATCTTAAAATAAGGCTTCAACCTGGTAAAAAAGTTCAAAAAGAAAAGGAATGGAGAGAAGCTCTTACAAGAAATATGTTAAAATCAAAATTGTGGAGCTTGAATGAAAATTCTATCAGTTTAAATAAAAATGCATTATTTAGGTCTTATTTAAATCTTCCATCTAATGTTATTACAGGTCAATTTGAAGTAAAAATATTGCATTATCGAAACAGTAAACTTATATCCAAAGAACTAAGTACAATTAACGTCTCAAAATCAGGTGTAAGCGCAGAGATATATAATATAGCCCAAAATTACTCAACATTGTATGGCATTTTTGCTGTTATACTAGCAGTTTTAGTTGGTTGGGGGACCAATCTAATTTTTAGAAAAGTTTAATGAGGAAGTGATGGCAAAAAAAATAAATGTTAAAACTAAATCTAACACCCTAAAACCAAGTAATCGTTTATTTTTAGTTGTTGCTGACGATAGTAAGGAATTGCACCAAGCCTTATACTATGCAGCAAGAAGAGCAGCTACTGCTGGAGGCGAAATTGCACTTTTCAGATGCATAGAACCTATTGAAGGGCAATTGTGGGGCGGCGTTACTGAAATTATGGAATCTGAATCTGAACAATCAAGTAAAAAATTGCTTAATGAACTTAGTGAATATTGTGAAAAATTAGGAGCACCTAAACCACGAACATTTGTTAGAAAAGGAATTGCGCACGAAGAATTATTTAATTTAATTGACAAAGAAGAAACCATTAGAGTTTTAGTTTTAGGAGTTTCTACTGAACATGGTAATCCTGGCCCGTTAATAAATTATATTATTAATAAGGGTAGTAACCAATGCAGAGTTCCTATAACTATTGTTCCAGGCAACTTAACCGATGAACAAATCGACGCGCTAGTATAAAAAAATGTTGATTTTAAATAATCTAACCTTATACATTACAAAATAAAGCGAGTGAGTTATGTTTAAAAAATTAATTATTATTTTATTAGGGGTAGTGTGTGTAACAATGGTTGAGCCAACAAAAAAAGCTTCTGCAAATTCAAGTAAATTTATAACTATTGAAACATCTCAAGGCAAAATTGTAATTGAGACACTACCGAAAATTGCTCCTAATCACGTTAAGAGGATAAAACAATTAGTTAAAGATGGATTTTATGATGGTATTATTTTTCATAGAGTTATAAAAGGTTTTATGGCTCAAACTGGTGACCCTGACGGTATTGGCACAGGTGGCTCAGGTCAGAATTTGAAGGCTGAATTTTCAGATTACGAATATAAATACGGAACAGTTGGAATGGCCAGATCTATGAGTCCTGACAGTGGTGACAGTCAATTTTTTATTTGTTTTGACGGTTGTAGTCATTTGACTGGTCAATATACTGTTTGGGGGCAAGTTATTTCTGGAATGGAATCTGTTGAAAACCTTTCAATAGGAGAGCCTCCGAGTAATCCTGACAGAATGATATCAGTAAGACTTGGCAAAAAATAATTAATTAAATATTAACCACTCTAATTGAATTAGTCGAACCAGAAACACCAAAAGGCATACCTGCAACAACAACTATGGCATCACCTTGTTCGGCTAGTTTTTCAATTTTAATTATCTCTCTTGCTTCTTTTATTGCTGCCTCATATCCCTGAACTTTACTAAAAAATGAATAAGCTCCCCAGAGAAGAGATAACTTTCTCTTAACTTTTACTTCCGGAGTCATAACTACTAGAAGTAAGTTTGGTCGCTCTCTAGCCATTCTGAAGGCAGTGTTTCCAGATGCCGTAAAAGCTACTACAGCCCTAGCGCTTACTGCCTCTGCTAAACTAACTGCAGAACGAGAAACTGCGTTATAAACATAATTTTCTACTTTTAAATTTTGTGGACCATCACCTGGATGCATTTTTATATGGTTTTCAGCTGAAAATATTATTCTATCCATAATCTTAACTGTCTCTATTGGAAATAAGCCTACAGCCGTTTCCGCACTAAGCATAACTGCATCTGCGCCATCAAATACTGCAGTAGCAACATCTGAAGCTTCTGCTCTAGTTGGAGAAGGAGACTCAATCATAGACTCTAACATTTGCGTAGCTACGATTACAGGTTTTCCAGCCTGTCTACACTTAAGAATTATATCTTTTTGTATTCCAGGAACTTCCTCTGGAGGCAGTTCAACACCTAGATCACCCCTAGCAACCATTATACCATCACAAGCTCCAATTATTTTATTTAATTCTTTAAGCGCTGATGGCTTTTCTATCTTAGCAATGATACATGCTTTATCTTCAATATATTTTTTTACCTCCTCTACATCTCTTAATTTCTGAACGAATGAAAGAGCTATCCAATCAATTTCTTGATTTAAAATGAACTTAAGATCTTCAATATCTTTAGAAGTTAGTGGGCTTGTATTTAACACTACATCAGGTAAGTTTACTCCTTTATTACTTTTAACATATCCTCCAACAATAACTTCTGTTTTTATTATATCTTTAGAAATATCTTTAACTCTAAATCGAAGTTTACCGTCATCCATTAGAATATTTGAGCCAATTGATAAACTTTCATATATTTCATTATGTTGTAAATTTACTCTACTAAAATCCCCAATCTCAGTTTTCTTATCAAAAATATAAGTACTTCCTTTTATTACTTTAATATTTTCTTTAACTTTGCCTATTCTGAATTTTGGACCTTGAAGGTCTGCCAGAATCGCAACATTACAACCAAGTTCATTTTCCGCTGAACGTATGTAAGTAATTCTTTTAAGATGATCTCCATGATTACCGTGACTAAAGTTAAGACGAAAAACATTTACTCCAGCTTTGATTAATGATTTGATTTTTTGAATATCGTCAGTAGCAGTTCCAACAGTAGCTACTATTTTGGTTGATCTTAAATAATTTTTATCTCTCATAATTAACCTTTATAAGTAATCCTAGTGTTATACATCAAATATTAATAAAAGATTAAAATTATTTTTTTAAATAATTAAACTCGGCAAGCTATTTGCAATCTTCTTTTATAATAGGAGAAATATTCATGGCACAAATTGTTCCTTTTCCACTCGATAAAGTAAGGAAGTCTAAAACGGAAAATATTTTTGAAGAAAAACATATTCTTCATATGATAAAAAACATTAGACAAAATTACCCTCCTTCATTGTGGAATACTGTTTACCAACTCACAAAACAAGGCCATATAACTGATGATATTCATGAAGATATTGATATAACTCCAAAATAAATTAATATAATTAATTATTAGAAAATAATTTTATCTTAAATAAAATTAAATTAAGATTAAATTATGAAAAAAAGTAAATATCCTATTTTATACTCTTTTAGACGTTGTCCATATGCAATGAGGGCAAGACTAGCGATTAAGGTTTCAGAAATTTTTGTGGAAATAAGAGAAATAGAGTTAAAAGATAAACCATTGGAGTTTTTGAATTTATCTCTAAAAGGAACTGTCCCTGTTTTAGTTACTACTTCAGGTAAAATTTTAGAGGAAAGCCTAGATATAATTAATTGGGCATTAAATATAAATGATCCCCAAAAATGGTTGGCTAATGGCCAGCTTTCACAAAATCAAATAAATCAACTTTTAGAAAATCTTGAGAATGAATTTAAACCAAACTTAGATAAATATAAATACCCAAATAGATTTAAAAGTGTAGATAAAGATTTTCATAGAGAAAAAAATTTAGGCTTTCTATGGTATTTAGACGATTTGTTAAAAAAAAATAACGCTTTAAATTGTTCTCATCTAAGTTTAATAGATTACGCTATATTTCCATTTATAAGACAATTTAGAAATGTTGATAGTAAATGGTTTGACTCATTAAATTTTAATTTTTTAAAGCGATGGTTGTTTGAATTAATTGATAGTAATGATTTTTTATCTATAATGAAAAAATATGAAAAATGGGAACCTACTAACACTCCTATTTATACAAAATTTTTATAATAATAAATTTTGGAGAAGTTTTATGTCAGAAGCGTTTATATGTGAAGGAACAAGAACCCCTATAGGAAAATTTGGTGGAAGTTTGTCTTCTATAAGAACAGACGACCTAGCTTCGTTACCATTGATCTCATTGAAAGAAAAATTAATCAAAATTGATTGGGAAAATTTAGAAGAAGTTTTTTATGGAAATGCCAATCAAGCTGGGGAAGATAACCGAAATATTGCAAGGATGGCACTTCTTCTCGCAGGTTTACCTCATTCTGTTCCAGGTATAACCTTGAACAGATTATGTGCCTCAGGAATGGAAGCAATTTCAAGCGCATCTAGAATGATAAAATCAAATGAGGCTGATATGACAATTGCAGGAGGAGCAGAAAGTATGAGTAGAGCCCCTTTTGTTATGCCTAAAGCTAATTCAGCGTTTTCACGAAACGCAGAAATTTACGATACTACAATTGGATGGAGATTTGTAAATCCAAAGATGAAGGAAAACTTTGGAATAGATTCGATGCCTGAGACTGCTGAAAATGTTGCAGAAAAATATCAAATTAGTAGAGAGGACCAAGACAAAATGGCCTTATCTAGTCAACAAAAAGCCGCTAATTCAATTTCCAGTGGTCGATTGGCTAAAGAAATAACTTCGGTTAAGATTCCTCAAAGGAAGGGTGAACCTATAATTTTTGATAATGATGAGCACCCTAGAGGTACGTCACTTGAAAAACTATCATCACTACCATCTCCGTTTCGCCAAAATGGAAGCGTTACAGCAGGAAATGCAAGTGGAGTAAATGACGGTGCAGCTGCAATTATAATTGCCAGTGAAACTGGTGTAAAACGAAACCATTTAACACCTAAAGCCAGAATAATTTCAGCAGCAAGTGCCGGAGTTGAACCAGCATATATGGGTATTGGGCCAGTTCCAGCCTCTATAAAAGCACTTAAAATTGCTGGACTAAATATAGAGGATATGGATGTAATTGAAATTAATGAAGCATTTGCTGCTCAGGGTTTGGCAAGTTTGCGATCTCTTGGTGTTCAAGATGATGATGAAAGAGTTAATCCCAATGGAGGAGCGATAGCGCTTGGTCATCCTTTAGGTATGTCAGGAACAAGATTAATTCTAACAGCAACGCAAGAGTTAGTAGAAAAAAGTAAAAAATATGCTTTATGTACTATGTGTGTCGGAGTTGGTCAGGGTAGTTCCATAATAATTGAAAGAATTTAAAAGCTTTTCATTAATATTGATATGCCTGTCTATCAATAGAGACGGAACTTATATAAATATAAACATTTTTGTTTTCAGCTAATTTCATTTTATTTAAATTATAAGTAGTAATTCTAGCTCTAAGTATTTGTGATGTTTTTTTGATTTTAATCTTCGTCAATTTAATTACTAATTCAGAAAAGGCTGTATCTTTTTCGGTATAGATCTTTGTTATTATTCCCACCAATTCATTTTCTGTAATATGTGTGTTAATTTTTACAGGAGAAACAATTATATCTCTCGACCTTATTCTGACCCTTACGATATTATCCTTTAGTCCTGGTCTTCCTGGTACCATTAATGTTTGTCCATTTACTTCTAGTGTTGTCATATTCATTAATTGATCAGTTTTTATTAAAGTTCCTTCTAACACAGAACTTGATTCAAATTTTCCAATTAATCTTTGAAATGAATTACTATTCAAAATTTTTGATACGGTACCAGACGTTATTTTTTTTCCATTTTTTATTAAAATGATTTCATCTGCAATTTGAGATATTTCTTCGATAGAATGCGAAACATATAAAATTGGGATTTTAAATTTTTTATTAATCATTTTCAGAAAATTTAATAATCTAGCTTTAGTTTTAATATCTAAATCAGACATAGGCTCATCTAAAAGCAAATAATCTGATTTTTTTAATATAGTCCTGGCTAAAGCTACTCTAAGCTTTTCTCCACCAGATAAATTTTGAGGATACCTATTCAACAGAGATCCTAATTCAAGATAATTAATTAATTCTTCTTTGGATAATACAGTTTGATCTGAAAACTTATTTCTTTTAATTGGATAATCAAGATTTTGATTCACACTCATATGTTCAAATAATATAGGGTTTTGGAACATCGTTCCAAAAGGTCTTTTGTGTGGCGGAAAAATTCTTATATTTTCTATACTTTTGTCATTAAAAACTATTTTGGTTTCTAAATGATTTATAAATCCCGATAAGGCAGATATAATAGTGCTTTTACCTGATCCATTGGATCCATATAAAACTGTAATTCCACTAGTATTGAATTCATGTTCAAAGTCTAAGAAAAAATCTCCAACGTATCCTGTTATTTTAACAAATAAACTAGTCATCATTTAACTTTCACCATCGATCTTTTATTTGAATAAAATAAAGTTAATAAAATTATAAATGATAAGATTAACATCCCTCCTGAAAGAAAATGAGCTTTTCCAAAAGATAGTTGTTCAACATGATCATAAATGGAGATGGCTATAACTTTTGTTTTTCCGTGGATTCCCCCGCCCACCATTAAAACAATTCCAAACTCTCCCATTGTATGAGCAAATGATATAATAAAGGAAGTTAAGAAACCTTTTTTAGACAATGGTACTATAACATTAATAAATGTATCAAATTTACTTGCCCCCAAACTTTCTGAGGTTTTAAGAGTATCATTACCTATTTTTTCTAATGAAGATTGAAGGGGTTGAACCCAAAAAGG
>QBZZ01000010.1 GCA_003282145.1 SAR116 cluster bacterium AG-337-N21
TGCTTTAGGTAGAATTTTTAATTCAAGCTTTTCTATTTTATTTAAAATTTTTTGTAAAAAAACCTGTTCTTCGGTATTAAGAGTTTTTTCTTGGTCAATATTAATTGTAGAAGCTAATTCACTCATAACAGTTTCCAACTGTTGATTAACTTCTTTGAAATCAAGAGAAGAGAATTTGTTTTTATTCAATTCTTCTAATTTATTTAAGTTTAGGTCAATTGTGTCTAATTTATCAATCATAATAACCAAAGAAACTTAAGATTTCATTTCTCTGTAAGCTTGCATAAGAGCATCAGATAATTTATCTAAATCAAGAGGATACTTACCAGATGAAATTGCTTCTTTAATCTTCGCAACTTTATCTACATCAATAGGTGCTGACTTAGCCATTTCAGAAACCAATTTTTTAGTATTTTTTATATCAACAACATTTGAAGACATCGCTTTATCAACTTTAGACGATGAGTTTACCAAATCATTCAAAGACTTTTTAGTATCTTTAACCTCATTCTTAGGAAGATTATTTATGATGTTATTTGTTATTTTATCCATTTTATTTATCTCCACAGTATTTATAACGACAACTGATTTAATTATTTTAGCGAAATACCCTAATTATTTTATCTTTTTTAATATAACCTTTAATTGTTTTCCCGCTTCTTAAATTTTTTACTTTTATCAAATCACCTAAATTTCCAGAACCTTGAGCTTCTCCAGACACGGTAACTGAGGCATTACCTATATTTGAGACAATTGAAATTACATCTCCGTTGTTAACTTCATATTTCTCATATAAATGTCTAGGATGCAATAATTGTCCCATTTTTAAATTTTTTTTGATTTTTCTTCCAACTAATTCCTTTTTATAAGAGAAAAATGATTTTTGAGAAGAATTAGATACTTCTACTAATTCTATATCATCCAAACCTATAATAGCATTTTTTTCTAGTGATTGTTTTAATCTTAAAACTTTATACGTTCGATTTTTTTTTATTTTTACTAATTTATTTTTATTTAATTTTTCTGGTTTAACTATTGAGTCTTTCGAAGTCTTTTCTTTGGTTTTTTTATTAGGAATTTTTACCCTTATTAATAACTGATAACCCTTTTTATCTGAACAATTTACTTTCACTGTTTTGTAATTATTATAAATTTTTTTTATTTCAAGATTATTATTGCAGTCCTTATATACGCTAGAATTCGAAAAAACAGGCTTTCCATTTACACCTTCTGAATCAAGCCAATCTGAAACTATTTCTGAAATATCTTTTCCTGTTAAGGCTATTGTTGGTTTGCTCAATAAAGTGATTGTCAGAACAGTTAGAAAATATTTAGAAGTTATTTTAAACATTAATTAACCCCCAAAAAAATATATCTGAGATGTAATTGATGAATTGTTTTTTTCAGTGTTTTCTTTGTTTTTATTTTTTTTAATAATTAAATCTTTGATCTCGTTAATACTTGGAAGATATAGACTTTTTCCTGAATATAAATAATTAGGATTATTTCTTACAAAAGATTTTTTATTAAAATGAACAATAGCTAAACTCAAAATATTATTATTAAATGATTTTGATCCATAATAATTCAGCATTATATCACTTAATGTTTCATTTTTTAATACAACGTGTTTTGCGCTATGATCTAAATCTTTTAAAAATGCATTATTAGAGGTTAAATTGCCTCTTTCAATGTTGCCTCTGTATTCTAATACTACAAAAGGTTCTGAAAAGGCGACTTTGGAAAAGAAAAAAATAAAGACTAAATAAAAGTAAAAAATTTTATTTTTTTTCATTCAATTACTCCACAAATTCTACAATCATATTATCTAAATTACTTAATTTCACATTGTCATTTAAAGGTAATAAAATGCTATAGTTGTCATATATCTTATTGGTATGAACTATAACCGAACTATTATTAAGCATTGAATTTTTTATATTAATACCTTTTACCAAACCAATCTGTTTTGGTTTAAGACCTTGTTTTCTTCCTAAATCAACTATCAAGCTTCCTTCGTTTACTTTTAATTTACCCTCTAATGGACGACAATTTAGATCTTGCAAAAATTTAGTTGCGGCAAGAAGCATATGGTCATGTACATTTTGATCAACTAATTGAATATCTGAGGTAGATATATTATTAATAAACTGAAATTTACTTTTATACTGGTATTCAATTGGTAAATCATATGTTTTGGTAGCTGTTAATTTAATTCCAGGACCTTTAAAAATCTTGAAGGATACTCTTAACAAATAATTAGAAAAACTATTTTGTTTATTACTTTCTGTTAACAACAACTCAGGAACAAGACTATAATCACCTGCTTGAATAATGGGTAATCCATTTGTAAGTGCATTATAATCGAAAGACTGATTTGATGTAGATTTGATTATTTGCTCTAGCGATTTGCTTTTATGATTTATTGCCTTTACATTTGGCAGTCTCGAAATAATATCATAGATTCCACCATACCATATTGGGGTATATCTAGCTAACTTTGATGGTACATTAGACTCAATGTTATAAGATCCTCTAAATAAAGTAATATTTATTGGTCTATTTTTACAATTATTCTTTGATAATTTTCCACCAACAACAGCACTTATTTTAATACTGATAAACTCTTTACTTTGCTTTTCTGACAATATTTTAAAATCTAAAACTCTATTAGTAGCTTTCACAATTGATTGGTCATTGATTACTGTATTGGAAGTAATAGCAGAAAATCCATTTATATCTGCTCCGCCTTTCAAAGCAGCTATATATAATGCGTCCTCCAAAGCTCTTTTTCTTGAGGTTTCAATATCTCCAGAAATTAAAACTGCTCTTCCAGTAGTCTCAACTTGTCTGAAATTTGTGTTATCATCAGCTAATAATGAGCTGTTTAATAAAACTAAAATACCTATCGATAAATTATATTTTATTAATTTAATAATGTTGAAGGTTCTATTTATCATTTTTTTGAATTACGTTCTTCTTGCGTTTCTTAACATCATAAGCATCATATCTTTATCAATTTCTAAAACGGTCTCATAAGTGTCAACACCTGTTGGATTTATTCGTACTGTTTTTGCTCCTCTTATAATACCTTTAACTACAGCCCTAAAAGTGTCATTTTGAACCATTAAATCTATTACAGTAGTATTAGAGTCAACCTGTATACCATGTATTTGTTCAGCTAACTCTCTCATAGCAGCCATTCTTGCTGACCTAATAGCCATCAATCGTTTTTGCGCATCAGTTCTTCCCGGTTGACTAGATACAACTGCATACCCTACAGCCGATAAAGTAGGAATTTTTTCAACTGAACTGTCAAAAACTTCTTTTAATGCGACAATGCCATCACTTTCAGAGTTAATTTTTTTTGCACTTAAGCTGTTAGTTGTTGAAAAGTGAGAATTTGCTAAATTTTGAAGACATCCAGTGCTTAAAAATAATGAACAGATTGTAAAACCTACAAGTATGTTTTTTTGTTTTATTAATGACATGAAAAACTCCTAAAAAATAATTATTTGAAATTTCAATGCAGATAACATGCCAATCTTAAAATTTTAATGAATACATAATAAGCTAGTAAATATATTTATTTTAAATGATTACCTAAAATGATTGGCATTGTTCTTGCTTTTTTAATAATCAAATATTTTAAAAATTAACAAACAAATTAAGACATTGTTTTTATTGATTTTTTAATAGTTTATGAATTATTAGGAGATGTCATGAATTTGACAAATACATTAAGCACTCAAATTTTTACACCAAAAAAACTGAAACCATTTGGTTTGCCAATTGCTATACTTATGTTAATGGTGATGATGGTGGTACCCTTACCTTCTATATTGCTGGATGTGTTTTTCACTACAAACATATTGTTGTCCTTACTGATATTAATGGTGTCTATACATACTTTTAGACCACTAGATTTTTCGAGTTTTCCAACTGTTTTACTATTTGCAACCATTTTAAGACTTGGTTTAAATGTTGCTTCAACAAGAATTGTCTTAAGTGCAGGTCATACTGGACCTGACGCAGCAGGTAAAGTTATAGAAGCTTTTGGAGAATTTGTTATTGCGGGTAACTATGTTGTAGGTATTTTTGTATTTGCCATACTTATAATCATAAATTTAGTTGTTATTACAAAAGGTGCTGGAAGGGTTTCTGAAGTTTCAGCTAGATTTACACTTGATGCCATGCCAGGAAAACAAATGGCTATAGACGCTGACTTGAATGCTGGACTTCTTACTAGTGAAGAAGCAAAACAAAGAAGAGATGATATTGCTAAAGAAGCTGACTTTTATGGATCAATGGATGGTGCGTCTAAGTTTGTAAAGGGTGACGCTATTGCTGGAATTTTAATACTTCTAATTAATATCATCGGGGGCTTAATAATAGGTATAGCGCAACATGACCTACCAGTTTCAACCGCCGCTGAGAATTATATTATTTTATCAGTTGGTGACGGGTTAGTTGCTCAAATTCCATCACTTTTACTCGCGATTGCGACAGCGATAATTGTTACTAGAGTTTCAACCAGTCAAGACCTTTCCAAACAAATTGGTTCACAGATAGGCGTCAAGCAAGCTTGGTTACCAAGCGCATGCGTACTATTTCTTCTTGGCTTAATACCAGGAATGCCAAATACTTTATTCCTAATAGGTTCTGGTTTAACTTTTTTTGTATGGTGGATCTTAAGAAAAAATAATGAAGCTCTGGATGATAATGAAAACATTATCCATGAAAATGACGCTGATCCGAAAAAATTAGATAATGACACAGATCAAAACAATATTTCTTTATCTGAGATTGCTGATAATTCTGCTATTTCAATGCAATTAGGATATGGACTAATTCAACTTGTAGACGATGAAAATGATGGTCCTTTAATTGCCCGAATTACTGGAGTAAGGAAACAAATTTCAAAAGATTTAGGTTTTATTATCCCTCAAGTTAGAATAAGAGACGACTTATCTTTAGAAGCAAATCACTACAGAATAAGAATTGGGCAAGAAATTGTTGCCGAAGATAAAATTTTTCCACAACTATTATTAGCTATTCCAGGAGATAATGCCCAAACTAAAATTGAGGGTACCGATGTGAAAGATCCAAGTTTTAATATGGATGCAACATGGATTGAGGTTCATCAACAGGCAAGAGCTGAAAATTTAGGTTATATGGTTGTAGAACCTGAAGCTGTAATAGCTACTCATCTAAACCAAATTTTGTCCAAACAAGCTGCCGAACTACTTGGTCAGGACGATGTTCAAACATTATTGGACAATTTATCACAAACTTCGCCCCAATTAGTCTCTTCAACTGTACCAAAATTAGTACCATTAAATATTCTTACAACCATTCTTAAAACTTTATTGGCTGAAAAAATGCCCGTAAGTGATCTAAAGCGTATATTAGAGGTTCTGGCTTCTCAAAATGTTAAAAATATGACCGCAATAGAATTAGCTGAGGCTATTAGACCTTCAATAGCTGGATTATTAATTCAACAAGTTGCCCCCTTAAACAGTCCACTTCCAGTAATAACATTTTCAGCAGATCTTGAGCAAATGATAGTCAATGTAGCAAAACAAACAGGCGCAAATGGTTTAATTCTTGAAGCCAATTTAATACAGAAAATTGTGTCTGCAATAAATAATATTATGGAAAAAATGCAAAGTGAAAATAGAAAAGCAGTCATGATTACAGCCCCTGTAATTAGAAGAGATTTATCTCATATGCTCAGGCAACATATTCCATCATTGGATGTATTGTCTTTCACAGAATTACCTGACAGTAAAAAAATAGAAGTAGTAGCCAATATTGGTTCTGAGGAAGAAAGTAAAAATTAACTTTTAGTTAGAATATGGAGAAAAAAATGACTCAACACAAAGTAATTTCGGAAGACAGCTTGTCTGCAATGGATGAAATATCTAAAGTACTCGGGAAAGATGCAGTTATCTTGAAAACTTCGAAGGTTAATGGAAAAATTGAAATATTAGGCTCTAATGACATTGAAGATATAGCTTCCTCAAATGCAAAAAAAATCGTCAAACAAAAATCAAATTTTAGTCATTTATTTTCAAATCATAATCTTGAACAGAAGATTCAAAATAGGAAAGTTAATAACATACTTGATGAAAAAAAACTAAACCAAGACGAACATTTAGAAAATGTAGTTCAAACAAATATTGAAGATTTGAATGCTAAATATGTTGATGTGAAAACGTTCTCTCAATTTACTACTAAAATAGAAAAACTGTTAAAAAATATGGTTATTTCGGATATCGATGAATTATACCGATCTAATAATAAATCACTCACTATTGAGTTATTAAAAAAAGGATTTTCAAAAAACATAATATCTGAATTTCAAGAACAAAATCTTAATAGAGAAGATATTGATGTTGAATTATTATTTTATCATTATTTAGCAAAAAAATTAGTGCTTCCCTACAAAGACCAAATTGCAGACTCAGAAATTATTTTTATTAATGGCCCAAGTGGTTCAGGAAAAACAACCTTATGTTCAAAGATCGCTTCATATATTTTAGATAATAAATTTGTAGCTAATGAAAAGGATAAATTATCAATAGTTAATTTTGCACCAAAATCGTCAAATAAATCAGAACTTGTAAATTTTGGAAGATTATTAAATTTAAATGTATCTTCTATTTCATCTATGGAGGATATTATTAAATTCGTTAACACAAAGCATGATAATAAGAAAATAATAATAGATGTATCTCAAGAGATTATAAATACTTCAGGTTACATACAATATCTAGAAAAACTTACTTTAAATAAAAAATGTTCTAATTTAATAGCACTTCCCGCAAGCACAAATAAAAATATGATTAAATCTATAATAAGATTTTATAAAGATACTTTTCCTGTGATTGGACTAACAAAGTTGGATGAGGCAAATATAAATGCAGAAGAACTATCAATTTTAGGAGAATTAAATTGTAAAATTGGCATTCTATCTGGATCTAGATCGATCATTGGTTCAATTGCTTTTGCTAAAAGGGAAGTTTTGGCACAATATATGAAAGATATGAGCATATAATAAGGATTAATTATGACTACAACAATTGCAATTGCTTCTGGAAAAGGTGGTGTAGGTAAAACCACCATAGCTGTTAATCTTTCTTTGGCTCTAACTAAACAAAATAAGAATACGCTACTTCTTGATGCCGACTTGGGAATGGCAAATTCTCATATTCTACTCGGAATAAATCCTAAATTCTCATTAGAGGATTTCGTATTAGGGAACAAATCGTTAGATGATGTAATAAAAACTACAAATGATAAGCTAAGATTTGTGTCAGGTGGAAGTGCAATAAATCACCTTTTAAATTTAAGTGATTTAGAAAGGCATAAAATAATACAAAATTTTGGCAATGTTAAAAATAAACCTGAAACTATGATAATTGATGTAGGTGCTGGAGCTGAATCTTCTTCATTAACTTTTATGGCATCTGCAGATAAAGTTATTGTAGTTATTACGGCTGAACCCACTAGTTTTATAGATGCTTATGGACTAATCAAAACCGCTTTTTTAGATCATAAAATGGACAATTTTGGCGTAATTGTAAATATGGCTCATTCTCAAATACAAGCTAAATTAAATTTTGATAAATTTAGAGCTATTACTCAAAAGTTTTTAGATGTTAATTTAAAATTTATTGGAGGTGTTTCTTCTTCACAAAGAATTAAAAACTCAATTATTAGCAGAAAACCGATCATGTCAGGAAATCCAAATAAAAGCCCTGATGTAGAAGCTTTTTTGAACTTAGCTACAAACTTAAATACTTTGGCAATAAATAAAACTGGAACAATTAAATTTTTTGAAAATTAAAATAATTTTATGAAAGTTATTTAAATGAATAGTTATTCTAAAATAATAAAACCAAATATTAATCAATTAATCAATGAGCATACTAATTTGGTTAAAAAAATTTCATGGCATCTTCATGGACGTGTAAACTCAATAGTTGATATAGAAGATATCATTCAAATTGGTATGCTTGGATTAATTTCCGCTGCACAAAATTATGTTCCTCAAAAGGATGCTTCTTTTGCTTCTTATGCAAGTATTAGAGTGAAAGGAGAAATTTTAGACTATTTAAGAAAGAGTTCTAATTTAGATAGAACAACAATTGCAATAAAGAAAAACTCTGAAAAAGCAATAAACAATTTACGAAATAAATTAGGCCGTGAACCATTTCATAATGAAGTAGCGAATGAACTTGGTATATCTACAGAAAAATATTTTGAATGGTCTCATGCATTTGAGGCTAGCATAATAAAAAGTTTAGATGATTCATATGATGATTATTCAAATTGGTTTGTTACTAATGAACTAAACCCAGAAGAACAAATTAATGACGTAGAACTAAGAAATAATTTGAAAGAAGTTCTAAAAACACTTCAAGGTAAAGAAGCACTTATTATACAGTTATATTTTGTTGAAGAATTAAACATTTATGAAATTGCTGAAGTAATGGAGGTATCTACAGGAAGAGTTTCACAAATTAAAACTTCGGCTATAAAAAGAATAAGAGAAAATTTACAAAAAGAAAATTAAATCTATAATGCAAAAATTAGAAATGCTTATAAAAACTGTAGACGCGCACTACGACAGCCTTCATCATATTCAATGTTACTATTTATCATGTAGCCTTTTAAACATAGCTAGAGGAACTTGCAATATGATGATTGTTAAGGAAGCTAGCAATTTTAAAAATAAAATAACTATAAAATTTGAAAGAGCAATTATGTCAGGTTCTATAAAAGTGACAAACGATTTTTTCAATTCATTACAAACTCAATTATCTGTTAGGAATGAACGTCCAGCAAGATTAGAATTAATTATTAATGATAAATTAAATATTAACAAAAATGGAATTTTATTTCTAGAACAAGAACTTACTTCGGATATAGTTGAATATAAATTTTTCATTCCACTTTTATAAAATAAGGATGATTATATTTAATAATTTATGAAATTAATTGTCGATTAATCTTTTTGTTATATCAACTTCAGTTTGTAGAAGTCTAGAAACACCTGAAAATGCTTGTTGTGTTTTTAGCATTGTTACCATCTCAGAAGTAATATCTACATTTGCTCTTTCTAAGTTGCCTGCTTCAAGTTTTCCAAAAGCCCCATCCATAGGGACACCAAATTTAGGTAAACCTGATTTAGCATTATTTTGAAAACGATTATTTCCGACAGGTTGTAATCCCGGATCATTAACAAAAGAAGCTAAAACAAAATTTCCAATATCAACTTCTTGATCAAGTCCATATATAGCTGTGATCTTACCTTTTGAACTGACATTGATATTAGAAATTATAGAAATACTTTGATCTATATTTTCTTTTGTTGTTGGAATAACTAAATTTTTTAAAACACCTTTGTTATCTCCCATAAAACCCATAACACTTAATCCGTCATTAGTAACAACTTCACCATTGGATTTTATATTGAATGAACCATCTCTAGTAAAATATGGCTTATCAATTTGAGTTCCTTGAACCACAGGAAAAAAACCTAATCCAGTTACTGCTAAATCCAAAGCACCTCCTGTTACCTGCAAAGCACCTTGGCTCATTTGTAAACGTGGATCACTAATATTTACGCCTTGTCCGGAGAACTTGTCAGGATCTGTTGAATTATGAGTTGAGTAAATATGTTCAAAATTTGTACTACTTTTTTTAAATCCTGTACTATTTGCATTAGCTATATTGTTTGAAACTATTCCCATTTCTTTTGTGTTAGCGTTTAAAGCGCTTTTTAGAATTGATAACATATTAATTCTCCTGTATGTTATCGTGAGCAAAATTTATGCCATTGACTTTATGTTAAATTAAATTTTATAAACATATAGTAGATTTAATCGTAATGTTATTTAGAATTATTTTTATATAAATCTGGAGAATATATTAAAATGAGCATACCCTCTAAAAGTACAGATTTAGTAAAATTTAATAATAAAAAATCTAATCTCCCAATAAAATTTGATCAAAATGAAGTTAAACAAGCTCTTGAATTAGTTGATAAAAATTTAATTTTAAAAAATAGAGAAGATGTAAAAAAATATTTACCTGATATATTAGGAAGAGTTTTAGCTAGAATATGGATTGATAAATCTTTTAAGGATAGTTTTAAGTCAAACCCCAAGGAAGTTTTAAATGATAATGGTGTTTTTTTACCAGACGATATGATATTGGAATTTCAAAAACCAAATTCCGACAGGCCTAAAATTATTGTTTATGAAAAAAAAGAAAAATCAAATTTTAAGGTAAGGGTTGTACAGTTACAATTAGTTATGTTAGCAGGCAGATAAAATTGTTTGACATTTTAAAAAGTTATTTAAAGTCCATAAACTTTTTAGCAAGTTTTATTTTATTTTTTTTGTGTATCTTAGGATCTTCGGTTTATGGGGCAGAAGATAAAAACAAAGATATGAAAATTGTTTATAAACTTTTGCAAGAGAAAAAGTTTGATGAAGGTATCCAACAATTACAGGATCTCTCAGAAAACAATAATATTAAAGCACAACTTCTGATTTCAAAAATTTTTCTTACCGGAGATTTAACGCCCCAAGACTTTCAAAATTCTTATTTTTGGGCATCTTCAGCATTATTAGGTGGATTAAAAAAATCAGAACAAATTCTTGAAAAATTAAGTAATTACCTCACAGAAGAACAAATCAATGAAATTAAAGATAAACTTAAAATATTTTTAGAAAAAAGAGCTATTAATAACGATAAAAGAGCTATTGTACAAATTGCAAAGCTCTATGAAAATTATTTAGACCCTCCTGACATGATTAATGCATACACATGGTATAATATTGCTGTAGCTAAAGGTATTAAGTCCGCTAAAGCTAAAAGAGACGAAATTTTGAATGACTTAAATGAAAAAGATTTGCTTGAAGCTCAATCTTTATCATTTAAGCTGTTTAAACAAATTAACAATTAATGGAGATATTCATGAAATACAAAGTGCATTGGTTAATTGACGGTCTTGTCGAAATAGACGCTAATGATACTGATGCAGCTGAAAAAATTATTAAAGAAAAAATTGAATCTTTCGTAGAGAACAATGCGTCTTTCTTTAGAGAAATTGGAGCAAAAGCTGTACAGGGTCAAGCATATCTCCCAGGAAATGACGAATAATTCATTGGAGTTTTATGATGTTAAATTTTAGAAGGAATTTTATTAGTTATTTATTTTTAACAATTATTTTATGTCTTTATTCATCATATTCTTTCTCTAAAGGGAAAATTTATGGTCAATCTAAAACTTTATCTAAAGAATACATTAAATATGAAAACTGTCGTCTTAAACAAACACTAATTAATATGAAAGACGGCCAAAAAGATGGTTATAAATGTATTTATAGAAGACAGGGTAAAGGTAAAGATGTTACAGTTTTTCAACCGTCACACATTTGTCAAAAGTCTTTTAAGTGTAAAACTGAAAATCAATAAATTATTTGACGTCTACAACATTTTATTAAAGTAATGTGATAAACATACTATATATAGTATATATTCTTAATTTTTACAATAAAATCATATATTTATGGAAAAAAACTATATTTTATATTAATGTAGTTACATGGATAATTATGAAATAAATATATTAAAAAGAGACGGTAACTGGAAAAAGGTTAATCCTAATGATCGCATTATGGATGGTTTGAAAGAGAATGAAGCGCTAGAAAAGAAATCTATAAACTCAAAAAATGAAAAATCCAAAAATGATTTTCTTTATTATCTACATGAAGTTAATTTTATTATTGGTAAATTAGAAGTTTTAGAGAACGAAAAAAATAAATTAAAAGATCAGCTAAAAAATTATGAGCAAGAATTTTTGAATAAGAAGATAAATACTGAAGATAAAATCAACTCATTGACTAAAGAAAAAGAAATGCTTGATAAAACTATTAATTTAATCAAAAATTTAAAAAAATTTTAATATGGAGGTATAGATGGCTTCTAATAAGGTCAAGGATGCAAAATCAATTTTCGTCGCCAATGTTAAAGGTGGTGTTGGAAAGAGCACTTTGTCAATTATGCTTGCAAGAGCTTTAGCTGAAAAAATACCACCGCAAAATATTACTGTAATTGATACAGATCTTCAAAGAACTGCAACAGAATTTTTAACTAACAGTAATCCTGAAATTAATGTGGAGTTTTTACCTATCACACCTGCTTTTGAAAATACCAACATTTCTCTTGTACAGCAATTTATTAAACAAAACGAATTTAGACCAGGCCATGTTGTAATTGTTGACACCCCAGCTGGAAGCTCTCAAAGGCTTTGGAACCTTGTCGCGGAAGGTTATTGCGTTTTAATTCCAACTACGCTTAGTAATGCAGATTTATACCCTACTGAAAATTTTATAAGAAGTATGGACAAGGTTAAAGCAAGATATGCAAAATCACACCCACATCTAGTGGTATGCCCAAATAAAATACCATTTGGTCAAAAAGATTTTACTTTAATGGCCGAGAGACTTAAAAATCATGATGTTGTAATTGGACCACCCTTGAGAGACTTAGCAAGCGTAAGACATTTTTATAATGGTAAAATGGAAAATTGGGAAAACAAGTCGAATAATAATGCACAATCTGATTTTAAACAATTTGGATCTTTTATTGAAAAATATGTTTTAGATGGCGAACTTGACAAAATTTATTTGCAAAAAGATAGTGCAAAAAATATTATTCCTTTTGAAAAGGCTAACAATTAGTTTCTAGTCTCTTACCTAATTGTTCTAGCCATTTTTCAGTTGCTACATAAGATAAAGTAGGAAGTTTTCGTTTATCTTTATTAACGATAATATTTTTAACAAATAAATTCTCCTCAAATTTACTTTCGCTAATATGTTCTGGGATATTGTAAAAAAGTTTATCCATATATCAAGTAACGTCACCTTTAAAATTTTGTTTAACTTTGCCGTAATAATAAGTAATAAAAAATAATAGAAGTGAATATTTTTTAATGAATAATTTAATAGAAAAAGATGATCATGAATTAATAAATAAAATTAGTTTAATTTTAAATGATTATGAAAATTTTGAAAAACCCTTTGTTAATGACCGAGGTGATATAGTCATAATGAATAAAATAAATAGAAAAAGTAAAATGAACAATGATATTTTAACGAATGTTTTCAAACAAATTATTAGTGATGATATAAAAAAAAACAGGGTTTAAAAACCCTGTTTCGTATTTGATTGAAAATTATGCCTTTTAAAGGGACAATTTTATCAAAGGCTGCTCTGATAAATTTAAAACCTTACGAGAACAATTTTCATAAAAAATACTAGACATCAGATCACCTCCTTTTCATTTGTTAAAATAATTTCTTATAGTACTATTAAACATAAAAGATGTATTTTACAAATTGTTTAGATTAAAAATAAATTTATATTTCTACTAAGGTAAGATTTATGACAAAAAGCAATCAAGAAACTAAAACTTTTAAAGCCGGAGAAACTATTTATTCTCATAATGATCCAGCCGAATATATCTTTTTAATTCATAGCGGTAAAGTAAGAATAGAATCCAAGCATGGCTTAGAATTAGGAATACTTGATACTGGAGAGATATTTGGAGAAGTTGGACATATTATAGAATCTCCTAGAACTGTTACAGCTGTAGCTGTTACTAATTCGATAATAAGAGTTATTGATGAAAAAACAGTTAAGGAGAAAATGAACAAAGCTGACCCAGTTTTGGCAGCAATAATTAGAGGATTATCATTAAGAATTGGAGATGCCAATGCTTTAGCTGAAAAACATTGGTTAGAATTAAGCGTATATAAATCTCTTGGCAAATAAAAATACAAATTAGTAAAAACATCAAAAGGAGATACAAAAATATCTTTAAAAAATAAAATTTTGAAAATTAAAAACTTATATGTTTATTTAATTGCATTATTTTCTTCAGTTTTAACTTTTGTGTTTTTCTATTTTAGTAGTGAAGTCATTAAAGAAGAAAAAGTTGTTGAAGAAAAGATTGATATTTATGAAGTCGCAAAAGAAGAAGCCATTAAACTTGGTAGAATGGAACCAGATGAGAAGCCCATAGTTCAAGAAATTGGACCTGATGGAAAAGTTATTGTCCCAACTTTAACTTACGTTGATATTGGTGGAATGGGAGATAACGCCAATAAAAGTTTTTGGACAAATATACCTGGTTCAAACTCATTCATAAGTTTTGATTTAGCTCTTTCATCCTATCAAGGTGAAATGTTAACAAACTACTTAACCGATTATGATCCTGATCTTAGAAAAATTGTATATCAGGAGATAAGTAAACAAAATCTTTCTAAATTAGAAGGAAGTAAAGGAAAAAAGAAATTGCTTGAAGACATTAAAAATGAATTTAATGCTTATTTTGCTGAAAAAGAATTAGATCCAGTAATTTTTGGTGCTCATTTTAAGGTACTTGCTATTACAACTAGAGGATAATTAAAGAAAAGTATTATAATTAATAGTTTCATTTTTATCTATTGTATTTATTACCTCTGGCAAAGGGTATTTTAAACCTGTAGCACAGTTAAAAAGTATAACTTTATCATCACGTGTTACTAATTCAGAAGTAATAGCCTTTTCGTAAGCAGTCATTGTCGCAGCACCTTCAGGACATAAAAAGCATCCATCATCAGCTGCCACCCTGTCTCTTGCCTCCATTATATCTACATCTGATACAGACATTGCAAATCCATTACTTTCACGTACAGCTCTTATGATAAGGAAGTCACCTACTGCTACTGGCACTCTAATTCCTGCAGCTTTTGTGGATGCATTTTCCCATAATGGTGCATGTTCTACGCCACTTTCCCAGGCCTTAACTATTGGTGCACATCCATCTGCTTGAACAGCTACCATCCTAGGTAATTTTCCTTTTATCCAACCAAGTTCTTTTAATTCTAAAAAAGCTTTCCACATTCCAATTAAACCAGTTCCACCACCAGTAGGATAAAAAATGACATCTGGTAATTCCCAATCAAGCTGTTCAGCTAATTCAAGTCCCATTGTTTTCTTGCCTTCTATTCTGTAAGGCTCTTTTAAAGTTGACACATCAAACCACCCTACTTTGTCTTTACCTTCTCCAACTATTTTTCCGCAATCATTAATTAAACCATTAACTAAGTACGTTTCAGCTCCAAGTGATTGAATTTCTCTTACGTTTATATCAGGAGTATCGTCAGGACAAAAGACTGTTGATTTTATGCCGGCATGAGTTGCATAAGCAGCCATTGCCGCACCTGCATTACCATTTGTTGGAATGGCCAAGTGATTTAATTTAAACTGCTTTGCCATAGAAACCGCCATGCACAGGCCTCTTGCTTTAAATGAACCTGTGGGTAACCTTCCTTCGTCTTTAACAAGAACACATCCCTTATCCTTATTATTATAATTTACGGACCTATGTAATTTAATTAAGGGAGTGATAGTCTCACCAAGAGTTATTCTATTCTTTGGATCTGCAACTGGCAAAAGAGGAAAATATCTCCAAAGGCCATCTATTTTGGAATTAGCAATATCATCTTTTGAAACTTCTTTTTTTAATTTTTGTAAATCATATTTAACTAATAAAGGTCTTCCTGCCTCAGATAAACCATGGACTTTATTGGCTTCATATTGCTTGCCAGAAATTGAACACTCCAAGTGACTTACATAACTTTTATCCATTTTTATCCTCAAAATTTGATTAATTATTTTTACCAGAAATAATGTCTATCATTGCTTTTGTAATTTGTTTAGTGGTGTTTGTTCCACCTAGATCCTTTGGTAAAACTTTTTTGTCTTTAGTTAGTTTTTCTATTGCAAACATTAATTTTTGAGCGGCTTGAAGTTCTCCTAAATTTTCTAACATCATGACGGCCGACCAATATGAGCCAATTGGATTAGCAATACCTTTACCCATAATATCAAAAGCAGAACCATGAATTGGCTCAAACATTGACGGATGACGTTTATCAGGGTCTAAATTTGCCGTAGGTGCAATTCCCATGGAACCTGACAGGGACGCAGCTAAATCGGTTAAAATATCTGCATGTAAATTTGATGCGACAACTGTGTCAATACTTTTAGGATCTAAAACCATTCGAGTAGTCATGGCATCGACAAGCATTTTATCAGTATTAACGTCTCTATAATCTTCTGAGATTTCTTTAAAGATTTCGTCCCACATAATCATGCCGTGCTTTTGTGCATTTGACTTTGTTACCAAAGTTAAAAGTTTCCTGGGTCTTGAGCGTGCTATCTCAAATGCAAATTTCTGTATTCTCTCAACTCCTTGCTTTGTGAAAAGAGTTATATCCATTGCTGTATCATTTGAATAACCTCTATGACTTCTACCACCAATTCCTGAATATTCACCTTCAGAGTTTTCTCTGATAAAACTCCAATCAATATCTTTTTCTTCAACATTTTTCAAAGGAGATGAAATACCTGGGAGCAACTTAACAGGTCTTAGATTTGCATACTGATCTAGTCCTTGACATATTTTTAACCTTAATCCCCATAAAGTTATATGATCAGGAATGTCTGGAACTCCAGCGGATCCAAAATAAATTGCATTATAATCTTTAAGTTCGTCTACCCCTTCATCAGGCATCATTACGCCATTTTCTTTATAATATTTTGCCCCCCAATCAAAATGATTAAATCCTATTGGGAGATTAGGAACAATTTTTGAAAGAGCTTGTAAAACTTCAACCCCACTATTGATTACCTCAGTCCCTATTCCATCACCTGGAATCACTGCAATTTTGTACATATTTGATCCTTAAGAAAAAAATTATGAAGAGTTTAAATGTAAACTATGCTAAATCAATAATTTATTTATTTTAAAAGTATAGACTATGAAGTTAGATTTATCTCTCTCTTATTTTAAAAATTTACTGAATTTTTGGAAAAACACTTCTTATATACTGATCATTTTACTATTAACCCCTATTGCAATGTTAATCCTTTACTCATTTCAAAATAATTTTGAAACGTGGTTACACCTTTTTAATACAAAATTATCCCTCTATTTTTTTAATACTTTTTTTTTGATGCTTGGTGTTGGAAGCTTTTCATTAGTTATAGGTATTTCATGTGCATGGATTGTTACGAAATACAAATTTTTCTTATCTAATTATATAGAATGGGCGCTCCTTTTACCAGCTGCAATACCTGCTTATATTGTTGCATACAGTTATACAGATTTTCTTGAGTATGGGGGAATTGTTCAAACAATGTTAAGGGACATATTTAATTGGCATTCTTCGAAAGAATACTATTTTCCTGATATACGATCTATGACTGGCGCTATTTTTATTTTATCATTTGCTTTGTATCCATATATATATTTCATCACTAAAGCGGCTTTTCGATCAACTCCCGAAAGCTTATTTGATGTAGCCAAAATTCACGGCAAATCTGGTTTTATATATGTAGCTTTGCCCATGGCTAGACCAGCTATAATTGCAGGTTTATCCCTTGTTTTAATGGAAACCATTTCTGATTTTGGAACTGTTGAGTTTTTAGCTGTAGAAACAATTACACTTGGAATATTTAATTTGTGGTTAGGTATGAATAATTTTAGTGCTGCTTCGCAATTATCAATTTTAGCATTTACCTTTATTGTTGTTTTGTTAGGGATTGAATTAAGTGCTAGAAAAAAACAAAAATTTAATGATCCAAGTGTCTCTTCTTTTGAAAATAAATTTGATGAAATTAATTTAAAACAAAATATAATTTTATTATCCATTTGTCTGATACCAATCATATTTGGATTTATAATCCCGATAATTATCCTAATAAATTTATCATTACAAAGTTTAAACCAGGATAATTTTTCCACTTTTTTAGAAATATCCATCAATTCTATTTCTATTTCATTTTTTGGAGCATTTCTTATTATTTTATTCTCATTTATCATTGTGGTTGCAGTCAAATATCACGGTGGTAAAAAATTTACTTTTTTATCTACATTAGCTGGAAGTGGTTATGCTTTTCCGGGTGTTATTCTTGCTCTAGGTACAACATTTTTCTTATCTTTAGTTCAAGATAGCATTAATACATTCTTCATTACATTTGATGTAAATTGGAACTTAACTATAATAGGAACATTTACTGCTTTATTGTACACTTACATTTGTAGATTTAACGCTATTGGAATTGGATACATAAATTCAGGCATTGAAAGAATTTCTCCAAACTTACTTGAAGCTGGAAGACTACAAGGTGTATCTTTTGAAAAAAGTCTTTTCAAAATTATTTTTCCTCTAATACGTCCTTCTATTTTAACTGGTTTTTTGATTATTTTTGTAGATATAATTAAAGAATTACCTGTAACGCTTTTACTTAGACCGTTTAATTTTGAAACTTTAGCAACTTATGTTTATCAATATGCTAAAGAAGAAATGCTTGAACAATCTGCATTAGCAGCTCTTTTAATAATCATAATTGGTATAGTTCCAGTAATTGTATTAAATAAAGTTATTAATTTGTCTTATAAAAAACAATAATAACTTTAAACTTGCACTTTTGTGTTTTTAGTAATTAACTATACCTAGTTTGTAACCATTATAATGTATTTAGAGGGTCCAATGGCAGAGCTTTATGAAAAATGTTTAAGAGTTGGCTTAAGAATGACTTTGCCTAGGAAAATTATTTTAGAAGTTATTGAGGCAGCAGAAGATCATCCTGACGTTGATGAGATGTACAGACGAGCTGTAGAAAAAGATAGATCCATTTCAATTGCTACAGTCTATAGAACTATAAAACTTTTTGAAGAAGCTGGTATAATCGAAAAACTAGATATTGGAGACGGTAGATCAAGATATGAAGAAGCAGGAGAGCATCATGAACATTTAATTGATGTTGAAAGTGGAGAAATTATTGAGTTCCAAAACGAAGAACTGGAAGAAATGAAAAGACAAGTCGCTCTAAATATGGGTTATGAGTTGGTCGATCACCGTTTAGAACTATTTGGAAAGAAGATTAAAAAATAAACTTTTTAATAAGAAAAAATTATTGCAATGTTAACTATTAGTGTATAAGTTAAGAATGATTATCAATATCAGAAATTAATTAATGAAAAATAGTGACAAAATTATAATTCTTACAGGTGGAAGTCGTGGTATAGGTCATGCTACATCAAAAAAGTTCTGGGATGATGGATGGACAGTCATTACATTCTCAAGATCTGAAGTCGCACCTCAATGCCCCTGGTCTAATAATAAACAATTTCACTTTCAAGTTGATTTAGAAAATCAAATCTCGCTAGATAAAACTCTAATAGATTTAAATAAATTTCTTAATGGTAGACCAGTAAAAGCATTAATAAATAATGCTGCAATCTCGCCTAAAAACGCGGATAATAAGAGACTAGGGTTTACTGACACTAACTTGAGTTTATGGAGACAAGTCTTTAATGTTAATTTTTTTGCTCCAATAATAATTTCTCAATCAATCATTAATAATCTAAAGTTAGCTAAAGGCGTAATTATTAATGTCACATCAATTGCTAGTGATAGTGTTCATCAATTTGCTGGACCAGCGTATGCCACCTCAAAAGCAGCTTTAAAGTCTTTAACTCGTGAAATGGCCTCAGACTTAGCACATGAGGGTATAAGAGTTAATGCAATTGCACCTGGTGAAATTGAAACTTCAATGGTAACGCCTGATAGTAAAAAACTGCTTACAGAAAAAATACCTATGAAACGTTTTGGAACTCCTGAAGAAGTTGCTGGTGTCATACACTCTATGTGTTCAGAAACATTTTCTTATGTTAACGGTACAGAAATCCAAATAAACGGCGGTCAAACTGTATAAAAGACTGTTTAACAAGCTTGACCTTAAAAAAACTGGTCTTGTTGTTTTTTTATTCTTTTTAATTAAAGGTATTTTTTGGTTAATAATTGGTTACTTTGGCCTTAAAATTTTTATATAAATAAATCACCAATAAACGGTATCGATAATTTCTTGAGCTTTTGGAGCGAGCTTTGCAATATCTTCAATCAACAGACTATCTTCTTTAAAAGTACCAAGAGCCTTAAGTCTTTTTGGTAATTTTGACTTATTATTTATTGGATACTCAAAATTTACATCCCCATACAAAATTTGGGCTTCATCGGTAACTAGAAATTCTAAAAACTTAGTTGCTGTTTCTTTATTTTTTGAAAACTTTACAACACCTCCACCAGAAATATTTACATGAGCACCTCTGTCGCCAGGTCCTTGATTTGGAAAGACTATTATTGACGCCTTTGCCCATTTACGATGATCAGGATTTTTAGAGTATGTTAATTTACCATAATAATAATGATTAATAATAGCTACATCACATTCACCAGAATAAATTGATTTTAATTGAGACCTATCATTACCCTGAGGTCTTTTTGCAAGATTTGAAACTAAACCCTTTGCCCACTTTTCTGCATCATCTGCTCCTTTTGCTGCTATTATTGATGCCATAAGGGCCCTGTTATAAACATGACTACCAGGTCGACTACAAATTTTACCTTTTAGCTTTGGATCAGCTAAATCTTCATATCTTAAAACATCTCCAGAATTCATTCTATCCTTTGAAATTGCTATTGCCCTCGTTCTCTTAGACAGTCCAAACCAAGTATTATTTTTACTTCTGAGATAAGGAGGAATATTTTCAATTAATATTTTAGAGTCTATTTTGGCCAATAAATCTAAATCTTCATATCTGTACAAACGAGCAATATCTACAGTTAGAATTAAATCTGCCGGACTATTAGCTCCTTCAGCTGAAAGCCTTTGTGCAAGCCCTTTTGATGAATATACCACGTTTAATTGAACCCCAGTTTTCTTAGTATATGCATCTATAAAAGGTTTCAGGAGATAAGGCTGTCTATGAGAGTAAATATTTAAACTTTTTGCATTTACTACATTTGAAATAAATATTGTTGTAAGCACTAATAATATACTGATTTTCATATTTTTTATTACCTAGTTTGTTTATTAAATATAAATTTTTGTTTTTTAACTTTTACATTTTTGGAGAAGAAGTAATTTGCAATTAATTTAAAAATACCTATGAGGGGGCTTAAATATAAATATAAAATGTTATTTTCATATTTATGTTCTGTTTCGGAAATTCCGAATTTTACGTCTTCATCACTTTTTGAGATATATAAAGACCCAAACATATAATCCCAGAAGGCAAATGCAACTCCGAAATTTTTATTATGATGCTCTTTTTTTATTGAATGATGAATTTGATGTTGAGCAGGAGAAATAAAAATTTTTTCTAACCAACTCCAATAATTAATCCTTATATGAGAGTGTCTTAAATTGGATCCAAACAAATGAAACCAAAATGAAAATAAATTTGCTCCTAATATAGTCACAAAAGTAATATCACCACCATATACATAGTAAAATGTTGCTATAACTATACCTTGTGTTAAAGCACTTCTTACTACGAAAATAACACCTTCAATTGGGTGAGTTCTAAATATAGTAAGCGGTGTAAGAGTTCTTGCGGAATGATGAGTTTTATGAATTTCCCATAATAATGGTACTTTATGCATTAGTGCATGAGTTACGTACTTTGTAAAATCATCAAGTACAAAATAACAAAATGTGAAAAAAATTGGTATCATCCACATATGATTTATATCAATACCCAATGGTGTTAAAATTGTTTGTGAATGAAGGTATTCAAAAACAAAATGTGCAATTGCTAATTGTGAAATTAATAATGGAGATAAAAACATCAAAATTATTATATTTAACAAAAATAAAACGTAGTCTGCTTTTGCAGATTTTGACATAAAAATTTTTTTGTCAAAAATTTTGTAGAATGATTGTTTAATTTTTTCTTTTTTAACAAAGGTTAGCCACATAAATGAAATTAAGAATGCAGAAAATAAATATCCCAAAAACACTCTTTTTTTGGGATCAAAAAAGTTTTCACTTATAGTTTCTAAGTATTGATAAAATATTTCCATTTTTAAATTACTGACCAGTTGCATAACTGGTCAGTTTCTTATTTTATATTAATCGTTTTCAGCGGATTTTTTGGTGCCTACTTCTTCAAGAAGTGCTGCCATACCACCTGTTGCATCATTCACTTTAGCCTTAAGAGCATATTTATCAGCCATAAGATTTTGTATTTTAAGCATATGAAGCTTGTAATATCCAATTGAAGAACCCTGGTCTTTTATATAATTTCCAGAAGAGTCAATTCCTACAACCTGTGATAAATTAGGCATCAAAGGACCAAATCCCATCATGCGATTCATTCTGTTAAATGTATCACTTTTGTTGTCAGGACCAGCTTGTAGAGCCATGGCAAATCCTTTTAACTCAGCCCAATGCTTTAAATACTTTGACATTGCCTTGTCCATTCCAGAACCTGAAGCTAGGGCTTTTTCTATCTTACTTAAATCTTTGTAAACAGATCCAGCGTATTTAAAGACAGACTCAGCTATTACATCTTCCCAATTACTACAAATTATTTGAACATAATCTTGTATTTTATTTAGTTCAGCTTCCGATAATTTATTTCCATCAGCCGCTGTAATAAGCTTTCTTCCGTCAATAAAAGCTCCTGTTACAGTTTTAAGGTAATTTGTTTTACCTTTTTTATCATAGCTTGAAGCATAGTAAGCATGCGCATATGTCATTTCAGTTTGAAGATCAACCACTCCATCTTTATTGTAGTCTGCTGCTTTTAAATCTTTTTTCTTGGCAACGTCATAACTTTGAGCAGCGGATAGCTTCATAGTATGAGCAGCAGCTCCCCAATATCCAAAAGCTTCATCCCAACTATGTTCTTTACCTGTATAATAAGCTCCTTTTTTATAAGGTTTATTGTTTGGCTTTGAGCTTGCTGTCATTTTCTCGTCAAGATAATTATCACAAGCCTGATGATATAAAACTGCTCCCATAGTATATTTTGAGATAAGTTGAGGATAATTCATGCCATTTCTAGTATCGACGCCACCTTTTGTTTTACCTGCTTTTTTAATCATAAATTTAATAACATCTACACCACTCATATTTCCAGGCCATGATGTTTGGATTCTTTTGTCTGCCTTACCTGATAGGTTAGCTCCTCCAGACAATTCACCGATCATTTTTTGTTTAACTGGAAATTTAGAACTATTTTTAGGATCCATTATTGGAAGAGATTTTGATTTATCTTTAGTATTTAGATATGCAAGCATCTTCTTTTCAGGAGCTAACGTTGGATCACTTGGGCTACCCTTTGATGCTAATTTTTTTAAACTGTTATGTAATAATTGTCTGGCTATTTGGCCGCCATATGAGACAGAATTCTTTTTAGTACCTTTATAACTTTTTTCAGTTATTGGATAAGGACCATAAACGTTTCCATGATGTCCAGCATTAACAGAAGTAATGGATGAGCACATGAAAGAAAAAGTTACAGCACCAACAAAAGATAGTTTTGCTAAGGTTGCACCTTTAAACTTTATATTATTCATTTAAATCTCCAAGTGTAAGTTATTATGCGAATCATTATCATAATGATAATCACTCTTATTTTAATTACATAAGATACTTTTATTTAAAATTCAAGTTTTTTATTGACTGTAAAAAAATATCATTAATAATGATAGTAATTATTATTATTAATACTTTTCTATGTCTAATATTATACAAATTAATACTTTTAAGAATAATAGCTCAAACAAGCGTCAAACTTATGAAATGGATAACGTTAAGGTACTTTATCATAGATTAATCGACTGTGGTTTTTCGACCTGCGCCGCCTACCATGAAGCAATGAAGTTATTATCAGTTTCTAACCCAAGTCTTGAACTTTCTGATTTATCTCAAAAAACTTTTGAAATCATTAATCCAGTATTTGATAATTATAATGAAAATGGTATTGACAATCATTCTCAAAATTAGTTTAATAAATTTGCATAGGGGAAGGTATAAATGATAATTTGTGTATGTAATGCAATTTCAGATAAGGCTATAACCACAGCAGTAACTAGTGGAGCTAATACGCCCTCACTAGTTTATAAAAGCTGCGGAGCTAAACCACAATGTGGAAGTTGTTCAGAATATATTAAACAAGAAATAAATCAGTCTCAGACAAACTTTGAGGCTAATTTAAAATAAATTATTCAGCGATTTGCTCTTGCAAGAAATTTTTGAGACCCGCATGTTCAATAACATGTTGTTGAGATTCAATCCAATCTATGTGTTCTTCTGTATCATCTAATATTTTAAGAAAGATATCTCTAGTTACATAATCATTCTTATCTTCACAAACATTTATAGCAACTTTTAAACATGATTGATTTGTCATCTCTAAACCTAAATCTGCACTAAACATTTCAGGAACATTTTCACCAATTTTTAATTTACCTAAATCTTGCAAATTAGGAAGACCTTCAAGTGTTAATACCCTTTCAATAATCCAGTCAGCATGCTTCATTTCACCCATTGACTCATCATATATCTTTTTGGCTAGACCTAAGAATCCCCAATCTTTTAGAATTCGAGCGTGTAGAAAATATTGATTGATAGCCGTTAATTCGTTCTTAAGAATGATATTTAGTTGTTCTATAACAACTTTTTCACCTTTCATCATAAACTCCGTATATATTTAAGATAATATTTAAGCAATAACATAGATAAATAAATAAGTCATTGTTTTTATTAACTATTTTTAATAATGATAACAAATATTAATATCAAAATAAAATAGTATTGACCATGATAACAGTTATCATTATTAATAATTTATGTGGATGAACCCAAGCTATATCTCCCAAGATTGACTTAGTGCATCCACATCACCATTTTCCTTATCACGATAGAAGTTAAATATTGTAAAACTGTGTTTACAATATTAATCTCAAATATAACTGAATAAGGTTTTATTGATAAAAATGGATCACTTTCAAATTGCAACTGTTCCTGGAGATGGAATTGGTAAAGACATAGTAAACTCAGCGAAATTGATAGTTGATCTCTCATCTGAAATTATTGGTGGATTTAAATGTAACTGGGAAAATATTAATGCTGGTGCAGAATATTTTGAACAAGAAGGTTGTGATGTAGAACCAGGCGGTGAAGATAGAATAAGTAATGCTGACAGTATTTTCCTTGGGGCGATTGGATTACCAACGATACGACATGAAGATGGGACAGAAGTATGCCCTCACCTCAGATTTAGGGAAATGTTTGGATTATATGCTGGAGTTAGACCAGTTAAGGCTTACCCAAACATTACAAACAGGTTAAGTAATAAATTAGCAAGTAATATTGATTTAGTTATATTAAGAGAATCTACTGAAGGTTTGTTCTACACAGCAGCTGTTCACAACAGATGCCCTGTAGATAACGATGACGAAGTTCAAGATATTATGCGAATCACCAGAAAAACAACAGAAAAATTACATGACTTTTCATTTAAATTAGCACGACAAAGAAAGAGTAAGGGAAAGTTAGGTAAAGTTACTTGTGTTGATAAAGCCAATGTATTTCGTTCTCAAGCTTTATTTAGAAAAATATTTGATGAAAGAAAAGAAAATTTCAAGGATATAGAAGCGGAACATTGTTATGTTGATGCGATGGCGCTAAATCTTATAAGGAACCCCTGGGAATATGATGTAATGGTTATGGAAAATATGTTTGGCGATATATTATCTGACCTTGGTGGAGGGTTAGTAGGTGGCATGGGAATGGCTTCATGTGCAGAAATTGGAGACAACCATGGTTTATTTCAACCCGCTCATGGAAGCGCTCCAGACATAATGGGACAAGACAAGGCAAATCCATTAGCAACTATTCTTAGCTCTACTTTGATGCTTGACTATTTATCAGATAAAAAAGGATGTGAAAGTGCTTCTGAAGGTTCAAAACTGATAGAGGCCGCAATTGAAACAGGCTTTGAAAGAAATGAGTTAAGGCCAATTGAGTTTGGTGGTGATATGGGGACAAAAGCAGTAACTGAAAAATTAATCACATTATTAAAAGATAAAAATGTTCAGAATAAAGTATTAACCTAATAGGAGTTAAAATTAATAATGTTTGTAATAACTGTTAAATTTGTAATTCACGAAACAGACACAGAAAAATTTAAACTAAGAGTCTTACAGCAAGCCAGAGACTCTCTTGAACTTGAAAAAGATTGTCATGAATTTGATGTCTGCCACGACCCTAATAATAAAAATATAGTATTTTTATATGAAACTTACACTGATAAAGACGCTTTTGACATTCACCTCAACAGCAAACATTATCTATCATTTAATGAAGAAGTAACACCTTGGGTTAAAGAAAAAATTGTAACACAATTAGAAAAACAAGCATTATAGAATTAAGAGCGGATTATGAAACTAGGGATAATAGGTGATGATTTTACTGGATCCTCTGACATTGCAAACAACCTTAAAAAAGCAGGAATGCAAGTATCCATGTATGCTGGTATTCCAACCCTACTACCTTCAGAAATAAAAAAAGAACCAACTGACGCCGCCGTAATTGCCCTCAAAACTAGAACCATACCAATTGAAGAAGCAGTATCGGAGAGCTTAAAAGCTCTTGCATGGCTAAAAGATTGTGGATGTGAACAATTTATTTTTAAATATTGCTCAACTTTTGACTCTACTAAAGAAGGAAATATAGGGCCAGTAACTGATGCAATTATGAAAGAATTAAATACAGATTTTACTATAGCGTGCCCGTCCTTTCCTGATGCTGGACGAACTGTTTATTTTGGACATATGTTTGTTAATGGCAAACCATTAAATGAATCAGGAATGGAAAATCATCCTCTAACTCCAATGACAGACCATAATTTAGTTAGGTGGCTTAATTATCAAACCAAAGATAATGTTGGCCTGATTGATTTTCAAACTATTACAAAAGGAGCGAATAGCGTCAAAGAGAGAATTGAAACGTTAAAAACAAATGGATATAAGTATGCAATTATTGACACTATTAAAAATGATGACTTTGACATTATTTGTAACGGCGTAAAAGACTTACCATTTCTAACTGGTGGATCTGGTATTGCTCTTGGATTACCAAAAATTTATAAAGATAGAGGTTTGTTGTCTACATCTAATTTTGAAATTCCTAAAAATAATTCCAATGCCATTATTCTTTCTGGATCATGCTCAGTTGCAACAATAAATCAAATAAATATTTATAAAGAGAAAAACCCATCCTTATATATTTCTCCTGATGAGGTAATTAACAATGAAGACTTGGTTGAAAATGTCTTTTCATGGATAAAAGAAAATGAAACATTATCTCCTCTTGTTTACTCGTCTTCTGATACAAAAACTGTCACAGAAAAACAAAAACAATATGGCCAAAAAATCTTAGCAAATAAAATTGAAAACTTTTTTGAATTACTATCTAAAAAACTTGTAAATGATAATTTTGGAACATTTATTTCAGCTGGAGGAGAAACCTCAGGAGCAGTCATAAAAGGTTTAGGTGTCCAAGAGCTTAAAATAGGCGAAGAAATTTCTCATGGCATCCCTGCCCTATGGTCCCCTCATTCTAATGGTAATAAGCCAATTTCTGTAACACTTAAATCTGGTAACTTTGGTCAAACAGATTTCTTTGAGAGAGCTCTCAAAGTGTTTAGTTAACTCAAAAATTAAATTTTAGAAAACTTCTTTAAAGCATTTGTAAAAGTTAATCCAGCGTCCATTTCTTCCATTGCCTTTCTGTCATCGGCAGAAAATTTTTCGGAAGCTTCAGTTATATTTTCAGCATGCTCAATTGGGATGCATAAAACACCTGTGCCATCAGCAACAATAATATCACCTTTTCTTACTCTCACTCCCGCACAAATAATAGGATCATTTATAGATAAAACTTTTATCCTCGTTTTTCCGGGTGTTGGTACCATGTGTCTAGAAAATGCTGGAAAGGAAAATTCTATAATTTCTTCTCTATCACGAATACCTCCATCGACCACAAGGCCACCAACTCCTTTCAACTTTGCAGCATAAGAAGCCATCCCACCCCAGGTAGACACCTGAGCTCCATTATTGGCAACAACAATGACATCTCCTGGATTTGCCGCGTCAATCATATGCCCAACTTTAAAATCATCTGATGAAAAACTGCCAAAAGGACCTGTTGTTTCTTGAACCGTAATAGCTCTTCCTACTACCTTCATACCAAAACCTGCAGGAGCCAGGTTATTCATAACACCATTAAAACCAACATCATCTAGTGCATTGGCTAAGGTTGGTGTAGCAATTTTTTTTAATCTTTCTAAAATTTCATCATTAACAGACATTTATAAACTCCCGAAGTACCCAAAATAATTTTACTCTTAATTAATAATGTTGTTATAAAGACACTTTTTTTGTATTAATTATATTGACCTTTATCCTATATAATTTAACTTATTTTAAATTAATTAACAAAATAAGTATTATAAATGTCTAAGTTTAATTTTCCTTCTATTAAAGAAACGAATGATTTATCAAACCTTCGAAAAGAAGTAAGAAATTTTATAACAACATCATTAAATCATAAAGAGTTTGAGCCTTCAGCTGATGCTTGGGTCTTTTCTGCCAGCCCAGAGTTTAGTAAGAAACTTGGATCGATGGGATGGCTGGGCATGTCATTTCCAAAAAAATACGGCGGTAATGAAAGAACTGCGCTTGAGAGATATGTTGTGACTGAAGAGCTTTTAGCTTCTGGAGCTCCTGTCGCCGCTCATTGGATAGCTGACAGACAAAGCGGAAGTCAAATTTTAAGATATGGAAATGAGGAGCAAAAAAAATCAATTATTCCTAAAATAACCGCAGGAGAATGCTTTTTTGCTATCGGAATGAGTGAGCCTGACTCTGGTTCAGACTTAGCCTCAGTTAAAACTAAAGCTACCAAGATAGAAAATGGATGGAAACTTGAAGGTAGAAAAATTTGGTCTACTGGCGCTCATATAGCAAATTATATGATTGTACTTGTAAGAACTAGTCCTGCGTCTGAAAACAATAGGCATGAAGGACTATCTCAGTTTTTGGTTGATTTATCACTTCCAAATGTAAGTGTTAAAGGTATCCCTGACATGACAGGTCAACGCCATTTTAACGAAACTCTATTCGATAATGTCATACTTTCTGAGGATGCATTGCTTGGAGTTGAAGGAAAAGGTTGGTCTCAGGTAGTTGGTGAACTTGCACTTGAAAGATCTGGCCCTGAAAGATTTTTGTCTCATTTCACATTACTTGAGAGCTTTATAAATGAATTCAAAAATATTTTAATAAAATCAGGTTCAAAATTGATAGGTAAATTAATTGCTGAACTTCAAACATTAAGAAGAATGAGTTTTTCTATAGCCTCTATGTTACAAAATGGAGAATCTCCAGAGACACAAGCTGCATTTGTAAAGGAGTTGGGTAATAAATTTGAGAAGACCATGGTGGAAACGTTAAGAGAGTTTTCCAATATAATTCCACTTTATGAATGGCCTTCTCAATTACAAAATTTATTTGAAGACGCCACTCTCAGAATACCCTCAAACTCATTAAGAGGCGGAACAACTGAAATTATGAAAGGGATAATTGCAAGACAGTTAGGTCTGAGATGAATGAAGAACTAGGTATTATTTTAGAAACAACCTCAAAAATTCTTAACAAGCATGTAGGTCATAAATTAAGACAAAACATAGATAACAACAATTCTGATTTAATTAATTTATGGAGTGAAATTGAACAACTTGGCCTTCCTAAAATAGCCGTTAAAGATAAGTTCAATGGATCAAGCTTACCTCTTTCAACCACTTTACCAATAATCAAATTATCAAATAATATAGGGGCACCAATACCTTTATCCGAAACAATATTGTCTAATTATATTCTGTCAGAATCTGATATAAACCCTCCAAGTGGCATTATAACTTATGCAATAGATGTAAAGAACCTTAAAATCATAGGTAATGAAATATCTGGCGAATTAATTTCTGTTCCATATTTAAATCTTACTAATAAAGTTGTTGTTATTACTGAGATTGAAAAAACAAAAAAAGTTATTCTTATTAAAAATAGTGGTAAAGACAAAGAGTTAAAAAAGAATTTTTTATCTGAGCCACGCTATAATTTAAAATTAAATAAATGTAAAATCCTTGATATGAAACCAATTAACTTAAGGATAAATTTTAAACATTTAGGCGCTATTGTAAGATCTGCTCAAATGATAGGATCGATGGAAAAAATTTTAGATTTATGTATTGATTACTGTTCACAAAGAAAACAATTTGGAAGAGCACTCTCAAAATTCCAAGCTATTCAACATCAGATTTCTGAAATGGCCGTTGAGCTTTCTGCATCTTCTGCAGCTTTATCAACAATTACTAATTCTGATGATTTTTATAAAAATAAAAAGGATATAGCTATTTTAAAAATAAGAGCTGGAGTTGCTGCAGGAAAAGTTATAGCAATATCCCATCAAGTTCACGGCGCAATTGGATTTACTCAAGAGTATGAATTAGCTTACTTTACTCGCAATCTAAATAGTTGGAGAAACGATTTTGGAAATGAAAGTTATTGGGAAGATCTATTAGGAAAAGACTTTTTAGAAAATAACAATCAAAATTTATGGGAATATTTAACTTAAATACTATTTCAATTCGAGGTGAAAAATGACTGAATCAGTTTTATATGAACAGAATGATAGAATTGTTAAAATAACACTAAATAGACCGGACACAAGAAATGCTCTTTCCGGAGATATTATAGAAGGTTTAGTAGATTCTCTAAATAAAGCTGATAAAGATAAAAATGTAGGTTGTGTAATATTAACAGGTGCTGGAAAGAGCTTTTCATCTGGAGGAAATCTTCAAGAGATCAAAGATATGACTACTAAGGATAATATGTCTCTAACAGAGCTAGAGGATTGGTATAGATTTGGAATACAAAAAATTCCACTTACAATGAATAGCATAGATGTTCCGATCGTAGCAGCTGTAAATGGGCATGCCATTGGAGCAGGAAACGATTTGTGTACTATGTGCGATATTAGAATTGCAGCAGAAGATGCAAAGTTTTCAGAGAGTTTCCTCAGAATTGGAATTATTCCTGGTGATGGTGGATCCTGGTTTCTTCCAAAAATAATTGGATTAGCAAGAGCAAATGAGATGATTTTAACTTGTGACGTTCTTGATTCCCAAAAGGCTCTAGATTGGGGTCTTGTTTCAAAGGTTGTAAAAAATGATGAACTTTTGGATGAAGCTAACAGAACTGCAAATAAAATTGCCTCACAACCCCCTGAAGCTTCAAGAAGAGCAAAAAGATTATTAAGAATGTCACAAAATGTTTCTCTGGACAAAGCGTTAGAGATGGCAGCAAGTCAACAAAGTATTCTTCAACAACTTGATGACCATAGAGAAGCAATAGACGCCCTTTTAGAAAAAAGAGAAGCTAATTACACAAATTCCTAGCTAAGGTTTTTATATTCTACATGTACACTCTGGGAAAAAAATAATCGACAACTTCCTCTTTTTTTAAAACTGGTGTTTTGAAATTATTTTCAGTATATTCTATTATAACAACGCCACAAGTCACTAAGTTTCCATGTAACTTATTATAACCTCTAGTTGATAATTGATACATTAATGAATTTAAAATGGGATTATGACTTATTACAACCACAGTATTAAATCCAACAACTTTGGAGGTTAAATTTTTTTTAATCTGAACTATTTATGCATGATATAGATCTTCTTCTATGGATAAAAGATTGTCTTTATTATCCCAATTTAAAAATATATTTTCGTAAGTTAGCTGTGCTCTTAACGCAGGAGAGATTAAAAACAAATCTGGTTTATCTATTCTTTTTTTAAGTTCCTCAAAAATGAGTTTACAAGAATTATAACCTCTTTTGTTCAAACCTCTTTGAAGATCATTGACATTAACACTCCAATTGGATTTAGCATGACGTATTAATATTAATTTAGACATTTAATATTAACGTATTCTCTCCAAAATTGTGACATAATTTGCAACAGAGGCTCCGCCCATATTAAAAATACCTGCTAATTTAGCATCTTTGACCTGCATTTCATCTGCCTCCCCAGTGAGTTGCATTGCTGACATCACATGTTGAGAAACTCCAGTAGCACCGACAGGGTGCCCTTTTGATTTGAGACCACCTGAGGGATTTATAGGAAGTCTTCCATTTTTATGAACCCAACCCTCTTCGATTGCTTTAAAACCCTCGCCTAATTTAGTTAAACCCATTGCTTCATATTCAATAAGTTCTGCAATTGTGAAACAGTCATGGGTTTCGACAAACGATAAATCATCGAGGTTTATTTTAGCATCTTGCAGGGCATAACTCCAAGCTTGACGGGCACCTTCAAACTCTGTTTTTTCTCTTTTACTCAATGGAAGAATGTCATTAACGTGTCTTCTTGCTCTAAAGGCAATTGCTCTCTTTGCAGAAAGGGCAAGGTCTATGTCTTGAATTATTAAAGCAGCAGCGCCATCAGATACCATAGAGCAATCTGTTCTTCTTAACGGCTCTGCAACGTAAGGATTCTTTTCTGAGACAGAATTACAAAAATCAAAACCTAGATTTTTTTGCATATGAGCAAGAGGATTTACACTTCCATTCTCGTGATTTTTAGCAGCAATTTTAGCAAGCACATCTGATTTATCCCCATATTTTTGAAAATAAGCATTTGCTATAGTTGCAAAAACACCTGTAAACCCCCCTTTGGTTTCTCCTTCTTCTGGTCGATAACTTGCACCCAAGAGAATGTCACCAACTTTTTCGGAAGATGTGTCTGTCATTTTCTCTACACCAACAACAAGTGTTGTCTTTGCTCTTTTGGCTTCAATTGCATTCATCGCTGTATGAATGGCCGCTGAACCTGTTGCGCACGCATTTTCAACTCTCATAGCTGGTACATACCTTAGATCTATTTGTGAGACAGCTGGTAATGCACCATGAAAATCCTGCTTTTGAAACCCATTGTTGAACGTTCCAACATAAATTGCATCTATATCTTTTGGCGAAATTTCTGCATGATTTATTGCCTGTTCAACAACTTCTGCAATCATATTCTCTGAAGATTGATCTTTATTTACACCGAATTTATTATGGGCCCAGCCAGTTATACAAGATGACATTCTATTCTCCTAAAATAAATATTTTAATTACAAATTTTCATAAGTAAATTCAAAGTTTCTTTTGGATGTGTAAACATTGCATTATGCCCTGCCTTCAATTCAAAAATTGGCCAATTCATTTTTCTTACAAACACTCTTGAACTTTCTAAAGATTGATAAACTGGATCAGTACAAAATATATAGGAAACAGAAAGCCCATTCCCAATTTCATTTTCTAAATTTAGTTTTGATTTAAAAGTGCTTACAGGATGAGGAGTTAATTTACTAGCCAAAATTAAAGATTTTCTTATATCAAAAACTCCAAATGCTTCAGGTGATGGAGGAGGAATTGAGAGCTTGCCTTCAGATTTTTCTGCTAAAGCCGTTCTTTCTTTAACTATTTCTTTTGGAGCAATATCAAAAGGACTTTGACCACTTGATAAAATCATTGCATCAAAATAAATAAGCCTATTAATTCTTTCTTTTAATCTGTCTGCAACACCACTTATAATACTTCCCGCAAAACTATGTCCTACTAATACTATATTTTCTAAATCTTCTAACAAAATATGATTAATTATATCATCAATATATGTGTCTAAAGTTATCTCAGGTGACAATAAATGTTTTCTTTCACCTAAACCTGTTTGGGTAGGACAAGTTACATTATAACCTTGATACATTAAGAGATCTGCAACTTCTTTCCAAATCCATCCACCATGCCAAGCACCATGAACTAATACAAAATTAGGTTTATTATTTCTCATATAGATCTCTTTAAATTTATAAATTAAATGGTAATATAATACTATCAATAATAAATATGTGTCACTTAATTTAAATAAAAGATATTAGAATGGAACCATTAAATATTGCTATTTTTGGAAGCTCTGGTGCGATCGGAAAAGCTTTGTGTTTTGAATTTTCAAAAAATAATAGTGTAAATAACATATTCGCCTTTTCTAGGAGTGGTGTTCAATTAGATCATCAATCTATAATTTCAAAACAAGTAAATTATTTAAATGAAAATAGCTTGGCTGAGACTGCTCAATCAGTTGAATGTAAGCTGGACATAATTGTTGTGGCGATTGGTGCGCTTGAACAACCAGAAAAATCAATAAGAGATCTTTCCTCTGTTAAATTTATTGACATGTTTAGTGCTAATACTATTCCAACTGCTTTAATTGCAAAATATTTTTTACCAAAATTATACAGAGATAGAATAACAAAATTAGCTTCAATATCTGCTAGAGTTGGAAGTATAGAAGACAATGAACTAGGTGGTTGGTATTCATATAGAGCATCTAAATCTGCTTTAAATATGGTTTTAAAAGGATTATCAATTGAACAAAAAAGATCAAATCCAGATAGTATCATCTTTGGACTTCATCCAGGCACAGTAGATTCAAAATTATCGAAACCTTTTCAAAAAAAAGATAAAGAATATTTTACTCCCGAATTTTCTGCAGAAAAATTGGTAAGTGTTATTGATACAAAGACAGTAGCCGATAATGGTAAAATATTTGATTGGGATAATAAAATTATTCCCTATTAAGAATTTGGTTTGTATTCTGGTATATTATAATTAGTAAGATGTTTCTGCCAAAATTCTTGCGTTAATTTAGCCCCTAATCTCATAAAAACATAAACGATACATAATGTTAAAACCGCTCTTAAAAAAAGCGTTATTATAATATTTGAACCTATAAGTGAAATGACTGCAGTATCTTCAATTATGCTATGAAGCATTCCTACTAAGACTAAAACGCCAAAAACATCTTTGTAGTGAAGTTTTCCAGTTTTAACTTCTTTAATTAAAAGTCCAGCACCAAAGCCAATCCCAAGGGTCACTCCTACTATTGCAATTGTAGAAGCTTTTTCACCAACTCCAAGAAAATTTAAAAAAGGTTTTAAAGCTTTTTCTATTAATCTTTCAACGCCTATGTATTTTAAAAAATCTAAAATTATTACTAGTGCTATAATAATAATAAAGATCATTCCCAGCCCTTTTAGTTGAGATAAACCCCAACTAAACAAATCAGGTGCGCTTTCTAAACTTGGTAATAAAATTGTTGCTGGATAATTCATATAACCAGTAAGTTGAAAAAAAAGATTTAAAAAATAGCATGATAAAATACCAAGGCCTAATCTTATAAATATCATAGCACGGGCTCTTACTCCTGCTTTTCTACAAATAATAACTTCAATAGGCAATGAATGTGTGAATAAAATTAAAAGTCCTAATACACTTGCCTGAGCAGCAGTAAATGGCATGTCGGCTGGTAGACCTGAAAAAACTATTAAACCTGCATAGGGGCTTGTAAGCAATGATGTTGTAAAAACTAGTGATATAGCCTCTGGTAATCCTAACAAAAACATCAGAGGAGCACAGAACTTATTTAATATTTCAACAAAACCTAACTCATTTAATATTTTTACTATAATTAATGTTGGTATCATTATTATGAATAGCTCATAAGTAATTTCAAGGGATGACCTTGTAAGCTCTCTGATCTTATTCATTAGTAATTCCTCTTCAACCTAAAACTAACTTATCTTTTTTGAAATAAATTTGCCACATTATGAATGTTACTATCAAAAGATTTGTAAAATTCCAAAATATTCCATTTACAAATGCTAATTTATAAGATTGGGTAATATCAAAAATTTCACCAGACATCCAGCCACCTAAGCCCATACCTACAATTGTTGCCATAATTACTAATCCAACTCTTTCACCAACCTGTTCAATTGGAAGATATTTTCTTATTATCATAGCATATGCAGGCACTATACCTCCTTGAGACAACCCAAACATTAACGAAACAATATAAAGCGATAATTGACTATCAAACGGCAAGAAAAATACTAAGGAAAGCATTTGTAATAATGATCCAATAAATAAGGTGTAAACAGGACCAATCTTGTCTGACAAGAAACCAAATCCAACTCTACTTATCATTCCTGAAAAAAGCATTACAGCCAAAATTTCAGCTCCGATGCTTAATCCAAAGCCTCTCTCAACACATAAAGCAACAATATGTACTTGTGGCATTGCCATTGCCAAGCAACAACCAATTCCCGCCAAAATTAATAAGATTTGCAATGTATTGGGACTTAAGTTGGTTAAACTGTTTCTTTCAGTACTTAAATCATTATTAGATATGTAACTTGCAACGTTGTTTTTTAGAAATAATGCTATTGGAAACATAATCACCATACAGATTAATGCTATATATAAGTAGACTTCTTTCCAAGTTGTGTATTCAAGGAAATAGCTTATGATTAAGGGCCAAAAAGCTCCAGCTACATAATTAGCACTAGCAATAATCGCAACAGCTAACCCTCTTCTTTTTTCAAAAAAATTTCCTATATCAGCCATAGATGGGCCAAAAAAAGTCGCTGCAGCCGTCCCCATGAAAATTTGCAAGATTAACAAATGCCAAAATTCGGTAGATATCATTGCAATTAAATAAGAAGAAACAAGAATTATTATTGCGAAAATAATTGGGAACTTTAAGCCAAATTTATCAATAATTTTTCCAATTAAAAAATTACCAAGTCCAAAACCAACCATAGTAGTAGCGTATAGTAAACTTGCCTGTCCCCTATCTATATTAAACTCGTTTTCAATTGCGGGCATTACAACCACAACTGACCACATACCAACTGTACCAATAACACCTATAGTAAATAACAATATTAGCCTAATCCAAGACTTTAAGCTGTCATATTCTATGTTAGAGGTAGTATTAAATGCGCTTATGACACCCACCATTAATTACATTAAAAAAGATTTAATCAGGTTAATTTATATTATACCTTTATCCTTTAAATTCTTGATCTCATCCAACGACAAGCCAATTTTTTCAGATAAAATTTCTTCAGTATGTTCTCCTAATAAGGGGGGTGACAATCTATAACTTGGAGGTGTCTCCTGCATTTTTATTGGATTGGCTATTAATCTTAGTGGGGCTTTACCTGTTTTAGTGTGGTCCATTTCAACAATCATTTCTCTAGCCTTTACATGTGGATCTGAAAAAACTTCACTCAGTGTATTAATTGGACCACATCCAATTTTTTGTTTTTCCAACTCATTCAGCCACCAAGATGAAGTATGTCTTTTGGTAATTTCATTTAGTGTATTTGTTACAAATTCTCTATTAGACACACGATCTGCATTTGTCTTAAATTTCGGATCTTCTATTAATTGTTCATCTCCAGACAACTTACAAAATCTTTCAAATGTAGGATCATTACCAATTGATAAAACAATATAACCATCTGATGTTGGCATAACTTGATAAGGAACAATATTTGGATGTTGATTACCTAATCTATCTGGATTTTTATTAGTAGATAAATAATTCATACCTTGATTTGCTAACCATGCAACATGAGTATCTAACATCCCAATATCTATAAACTGGCCTTCACCTGTATTTATTTGATGCCTGACAGCTGCTAATATCCCAACAGAAGCAAACATACCTGCCATTAGATCTCCGATCGGAACTCCAACTTTCATAGGCTCACCGTCTGGCTCTCCCGTTAAAGCCATTACACCACCCATTGCTTGAATTAATCCGTCGTATCCTGGTCTGGATGCATATGGCCCAGTCTGTCCAAAACCAGTAATAGAACAATATATTAACTTTGGAAAATCTGATTTTAAATTATTATATCCAAGTCCGTATTTTTCTAAGGTACCTGTTTTAAAGTTTTCAACTAAGATATCACATTCAGATAATAATTTTTTAACTAAGCTCTGACCTTCTTTTGTACTAAGATTGATCGTAATAGATCTTTTGTTTCTATTAGCGCCACAAAAATACGCGCTAAGGTCTGTCTCTTCGCCATCATCATTTTTTACAAAAGGTGGAGCAAATCCTCTAGTATCGTCGCCACCTCCAGGTCTCTCAACTTTAATTATATCAGCCCCTAAATCTCCCAGCATTTGGGTACAATATGGACCAGCTAATACCCTAGTTAAATCTAGCACTTTAATACCCTTTAATGAATTATTCATATTTTAATCTCTTATTGTGTTTTAATTTTTATTGTCTGGCTTGAAATATATACAAACTAAGTGAAATATGCATTGTTTTAATTAAATATTAGATTTACTAGAACTAAATTAATTTTAATGTATATTCTTAACTTCTTAAGTATTTATTACCAACCGACCTTTCATGAGATATAAATGACAAAATTAGAAATTAATAAACCAAAATTTGGTGAATTAACTCAGATAGCTACTGATTTATATTGGGCACATTTCGAGCTACCCTTTAGACTAAACCATGTAAATCTATTTCTTATGGATACTCCTAAAGGTTTTTTAATTTTAGACGCAGGTTTAAAATCAGATCACTCAGAAGAACATTGGAAGGCATTAATTAATGGACCACTTAAATCAAAAAAGTTTGCCGGATTATTAATTACTCATTATCACCCTGATCACATTGGAATGGCCGGGTGGCTTCAAAATAAATTAAACATAAAATGTTACACTAGTGAAAAAGAACTTTTTACTGCAAAAACATTTCGTTCAATGCCAGATGATAAATATGCTGATATCTTCAGAAATGTTTTTGTCAGGGCTGGCATGAGTGAAGAAGATATTATTGCAAAGGGACCAGCCACTAGACTTTATAAAAATAGAGTTTATGAACTTCCAGAATTTGAAATTATTAAATCTGGACATGAAATTGAATCAAATGATGGTAATTGGTTAGTAAGAACTGACTCAGGTCATTCACCAGAACATATTTCATTATTGGACAAAAAAAGACAGTTATACCTCTCAGGAGATTTTTTATTACCTCGTATATCTCCCAACATTTCTGATAATTTTTTTGACCCTCTTGACGATAGACTAGGGGGATATTTTAAATACTTAAATCAAATTCAAGTAATTGGTTCTGATACAAAAGTTTTTCCTTGTCATGATTGGCCTTTCATTGACGGTTCAAAACGGGCTCAAGATTTAATCAAACACCATAATCATAGACTTAGTTTAATTTTAAATGAGTTAGAAAATCGAAGTATTACAATTATGGATTCAATCGAAATTATCTTTGACAGAAAAATTGGTGACGAACAAATGCATTTTGCAATTGGAGAAGCAAGAGCACACTTAATTCATTTAGATGTAACTGGAAAGGCTAAAAGTGAAACGGATGATAGGGGTACGGTTCATTATTCTTGTTTGTAATTGATTCCTAAAAATAATTTTTTTAGGGATCATTACGATACTGAAATGTATGTAAATTAATCATTACGAGTCAATTAGTATTAAAAGTGATTAATAAGTAGACCTTTGACACATTTACATGTCGCAATTTGTAATATACGAAAAATTCATATTAAAAAGACATAACATAAATTTTTAAATTTATTAATGAAAGGAATATTTATGTTATTTAAATTTGTTAAAAGATTATCATTAGTTATGTTTGCTCTTTTTTTGGGAAACAGTGCTTTAGCCGATGGTCACGGTAAAATTAAAATTGGTATTTTACATTCGTTATCAGGAACTATGGCTATTTCTGAAACAACACTAAAAGATACAATGTTAATGCTAATTGACGAACAGAACAAAAAAGGAGGTATTTTAGGAAAAAAACTAGAACCTGTGGTAGTTGACCCTGCATCTAATTGGCCGTTATTTGCTGAAAAAGCTAGAGAATTATTAACCGTATCTAAAGTTGATGTTATGTTTGGTTGTTGGACTTCAGTTTCCAGAAAATCAGCATTACCAGTACTTGAAGAATTAAATGGATTGTTGTTTTATCCTGTTCAGTATGAAGGTGAAGAAAGTTCAAAAAATGTTTTTTACACTGGCGCCGCACCTAATCAACAAGCTATACCCGCAACTGATTATTATTTAGAAGAATTAGGTGTCAAAAAATTTGCATTGCTTGGAACCGACTATGTATATCCAAGAACAACTAATAAAATCTTAAAGCAATATCTTATTGACAAAGGAATTCCTGAATCTGACATTTTTGTAAATTACACACCATTTGGTCACTCTGATTGGTCTAAAATTGTTGCTGATGTGGTTGGACTTGGTGCAGACGGTAAAAAAGTTGGTGTTATATCAACTATTAACGGTGACGCCAATATAGGTTTTTACAAAGAACTCGCTGCTGCTGGTATTAAAGCCGATGATATTCCAGTTGTTGCTTTTTCAGTAGGTGAAGAAGAATTATCTGGTCTTGATACTAAAAATTTAGTTGGTCATCTTGCCGCGTGGAATTATTTTCAATCAGCTGAATCAGACTTGAATACTGATTTTATTAAACAATGGAAATCTACAATGGGTGATAAGAGAGTTACTAATGATCCGATGGAGGCACATGTAATTGGATTTAAGATGTATGTAAAAGCAGTTGAAAAAGCTGGCACGACAGATGTAGACGCTGTTAGAAAAGCTATGTATGGTATGAAAGTACCAAACTTGACTGGTGGAGTGGCTGAAATGTTGCCTAATCATCACCTTTCAAAACCTGTGCTTATTGGTGAAATACAAGCAGATGGACAATTTGATATTATTAGTCAAACTAAAGAAGTACCTGGTGACGCTTGGACTGATTATTTAGCTGAATCAAAGCCTCTAGTCTCTGATTGGAAATCCTTAGGTTGCGGAATGTACAATAAAGACACTAAAACTTGCGTCCAAATGAAATCTAATTATTAATCTATAATTTAAAATTATTCTGTAGAGCTTTTCCTTAGAGCTCTACAGTGGAAATTAAAATGAATTCTTTTTTAAAATTAATCTTCCAACTTTTTTTTATTTTAATTTTTTCTAATCTCCTACATGCGTCAGAATCTAATAATCTAGAAAAAGTTTTAAATAATAATTTCAAACTTATTATAAAAAGTTCTTCTAGAACTATTGAGCCTGTAATTGAAGATTTATTAAGTACCAAATCACCTAATCTTGAAGAATTTCTCAAAAGCTGGAAAAATAAAGAATTATATTATGTCAGAAAATCGAAGCTTATAGCGATTTTAAAACAAAAAAACTCTAATGGTTACGAACTATTACAGTTTTCAAACAAAGCTAGTCTGGGTTTCTTTAAAAAAAAAGAAATAAAAGTTATTAAGCCTAATAGTGGTGTTAGATCGAAAATATCTAATGCTCTTATTGGTTTTCAACTATTAAATGACGATCCTAAAGTTAGGTCTAAAAGTTTAGAAACACTTACAAGAAAATTCAATTCAAAATATTTAATACCCTTAAAGAACGCTTTAGAAAAAGAAAATAATCCAGATTTAAAAAAAAGAATGTCTGAATTACTAGTTTTTTGGAACAATTAAATATTCTCAAAATGAGGATGAAAAAATATCTTCGTTAAATTCTCTAAGGGGCAACATGTCTATAGAGGCAAGAGGCACTATTGCATCTCTACTTGAGTCAAAATTATATGTCTCTAATAAAATGCCTGATTTACCAAATTTAGCTAGAAATATTATACCTGGTAATTCATATAAAAATGCTGATGGGTCTAGTAACAAACCATTCTTTTATTTCAATAAAAAACCAGAAATTTCAAGGTCAGAAGCAATAGATCTACTTCTAAAAAATAACTTTTTAAAAGATTATATTACACCATCAAGAAGAGACGAAATTTTAAAACAAAATATTTCAAACTCCCATATTGAGGGAATACCTGTAAAGCAATTAAATTCAAGTGAAGAACGAAACAATGCTTACAATCTGTTAGTAAAATTAGGAAAAGCTATTCCACTAAAATCTGATAAGGAAATTGACGACCTAATTAAGAGGCACTTTTTTTTATGCTGTCTATAAAGAAAAATCACCAAAAGTAATCAATACAGCGAAATTGGTTTTTAATGACATAAATTATAAGGTTAATTTTTATGAATATCTAGATCTTATATTAGACGGATTGAGTTTAGCTTCTATATATTTTTTAGGAGCTATAGGTCTTGCTATTACATTTGGAGTAATGAGAGTAATTAATATGGCTCATGGAGAATTTATAATGATTGGGGCATATACTGGTTATGTGGTTCAGTTATTCATACCTAATCATACAATTTCACTACTTGTAGCCTTTCCATTAGCATTTTTAGTAACTTTTTTAGGAGGAGTTGCTATGGAAAGATTAGTTATTAGACATTTATATAGAAATCCTTTGGATACCTTATTAGCCACTTTTGGAATTAGTATAGCTTTACAACAAATTGCAAAAAACATTTTTGGTACACAAGCAAGGCCCCTTACTTCTCCTGAATGGTTAGATGGTGCTTTGGTAGTCAATGATGTTTTATCTATAAGTTTAATAAGAATTGCTATTTTTGTTTTGGGTTTAATTTTCTTAGTATTACTTTTGTTAGTAATGAATAAGACAAGACTAGGGCTAGAAACAAAAGCAGTTACACAAAACCCAATGATGGCCTCAAGTATGGGGATTAATCCCGATAGAATAAATATGTTAACATTTGGATTTGGATCGGGCATTGCCGGAATTGCCGGTGTGGCCATTGGATTGTTTTCTAAAGTAACATCAGAATTAGGAGCAGATTATATAGTCCAAAGCTTTATGACTGTTGTGGTAGGTGGAGTTGGTAACATTTGGGGCACTCTTGCAGGAGCAACAATGATTGGAATGCTTCAAAAATTTATTGAATGGTTTAATCCATCTAACACTCTTGCTGCTCAGACTTATATGATTATTTTTATAATATTATTTATTCAGTTCAGACCAAAAGGAATAATGGCGTTAAAAGGAAGGGCCGCTGAGGATTGATTATGAAAAAAGACTTTTTGAGCCAAATTGACAAAAGAAACTCTTTTTTTTGGATTTCATCTATAGTTATTTTATTTACACTAATTATAATTCTACTTAGCGAGGCATATGGTTTAAATTTAGTTTCAACTAGTTTTACTAAAGTGCTTGGAAAGACTCTATGTTTATGCATTGTTGCTTTAGCCATGGATTTAGTTTGGGGATATTGTGGAATTTTATCTTTAGGCCATTTTGCCTTTTTTGGTCTTGGCGGCTACATGATTGGGATGTGGCTTATGTTCGAAAGAACTAAAAATATCGTCGTAGAATCAACTCAAAATAATGTGCTCCCCTTAACTGAAACAGAAATTAGCGAGGCTGTAGGAACTCAAATTTTTGGGGTCGTAGGTGGTGCAGAGATACCCTTAATTTGGTCTTTTGCGGATTCACTTTTAATCCATATTGTATTAATTCTTTTAGTGCCTGGTGTGTTAGCTTATATTTTTGGTTGGCTGGCTTTTAGGTCAAGAGTGACAGGAGTTTATCTTTCAATTTTAACTCAAGCAATGACACTAGCACTTTCATTATATCTATTTCAAAATGACAGTGGTTTGAGAGGCAATAATGGTTTATCGGGTTTACAAAATATTCCAAACTTAGATGATTTTTCCCAAGCAGAGTTATCTATATGGTTTCTTGTCTTAAGTGCACTAACCCTTATATTTACATATTATATATGTAATTTAATTGTTAATAGTAAACTCGGGAATATTATAACAGGCATTAGAGACAATGAAACAAGAGTTAGGTTTTTGGGGTATAAAGTTGAAAGTTACAAATTATTTATTTTTGTTATAACGGCTATTATTTCAGGAGTTGCTGGAGCGCTTTATTATCCCCAAGCAGGTATTATTAATCCTGCAGAACTTGCACCAATTGCTTCTATTTATTTAGCAGTATGGGTCGCTATTGGTGGAAGAGGTTATTTATACGGTGCTCTTGTTGGAGCAGCTTTTGTTTCTTTAGCATCTAGCTATTTTACCGGTGGACAAATACCTAACATTAATTTTGGAATATTTACACTTAAATGGGTTGACTGGTGGGTAGTAATTTTAGGACTAAGCTTTGTTATAACAACTCTTTACGCCCCTAAAGGGATTGGGGGCTTAATTGAACGAATTTTTAGAAGAAGTTGAATATGAGTGTTTTGTTAGAAGTAAACGGGATTAGTGTATCCTTTGATGGTTTTAAGGCAATTAATAATCTTAGTTTTTCAATATCAAATAGAGAACTGCGTGCAATTATAGGTCCTAATGGTGCTGGTAAAACTACATTTATGGATATTGTTACTGGAAAGACAAAACCTGACGAAGGTACTGTTTTATGGGGAGAAAAAAATCTTTCGTTACTTAGAATGAGTGAAGCACAAATTGTAGAAGCAGGTATTAGTAGAAAATTCCAAAAACCTACACTAATCGAAACACAAACTGTTTTTGAAAATTTATTGTTATCTCTAAAAAAGTCTAGAAATCCCCTATCAACACTTTTTTATAAATTATCAATAGCTGATGAAAAAGAAATAAACATTATTGCTAATGAAGTGAATTTAATAGAAAGCTTAAGTGTTTTAGCAGGTCAGCTCAGCCATGGTCAAAAGCAATGGCTTGAAATTGGAATGTTGTTAGCACAAAAACCAGACTTACTTCTAATTGACGAGCCTGCGGCTGGTATGACTGCTCCCGAAAGGAAAAAAAACGGTAGAACTTTTAAAACGATTATCTCAAAATCAATCTGTTATAGTTGTAGAGCACGATATGGAATTTGTTAAATCATTAGAATGCAGGGTAACTGTTTTACACGACGGAGGTGTTATTGCAGAAGGTTCTCTAGATTATGTGTCCCAAAACGATAAAGTTATTGATGTTTATTTAGGAAGATAATAATGCTAAAAACTAATGAAATATGTCTTCATTATGGGTCTTCTCAAATCTTATACAATATTTCTATAGAAGCTATGATTGGAGAAATTACTTGCTTAATGGGTTCAAATGGTGTTGGCAAAACATCATTGCTAAAGGTTTTGTCTGGTAATCATCCAAGTAGCTCAGGAAATTATATTTTAAATGAAAAAGACGTTACTAATTTTGAGGCTCACAAGCTAGCTTCGCAAGGCGTAGGATATGTTCCTCAGGGTCGTTTTATTTTTCCATTACTTACAGTTGAAGAAAATCTTATGTCTGGTTTTGCAGTTTTAAAAAAAGATGAAAGATATATTCCTAAATTAATTTTTGACTTATTTCCTGTTTTAAAACGAATGTTATCTAGAAAAGGGGGAGATTTATCTGGTGGGCAACAACAACAACTAGCCATTGCAAGAGCATTAATAATGCAACCTAAACTTTTGCTTTTAGATGAACCAACAGAAGGAATTCAACCTAATATAATTACCTTGATTGGAGAGGTTATTGATTATTTGAAGTCTCAAAAAAATATGGCTATAATTTTAGTTGAACAGTATTTTGATTTTGCATTTGCACGAGCTGACCATATATTTGCAATTACACGTGGCGAAATCGTTTACGAAGGAAGAAAAGCTATTATAGACCAAAAAAAAACTTAGGAAAGCTGTCAGCATATAGATGTTAAATGCACAAAAAAAATTTCAAAGGGCACATGGTAATATTAATGTCAAAATTAATAAAAATGAAATTAATCGCTTCTACCAGTCAGGTTCTGCAAAAGTTTTTTACCCAAAGTCTCCACAGGAAATTAAAGAATTAGTCCTTGTAAATACTGCTGGTGGATTAACTAGTGGTGATAATTTTTTTTATAATGTTGAGATAACTAACAACTCAAAAATCTTTGTAACAACTCAGACCGCCGAAAGAGTTTACAAAGGAATAAATGATAATGCTGAAATTAAAATTACATTGTCTTTGGATGACACGAGTAAACTTTTTTGGATACCTCAAGAACTTATTCTATTTAATAATTGTAGTCTGTACAGGAGAATTGAAGTTGATTTAAAATCAAATTCAAATTTTCTCTTAGCTGAAACAACAATATTTGGAAGAACGGCAATGGGTGAATTTTTAGAAAAAGGGTTTTTTAAGGATAATTGGAAAATTTATGCAAATAAAAGATTAATACATGCTGAAGCATTAAGTTTAACTGGTAATATTAAAGATAAACTATCAAGCATAGCCTGCGCTGATAATGGTGTAGCTATTTGTAATATTTTTATATCAGGACAAAATTTTTTATCCAAAGAAGATTATTTAATCCAAACACTCAAAAGCTCAGAAATGATTTTATCTTCTCATTCAAAATGGAATGATAAAATGCTTATCAGAATAGTTTCAAAAGATGCCTATGAATTGAAATTAATTAAAAAAAAATTAATATTATGTTTATCAGATAAAAACCTGCCTAGAGTATGGAATAGTTGAGGAGAAAAAATGAAATTATCACCAAGAGAAAAAGATAAACTTTTAGTAAGTTTAGCTGCAATGGTTGCAAGAAACAGAAAAAGTAGAGGTGTTAAGCTTAATTACCCTGAAGCAATAGCACTTATAACTGATTTTGTTATAGAAGGAGCTAGAGATGGAAAAAGCGTAGCTGAATTAATGGAAGCAGGTGCTCACGTAATTAAAAAAGACGATTGTATGTCTGGTATACCAGATATGATTCATGACGTTCAAGTTGAAGCTACCTTTCCTGACGGAACAAAACTAGTGACAGTTCACCACCCTATTAGATAAAGGAGAAACCGATGAAGCCTGGAGAAATAATTACGCTTGATGATAAAATAACCTTAAATGCAGCATCTAAAATTAAAAAAATCAAAGTTTCTAATACTGGGGACAGACCAATTCAAGTGGGAAGTCATTACCATTTCTTTGAAAGTAACAAATTTCTGTCATTTGATAGAGAACTCGCAAAAGGAATGCGTTTAAATATTGCGGCAGGAACTGCTGTTCGTTTTGAACCAGGTCAAACTAGAGAAATAGAATTGATAGACATAAAAGGAAAAAGAAATATTTTTGGATTTAATCAAGAAATCATGGGAGCACTATAATGAGTTCAAATATTTCAAGATCTTCTTACAGTGAGATGTATGGCCCTACAACTGGTGACAAAGTTAGATTGGCCGACACAGATTTAATCATAGAAGTGGAAAATGATTTTACGGTCTATGGCGAGGAAGTGAAATTTGGAGGTGGAAAAGTTATAAGAGACGGTATGGGACAGTCTCAAGTTACGCGTAAAGATGGTGCTGTCGACACAGTAATTACTAATGCTTTGGTTGTTGACATAAATGGAATATTCAAAGCAGATATTGGAATAAAGGATGGTTTAATACATAAAATTGGAAAATCAGGGAACCCTGATACACAACCTCAAATTGATATCATAATAGGGCCTGGAACAGAAATTATAGCTGGAGAAGGTAAAATAATAACAGCAGGAGGTTTTGATTCCCACATTCATTTCATTTGTCCCCAACAGATTGAGGATGCGCTTCACTCTGGTTTAACAACAATGCTTGGTGGTGGGACAGGTCCAGCTCATGGAACTTTAGCAACTACGTGTACACCTGGCTCTTGGCATATAAGTAGAATGATCCAATCTGCAGATGCTTTTTCTATGAATTTAGCATTTGCAGGAAAAGGAAATTCTTCAAAACCTGAAGGGTTGATTGAACAGGTTAATGCTGGCGCATGTGCATTAAAACTTCATGAAGACTGGGGGACTACACCTGGTGCTATTGATAACTGTTTAAATGTTGCAGATAAAATGGATGTGCAAGTTATGATACACACCGACACATTGAATGAAAGTGGATTTGTAGAAAATACTATTGAGGCAATTAAAGATAGAACAATTCATGCTTTTCATACTGAAGGAGCTGGAGGTGGACATGCGCCAGACATTATAAAAGTGTGTGGAAATCAAAATGTTATTCCATCGTCAACAAACCCAACAAGACCCTATACAATTAATACTTTAGAGGAACACCTCGATATGCTTATGGTTTGTCATCACTTAGATAAATCAATACCTGAAGACGTTGCTTTCGCAGAAAGTAGAATAAGAAAGGAAACAATAGCCGCTGAAGATATACTCCACGATATGGGAGCCTTTTCAATAATTGCATCTGACAGTCAAGCTATGGGAAGGGTTGGAGAGGTTATAATAAGAACTTGGCAGACAGCTCATAAAATGAAATTACAAAGAGGTCGACTTAAAGAAGAAAATGGTGATAACGATAATGTAAGAGTAAAAAGATATATAGCCAAATATACTATCAACCCTGCAATTACACATGGAGTTTCTAAACATATTGGATCAATAATTGAAGGAAAAAGAGCAGACATAGTTTTATGGGATCCTGCTTTTTTCGGTGTTAAACCTGAAATTGTAATGATAGGTGGTAGTATCGCTTGCGCACAAATGGGTGATCCCAATGCGTCTATTCCAACTCCTCAACCAGTTTATACCAGGCCGATGTTCTCATCTTTTGGAAGATCACTTGAAGCATCGTCAATAACTTTTGTAAGTAAAGATTCAATCAAAACTGGAAGTTTAGATAGTTTAAACTTAGCTAAAGAAACAATTGGTGTTGAACAAACAAGAGATATTTCAAAAAAAGATATGGTATTTAACAATTACTGTCCTGATATATCAGTAGATCCGGAAACATACGAAGTTACAGCTGACGGTAATATACTTACTTGTGAACCAGCAACTGAGCTTCCACTAGCTCAAAGATATTTTTTATTTTAGGTGTATTTATGATAGTAGAAAAAGTTATAACTGATGCTTCAAATGAAAAAATAAAAGACACAATAACATTAACATATCACGACAGATTTATTAGGCGAAAAAAACTCATTTCAGATAATAAGGTTGAGTTTCTAGTTAATCTACCTGAGACTATTTCATTACAGGAAAATAGTTTGTTTGTGTTAGAAAATGATTCTTTCATTTTAATTAAATATGCAAAAGAACCTTTGTTAGAAATAGTGAGTGAAAACTTAATGAAAATAGTATGGCACATAGGTAATAGGCATATACCGTGTCAAATTGAACTTGATCGTCTGTTGATTCAAGAAGATAAAGTAATTGAAGAACTAATTATAAAATTAGGGGGTAAAATTAAAAAAATACATGAAGAGTTTTGTCCTGAGGGCGGAGCTTACGGCTTAGGAAGAACACATGGACATAAGCATTAGAGAAATAGAACCAAAATTTGATTACCATCAATTATTACTTTCATGGTTTTCACCTAATTTTCCCATAGGGAGTTATAATTTTTCTCATGGTTTAGAGGCTGCCATAGAAATGAATTATATAAAAGATATTGTAAGTTTAGAAAATTGGATAAATTATTTAATTAATTTTGGATCTGCTAAAACCGATACCATCTTACTTTCTAACTCGTACCAAGGTAAAAATATAAATGAACTTGCCTTTGCTTTATGCCCATCAAAAGAAAGATGGATTGAAACAAAACAACTAGGAAATGCTTTTTGTAAAAATATCAAAGAAAATTGGTCTTTCAATGTTGGAAATAACTTAGCATATCCAGTTGCTATAGGTAAAGCTGGGGCTTTTTTTAAAATACCTTTAGAACAACTTTTAATAACATTCATGCAAAGTTTTGTTTCAAATTTAGTGAATGTTGGTATCAAACATATTCCATTAGGGCAAAGTAACGGTCAAAAAATAATGGTAAAGCTATTACCTGATATAAAAGAATTAGCTTTGAAATATAAAGAGTGTGAAATTGACGATTTAGGAACCTCAGCATTTATATCTGACCTCACAAGTATGTATCACGAATCTTTAAACAATAGGATTTATCAAACATGATTAATAAATTTGGACCACTTAAAGTAGGTATTGGAGGCCCTGTAGGAGCGGGTAAAACTAGTTTAACTGAGGCTCTTTGTAAAAAACTTTCAAAAAAAATCTCAATGGCAGTTATATCAAACGATATATACACTATAGAAGATGCTGAATATCTAATGAAAGTACAAGCTCTACCTTTAGAGAGAATTAAAGGTGTGGAAACGGGGGGGTGTCCTCATACCGCTATTAGAGAAGATGCATCAATTAATTTGCTAGCCGTTGACGAGTTAAAAGAGAAATTTCCTGATTTAGAATTAATTTTAATTGAATCTGGGGGAGATAATCTAGCTGCAACATTTAGCCCAGAGTTAGTTGATTTATCAATATATGTTATTGATGTCGCAATGGGAGGTGATATCCCAAGAAAAGGTGGGCCAGCTATAACAAGATCAGATTTGCTTTTAATAAACAAAACTGATTTGGCTCCATATGTTGGAGTTAATTTAGACACAATGCAAAATGATGTTGAGCTTGCAAGAAATAAATTACCCTATGTTTTTGGTCAAATGAAAAATAACCATGGTGTAGAAAAAATTACGTCTTTTCTGAACAGTGAAGGAGGATTATCTATAAATTAGAATTAAATTTTATTCTTCTTTAAAATTTGTTATCCAAATTGTTTGATACGGATTAAGTTTAATATTTTGTTCATCCTTGAAACTGGCATCAGGATTTAATAAATCATACCATTTTTCATCATCAATTAAGTTTATCATGTTAGTATTTAAGTCAATGTTTTTTGAGGTGACATTTGTAATTGCGAAAATACTTTGACGTCTATCTCTACTCTGTCTCCAAACTGAGAAAACATTTTTATTTAAATTCAAAGTAAACTGAGTTGCATTTGGATGAAAAGCAGGCTGAGCTTTTCTAATAGATATTAATGTTTTTAGAAGTTCGTAACATTTATTTTCAACTGAGTTTTCATCATTCAAAGTAGCTTCTAAATTTGAATAAATCCATTTATGCCTATTAAGGTCTCTTTTCACCTTACTATTTAGGTAAGATTTATCATCATTTTGGGTGGCAAAAAAAGAGTTAAAATAAAAAGCAGGAACACCTTCAATAGATAAAATAATACAATGGGATGCTATGAATCGCTCTAAAGAATACTTTCCCATACTATCTTCATTAGTATACTGTAAAGCGTTAAATAATGATATGTTAGCTTCGTAAACTTTTTCTTGCTTTGAAGGCAACTTTCTCATTGAAAACTGACTTCCGTTCTTTTCTAATCTCACTAACATACTACTTATTTCTTCTTCTGACAAAACACCTTCAGCTGGTCTCATCCCTATTCCATCATGGGATGCAATAAAATTTAAATATGCATTACCGACTTGAGCAGGTGGCATTTTCATACTCCATTTTGTAAGTGAAGTAGAATTTCCAAATAAAAATGTATGAATAATTAATGGTGGTAAAGGAAAATTATATATCCAGTGAGCTTCGTCATTTTTTCCAAAATAACTTAGGTTTTCCTCTTTTGGTAGATTTGTTTCTGTTACAATAATTATATTTTTATCAAGTTGATCAACAATATCCCTAAGTAACTTAATTATTTCATGAGTTTCAGGTAAATTGAGACACGTGGTTCCAGATTCTTTCCAAATAAAAGCTACAGCATCTAATCTAAATATTTTTATCCCATAACTAGACAATTTTAATATTAAAGTAATAAACTCTAATAAGACTTCTGGATTTCTAAAATCTAAATCAATTTGATCATAACTGAATGTACACCATAAATTTTTGGTATCATTCAATATTTTAATTTTTTTAAGAAGATCGTGATCTCGCGGTCTAATAACATTACTATAATCATAATTGTTATTAATTGTAAAAAAATAGTCTTTACCTGGTTTCTTGTTCAAAAGAAAATTTTTAAACCATTTTCCTTCAGAAGAAGCGTGATTTAAGACCAAATCCGTCATAACGTTAGCATTTTTTGATAATGTTTTTATTTCATCCCAAGTTCCAAATGCCGGGTCTATATCTTCATGATTTTTTACAGAAAAACCCCCATCTCCACTTGATGGAAAAAAAGGTAAAAAATGAATGCTGTCTATGAATAAAGAAAAATATTTATTATAAAATGAAATAAAATCACTAATTGTTTTTCCATACATCCCATTTTTAACATTATCAGCGTATGTAATCAGTAAAGTAGTTTTTTCAGACCATAGCTCATTAACATTGGTAGAAGTATTTTTTGATTTATAAAGATTAATTAATTGATTAATTTTTTTGGAATAATCAATGGTTTTGTCAGCAGAAATAGTTGACCTATAAATATAGTTTAATCTTTTTAGAACGTCTAAATTAATATTATCATTAATTTTATTATCTGAGTTCTTCATTATCTAATTCAACACTTGATTTCAATCTATCTAAAAAGTCAGGAATTGCACTCAGAACTCTGTTCCATGTAGGTATAAATGGTGTTTCCATGGGGTTTTCAAAAAATGATTCTCCTGCTTTCATTATATTTAAAGCAAAAAGTTCAACTGTTTTTTCTTCTATGTGAGAATCAAAAGTTAAGCCATTCATTTGAGCATCACTTCTATATATATCAATCATATCTAAAGCTGACCTATAATAGGTTGCTTTTATACTTCTAAATGTTTCTAAAGTAAAAATATTACCTTGAGTTGCTAGTTTTCTAATGAGTGCTTTAGTTATATCAATAGACATTCTAGATAAACCTGAATTTTCGTCATTTTCAGATAAATCCTGATGTTTATGATCATAAGTTTGAGCTAAATCTACTTGACATATTCTATTACTAGAATGATTTCGTTGCATTTCTGATAATATTCCAATTTCCAATCCCCAATCGGATGGAATCCTTAGTTGTGGAAGTAAGTTTTTTCTGAAAGAAAATTCACCCGCAAGTGGATATCGAAAGGACTTCATAAAATCTAGATAATCACTTTTTCCTATTGTTCTTTCCATTGCTAACAATAAAGGAAAAACCAATAATCTGGAGACTCTACCATTCATTTTAGAATCAGCAACCCGAGGATAATATCCTTTGCAGAACTGAAAATTAAAAACTGGATTAGCTACTGGATAAAATAATTTAGCCAGAAGTGATTTTTCATAGGTCAGTATATCACAGTCATGTAAAGCTATAGATTCTGCTTTACCTCTAGCTAATGTCATGCCTATACAATACCAAACGTTTCTGCCTTTACCAAACTCACCAGGAGCCAAACCTTTTGATTTTAATTCTTTATCAAGTTCTGTTAATCTTGGTCCATCATTCCAAAGCATAGAAAATGGAAGTTTTAATTTTTTAAAAAAATTATATGCTTTTTTGTATTCTTCTTGATTTGCTTTATCCAACCCTATTACGATATGATTTAAAAAATCTGACTTATTTATTTCATTAATTATATTTGGAAGAGCTTTTCCATCAATTTCAGAAAACAAACTAGGAAGTATTAGTTCCATTGGATTATCTTTTGAAAAATTAATTAATTCATTTTCTAATTTTTTGTAATTCTTTTCTGACGAAGAACCATAAGAAAAATCGTGTAAATTGGCTACAATACCATTTTGATAAAAGCTACCCATTTATTTATCCTACAAAATTAACATTTAGTTTTTTTAGGGAAGATTTTATAACCTCTTCCCATCCTTTTGGAGCATAATTTTTCGCTCTGATTATATTTTGCATTTCGAAATTCATCAAATTATCTTTGTTTGGTAATGGTATAATACATGGTTGATTTGATTGTTTTAACATCGATATATCATTCGGGCTGTCGCCAACAACAATAGTATATGGATTAGACTGGATTTCTGTTCTAAGCTTTTCGACTACAGATTTCATTGCAAAACCTTTTGAACAGTCATCACAAATATTAAAAACTCTTCCACCTTCATGTAATTTTAATCCAAGACTTTTTAAAGATAAACTAAACTCTCTAATTAATTTTTGTGATCCATTGAAGATTAATGGCAATGAATAGTCTCTATTTAACGCGAAGGGTAAATATTTATGATTTAAACCAAGTGTCTGCATTTGTTTATCTTTTGTCATATCTTCAATAAAATAACATTTTTCACGAAATTCTAAAGGAACCTTCGTTTTGAAAATTTCTAAAATTTCTTTTATTGATCTACTTAAAATTATTGAATTATCTTTCAATTTTAAATTAGTATTAAGTAAATCTAAGTTGTGAACTGCTGCTCCATTTTCAGAAATATAGGGTAATTCCTTTCCTAATTGGTTAAAAAAAAGCTCAATTTCTATTTTAGTTTTACTTGAATTAGGTATTATTTTTATACCTTTATCCAAACATTTTAATATAAAACCTTTGATATCTTTGAATTCAAAATTATTATGATCTAATAAAGATCCATCTAGGTCTGTAAATATTAAAATATCTTCATATTTCATAATCGGGAACTTAACTGCAATTTCAACATTATAAAGATTTTTGTTTTGCTACAAATATATTTGATGATTTATTAGGCAAAAGCAACCCTGAGACTATAACAGCTATGGATATAAACGCTAGCGCCTCAAGAATAAATGAAAAATTGTATCCATTTTTTAATAGATATGATGTTACAGGTAACACGCAAGCTCCAGCACATAAATTGACCATAAATTTTATCGAGAGAACCCTACCCCTCCAATTATCTTGAACGTATTTTACTAATATAACATCTGTTATAGGAACTTGCCCAAAAACAAAAATCATAGCTGCTAACATAATAAATAGTAAACTATAATCATAAGAATAACTTGCAATATATATAAAAACTAATTGACCTAAACCCATAGCTGATAAAACAAATTTTGGAGGAATTTTATCAACCAACCACCCTGTCCCTATCTGAGAGAATGAAGCAATTGCATAAACAAATCCTGCTAAAAGTCCAGTTACTGCTACATCATTTGAAATTTGCAACATATTTACTTCAAAGAGTCTTGGTATAAGAAATGTCAAGGATCCAAAAATAAATCCACCAGATAAAGTAACAATACTTAAACAAACAAGCACAGTTTGCCAACCTTCCGATGTTATTGATGAGTCTTTTTTTGCGTTATTTGAATTGTCTTGTAGTTTATTTTCTTCTAATTCAATAAAGGCAAATATTTGTGAAATTCCAAAGCAGAAACATATTAGTGATGGAACAATAAATGCTAGCCTCCAGTCACTGTAGAGTATTAAAAAGCCAGTTAAGATTGGAGCTATGGCAACACCCATATTTCCCCACACTCCATTAACACCCAACCTCAAACCTACTTTACCTGGTCTTTTTGTTATCATAGCAATTCCTACTGGGTGATATATTGCAGCAAAAAAACCAACAATCCCAAGAGAAACACCTAACATAATCGTTGAACTAGATGATGCAGCTAAAATAGAGCCAAAAGCTAAACCAAATGGATAAATAGTTATTAATATTGCTCTAGAATACTTGTCTGCCAACCAGCCTGCTAATGGAGCAGCCGCGCCAAACAAAACAACACCTAGGGTACCATAAACAATAATTTGTTCATAGGATAATCCAAATTCCCTTCCAGCATCAAAAGCAGCCTTAGCAAAAATTAACATCATAAAATGATCTAATAAATGGCCAATATTCAAATAGATGTCAGGAATCGAATAAGATTTTGTACTATCTAAAGTAATCATTTTCATGATTAAGAACCTAAAATTATAATTTCTAATTTATTCCGATAGAAAAGTTGTATAATCAGTATAATCCAATTTTTCTACTCTTAATGCGTTTTCTGGTGCACTAGTATCTTCATACCCAACTGATACACCACAAACTAACATCTCATTTTCTTTAAAGTTAAGCTGGTCGGCGATGAGTGTATGAAATTTAGTAAATGCTACCTGACCACATGAATGCAGACCTTCACCTCTAGCACCAACTAAAATACTTTGAATGAACATACCAACATCCATAAATGTACCAGTAGCAAGCCTTCTATCCATTGTTATAAACATTCCAAGTGGAGCACCAAAAAAATGAAAATTTTCTTGCATTTGTTTTTCTCTAGCTTCGAAATCTTCTCTTCCAATATTAAGTAATTTGTAAAGCTCAAAACCCACAGCTCTTCTTCTTGATATAAAAGGTTCAAACCATTCAGTAGGATAATAATCAAACTCTTGTTTGAACTCTTTAGCAGATCCATCTTTAATAGATTCTAAGATAGAGTTTGTTATAGCTTCTTTTTTCTTCCCTTCGACCACATACACATGCCAAGGTTGAATGTTATGACCACTTGGCGCAAAAGCGGAACACTCTAATATATTTTTAATCTTATCTTTAGGCACTGGCTTAGATAAAAATCTTCTAACAGACCTTCTTGATAAGAACGCTTCCTTTACATTCATTTTTATAACCCCATGCATTTTGCTAAATAGTTAACTCTTTAACTATTTACATATTTAATTTTTAATCAATTAATAAATTTAATTTTGTGAGAATATATTTCTAAAAAACTTTACTTTTTCAATCCTTGCAAATAAATAAGGCTGACTGTCTTTTATTATGCTTGAAAGTGAATTTTTATTAGCTTCTTTTTTTCTGGTATTTGTTACTAACTTCATTGTCTTATATTTTTCACTTTTCCAAAACTGATTCACTTTAATTAAATAAGGTTTATTTTTATTTGGATCTGAAGAGTGATAGTGTTTTATAGCTTTATCCCATGAACCATGTTTATTTTTTAATTGTAACAGAAATGATGCTGCATAAGAAACATTTGGCTCAACAGCAAACATGTCAATTATTTTCTTAAAATTATTTTTATGCCACTTTATATTTATTTGCATACAACCAACATCAAGGTTAAAATCTTTCATTTCAACATGTTTTAAAACATACTTTTGCATTTGTTTTTTTGTATCGAAAAAAAGACTCTTTCCCGCATGATTTACTGTCCATGGCCAGATAGTATGCTTATTATTTTTTAATATTCGACCTGATTCAGCTTTACCAATACTTGAAAGAAGATTTTTTGGAATGTCAGTATAGTCTTCTAAATTTTTAATAACACTTTCACAGGAATTATTTTTTTTTGAGGTAAATGCGTATGTGTCTTTTATTGTAAAAATAAAAATACTAATAAATATTAAAAAGCTCTTAAATAAGGTCATACTGTACATTAGCAATCACTATGCCAGATAAAAACTATCTCAACTTTTTATAATCTGGTGTTCTTTTTTCTAGAAAAGCGTCTATGCCTTCCATACTCTCCTTATCACCTTGAGATTTTACCATATAGTCAGTTTCTAATTTAATTTGTTTTGAAAAATCATTACCGTAGGCTGCTCTAGATAATTTTTTAATTCTTGAGATAGAGTTTTTAGGAAGATTTTCAAAATTTTTAGATAATTCTACAGCAGTCTCCTTTGCATTACCTTTTTGGGCTAATACATTAACAGCTCCAATGTTATATAGTCTTGATGCATCAATTTTTCCTCCTATCATTGCCATCTCAGCTAGCATTTGGCGGGGCATTGTTTCAGACAAAAATTTAGTAGCAGCACCATCAGGAGTTAAACCAATTTTAACATACGCCAATGCAAAAAAACTATATTCGCTCATGACTACTAAATCACATGCCATAGCTAATGAAACACCCGCTCCAGCTGCTCCCCCTTCAATTGCGGCTATAATTGGTTTTGAACAATTATAAATAGATTCGATGGTTCCATTTAACTGATTTAAAGTTTGGTACCTTTCTGGTTCAGTCATTGATCTCCTTGTTTTTAATGCATTCAGATCACCACCTGCACAAAAAAAATCTCCTTCACCTGCAATGACAACAGAGCAAACATTTTTATCTTCCTCTGCTATTTTTATAGCTGACTGAAATTCGTCATGAAATCCCTTGATCATAGAGTTTCTTTTTGATGGATTATTCAAGGTAATAATTAAAGTATTACCATTTATTTTATTTTCAATTATAGACATTTAATTCCTATGTTGTAATTTATTGTGAGATTGAAATTATATATTTACTATTTCATTCTTTAAGAAAGTTAACTAAATTGCAAATATATTATGAATAATGAAAAATCACTTAAACTGATTATGAGTGCTGCACTAGCAGCCGCTAAACCAAAAGATAAGTTTAAAAAAGTTCCAACTAGACCTGAAGGAAAACTTATAGTTATTGGTGCAGGAAAAGCTGCAGCCAGTATGGCAAGAGAGTTTGAAAATAATTATGAAGGACCAATTGAAGGCCTAGTAATAACAAGATATGGGCATCGCACAAAAACAAAATTTGTAAAAGTAATTGAGGCCGCACATCCAGAGCCAGATGCAAATGGTTTACTTGCTTCAAAAAGAATCTTTAATGTAGCTACGAATTCATCTGAGAAGGATCATGTTGTTTTTCTTATTTCTGGAGGAGCTTCATCTTTATTAACATTACCTTTAAGTGGTATAAGTTTTGAAGAAAAACAAAGAATAAATAAAGAACTTTTAATTAGTGGTGCTCCAATCGATGAAATTAATATTGTAAGACGATCTCTATCTCAATTAAAAGGAGGACGTCTCGCTAAAGCAATTTTTCCTGCACAGCTCACTACCTATATGATATCAGATATTCCAGGAGATGATCCCGCCTATATTGGCTCTGGTCCAACAATACAAGCAAATGGCTCAAATCAAGATTCAATAGCTATATTAGAAAATTACAAAATAGCTATAAGTGATAAAATTAAAAAAATTATTTATAAAAATACATTGCCCCAATTAATAAAATCACCTCAGTACATGCTTGCCAATCCAATAATGGCCCTCAAAAGCGCAGCTAATGTTGCAGAAAAAGAAGGTTATATTCCTATAATTTTATCTGACAGCCTTGAAGGTGAGGCTAAAATTGAAGGTAAAAAAATGGCTGAATTAGCGATAAAGATAAGTAATGAAAAAAAGTATAAAAATATTAGTTTAAGCAAACCAATCTTACTTTTATCTGGAGGAGAAACTACTGTCAAGGTCACAGGAAACGGTAAAGGAGGTAGAAATACTGAATTTATGTTGTCAATGGCAATAACCCTTGATAAAGCAAAAAATATAAGTGCCCTTGCAGTTGATACCGACGGAATAGACGGTATTGAAGATAATGCTGGAGCTTATATTTCAGATGAAACGCTGAAAAAAGCAATTTTTAAAAAAGTTAATCCACAAACTTATTTGAACAAAAATGATTCATATTCATTTTTTAAAAAAATTAATGATTTAATTTTTACTTCACCAACTCTAACAAATGTTAATGATTTCAGAGCTGTATTAATCAACCCTTAAATTAGATTATGCCGCAGGTATTGTTTTTGAAAATCCTGGCAGACTGGAAGCAACATAATCAAACCATTTTTGTAATTGTGGCCTGCCTATTTGCCACTCTTGAACATTTCTAAATGACATATAGCCCAATGCAACACCAAGCCCAATATTAGCAGTGTCAAATCCGCTTGGTTTAGTCCAATTAATAATATCTTTCTCTAAAAAATCTAATGTTCTTTCAATTTTACCCAATTGTAATTCTAACCATACTTTGGAGGGAACCTCTCCTCCCGAATACCTATCTGAGTATACTACTAAAAGTGATGCATCTATAAGACCTTCAGCAAGAGCTGATCTACTTAAAACGATATCTCTTTCGGGTCCGTCCATAGGTATCAAACCACCACCAATTCTATTGAAATAATCAATAATCACCCTACTATCGAATAAAAAAAAGCCATCTGGCTTTTGTAAAATTGGAATTTTTCCAAGAGGGTTTTGACTTCTAAGTAAATTATCATCTTGAGAGCCGGCTGTTATAAGTTCTATTTGTCCCTCAATTCCAGCGCTATAAGCTGATAATAATACTTTACGTACATAAGGAGAAGCCGGACTAAAAGTCAATTTATACATATTAACCTCAATAAAATTTATTTCTTGTTAATTCTACTATACTATTAAACCAAATAATTTGATTTAATAATATTTAATTTTTAAGAAGATTTAAATGAAATACATAATAGTTACACAAACTTATCCCCCAAGAATTGGAGGAATGCAAAATGTAATGACCTCAATAAGTAAACGACTCTCATCTATAGAAGACACACATGTTTTTCCCGATCACTATTTATCCCAAAAAAATGGTTATATAAAGTCAAAGCTTCACATCCATAATAATTTTTCTCCAAAAATATTTAGGCCTTTTATTAAAAATTATTTAGTTAATAAAATCTATAAAGATAATGATGTCGTTATTTGTGATAGCTGGAAATCTATTAAGGCTGTACCAGCAAAAGTAAAAAAAATATTTGTCTTGGCCCACGGACAAGAGTTTTTATCCACAAAAAAAAAGTTTGGGCAAATCAAAAAATCATTAAATAGAGCTAGTTGTATTATTTGTAGCTCAAACTACACAAAAAATTTGATTACAGAATTTAAAGTTACAGATACTCAAAAAATAGTTATACCGCCTACATATTCAATTGAAGTTCCATCTGAAAAAAATACAAAATTTAGAGCAAAATCAAAATTAGTATCACTTTTAACAATATGTAGGTTAGAAGATAGAAAGGGAATTATTCCAGTTTTAAAATGTTTGTCAGAATTGAATAGTAATAAGTTTTTAAAACCTTTCTTATGGAACATTTGTGGTGAAGGACCACTAAAAAATAAAATTCGAAACTTAATAAAGGGACTTGGGCTATCAGAACAAGTAAAATTAATTGGAAAAATATCAGAAGATTCAAAAGTTGATTTTATAAAAAAAAGTGATCTTTTTATTATGCCGTCATATAAAGTTAAGAATTCTATAGAAGGTTTCGGAATTTCTTACATTGAAGCTGCTGCTTATGGTATTCCATCAATTGCTGGTATTGAAGGTGGAGTAGTAGACGCCGTAAATCATTCAAAGTCTGGATGGTGTGTAAATCCCTTAAGTCTAAAAGAACTGTCAGACACTCTTATGGAAGCTATTAATAATGAAAAGAAAAGAAAAGAATACGGCTCACAAGCAAAAAAACAGTTTATGTATTATTTTTCAGGAGAAAAAGTTTTCAGGAAACTCGTGGACACTTTTAGCATTTAAGTTCAAATTATAAATTTCTTCAGCTTTATTAGTTTCTAAATTTCCATAGTAATGAGGAAAGAGTTCTTCATTGCGAGATATTTCCCATTTAAGTTTATCCTTAATTTTTATAACCCTAAAACAAATTATAAGAAGATTTTCTTGTCCTTTAAAATGTTTTGCAACTGTTTCCTTTAATTGTTTTTTAGTAGATAAATGTATGAAACCATCTCTATGATCAACTTCTGATCCAGTATAAATTTTTTCTATTATTGCTTTGTTCCATTCATTCTTAGAACAAATTTTATAAACGAAACTCATTTAATATTATTATTTTCTAGCATAAATTCTTTAATTATTTTTATTAAAGTTTCTGGTTCATCTTCTTGTGAATAGTGACCTGCATTAGGCATTTCAATAACTTTTGCATTCGGAAAAAGAGATTTGAAATCTCTTATTGCATAATCTGGTTCAATTGCCCTGTCTTGCATTCCGTAAGCCAAAACAGCTGGCTTAGAACATAGTGACTTTAAATTTCCTTGTTTTATACCCTCTATAACATAAGGAACTATTCTATTTAATAGAGCATCTAATGGAAAATTTATAGCTCCTTTGCAACTTGCTCGATCAGGAAATTGTAAAGAGTACGCTTTAATCCAATTTTCATTTATTACATTGTTATTTGTAAAATTTGGAATTTTCATAACTGATAATAATGTTGAACTCAATTCACCCAAAATACCTTCTAAAGTTTCAGCTTCATAATGTTTTTTGATCCATTGAAACCAGGGTGATAAATTTTTGGGTCTTGCTTCTCTACTATAACCAAATAAAGTATTTATTAAAACGAAGCCCTCAACTTTGTCAATGTTTCTGATTGAATAAGCACCTGTGATCGGACCACCCCAATCTTGTCCAACAAATGTTATATTACTTAGACCTAAAAATTCTATTAATCTACTAAGATTTTCAACATGTGTTTTAAGAGTATAGTCTTTACCTTGAGGTGTTTCTGATTTGCCAAAGCCCATCATGTCTGGAACTATGATACGATACTTATTAGATAATTCTGGAATAAATTTTCTATAAATATAACCCCAAGTTGGCTCTCCATGTAACATAATAATCGGCTTGGCCTCTTTGGGACCTTCATCAATGTAATGTTGTAAAAATCCATTACCATCGAAAAAGTTTGGATTAAACGGCCATGTGCCATCAAAGGTTTCTGATGCCATTATCATTCTTAAATTCTCCGAATAAAATATTACATTTCAGTACTTGCTGCTTCTTTTTCATAAGTAAAAGTACAAACACCAACAAAGTTATTTTCTTTAAAAACCAAACTTCCTTTTAAATCAGCAATAATATTAATATAATTATTTTCAAAATTTTTTAATGCATCTGGATTTTCAAATTTTATTGAAACATTCAAATCACCAGATTGACTTATAAAAATATTAAGACCAATAATATTATATTCGGAGATTTTAGAGCCAAACTTTTCTGAACAAAAAGAAGCTGCTAGTTTAGCTTCACTAACGGATGTGAATTTAAAATTTAAAATTTTTCCAAACATCTTTAACCTTCTATCTTACTCAGCATGTTCATTAATTCATCTTCATCCTCAGATAGATTTTTAATTCTTTTCAAAGTTCCAATATTCATATTTAACTGTTCTTGTAGTTTTATCCCATATTTAGAAATATAAATATCACCTTCATTATTTTCTCCAATACCAAGCTTAATAACTAATTTTTTTTCTTCACTTGTAATTACATCATTTATTAAAAATTTTAATATTGATATAGCGTTATGAAGACTTATATCTGAAAAATTAGACATTAATTTATGCATTATATTAATTGTAGTTTCTGCAGTACTTTTTCTTTGAGCAACTTGAACTTCTAATTGATATGCTAACTTTTGGGCTAAACTTATTAACAAGTTAATCTTGTGTTTTGATAGCTTTCTTACTCTATTATCACTTACACACAATGTTCCTAATATATATCCGTCTGAAGTAATAATTGGAAATGCTGCATAAAATTTAACACCAATTTCTGTAACTGCTGGATGCAACATAAATCGCTTGTCTTTAGTCATATCATTAATTATAAGCGGATTAGTTTTCTCCAAAGCAAATTGACATAAAGTTTGTTTTCTTGGCATCTCAATTGGAACTTCATCAGGAAATCCATCTCTCGCAAGTACAAACTGTCTATCAGCATCTATTACTCCTGTCCAACTTACTGGACATCCTGTAATTTCTTTGGCTAAAAGACAATAAACGTCATAAAGTTCTGTTGAATTTGTATCTAATACTCCTGTTCGAACTACAGCTTGTACTCTTTTACTGTCATTTGTTGGAATATTGGCAGGTTTAAATGTCATTTTTTTACTTCTGGTTTAATAGATTATATAACATCAATCTAATAGAAACAATGAACATATTTATTAAAAATGAGATTTAGTAAAATTCAAAAATAAAAAAATAGCTATAGCTTACTATTATTGCTGGAATACCCGAATATATAGTGGCAATAAAAGCTGCTTTTGGTTGAAGGGCAATTGCTGGAAACAATGCATCTCCGTCATTTGAAATGGCATTTCCAATCTGAGCAGATAAAGGAATTATTCCATTTAAATATAAAGTTGTAACTAATATTTGGGGACCACAACCTGGTAAAAAACCTATTAAAATAGCCATAAATGGAATAAAAATGTAATAAGATTTAAAAATTGTCTCTAGATCAAACTCTCCTAAATGAACAGTTAATTCATATGCTAGAAAAGCTAAAATAACCCAACCTGTAATAAAATTAGTATCTGATACAGTTCTTCTTACAATCTTTTCATCTGATCCAGAAGGAGTGTATCTAAAACCACTAATAATTGGTAATATCCACATAATTAAACATAAAGAACCAGCAAAAAAACCAAAAAAAGTAATTGGATTTTCTAAAAATTTATTTGCGAAATATAAATTTAAGTCAATTTGAAAAGCTGTTAAAACTCCAAAAAATATTCCTGGAATAATTAGAACAATCCAAATAAAATCTAAACTTTTTGAAGACTTATATTTTGATGGTTTACTATTTAGTTTTATAACGTCACAACCATTCATTTTCATAAAGTTTTTCTTATGAATTAAATTTACTAATATCCCTGAGACAAAACCTACGAAAAAGCCAATTAACATTATAAATAATCCGATTTTAGGCTCTTTGGCTATTAGTAAAAAAGCTGCATCACCCATTGTGGCAGTTAGAGTTGCTACAACTGAACCAAAAGAAACTTTTCCACGAGAATATTGAGTTAAGACTATAATAGCCCCCCCACAACCTGGGAGTGCACCAAGAAATGAACTAGCAAAAATTTCTAGTTTTGGTCTTTTATTAAGAACTTTTTCTAAATCAATATTTAGATATTTTTCTAATGAATAGAAAAACAACAACGTTCCTGCAACAAAACTTGTCACTCCTATGTAAGCATCAGCAATTGAAGATTTTATAACATCCCAAGTTTCGTTACCTATATTAAAGAATAAGTAAACTCCTATTAGTAATAAAGTATAACTAAATAATTTTTGATATTTAATTACAAATCGGCCTGAAACTTGTTTAGTAGAATTGTTTATCATGTTTAATCTAAAAATATTGAATATACACTTTATATTGCATATGACATTATTGACGTCAACAATCTAATAAAGTTAGGCAAGGCTAATTTATTTTCTCTTAGCTTTATTTTCAGCTTTCCTTGAAACCCATAATGGAAAAATTATTAAAGTTATAAAAATTATTACTAAAAATATAATGATCATTATTTTTACGACTAAAAGCTTCTAATTAATTTGAGTTTATTATAAAATTATTAATATTTATCAAAAATAAGATTAATTAGTTAGCTAAAATATCATTTTCAAAACCTTACAATTAGAGTTATAAATAGAGGAATGATTGGAGAAAATTTAGCATGCAAATTGATAAAGATACACAAACTTTAATTGATGAACGTATAAAAAACAACGCACCTCCTTTGGAAAGTTTTTCTCCTCAAGAACTGAGAGCTTTGAGAGCTAAAATGGCAGAAACTCCTGAAGAACTCAGAGTATTTATATCCCATGTAGAAGATTTTACTCTCAAGGGTTCTCTAGGATCTATAACTGTAAGAAAATATTATGATAAAAATTCAGATACAATTATTAATAGAAAACAACCATTAATTATTTATTTTCATGGTGGCGGTTTTGTGATGGGAGACCTTGAAAGTCATGATTTAGTTTGCAGACATTTATGTAAACAAACCAATGCAACTATAATAGCTGTTGATTACAAACTAGCCCCCGAACATAAATTTCCAGCAGCAATTACAGATACAATAGATGCTATAACTGAAATTGTAAGTAGAGCAGATGAATTTAATATTGATCAAAATAAAGTTATTTTATGCGGTGATAGTGCTGGAGGAGCTTTGGCCACTGTAGGGACAATTATGTCTAGAGATAAATTGATTCCTAAAGTCCATGGGCAAATTCTAGTTTATCCATGGGTAGATATGACTATGTGTAGAAGATCAATGGATATAGACCTTGAAGGTATGATTTTAAATAAGAAAACTATAGAATATTTTGCAGACCATTACTTAAATTCTTATGAAGAGCAGGTAGATTGGAGAGCATCACCGCTATTAACTCCTGACTTGTCTAACCTTCCCCCAACATATATTTTTGGAGCAGGACTGGATCCTCTAGTTGATGAAGGTGATGCATATAAAAGAAGACTTTTATCTTTTGGTAATGAAGTTCATTATCGATTATTTGAAGGACAAATGCATGCTTTTGTAAGTAATTCTGTCCAATTACCAACCGCCTTAGTATGCATAAAAGAAATGAGTGAAGCTGCAAAAGAAATATTTTCTAAGAAATAAATAAATTATTTGTTAAGGTCTCAGGCTTCATTTCTACTGAAAATCCACTTTCTTCTGGGAGCATATATGCTGCGTTTTTTATTTTACACGGATTGACAAAATGTTCATGAAGATGATCTACATACTCTATGACTTGTTTGTCTTTTCTACCTGATACGAATATATAATCAATCATTGCAAGATGTTGTGAATATTCACATAAACCTACACCACCTGCGTGAGGCCAAACTGGAAGATTACTTTTAGCAGCCATTAATTGTACTGCTAACACTTCATTTAGACCTCCCATTCTGCAGGCATCTACTTGGACTATATCAATTGCTTTCTCAGATATTAATTGTTTAAATATAATTCTATTTTGAACGGCTTCACCTGTAGCTACTTTTATAGGATAAATAGCTTCTCTTATTTTTTTATGACCTATAATATCGTCTGGACTTGTTGGTTCCTCTATGAAATATGGATTAAATTCAGAAAGAGATTTCATCCATTTAATTGCTTCATCAACTTCCCAAACCTGATTTGCATCAATCATAATTTTAATCTCAGGACCCAATGAGCTTCTTGCTATTTCTAGACGCCTCATATCATCCTTAAGATTTTTACCCACTTTTAATTTTACATATTCAAACCCTTTTTTCTTTGCATCAACACATAATTTTTTCAATTTTTCATCACTGTACCCAAGCCAGCCTGCAGAAGATACATAACATGGATAACCTTCTTTTTTTAATATAGAGATTCTTTTTGATTTTGATTGTTGATGAGATTTTAGAATATGATTAGCTTCATCCTGATTTAGAAAATCTGTTATGTGTCTAAAATCAATAGATCCAGATATTTTCTCTGGGCTCATATCTGAGACTTGTTTCCAGAGCGGTTTATTATTCATTTTTGCCAAAATATCCCAAACGGCATTTATAATTGCACCACTAGCCATATGGATTATACCCTTTTCTGGACCAACCCATCTTAGTTGTGAATCAGAGGTCATCATTCTTGAAAAAGAGGAAAGATTATCTCTTATCCATTCTATATCAAGTCCTAGTACAATATGTTGTAATGCTCGGATCGCTTCACAACAAAGGTCATTGCCGCGACCAAGTGTAAAGGCAAAAGAATGACCTTTTAATAATTTATTTTCACTTTCAAGAATTACATATGCTGCAGAGTAATCGGGATCTGGGTTCATCGCATCAGAACCGTCAAGATGATCAGAAGAAGGGAACCTTAAATCATAAGTTATTAATTTTATTATTTTTGCCTTATATAGATTATTTAGGCGTATAAAGATTGTCCCTATTTAAATCATGGACATCTCGTTTTCCACATAGAGCCATAGTCATGTCTGCTTCCGTTTTGATAATGTCTAAAGCTTTGGTAACACCGTCTTTACCCAAAGCACCTAGGCCATATAGAAAAGCTCTACCAATATACGTACCCTTTGCTCCTAGGCACATCGCTTTTATTACATCTTGACCAGATCTAATGCCTCCATCCAAATGGACTTCGACTAATTTGCCAACTTTGTCGACTACCTCTGGTAAAATATTTATTGTTGAAGATGCACCATCGAGTTGCCTCCCTCCATGATTAGAAACAATAATTGCGTCAGCTCCTGTTTTTGCCGCTAAAAGTGCATCTTCAGAATCTAAAATTCCTTTAATAATAAGTTTACCTCCCCACCTCTTTCTAATCCAGTCAACTTCTTTCCAATCAAGCTTTTGATCAAACTGAGTACTTATCCAAGAACCTAAAGATCTTACATCTTTTATTCCTTGAACATGTCCTACAATATTACCAAAAAAATGGTTTTTAGTAGTAAGCATTCTTAGACACCACATAGGTCTAGTTAAAACTTGATAAATGTGTTTTGGAATTAATTTTGGAGGAGTAGACAGTCCATTTCTCACATCTTTGTGTCTTTGACCTAAAATTTGCAAATCTAATGTTAAAACTAAGGCACTACATTTAGCTTCTTTTGCTCTATCTATGAGACGAGCCATGAATTTTTTATCTTTCATCACATACAATTGAAACCAAAAAGGTTTTTTTGTTTTTTCAGCTACAGCTTCTATAGAACACACACTCATGGTTGATAAAGTAAATGGAATACCAAATTCTTCAGCTGCTTGGGCAGCTAATATTTCTCCATCTGCTCTTTGCATTCCGGTAAGACCTGTTGGAGCTATCGCGACAGGCATTGACACTGATTGATTAACCATTTTAGTTGCCAGGGTTCTATTTGACATATCAATTGCCACTCGTTGTCTTAGTTTTATTTTTTGAAAATCAGATATGTTTTCATTATATGTTGTTTCAGTCCAAGAACCTGAATTTACATAGTCGAAAAACATTTTTGGAACTCTTTTTTGAGCTAAAGTTTCTAAATCTTTGATTTCTAAAATATCCATTAAACTTCCTTATATTTTCTGATATGTAATTATTAGATAATAATAGAGAAAACTCAATCAGACTTTGTTATTTAAAAAGCCAAAAATTTCTTATTGGAGGATATATTGAACATTTTTGAATTAAGAACTTACACTTTGCATGTTGGCAAATTATCTAAAGCTATAGAGATTTATAAAGATTTAGGATGGCCTGCTCTTCAAAAATATAAAAAAAATATAATAAGATATTATATCGGTGATGTTGGTGCCTTAAACCAAATTATTCATATTTGGCAATTTGAGAACGATAATGCGAGAAGGGAATTATGGAAAATAATATATAAAGATAAAGATTTTATAAAATTTGCTTCTGAATTTCGACCACTTGTATTAACTCAAGAAAACAAACTAATGACAGCTGCTCCATGGACACCATATCAAACTAATTAGGAATAGATTATGACAAAAAACAAATATAATATTGCAGTAATTCCAGGGGATGGAATAGGAACTGAGGTAATGCCAGAGGCATTAAAAGTGTTAGAAGTGATATCAAATAAATATGGTATTAATCTTCGCTTTGACCACTTTGATTTCAGTTCATATGAGTATTTTTCTAAGCATGGTCAAATGATGCCAGATGACTGGAAAACTCAAATTGGATCTCATGATGCTCTATTTTTTGGGGCAGTTGGCTGGCCAGATAAAATCCCTGATCATATATCTCTTTGGGGATCATTATTAAAATTTAGAAGAGATTTTGATCAATATATTAATCTCAGACCAGTAAAATTAATGCCGGGTGTTCCTTCACCATTAGCTAATAGGAAACCTGGAGATATAAATTTTTATATTATTAGAGAAAATACTGAAGGAGAATATTCCTCAATAGGTGGAAAAATGTTTCCAGACACTGACAGAGAAATAGTTATGCAGGAAACAGTAATGTCAAGAGTTGGTGTAGATAGAGTGCTAAAATTTGCGTTTGAATTGGCCCAAAGTTCAGATAAAAAGCATTTAACATCAGCTACGAAATCTAATGGGATTTCAATTACCATGCCCTACTGGGATGAAAGAGTTGAGGAAATGGCAAAAAAATATACTGATGTAAAGTGGGATAAATATCATATCGATATTCTTTGTGCTCATTTTGTACTTAATCCTAATAAATTCAATGTAGTAGTAGCTTCAAATTTGTTTGGAGATATTTTATCAGATTTAGGCCCTGCTTGTACTGGAACAATAGGAATAGCTCCGTCTGGAAATATTAATCCAGAAAAAAAATTTCCTTCATTATTTGAACCTGTTCATGGTTCTGCTCCTGATATTGCAGGTAAAGGTATAGCAAATCCTATTGGTCAAATTTGGGCCGGCGCAATGATGCTAGAGCATTTGGGTCATAAGCAGGCCTCAGATAATATTGTAAGCGCAATTGAAGAAGTTTTAGAAAAAAAAGACTATAGAACTGGTGATTTAGGAGGTAAGGCAAATACACATAGTTGTGGTTCAGCCGTCGCTGATGCAATTTAGTTTTTAAGTTTTAAGTCTGTTTTTTAATTTTTGCATTCCACCAATCCACCTTGAATAATTATTAGCTTTGTTTTGGAAATAACCAACAACCTCATTATGAGGAGAAATCAAAAAAACTTCATCTTTAATGGCATTTATAACGTCTATCGCAACATCTTCAGGCTTCATCATACCATCCAAAGCAGAAACTTCTTTTTCTCGTCCTTTTGTCATTGCAGTTTCAACGGCCTGCGGACACAAAATTGATACACCAATTCCCTGTTTCCCATATGTAATTGCCAGCCATTCAGCTAGACCAATGGCCGCATGTTTTGTTGTAGAATATGTGACAGAATCAATATGACTTAATAACCCAGCAGCAGATGCAGTATTAACAAAATATCCACTGCCTCTTTTTAACATGTCAGGTAAAAGTTTCTTTGCTGCAAAAACATGAGACATAACATGTAAATTCCAGTTTTTACTCCAATCTTCATTTGATGTTTGTTCACTTCCCAAAGAGAGTATTCCTGCATTAGAACAAAAAATATCAATTAACCCAAAATCAAGGTTTATTTCATCTATTAAATTTTGAACGCTCAATTCATTAGTTACATCACATTTCTTACAAATTATTTTTTGATTTTTAAAATGAAATTCTTTAAAATTAACATCTACAAGAACTATTTTTTTTGGATTTTCTTTTAAAAAACTTTTTCCTAGAGCTAGCCCAATCCCTCCAGCTCCTCCAGTCACTACTATAACCTTATTTGTAATTTCCAAATTTTCTTCCTTTTAATCTCTTTACTCAGACCTTCTTTTGTCTAATAAGTCTAAGAAGTATCCCAAATTTTGAACATCTTTCACATTAAAAATATTAGTTAAATAATCATTATTTTCTTTACTCGGGTTTAATATAACACCATTTTTTTTTGAATATGAAACCCAATTATTATTCTCTAATTTTTTTACTTGTCGTCTAACAGTTTCAATATTTAACGAAATTAATTCCGATATTAAAGTGTATGTAAGTACGGTATTAGTTTCAAACCCAACCTTACTGAATTTATACCATAGTTGGACAGCATCATCTCTGAACTTTGAGTTTGACTTTGCTGTTAAAATTACAACATGATGCCACGCAATCACTTGAAAAATTAAGTAACCATTTGCATTACCCCATGTTTTACACCAGCTTTAGATCTTTCAATTTCAAATAATAGAAAATGATGCCAAACGGACAAAAAATTATTTTTTAGAAACTCACTTCCTTTTAAACCCAATTACTAATCCCCTAACAAGCTTAGGTAATATTATTTTAATAGATTACTTGAATTATAGCTATAGTTATTTATTCTTTTCAAAAAATGTGAACTCAGACGTGCTAGTTGGAAAAAATCTGAGCTCACTTTCACATTTAAAATAAAAACTTTTTTAAAAATCAACAATATGTATTAATGAAACGTGAAATATATAGGTAGACATTTAATTATAACTAAATATAATTAAATTCTTAATTTTAGGTGGCCGCTCCCTAGTAAAAAAAATGGTGTTGTAAAATTCTTTTGCAAAGGATATTCACTATGGCCGAAATTGAATTAAATACTAAAATTTTTAAAAAAGACAACCTAGATATAGTTTATTCTATAACTGGAAAAAAATTATTAAATGGAATACTGCATTATAAGCTTAAGTCTGAAAACTCTGAAGAAATTTATTTAAGCGAATTTGCAATTAATGACAGATTTATTACTCAATCAAAACATTGTGAACAGCCAAAAAACTCAGTTTCTAGGTTATTTACTAAA
>QBZZ01000011.1 GCA_003282145.1 SAR116 cluster bacterium AG-337-N21
ACATAACCGTAACACCTCCGTTAAAAAGTGTCCCTACGCAAATATTCCCATTATTTTCAACAGCAAGTGAATCAAATCTTTTAATTCCTCCTTCATTATTTAACAAAATGCCTCCGTTAATAGAATGTGGAAATGGAATTTTTTCAACTTCTCCATCACCTATAATTTTAAAACTGTAGAGTTTACCCCCTTCTGTTTCAGCTACATAAAGGGTTCTTTCATCAGGAGACAATCCTATTCCGTTAGGTGTCATAAAAGGGTGGATAACTTCTTTAATCATTGATCCATCAGCCTTAGCCCAATATATTGCACCCCTATCCATATCTCTATTTCTAACTTTACCAAGGTCTGTGAACCAAAAATTACCATTTTTATCAAAAACTATGTCATTTGGACCATTAAGAGGTATATTATTACAATTGTCATATAAAGTAGAGAACTCACCAGTAATAATATTGACTTTTTGTATTTTCCCACCCGCATAAGATTTACTTTCTAAGATAGGCCTCATGAACTTATTATTAGAAATTTCCCACTCAAACCCACCATTATTACAAACATAACAATATCCATCTGGTCCAATAGCAGCTCCGTTAGGCCCCCCTCCTAAATTTGCAATTACTTCTGTTTCCCCTGATATGTTAATCTTACTTAGAGTACCTCTAGCAATTTCAACTAAAATAATTGATCCATCATTCATAGAAATAGGACCTTCAGGAAATTTTAAACCTTTGGCTTTAACTTTGAACTCTCTAGTAATAATACTCATGACATCTTCCTTTTTTATATTTTAGCATATCTTATTTGAGGAACAGTCCAAAACAACAAAGCACCCAAGAATGTAAATATAGTACATATTAAGAAACCAAAGTTATAACCACCAGTCAAATCAAAAAGAAATCCTGCTAATAAAGCCCCAGAAGCAGCACCTAAGCCTTGACCAAGGTTTGTAGCTCCGTATATAGATGCTAATCCTTTACCAGCAAATATTTCTGCCATCAAAGTTGTGATTATTGGCCCTCTTGCACCTGCAGATAAACCAAAACCTAATATAAATAGAATTAATAGTATTATAGAAGGAAATAATTGCATTAATGCTAAACTAAAAATAGCAATAAAACTTAGTAAATAACTTACTGTTGCCACAATATGTCTGGGGTACTTATCAGCCGCTAAACCAGTCAAAACCATGCCAACAAAATTGAGCATTCCTGCTATGCCAAAAGAAAATGCCGCCTGAACTTCACTCAACCCAATGTAAACTAAATACGCAACAACATGTAATGATATTCCAAATATGCCAACAGCTGTAAAACAAAAGATAAAGAAAAAACCCCAAAATGTTTTTTCTTTAACGGCTTTAATTAGTGAAATACCTCCTACTGCTTTTCCATTAAAAGTTTTACGAGGATTATTTTTAGAGCCTTTTGAAATCCTATTCCAAGGAAGAATTGATGCTATTATGAATAAAAAAACAAATACATATGAGATATATTTATAAGATAATTGCCAACCAACATCATCAATTAAAATTTGTGATATTGGAGCCATAATTAAAACGCCTAGCCCCTGACCAGCATAAGCGATTGATAAAGCTGTTCCTAAATTTTTGTCAAACCATCTAGAGACTAAGCTCTGTGCAGGAACTACGCCAACCATGGACGCTCCAATACCACCAAAAACTCCTAAAATAATAAAAAATTGCCAAATGGAAGTTAAATTACCTAATAATCCATAAGATGTAGCAAGCAAGCCCAATCCAACCATGTAATTGAACCGTGGGCCAAATCTATCAAAAGCCATACCCGATAATAATGATCCAAGTCCCAGACATACCATATATATCGAATATATAGACGCTACTGATGCCCTGTCCCATGAAAAATGGGAACTTAGAGGTAATAAAAAAACACCAAAACTTTCACCTGCACCTCTACTAAGCGAAGTCATTATTAAGCAATAAAATAATACTAATAAAGATGAAAAAGATGCTAAAATATAAAAAATATTATTCTTAAGCATATAAAACCTCTATCTTAGACGAACTTTGTTAATTTGATGATTAATTATTATTTAGATTTTAAAATTAATATATTATTAAGATATCTAAAATTGAATTAAAAGGAAACAATGTACCAAAAAATAAATAAAGAAGTAGACAATAAAATCCAAGCTATAATTGAAGGTGATTACGATGTTTCAATCCTTGGAACCTTGGGCAAGGAAGGTTATCCTTTTCTATCAAAAATTCTACCAATGTATCATAATAATAAAATCTACATTTTAATAAGTGACTTGAGTGAACATACACAAAACATAAAATTAAATGACAAGGTAAGCTTCTATTTCTCAATGAAAGAAATTAATAATACAAAATTAAATAATCCACGTTTAACTGTGAATGGTTCAATTTCTAAAATTCAGTTAAATAAAAGTAATTTACAATATATTGATTTATTAAAAAATTATCAAAAAATAGATAAAGGAAGTAAAATGTGGGGAATGTTTTCTGATTTTAATTTTTATTTCTTCACACCCTCTAGAGCACTCTTCATAGAAGGCTTTGGAAAAGCATATCAAAAAAATTACCCAACAATCTAATAATTAAAATGAAAAATAAATTAATAAATACATTTGTAGAAAGCAGACTAAAACAAGTATTAATAAATAATTTAGATTCATATCAAGTCAAGGACTCAAATGAAGCATATAATTTGCAAGAAATTGTAAATAAAAAACTCAGTTTGTCTGGGTTAGGAGAAGTTATCGGCTATAAAATTGGTTGTACCAATAAAAGTATTCAAAAAGAACTTGGGGTTAGCAGCCCTATATTTGGCCCTATTTTTAAAAATAAAATCATTAATAGTAACAAAACAATTTATCTAAAAGAATTTACAAAAGTTGGAGTTGAATGTGAAATTTATATTAAAATTTCTAAAGAGGTTAATGAAAATAGCAATTACAATATAAATAATATAAGAAACTTTATTGCTAATTACGGAGTATCTTTAGAGTTGGTAGAAAATAGATTTTTTGATATTAAAAAAAATAAAATTGAACACATAATAATTGACGGGAGTTTAGGAAATTCAATTATTTTAGGAAAAGAAATTAGTAATAATTCCCTTAATTTTTCAAAATTAATTGGAAAATTATTAATAAATAAAAAAGAAGTTTATTCAAATTCTGCTTCTACAATCCTTGGAGACCCCTTAAATGCACTATTATGGTATTTTGATCAGAAATTAAGTTTAAATAAGTTTATTAAAAAAAATGAAATAATTAGTCTTGGGAGTATTACACCTCTTTTATGGATAGGTTATCCATGTAATGTAGAAGCTGTAATAGATGGATTAGGCAAATGTTCAATAAATTTTGTTGATTAAATAGATAATAAATAATGAAAAAACTCTTTTATAAAATTACAAAAAAATATTGGAATATATTAAGTTACGAACATGCTAAAAAAAATAATTTTACTGTTCAAAATGGTGTTTTTAAAAATTTAAAGATTAATAAAAATATTTCATGGGGCCGCGGAGATATAGCCTCTAAAATTTATGGATTTTACGAAAATAAAATCCAAAAAAAATTAAAAGAATTAAAAAAGCCAATTTTAATTGATATAGGTGCAGCTGATGGTTTTTTTGCTATTGGATGTTTACATTCAAAATTATCAAAATACTGCTATGCCTTTGAACAAAACGAAACAAGTAGGTTAGCACTACACAAAACTGCTGAGCTGAATAATGTTGCAAATCAGATTTCAATAATGGGTAAAGTAGACAATCAAATTTTTTTATCATCATTACCAGATGATTTAGATTTATCTATGGCTGTCATATTATGTGATATTGAGGGTGAAGAATATAATTTTTTTTCAGAAACTATTCTTAAAAAATTACAAAAATGTAATTTAATTATTGAGATTCATACTGAAGAGACAAATTCAAAAGAGGCTGATTTAATAAAATCAGTTAAAAAATATTTTAATGTCAATATAATTTTAGATAATAACAAAGATATGTCTGCTGTAAGTACACTGCATAATTTAAATGATATTGATAGAAATCTTATTTCCTGTGAGGGAAGAAGTTATATAGGTAAATGGTTGCACTTAAGTCCAAAATAAATCATATAAACATTATAAAAAAACCTAGTAAAAAAACAGCTATTCTTAAGAATGTGTTATAATTCCCTATTATAGAAAAAGACAGCATTATTAAGCTAAGAGCTATTTTAATAAAAGCTAATAAAGATAAAATAAACGTCGAGTTTAAATCAAGAATAGATTTATTTGCTATCATTGCTAATGGAATAAAGTAAAGACCAATACCAAGTGACATTGACGTAATCGACACTTTTAACCAATTTTCATCAACCATTCCAGCAGCAATAAATACTGTTCCACATACAGGTGGTGTTATTGTAGATAACAATGCAAACCAAAAAACAAATAGATGTACTTGAAGTAATTCTAAACCCATATCAACTAAAGCAGGACCAGCTACTGAAACACAAATTACATATGCAGCTGTAGTGGGAACTTCCATTCCAAGAATTAAACAAGCCAAGCCAGTTAAGAGTAAGGCAGGCCAAATATTATTATCAGAAATAGAAATTATTAGTGATGTAAGTTTTACTCCCAATCCAGTAATTGATAAAACACCAATGATAAGGGAAGCGCATAAAATAATAGAACCAATTAGAGAAATTTGCTTTCCTGAAGAAGTACAAGCACTAAAAAATCTATTTAATCCTAACTTAAAATTAAAACCAGTATCCAAATTAAAGAAAAGAAGTAAAAAAGAAGCTAAAATAGCAACTGAAGCTGCATATTGAGGAGTAAAGCCTATAAACATAAAAAATAATAATATAGAAAAAGGAATAAGGAAAAAAAATGAAGTAATTAATACAATTGATTTTCTAGGCAAATATTTTTGATCTATAGGCTTCAGGTCATATTTTTTAGCATAAAAATCAATACCAACCCAAACAGCAAAAAAAAATAAAATAGCTGGAAGTAACGCTGCTAATATAATTTGATTATAAGGTATTCCAGTTAACTCCACCATCACAAAAGCACCTGCGCCCATCAATGGAGGCATAATTTGTCCACCTGAAGATGCAACAGCTTCAACAGATGCAGCTAATCTTTTAGGATATTTTAAATTTGTCATTGCAGGTAAAGTAACCATTCCAGTTGAAGCAACATTTGCCGATGCAGAGCCTGATATTGAACCAAAAAGCGCTGAAGATATAACAGAAACTTTAGCCGCTCCACCCTTAAGTCTACCGGCAAATGCTGTTGCTATATTCATGAAACCAGATCCAGCTTCACCAGAATTTAAGAAAGATCCAAAAATTACAAATATAGAAACTATAGATACTGAGACACCTGTTAAAGGTCCCCATATTCCACCTTCAGCAATAGTCAAAGTTCCCAAAAAACTATTTAGTGGTATTCCAGGATGACCGAATTCCCCTGGGATAAAATTTCCAAAAATTCCATACAATATAGCAATTAGACTTACTAAAGGTAGAGGCCAACCAACAGAACGTCTTGCCATTTCTAATACTATTAATATTAAAAATATAGATATTGAAAATTGAAAACCACCCTCTAAAAAGCCATATTGGTCCATTAAACTTTCATGACTGAAAGATATCCAAAGACAACTAAAAATACCTAAAAAGACAATAAATGAGCTTATTAAGTTATTAGAAAAATTTTTGTCATATAAAAATATCCAAGGTAAAATTAAGGCCATGTGAATAGGCCTAGATATTAAATTTGGAACTAAACCAGAAAAAATCAGATAAATGTGGAAAGCAATTGAAACAAATCCAAAAACAATCCACATTTTTTTTGTTGAAGACATTAAAAATTAATGATGATCAGCCAGCTTTGCTCCAATCTCTTTATATAACTTTATTGCCCCTGGATGAATTTTAGTAGATATATTAGAAAGCATTCCTGGTGTAACTCCATTCCACCATTTTGCTGCTTCACCTAATTTACCTTTATTATCCCAATAAGCTTTGGTTAGGTTGTATGCTACTTCATCACTCATATCAGTAGTTGTATATGCAACAACTGGAAGTGATGTTGTAGAAATATCTGATTTTTGGCCAGCGTAAGTACCTGCAGGTATTATTAATTTAGTTCTCTTTGAGGATTTTATTTGATCATTATTAAGTGATATAACATTTATACCCATTGACGCTGCTGCTTCAATAACATTAGGTGCTGGATAAGATCCAGCAGTTACAAAACCATCAATTTGACCATTTTTTAGAGCAGGAACAGCATTTGAAAGCTCAACCTGGGCTAGTTTAACTTTACCTTCTAAACCAAATTTTTTTATGTATTTAGCACCTTCTTTAGCACCAAAAGAACCTTTGCCTAAAAGTATAGTTTTGCCTTCCATGTCTTTGAAACTTGTTACACCTGATTTCTTTGACATTACAAAATGCATAGTCAGAGAAGGTATTGGGAATAATGCCCTAATATTTTTATATTTTGGATTCCCTTTACCTTTAAACATAGCTTTTTCTGCAATTGCAAGCTTTACAAGCACAGGTGGTGTTGTGAATACATAGTTACCCTTTCTACCAGCTACCTCTTTAACATTTTGAACAGAGCCTTGGCTTTCTTCAATTGTTAAAATCATATCTCCATTAGTAGATTTTTTTATAGTATCGGCTATTTGAACAGCCATCTGGTAATAAGAAGATGTAGACTTTGCTGATTTGTAAGTTATTCTAGTTTCTGCAATAGATTGACTTACAGCAAAAAAAGATAGAAATGATATAAAGATTATATTTTTCATTTTCATTGCATTCCTCCCAAACGTTGAATTTGAAAAAGTATTGTATTAAAATAATAACTAATAAGATTATTACATTAAAAGTTTAATAAATTGGATAATTTTTTTAAAAAATTTGATTCATCTTTAATCATAATTGAAGAAAAAATTAACTTTTTGTTTATGTTAATCGAAATTGTATTTGGATTAATAGCTTTATTATTAATAATATGGGTATATGGATTTGTTAGAAGAAATTTAGGTATAGACAAGCAAACAAAAGAGCTAAAAAAAATAAGGGAAATTCTAGAACAAAATTTAAAAAAATGAATTAGAAAGGAAACCTAGTATTATTAGAGTTTTTTCTATAAATTTTAAAATCTTTGCCCTTAGCAACTGGGATACAAGTAAATTGAGGAGATGTTAAACCAACATCTCTCATTTCAGTAGCGACATTTTGTGTCTCTGAAAAACATTTAGCGGCACTTTTATATCTTAAGCCACTATCAATAACATCGCCGCCTAAGACCCAAATTAATAAATATTCCATTTAAATGCCAAATTTACATGGGTTAATAATAAAGGTTAGGACAAATACTTGCCCTAACCCAAAAAATACTTAAACCGATTTTAAAGCAATTTGCCTTGGTTTTCTCTCTTCCGGAATTTCTCTTAAGAGGGAGATTTTCAGTAAACCATTTGATAACTTTGCATCTTTAACATCAACATATTGTTCTAATCGAAACTTTTGTTCAAAAGATCTTTTTGCAATACCTTTATATATATATTGGACGTTGTCGTCTTGAATTTCTGAACCACCATTGCCTTTAATAGTAAGAACACCGTCATGAACATCTATAGAAATATCTTTTTTGTTGAAGCCGGATAAAGCTAAAGTTATTTCATATTCATCTTCAGAAATTCTTAAAATATCATGGGCAGGAAATGAATTTTGTTTTTGTGTTGAAATTGTCTCTAGTTCATTGAAAAGGTTATCAAAACCTACAAAAGAACGTAAAGCGAGTGTTGGTAATATAGTCATTTTTAGCTCCTTATAAAGCGAGTTAATAAACATTCCATTATGGCAATGTTAGTTTTTTATTGAGTGATCCATTATGGCATCACTTAATTCATTTAGGTGTTGAAAAACTGATTTTCAAGACCTAGTATTCAAAATATTATCAAGGAGGATTTTTTGAAGATTGATAAATGTCTAGATACATTAATCGTGGGTGCAGGTTTTGCTGGCATGTATATTTTACATAAACAAATGTCAGAAGGGTTTAAAGTTGAAATATTTGAACAAGCTGATGATGTTGGTGGAACTTGGTATTGGAATAAATATCCTGGGGCTAGATGCGATATTGAAAGTATGGATTACTCTTATTCTTTTTCTGAAGATCTACAACAAGAATGGAATTGGAAAGAAAAATATGGAACACAACCTGAGTTACTTGAGTATGCAAAATTTGTATGTAAAAAATTTGGTTTAAGAAAAAATATTAATTTTAATACTAAAATTATTAAATCAAAGTTTTCAAAAGAAAAGCAAAAATGGATTGTGACAACAGATAAACAAAAAGTTATAGAATGTGAGCACTTAATTTTAGCTACTGGAAATTTGTCGACGCCAAATACTCCAAAAATCCCAGGATTAAATAACTATAAAGGGAATATATATCACACGGGAGCATGGCCTGGGAAAATGCCCGATTTTAATGGTAGAAAAGTTGGAATAATAGGTACAGGTTCTTCAGCTGTTCAATCTATTCCTATAATCTCTAATACTGCTGAAAAATTAATAGTGTTTCAAAGGACGCCTAATTTTAGTTTACCTGCTAGACATAGAGATCTTCCTAAAGATAAAAGAGAGGAATATAAAAAGAACTATAAAAAATATCGTCAACTAGCTAAAAATTCATCTTTCGGAATTGCAAAATATCAACCCCCTACACAATCAACTTTTGAAGTAAGCGACGAAGAAAGAAATGTTATTTATGAAAAAGCTTGGCAAGAAGGCGGACAAGCAATGTTATTTGCATTTACAGATTTACTCATTGATGAAAAAGCAAACGAAACTGCGGCTGAATTTGTGAGAAATAAAATAAGAAAAATTGTTAATGACAAAGAAACAGCTGAAAAACTATGTCCCAAAAACCATCCAATTGGAACTAAAAGACTGTGTTTAGATAGTAACTATTTTGAGACATATAATAAAAAAAATGTTTCTCTAATAGATATTTCTAATGAACCAATTGAAAAAATTACAGAAAAAGGATTGTTTACCAATAATATTGAATATTCTTTTGACGATTTAGTATTTGCTACAGGTTTTGATGCAATGACAGGTGCAGTTAATGCTATTGAAATCTTAAATGATGAGGATGTAAGCTTAAAATCTAAATGGTCTGATGGTCCCAAAACATATTTAGGGATGATGGTATCCAATTTTCCGAATTTGTTTATGATAACTGGACCTCAAAGTCCAGGTGTAAAAAGTCAAATGATTTTATCAATTGAACAACATGTCGACTTTATTCATAATTTAATAATTCACAAAAAAGATAATAAATACAGAAAAGTAAATGCAAATTCTGTAAATCAAGATAAATGGGTTAATCATAATAATGAAGTTGCTAATGCAACTTTATATCCGTTAGCTCATTCTTGGTATAATGGTGATAATATTGTTGGTAAAAGTAAAGGATTTATGCCGTATGTTGGAGGTGTTGCCAATTATAAAAAAATATGTGACGAAAAAGTCAGTAATAACTATGAAGGGTTTGAATTCTCTTAAAAAACAACTTAATAGGAATTTGTAATGGAAATTTCAAAAGTTGAAGTTGATACTTATCAAATCCCCTTACCAGAACCAGTTGAGGCTTTTGCGGCGGGAGTTATGAAAGCCTTTGATTTGGTTATTTGTAAAGTAACTAATGATAATAACGAACAAGGTATTGGTTACATTACTGTTCATGAAAATCAAGGCTTAGCAATCGCTGCAATTATTAAAAATAGTTTTATTCCTATTATTTTAAAAAAAGATCCAAGATTAATTGAATTACTCTGGAAAAATATGTGGAAAGCAACTCATTATGCAGGTAGAGGTGCACCTGTAAGTTTTGCAATAGCCGCTGTAGATGTTGCATTATGGGATCTAAAGGGAAAATGCCTGAAAGAACCCTTATGGAGATTGCTGGGAGGACATGATAAAAAAGTACTAGCTTATACTGGAAATATTGACCTTAATTTTTCTATAGAAAAATTACTAGATGGAGCTACGAAATCACTAGAAAAAGGATTTAGGTCTATTAAAATGAGATTAGGGAAAGAGTTTTTAATAGATGATTTAAAAAGAATAGAAGCAATGCGAAATCACTTGGCAGATAATATTATGCTAATGGCTGATGCAAATGAAGCATGGAGAATAGATCAGGCTGTTATTGCATTTAAAGAAATAGAAAAATTTAATTTAGTATGGCTTGAAGAACCAATAAAGCCTGACGATTTCAAAGGGTACTCGTATTTACGTTCTTTAGGTAAAATACCTATAGCTGCTGGAGAAAATCTTCACAATCTTGCAGAATTTAATCAACTTATTGATGTTAATGGTGTTGATTTTTTGGAACCTGATTTAACTACTTGTGGAGGAATAACTCCTTTTATGAAGGTAGCAAAGTTAGCCGAAATTAATAATTTACCTGTTTGTTCTCATGGTGTCCATGAATTGCACGTTCATTTATTAGCTTCATGTCCAAATGCATCATACCTTGAATTTCATGCTTGGAGAATAGATGAATTTATTGATTCTCCATTAAAGGTTTTAAATGGATATACAGAGGCACCAAATTTACCTGGACATGGAATAAATTTTGATTTTGAAAAAGTTAAGAAATATAATGTTCGATAATTAATAAAAATTAATATTCTTTAAATTTGTAATATTTAGAAAGTTATTTAATGAATGAAATAAATAAAATTAGAGATATTGGGGCCTCTATGTTGTCCGATGCAAATAAATCTGACTTGCAAGATTTTGGTTCTTTTTATTTATCAAGGTTCTTAGGTTTCAAAATTTCCTATGAAGATAATAAATGTTTAGTTAACTTTGAAGCTAAGCCGCCAATGTTTAATCCCCAAGGAACTCTTCACGGGGGAATAATAGCAACTGCTATGGATGTATCTATGGGACACTTACTCTATAATACGACAGGTGCAGGTGCAACTTTGGAAATGAATATTAAATACCTACTACCAATAAAGGAGGGAATCGTTTTATGCGAAGGAAGCTTTCTTAAGCCAGGAAAAACAATTAGTTTTCTTCAATCACATTTGCATAGAGATGATGGAAAACTTGCTGCATATGCTAGTGCAACTTGGATACCTTTTAAAAAATAATAACTAGGTTTTTAATTTTTTCATTTCACAATATTCTTCAGCAGTCATTTTAAAATATTCTATATTTTCATAATCTAATTTAACAGGCTCAGGATCAACTATATCAATATCAATTCCTCGAGAAATGCCTGACCTTAGTGCTATAGACGTAATATTTACACTAAATGAGGTCCCTATAAAAATCATTTTACTAGCTACTTTCATCCATTGTTCTGCTTCTGAAATACGGTATAAGTCTGTATAAATTTCGTCGAATAGCAACACATAAGGTTTTAGCGAAATACCATTCTCTGGGCTGAATTTATTGCCAATTTTTCTAATTTTAAATTTCTCTAATAATTTTCCTTTTAAAACCTCATCAGTTGGATTTGATGTCATATCAATTTCATCCCATTCAGCATCAAAAGGTAATTGTTTGTCCATTTCATTTCTGAAATAAACAACTTTATCTAGTCTGCCATGGATAGATATATAATCAGTATTACCTGCTCTTCCATCTAAGCCGTCTATATTTTGAGTTATTAACTTTTTGTCAGCAAGCCAATAATGTGCTGAATTTGGTTTTACTGTTCTATAAGATGCAAATCTTTTGAAATACCATAATAAAAAATCTGCAGGATTATTTTCGTACATCCATCTTGTTGCCATTTCCTGAGGTGTATAATTTTCACTTCCAACTGTCCAAAAACCATCATTACCTCTAAATGTTGGTATTCCGCTACTTGCACTTACGCCAGCTCCAGTGATAAATAATTCTTCATTCATAATGATCTCACAAGTAATTAATTTAAAATATAACAATTTGTTTGATTTAATTATTAATTGCTAAATAATAAAGTTATTGTTTTAACAATTTAAATCAGGAGTTTCAAATAAATGAGTAAAATTGATATCGCATATATTCCGGTTGTTGGAAGAGGACTTCAAATTGAGATTATTTGTGCCTTACATGGAATTGAAACAAACATGATGATGAGTAAGCCGATGGGCGAAGATTTTGATAAAAACACAGAAGCTCCTTTTGGAACTATTCCATGGTTAAAAGATCCCTCAAACGGAATTGAACTAAATGATTCATTAGCAATTGTTCAATATTTAATTACCAAATATCCAGGCCCCCTTACACCAAAATCAACGGAAAATGCCGCTCTAGCAGCTATGTATTGGTCTTGGGCTCAGGATTATTACTCTTTTGTATTATCACCATTTCATGACATTATTACTGGACATAATGAACCTTTTTGGAGAAATTTGAGACTTACTGACACACTTGCAGAAGGTGGGAAAGAACTTGGAGTATCAAATCTAACAAAATTACATCATTCAAGACTTCAATATTTAGAAAATCATATTAAAAGTAAAAAAATAGGTCCTTTTATTACTGGTGAATTTTGTTCTTACGCAGATATTTTTATCTATACTTGTATTAGAACCGTTCAGGAGACAGCTGGTTTTTCTGTATTAAGAGATACATGTCAAGATAAACCTTTCAAAAAATGCCCCAACGTATTAAAGATATGTGACGAAGTAGAAAAAGATCCCAAAGTAGTTAAGGCTGTAGGCTCTAAATTTAAGGATTGCCCAATATAAAATATTTTATTTTAGACAAAACTAAATGATTTATTTATTAATTGTTAGTGCTTGTGAAAGATTCTGCACACATCATAGTGACTGTACTAGTTTCTAACATTGCACCAGCCTCTGCTCTAATTTTAGAGAGTTCTTCATCACTAGCAAAACTTTTTAATGCTTCAGGTGAGTCAAAGTCCATAATAACAGTTAATTTATTATCGTTATCTTTTTCAGTACCTGCGAAAACCAACCTACCGCCGTGAGCATTTAATTTATGTTCATTTTTAACAAACATTTCTTTCCAAGGTCCAAAACCCCTAGCTAAATCTATATCCATTTTAACAATCATTTTAATCTCCTATCTAATTAATTCCATAAATTCAGATCTTACATTTTCATCAGTTTTAAACACACCTAGCATACGCTTTGTAACTGTACTTGACTCTAGTTTATGAACTCCTCTAGTAGTCATGCACTGATGAGACGCGTCAATTAGTACAGCAACTCCAAGGGGATCTAGTACTCTTTGAATAGTTTCTGCAATCTGAGCAGTTAGGGTTTCTTGTATTTGAAGTCGTTTAGCGAATACATCAACCAATCTAGCTAACTTACTAATTCCTACAACTTTTTTATTGGGCATATATGCAACGTGAGCAATGCCTAGGATTGGAACAATATGATGTTCACAATGAGATTCTAGTCTAATATTTTTAATAATAACCATCTCATCATAACCCTCTACTTCTTCGAACGTTTTAGATAGTATTTCGTCTGGGTTCATTTTGTATCCATCAAAAAACTCTTTGTAAGCGTCTACAACACGCTTTGGAGTTTCTACTAACCCTTCACGATTAGGATTATCTCCAGCCCATGCAATAAGAGTTTTTACGGCTTGCATAGCCTCTTCTCTAGACGGATCAGGATTAAATTTAATAATATTTTCATTATTTATATTTTTGGTCATTGTTACTCTTTTCTAGACAATTACGTTACGTTATAACATAACATACAATTTATATTCAGAATTACAATGTGTTAACTTTAATAATGTCTCAATTTCTTACTAATATTCCTGTATCAGTAATAACTGGGTTTTTAGGCAGCGGAAAAACAACTCTTTTGTCTGCTCTTTTAAAACAAGAGTTTATGACAAATACCGCTGTAATTATTAATGAATTTGGAGAAGTTGGCATAGATCATAATTTAGTAGAGACTACTGACGAAAACATAGTCGAACTTCAAAATGGCTGTATATGCTGCACTATCCAGGAAGATCTAAAATCAACTCTTCTTGATTTAATGAAGAAATTAGAAAGAAAGACCATTCCTTATTTTGATAGAGTTATTATAGAAACTACCGGTTTAGCAGACCCTGTTCCTATCATACATACTCTTATGACATCTCTAGATTTACATAGAATTTACGCTATTGACGGTATCATTACATTAGTTGATGCTGTAAACGCTGAAAATACATATAATAATCACAAAGAAGCAATCAAACAAACAGCCTTAGCTGATAAGATTATTTTAAGCAAAACTGATCTTTCAGAAAGCTCTAATACTAATTCAATTAAAAATAGAATTAAGAAAATTAATCCAAAAGCAAATATAATTGAGAGTAATAAAAAAAATCTCCCTTTAACCGAGCTAATAGGATTAAATGATTACGATCCACTAAATAATTCATGGGATTCTCGAAAGTGGTTAGCAATTGAAAAATACAATGAAACCAATAACAAAAATACCCATCATAATCACGAACACGAGCATCATGATATAAATCGTCATGGTGATAACATCGAAAGTTTTTCATTAGTAACCAATAAGCAGATAAGTATGACAACTTTTAATTTTTTTGTTGAATTACTTTCAAGTCAAATGGGAGCTAAATTGTTAAGATTAAAAGGCATAATAAATATAAAAGGCAAGGATGGGCCTGCAATTATTCATGGTGTTCAACATATTTTTCATCCTGTGAAATGGCTAAAAGAATGGCCTGACAAAGATAAAAGTACCCGAATGGTATTCATTACTCGTGATGTTAAAAAATCGATTATAGAGGATTTTTTTAAAATTATTGGTGAAAATTAAAATTAATATAAACTATTTAAATTTTAATTAAATTATTGATATATAACATTAAATTTAAAATTTCTAACTTTGATTAAGTTTTTCTAGGTCTTCTAAACCAATCTCATTAATAGATTTAGCTAAACGCCAGTTTTTGACAGACCCATCAATAGATCTAGTTGTAATTACAGTCTCTTTAGGAGGACAATTAGGCTCATGACAATGAAGTTCTGTAATACTTAAAATTGTACTTTCTGGTAAATTTAATTTCTTAGTAATTTTATTTTTTAAATCTCTAATTACTTCAGGACTTGCATTTTTGCGTTCAAACATACCTATCATCTAATTATTTTTCCATAGCGTAGACCATAAAATATTTCCGTCTGAGTCACCTATTAAGATATATGAACGATTAGGAGAAATTGCTATTGCAGAAATTTCAGAACCTTTTGGATTTCTTATTACAAATGGATTTTTATTTTCATCGAGCTCAGACAACAAGACACTACCATCATTAAAACCTACAAAAACAGCTTTTTCTCCAGTCAAGGGCTCTATAAAAGTTGAAATTTGTTTGCCACAATCTGCAACACAAACTGGTTCACGACCAAGTGGACCATCTTTTCCATCAAATGGCCAACATATAGCTTGATGGTCTCCAGAAGTTGCTAAATGCGGAGTATCTCCAACCCATGCAAAGCTCTTAATCTTTGCAGGATAACCTCTCATGGCTAAGTCAACTTTATCTCTTAGACGCCAACCATGAAGTTCACTTTCTTGCATTGAAGTTACAATATATTTTCCATCTGGACTAAAACCTACTTTACTATGAGAACCCTTCCATACTAATCTTTTTGACGTCCATCGACGCTCTCCTCGTTCCCATACTGTTACACCTCCATATGAAGAAACAGCTAAACGTTTTCCAGTATGATCAAAGGCTAAACCTCCTACAGTACTTGAATGCTCAAGTGACTTTGCTTTCTTTTGATCCCCAGACCATATGTAAACATTACGACCAGATGAACAAACCATACTATCTTTGTAAGCAGCAACAGAGTCTACCCATCGAGAATTAAAATTAGCTATCTCAACAATATCTCCATTTTGAGATAACTTTAAAAATCTTCCATCATCTCCACCTGTAAATATATATTCGCCATTTGTAGCTATTGATAAAACAACACCGTTATGAGCGTCAATAATTCTAGGTTTTTCTCTTTCAAAAAAAAACCTAACTTTACCATCACCAAAACCAACAGCAATCGAATGACTGGTAGTCACTGAACAAGTTACAGGAGCTTGAAAATTAAAATGCTCCCCCCTACTTTCTAGCTCAGTTTCCTCTGGGACAAGGGAAGATATTTTTTCTTTTAAAAATTTTTCTCTTTCTGACATCAATATATGCTATTTAGTAGTATATCACTTGAACATTTAGGCTACTTTACAGCCTTCAAAGCCTTCTTGAAGATTCATAGTTTCAAGATTTCTTCCAATAAACACAACTCTTGAACTACGATCTTTACCTGCCGGCCATGGACCCATTGGAGATGCATCCATAAGCATATGAACTCCTTGGAAAACATACCTATCATCTCTACCTTCAAAATTCAGAATGCCTTTTGATCTCAAAATATCTTGGCCTTTTTCTTGTAACAAATTACCAAACCAAGCTTGAAATTTATCCATATCTAAAGGCGTATCAGACACAAATGATAAACTTGTAACATCATCATCATGTTCATGGTCATGGTCAGATTCTAGAAAATCTGGTTCAACTTCTAAAACTCGATCTAAACTAAAGGCGTTTAAACCTAGAACTTCCGTTAATGGCGCAGAGCAGTGATTAGTTTTAATAATTTTTGCGTAAGGGTTTATTTTACGAATACGAGTTTGAACATTTTCAACGGCTTTATTATCGACAAGGTCAATTTTATTAAGTAATACAACATCTGCAAATGCTATTTGTTCTTCAGCTTCATGATGCTCACCAAGTTGTGAACTTAAGTGAACAGCATCTGCAACTGTAACTATAGCGTCTAATTTAGTTCTGTCTGAAACATCTTGGTCTACAAAAAACGTCTGTGCAACTGGAGCTGGATCTGCAAGGCCTGTAGTCTCAACTATAATTGCGTCAAGTTTGTCCGCACGCTTCATTAGACCGCCAAGTATACGAATTAGGTCACCTCTAACTGTACAACAAATACAGCCATTATTCATTTCAAAAACTTCTTCATCAGCATCTACAACGAGATCATTATCAATACCTTGTTCTCCAAATTCATTAACAATTACAGCATATTTTTGCCCATGCTGTTCTGTAAGTATACGATTTAGGAGTGTGGTTTTACCAGCACCAAGAAATCCAGTTAGTACTGTTACTGGTACTTGCGACATATCATTCATTATTTTTCCTTTCAGGTACTCTATTAATTATTTGCACATGCACCACATCGACCGTGAATTTCTAGAACTGGATTATCAGGGATAAAACCAGTTCTTTTGGATAAATTATTTATATTGTTCGTAAAATCTTGGTCAAGATGTTCTTTAACATATCCGCAATCATTACATATTTCAAAGACAGGTGTTTTGTCATTGTGAGATCCACAACATACTGTCCATGCATTAAGAGATTCTATTTTGTGCACTAATCCAGTAGTCAGTAATTTGTCTAAAGCTCTGTAAACTGTAGTAGCGGCTGCAACGCCTTCTGACCTCATACCCTCAAGAATATCATAAGCTGTAAGTGGTTGATCTTTACTTTTTAAATACTGAAATACTCGATCTGCATGAGTTAGACAAGATTTACTTTTTATCATTTTTTTCCCTTTAATTAAAAAAGTAATTATTCACTTTGCAATGTTATAACATTGCATTTTTTTTTTGACAACACCCTACTAAAATCTATGTTAAGAACTTTTTTTGTTTTGTTACTTAATGAAAATTAGAGATATTTTTGTTGATTAATAATATTGATATTATATCTATTATGGATAATTTTATAAGTATATCTTATAATAACCATTGAAAGATAATTAGAAAATTGAAAAATATTATTTCAAAAGAAGATGTGATTAATGCCCAAAGATTATGGGCAGATCATGTTATTCAAATTGGGGATCTTTATACAAATAAAGGTGACTACAAGCAAGCCGCATACGACTTTATTTCTAATTTTTACGCATATGGTTTTAGTAACGTACTTTTCAAACCGACTTTAGCCTCAAAAAACCAGTTCAGAATAAAATTTGATGATGCTTTATCCTATTTCGTCGGTGGTTCAGTAAAAGAAGATAAAGGATTTGCTCTAAAACCATGGAAAAAAATTCGTTTTGGCGATAGATATTTTATTTTGGAAGATCATACTGCTCTAGTAATGGGCAATTATTATTTTCAAACTAGCACTGTAAGTGAAGAGGTTAGAGTTGAGTATACTTTTGGTTACATTAAGAATGATAACGGAGAATTAATTATAAATCTTCATCATTCTTCATTACCTTATCAAGGAGATTAAATATAATGGTGATTTTAGGATTACAAGAATGAAAAGTCAGAAAAGTCCTTGCATTGATGTGTGTAAATTTACCGGTCAAAATGGTTGGTGCATAGGGTGTGGAAGAACAAGAGAAGAATGCCAAAAATGGAAAAAAATGAAACCATTCGATGTAAAAGCGCTTCAAAAACAGCTAAAAAAAAGAATGTTAATAATTGCAAACTGAATTAAATTTTCTAGTTTCTGTTTCTATTACATAGTTAATGTAATATTTTTTAAACTATTTAATTTAAAAAATTACTTTTATATAAAATCAATGTAATGATTTATTTATATAAATTAAGGAAAAAGAATTGTCAGAAATAATTTCAGTTAAAAGCTTAGTTAAGAAATATGACAATGATTTTATTGCAGTTAAAAATTTAAGTCTGAAAATTAATCAAGGGGAAATAATTGCTCTCCTGGGTCCTAATGGAGCAGGTAAAACTACTCTCATTTCCACAATATGTGGACTTGCGTCCATAACATCTGGGAGCATCACAGTTAATGGATTAGACGTAATTCAAGATTATAGAAAAACAAGAGAGATTATTGGGCTTGTACCTCAGGAATTAGCACTAGAACCATTTGAAAAAGTAATTAATTCGGTTAAATTTTCAAGACGATTATTTGGTAAAAAGAATGATAACGAATACATAGAAAAACTTCTTACAAAATTACAGTTATATGACAAAAAAGATAATATTATTAAGTCTCTTTCAGGAGGTATGAAACGCAGGGTAATGATTGCAAAAGCATTAAGTCATAACCCAAAAATTTTATTTTTAGATGAACCTACAGCAGGCGTAGATGTCGAACTTAGAAAAGACATGTGGAATATCGTGAAAGAATTAAAAAATGAAGGAGTTACAATAATTTTGACAACACATTATATCGAAGAGGCTGAAATGATAGCTGACAGAATAGGAATTGTAAACAATGGAGAATTACTATTAGTTGAAGAAAAAAATAAATTAATTAAGAGAATGAGTATTAAAATTTTAAAAGTTAGACTTAAAAAACCTCTTAAAAAGATACCTCAGAAACTAGCAAAATATAAATTAAAGTTAATAGATGATGGTAATTCTTTTAACTATTATTATAATATAGGTAAAGAAAAAACAGGCATAACATCCCTTCTCTCTGACATGAATGAAATTGGAATAAATTTATTTGACATACAAACCGAAGAAACTTCGTTAGAAGATATTTTTGTAAAAATTATTAAGGATTAGTAAATGAACCTAAGAGGAATTCAAGCAATATACATATATGAAATGAATAGATCTTTTAGAACTTTAATTCAAAGTCTTGTTTCGCCAGTTTTATCAACAATACTTTATTTTATTGTTTTTGGTGCAGCTATTGGTTCTAGAATGGAAAATATTAGTAATGTCTCATATGGTGCATTTATTGTCCCAGGTTTAATAATGTTAACCGTGCAAATGCAAAGTGTTAACAATGCGTCTTTTGGGATTTATTTTCCAAAATTTATTGGAACTACTTATGAACTTTTGTCAGCCCCATTATCATTTGTCGAAATAGTAATTGGTTATGTAGGTGCTGCAACTACCAAAGCATTTTCTATTGGATTAATAATATTAGCAACATCTTATCTTTTTGTTACTATAAATATTGTTCACCCATTTTTTATGGTTTTTTTCTTATTGTTAACATGTATAAGTTTTAGCCTTCTAGGATTTATTATTGGCATTGTTTCAGATAATTTTGAGCAGTTAAATATAGCTCCTATGTTAATAATAACTCCCTTAGTATTTTTAGGAGGAAGTTTTTATACATTAGATATGTTACCACCATTCTGGCAAAACTTTGCTCTATTAAATCCTATAGTTTATCTAATATCTGGATTTAGATGGGCTTTTTTTGGTATTGGCGATGTGCCGATACTAACAAGCGTTTTTTTTATACTTTTGTTCACTAGCATTTGTATTAGTATAATTTGGTATATTTTTAAAACTGGATATAGAATAAAAAACTAATTCGAATAATAGACAAATTTTTTTTAAATAAAAATTTTAGAGGTAATTAATGAAGTTATACACTTTCACCCCAGCAGCAAACGCTCTAAGAGTAGAAATGTTCCTAAAAGAGAAAAATATAAATATAGAAACTATTCAAGTAAATGTTAGAGAAGATGAAATATTTAAAGAACCATATAAAACAATGAACCCGTTTAATTGCGTTCCATTTTTGGAATTAGAAGATGGTACAATTATTTCTGAAACAATATCAATTTGTCGTTATTTAGAAGATAAATTTGAAAATCCAAATTTATTTGGAAGTAATAGTAAGGAGATAGCTATTATTGATATGTGGAACAGAAGAATAGAATTAGACGGATTTTTACCTCTCTTGCATTCTGTAAGAAATAAAACATCTTTTTTTAAGGGAAAAGTAGTTCCGGGCACGCGGAACGAAATTGATCAATCGCCTGAAATTGTTGTTCGTGGAATTGAAATGTTTAAAATTTTTCTTAGTAGGACTGAGCCACATCTTTCAAACAACAAGTTTATTGCTGGAGAAAAATTTTCTGTTGCAGACATAACAGCACATTTTATGTTTAATTTATCAAAAATCTTAAAAATTGATCTTGAAGATAAATACAAAAATGTTTTTAGATGGAAATCAGAACTTGAAGATAGGCCATCAAATCCACTAACAACCTAAGCTAATACGTTGAGTATGTAAAAACATTGAACGAAGATAGTAAAAAGTTAGCCATAGTTACAGGAGCCGCTAGAGGGATTGGGCTAGCTACAGCTTTTGTGTTTAATGAAAATGGTTATAAAGTTGCAGTAATTGATAATGATAAGAAAGAGATTGATAACTTACCTTTGAAAAATAAAGATATGAAAACATTTTGTTTTGACATTTCAAATGATGATGAATTAAAGAAAATGTATAGTCAAATATTGGAATGGCATAATAGAATTGACGTATTAGTCAATAATGCGGGTGTAGCTGATTTTGGTAATATTGAGGAAACTAACTTCAAAAGATGGAATGAAGTTATGAAAACGAATTTAGATGGTGTTTTTTTATGCTCACAAAAAGCAATTACGCATTTAAAAAAAACAAAAGGAAATATAATTAATATTGCATCTATATCTGGTTTACGGGCATCAACCCTCAGAGTCGCTTATGGGACGTCAAAGGCAGCCGTTATTCAGCTAACCAAGCAACAAGCAGCCGAATTAGGTGAACATGGTATTAGAGTTAATTGTGTCGCTCCAGGTCCAGTAAAAACAAAACTAGCAATGGCAGTGCATACTCAAGATATTATTGACGCTTATCATGACGCAATTCCACTTAATAGATATGGCACCGAACAAGAAATTGCTAATGGAATTTATTTTTTAGCATCTGAAAAAGCTTCTTATATTACAGGTCAAGTCTTGGCAGTAGATGGAGGATTTGAAGCAACAGGAGTTGGCCTTCCTTCTTTAAGAATTAAATAATTATTTAAATAATTACAAAACTTTATAAATATTTATTAATATTTTAATTCACTAATTTTTTGATTAAATATTTATGGAACCCTTCAAAAACTAGTATGTTTTTTTGGTTCTTAATAGTTGCTTTCATTTCTAAAATTCCTGTAGTGTTTTGAGAAATTAGATTAGAAATCATTAGTTCAGGGTATAAAGTATCTTCTCTATAAACAGGTTTTAACATTTTTCCAGAAATCTCAATTAAACCAATTAAACTATCCCTTACCTCAGAAGGAAATGTTCCAGCACCTGCTGCAGTTTGTATCATGACTTGTAGTCCATGAGCTAACATTTCTGGATGTCCCCTTTTTTTACAATATTCTAAATCATAATGAATTGGATCATTATCTCCTGAAGCAGCCTGAAACATTGAAAATATACCACTAGTTTGGGTTCTAGATGGTATTAAGTATTTATCACCAATTGAAAAATCCTCGAAATACTTACTATTTTTATTATTTTCTTTTTTTACCATCATAATAAAATATGTCTCTAATATATAAATAGCAAGAAATCATAAAAAACTTTATTCATAAACAAATTTGTGCTGAAATTTAAATATGGATCGATTAAAAGATAAAGTTGCTTTAATTACAGGGGCTGCTAGAGGCCTAGGGGCCTCAATTGCCAAGCATTTTACTAATGAAGGCGCAGTGGTCATATTGTGTGATATTAACATCAATCAAGCTTCTGAAAGAGCTAATGAGTTAGGTGGCACGGCCTTCTATGTAGATGTATCAAATTCCAAAAGTGTTAAAGATGTGTTCACGAAAGTTAGATCAAATTTTAAACAATTAGACATTCTGGTAAATAATGCGGGCATTAATGGTTTTGAAAACAGACAAGACTTAATTGATGAAAGAATAAAAGTAAACAAACTTCAAATAAAAGAATTTTCAAAATCAGAAAAAATTAGTACTCATTTTGATGTGACTGTAAACATGTCAGATGATGAATGGCACAAAATGATATCAGTTCATTTGAATGGTACTTTTTTTTGTACGAGAGAAGCCTTAACTATAATGAACAATCAAGAAAGTGCCTCAATAATAAATATGGGATCAGTTTTGGGTACAACAGGCGGTCCATCTTCTCCCCATTATTCTGCTGCAAAAGCTGCAATTCTTGGCTTCACAAGGGCTACAGCAAGGGAATTGGCGTCTAGGAATATAAGAGTTAATGCTATTGCACCAGGTTATATTGATACTGATATGACAAGTGGCCTAGGAGATGTGATAGAGCTTGTTAAATCATCCACACCTATGAAAACATTTGGAGAAGTTGACGATATAGCATGGGCTGCGGTTTATTTAGCATCTGAGGAAGCTAAATTTGTTACCGGACAGACAATCTCGCCTAATGGTGGATATGTAATGAGCCAATAATATTTAGTTAGATGTATAAGTTTTAATCATAATTTTACAACTTAGTGAAATACATATGATTATTTAATAAAATGATCTATGGATAATACAATGAGGATTTTTTGATGGCTAAAATTTTATTTAACATTACTAATGGTACAAACAACCAAACCAAGGCATCACTTGGTTTTATGTTAGCAAGGACTGCAGTTGAAGAAGGTCATGAAGTTGTTGTATTTCTTAATGCTGATGCCGTTAGTTTGATAAGACCTCCAGTTTTGGATAATTTAGTTGGTTTAGGGACTGGCAGTTTAAAAGAACACTTTGAAATACTAAAAAAAGCAAAAGTACCAATGTACGTTTCAGCAATCTCTTGTGAAATAAGAGGTGTAACGGAGCAAGATCTTAAAGATGCTAACGCAAGAAAAGTTTTTCCAAAGACGTTATTAAATTTGTCATTAGAGTCTGATAGGACATTTGTTTATTAAAATAATAAATGAACTCTAAAAAATTTCTCTAAAATTAAATATTATTAAGTCAATAAATATTAATTTTTTAAACAGAACATATCTCAGATCTAGTAATGAACCTTTTACCTCGACCATTATCCAAAGAAAACATGCCACCCTGTCCATCAACCACATCTATTATTAATCTTGTGTGTTTCCAAGCCTCAAACTGAAGTCCACCTATATAAAAAGGAACACCACCAATCTCTCCCATCTGCACATCATGATCCGCAATTAAGAAATCACCTTTTTGAAAGCACATAGGTGCGGACCCATCACAACATCCTCCAGATTGATGAAATAAAACTTCACCGTAGTCTTTTTTTATATCTTCAATTAAATCTAAAGCTTCTTGAGTTGCTTCAACCTGATCTAACATTGATTAAATCTCCTAAAGAAAAAAAGGGCGCAACTTGCGCCCTTTAAATTGAATTAAAAGAAACCTAGCTTTTTTGGGCTATAGCTTACTAATAAATTCTTAGTTTGCTGATAATGGTTTAACATCATTAAATGGTTTTCACGACCAATACCAGATTGCTTATAACCACCGAAGGCAGCATGAGCTGGGTAATCATGGTAACAATTTGTCCAAACCCTTCCAGCTTTAATTGCGCGTCCAAATCTATAAGATGTGTTGAGATCTCTTGTCCATATACCAGCACCTAGACCATAAAGAGTATCATTGGCTATTTCTAGTGCCTCTTCATCTGTTTTGAAAGTACAAACAGAAACAACCGGTCCAAAAATTTCTTCTTGGAATATTCTCATCTTATTATGACCTTTAAATATTGTAGGTTGTATATAATATCCATTTGCAAGGTCACCACTCATTTGAGCGACATCACCACCAACAAGAACTTCTGCTCCTTCTTTTTTTCCAAGGTCTAAATATGATTTTACTTTTTCATATTGCTCAGCAGAAGCCATTGCTCCTATCATAGTATTTGAATCAAGAGGATCACCTTGAGTTATTGCTTTTGTCCTTTCAATACATCTTTCAATAAATTTATCATAAATATCTTCATGTATTAATGCTCTACTAGGGCAAGTGCAAACTTCACCTTGATTAAGAGCAAACATAACAAAACCTTCAATACACTTATCAAAAAAGTCATCATCTGCTTCAGCAATATCCTTAAAGAAAATATTTGGAGACTTTCCACCTAGTTCTAAAGTACTAGGAATTAAGTTTTGACTCGCATATTGCAGTATCATTCTTCCTGTAGTCGTCTCACCAGTAAATGCTATTTTGGCTATTCTTGTACTTGATGCTAATGGTTTACCAGCTTCTAGTCCATAACCATTAACTATGTTTACAACACCTGGTGGTATCAAATGACCAATTAATTCCATCATTACCATTATTGAAGCTGGTGTTTGTTCTGCAGGTTTTAAAACAACACAATTTCCAGTTGCTAAAGCAGGTGCTAATTTCCAAATAGCCATTAATAAAGGAAAGTTCCATGGTATTATTTGACCAACCACACCTAATGGTTCAGGTATTAGATAAGAAACAGTGTCATTATTAAGTTCAGCAAGTGTTCCTTCTTGAGCTCTAATTACACTAGCAAAATATCTAAAATGATCAATACCTAAAGGTAAATCCGCAGCAGTAGTTTCTCTTATGCCTTTTCCATTATCCCAAGTCTCAGCCTCTGCTAACATGGCAAGATTATCTTCTAATATTTGGGCAATTTGTATCATAATGTTGCTTCTTTCAGTAACACTTGTTTTTCCCCAAGCATCTTTTACTGCGTGAGCTGCATCTAAAGCTGAATTTATATCTTTTTCGTTTGATCTAGCAATCTGGCATAAAACCTTACCATTTATTGGTGTAATATTATCAAAAAACTTACCGTCTACTGGGTCTACAAATTTACCATTAATATAGTTCCCATATTTTTCTTTGTATTTAAAAGTCATTAATACTTTCCTCCCCCTTAAATCTTTTAAAAATTAATATTAGGTTTAATTTGCTTAATAAGTAAACATAAAAATTAATTTAATTGATATTGTTATAATTTTATAAGTAATATCGAATTTCATTTAATTAGATAAGGTCTAAATCAACATGCAAAAATATATTATCACTGGTAAAACTTCCCAAGAAACTGCTGCATCTATGTTAAATAAACCCCAAAATAGACGTGAAATTACAGAACCTTTAGCTGAAGCATTTGGAGCCAAATTTATTGAATTTTTATATTTAAATCATCCTGAGTTTGATTTTATGTGTGTTGTCATGGCTAAGAGTGATGAAGATATTGCTGCAACAACAAATTTAATATATGCAAGTGGAGCTTTTTCTTCATTTAATTGGTATAGAGGATTTGAAGCAGAAGATTGGAAAAATATTTTTCAATTAGCCTCAAAAAATATGGCTACATATATATCAGCAAAACAAAAATCTCAGGAGGATTAATTGTACGGGCGCAATATTAATTTCACTCTATTGGCTCCATCATTATGGGCGGTAGTTCAGGCTATTGGTTCCAATATTGAGGAAGACAAATATAAAAGAATGTTATTTAAGACGGGCGATAATAATGGATTTATAGTAGAAATATTTGAAAATATAAATATAGCTGGTAAAAAAATTGAAACTATGAAGGCAATGCAAGGTCTAAGTGAACAGGCTATGGCAAAAGTTTCTATTCAAGAGGGATCTGTAATTAAAAGCTAATTAATCTATAACTTTTTAAATCTTAATAGATAATCTACCAATTAATATTGATTGATATTTCTTTTTTTATAGCCTAAAAGAAGTTTCTATTTTGGAGGTAACTAATGAAAAAAAAACATTATATTTGCACACATACTTGGTCTAATCCAGATACAATTAAAGACGTAATTAAGCAACAAGGCGAAATGACAGACAAAGAATTTTTTGCTGGATTAAAAACAGAAAAGGCTGAGACTTTACAGCATTGGATGGGTAAGGATGACTTCTTTTTTTGTCATTGGTATGCTGAAGATGAACAGTCCATAATAGATGTACTAGAAAAAGTGGGTTTAAACGATGTTATCGTAACTATGCCAAGTGAAATGCAAAGATATGTTTCTTCAGAAAAAATTACAAATCAAAAACTAGTCAATCCTTTCGAAACTTAAAAAATATAAATTTTTAAATTAATTGATAATCGTTGATTAAAATGGAAACTAACCAAAGTAATGAAATTAGAACTCTTAAGATGCAAGTTGCAAAATTACAACTTGAATCCAAATTACGTCGTAATTTAGCATCTGAAATTGACAAACAAAAACAAATAGCAAAAAATGCCGAAGAAAAAGCTAAGGAAAAAAGTAGAGAAATTGAGGGAATAGCTAGTCAACTTTCAAAATATCTTTCGCCTCAATTGTTTAGTTCTATATTTTCTGGTGAAAAAAAAGTTTTGCTTGAAAGTGAAAGAAAGTTTCTTTCTATATTTTTCTCTGACATTGTTTCCTTCACGACAATTTCTGACAACATGGACTCAGCTCCATTAACTGAAATGTTAAACTTATACTTGACTAAAATGTCAGAAATAGCTCTTAAATATGGTGGTACTATTGACAAGTATATTGGTGACTCCGTGATGATTTTTTTTGGTGACCCTCAAACTGCTGGTAAAAATCAGGACGCTATAAATTGCGTAAAAATGGCAATAGAAATGCAAAATACTATGAAAAAATTATCTAAAGTTTTTATGAATGATTTTAATCTTTCAAATCCCCTAAATATTAGAGTAGGAATTAATTCTGGTGAATGCACAGTGGGAAATTTTGGAAGTGAAAAACGTTTAGACTACACTGTTATAGGTGGAACTGTAAATCTTGCTTCAAGGTTAGAAAGCAAATCTCCAATAGGACAAATTTTAATTTCAGAAAAAACAAAGTCTCTAATAATCAATGAAATTGATTGTAAAAAACACAATGAAATAAAAGTAAAAGGGTTTAAAGAGGTTATAAATACATTTACCCCTGTATTTTAATTAGAGAAAAATTTACTTTAAGTTCTTAAGTATATCTATTCCTAAAATCTTCAAAAAATGTAACAAGTCTATAAATACCCAATTTTCAGTTAACTTTTTACCTTCCCTACGATACATATCTATTACTCTCATTTCAGATGATTTTGGAGCAGTTTTAATTCCCATAAACTTTTTTTTAGGCGTTAAAGTTAAATTAGGCCAACCAAAAAAACCACCATAATTGCCTTCTGACACTCGACAAAGATGACCGTTAAATTTTCTATCTATAAAAGTTTCTCTAAAAGGGACTGCATGTTGGTCTGCATATCTTTCGATTGTATATGTTGAACCAATTCCTGTTGGTCCCCACCAAATCATATTATCGTTCCAACTTTTTTTTAGCTCATCAATTAATGAAGCTCTATTCGTACTTGTCCAAACTTTCACGTCATTAATCATATTTTCAATTATTTCTAATGTCTTATTTCCTTCATTTGGATCTTGTTCGTTAAACATTAAACCATCATGTGTTAAAGGGCCAGGTTGAACCAAACTAATACCAGTTTCACTTGGGAAAGGTTTAATTCCCGCTTGTAGCATTAGATGAGGTATATCAAAGAACATCGCCACTTCAGTAATTTTGCCGTTTTGTATTTTACTAAATTCACAGTAACGTAATATAGCAATTTTTTTTGTATCTTTGATGCCAATCCAAGGATTGTCAAACAAGCTCATTAAATGTCCCATTGAGACAACCCAAACACCCTCATTACCAGAAATTGTATTATATCCAGCTAAAAAGATGTCCATCCTTCTTTGAGAATAAAAAAAACTTTTTTTAAATGGTTTCCAGAATTGTAAATATAAATTATCTAATCCATTAATTTCATTAAAAGGATGAAAACCACGCCACAATAAATATTCTGAACAATAATTAGATAATACCTTTGGTATTTCTTCAATTTTACTATTTCCTATAGCATCATAGAAATTGAGAATTAATTGTTTTTCAGATTGAAAATTCAATTATTTTAAACCCGTGTAACTTTTATTTAACTCTACTTGCACCTTCAACTAAAGACTGTAGCTTTAAGTAAGCAATATCTGGATCTACATTTCCAAAACCTGCAAACGTTCCAAACCCACAATCCGTACCAGCTATTACTCTATCTTTACCAACAATTTTTACGAACTTTTCAATTCTTTGTCTTACAAGAGAACTATGTTCAACGAAATTACTTGTTGTATCCAAAACTCCAGGAATAAGTATTTTATTTTCAGGTATTTTATTTTTTAATTTCTCAAAAATTTCCCATTCATGTTGATGCCTTGGATTCGAAGATTCAAAAAGTAAATAGTTACCCTTAAATGACATCAAAACATCAAAAATCTGTTCAATAGATATATCATGTATGTGTGGACCCTCATAATTTCCCCAACAAACATGAAGTCTCAACATTTCTGATGGAATATTTTCAAGGCTTTGATTGAGTATTTCCATATTTTCACAAGCAATTTTAACAAAATCTTTATCACTCTTACTTTTAAAAGTCATATGTCTAGATAAAGCTAAATCTGGGCAATCTAACTGCAGTTTGATTCCAGAATTAACGATTGTCTCATATTCATCTTGCATAGCTGATGCAATTGCATCTAAATATTCATTTCTATTTGAATAATAAGAATTACTAAGAAATAGTGATATCACTCCTGGAGAGGCTGCGTTCATAAAAATTTTATTATGGTTAAACTTTTTTGATGCACTCAAAATATTTTTAATATCATTAGTTAAATCATTATTCTTTTTTGAAGATATTGCAGCAACACAGCAAGGTCGTGAATAAGTTGGCGTGCCTCCACTATCCGCAATCTTTTTCATATAATTTGGAAACTTTTCTAAATCTTGTGGTGGATTTCTCTCGCTATCACCAGCAAAACCATTATACCTATCTTTCACATAAGTTGCATAGGATATTTTAGACATTTCGCCATCTGAAATTATATCAACACCAACATCTAATTGTTTTTTTACTACTTCTTCTACACTATTTGATATTACCTCTTCAAAATATTGTAGATTATACTCCTCTTCTTTTTCTCTTTTAAAAAGTAAATCAGAAACTATCTTAGGTCTTGGAAGAGAACCTACATGTGTTGTTAAAATGGTCATTAAATATTATTTCCTTTGAGTAGAGCCAGGCTTATCATCCGTTGGAATGATTTTATAAATTGAAGCATTCCCTGACTTTGTTGGCTCTAAAGTATATTTATTATTTTTAGGAAGTGAAAACGTATCGCCTGGATTTAAAATTATGTCAAACATTTCAGACTTTATTCTCCAATTTCCATAAACCGGGATAAAAACAACGTCTTTAGTATATATTCCATAGTTTTTTTTAGACTTGTCTGAAATAAATTCTACTTCAAACCCTGGTTTATCATAAATCTTTCCTTTTTCACCTATTACTTTACATGGGGTTTCAGATGATAATGAATACAAGTCTAAATATCTTGCAACATAATAAGGAACAATTTCACTAGTTGTATATTCTGGAAAATTCTTTAATTCATCATCTTCTAGAGGTTTCATTTCATTTTCGTCGTTAGGTATTTGTTGATCTTTAAGTGTGTCATAGATTTTACCCTTTTCCGATAATATTAAACCATGTTTCTTTGCTTCTAAAAGTACTTCGGGTGCCCATATCACACCACCACCTGCATCATCGCCTCCTAATATAGCCATAAGCATCCCGTAAGTTTCTCCAATATTCTCAAACCCTCTGAAAATACCTGTCGGAATGTTAAAAATATCACCCTTTTCAAGTATAACTTCACCAGCATTACCATAACGCCCCCAAAAGAACCTCCACCTTCCAGATAAAACAAAAAAAACTTCAGCAGTGCGATGACTATGAAGAGAATTATTACATTTTGGTGGTTGACCAGCTGCCCCAATATTAAAGCCGTGAGGTATACTTATATGAACATGTTGTTCTGGATTTTCTGAAACACCAGAACCAATAATAGTAAAATTTTCTTTTTGATCTGAGCCTGGTGTATGCGTGTCTATAAAAGCTGTTTTACATGGTATCAATTCTCCATATCTAACTAACCTATTATTTATATTTAATTCGTTCATAACCTTCCTATCAATATTAAAGCAATAATTGTTTCCAAATTGAAATTTCGTCTATTAAAATAAACTCTCTTACAATTCCTTGTTTGCCGAACTCAGCGTGAGAAATACCATAAATTTCAATTTCTTTGTTAGTTGGTAAGCCGAAAAAACCATTAGAGTTATGCAAGCAAATTAACCTCCATCTCAATGCTGCCCTTGGCCTCATATTATTTTGATCTAAAGCTATACTATTTGAAACTTCACATTTTAATATTTTAAAGCATGAAAGAAACAAGTTCCATTTTTCATATATATTTTCAATAGTATTAATTAATTCTCCACCAAACCAGTATAACTGTGCTGAACGCTCATATACTTTTTTCTCAAATGAAAATTTATCTTCTACAAGATCTATAATTGAATCTTTATAAGTTTTTGCGTAAATATTTTGACAATCAATAATTATATTTTTTTTGATAAATGAACTTTTTGTAGCCTCAACATCATTTTTTTTAAAAGTTCCATCACTAATTCGTTGTTCAACAAAATCACTTACTTTAAAGCCTAATTGATTTAAAATACTTGCTTCATCTCTAATTATCCATTCTTCTACGATTTTATTGTTAATAACTAAACAATCAGCAATAGCCCTATATATAACTTTCTTACCCGTGGGTTTACCATAAAATCCGTCGCCTAAATGAGTTCCTGTAGATAGGATCCTATGAGAACTAAGATAAGTACTTTTTATTGATCCAAACGAAATGACATCCTCACCAATTAACTGTCTGTCTGGAAATTGCTCAAGTGTTTTGTAGGTTGCTTGAACCACACTATCACAATCGTATGTTGTAATACTTGGTGATCTTACAATTACATCTGTTGAGTAATAGTTTCTGATATTTTCAACTTTTTTATTTTCCCAAATTTCTTCTGTAATTCTGTATATAAAATCTTCAATTTCATTATGATCAAGTGAATGTTCATTAATTAAATTTTTTTGACTATCGAATTTTTCCCAACCTTCTCCTTTAAAAATATCAACCCCTAATTGTCTCAACACGTCTGGAAAATCTACCATCACCCAATTATTAATTATTTTATTATCTTTGGTTTGCCAAAAATCCATATATCTTATGTTAATTTTTTTATTTGTTGGGCTTATACCCATAAATGTTCCACTATGTACTGCTTCTTGCCTTCCAAATGCAGCACCCCAATCTCCCTCAAACAATCTTGCCTCATCCACACAAACTTTTTCTGAAAAAGCTTTTTGAAATGGAACTTGCCAATTTTCTTGAAATTCTTTCAAGCCTATTTTTGTTCCACAACCATAGTTACCAAACCAGTTAAAATTGTCGGAAAAAAACTCTCCTATATCATCAATTCTATGGTTATTGAGTGCTATAACCATATTATCAATTATTTCTTTAGTAACTTTTGTCTTAGATAAGTTGTTCACAGCAGTTAGAGTTGATTGTTCTATCACTTTTTTTTTCATTATAAATTTAACTCCTACCCTTTCACAGCACCTTGAGTAAGACCACTTACTATTTTTGTCTGAAAGAACATAATTAATATAAAAAGTGGCACAGTAGCAGAGACAACTGCAGCAACTGCAAACATGACATTACCTTCGGTATAAGTAGTACCTAGGAAGGCCGCTATCTTCGGTACCATTGTCCTGTTTTCATCAGATAAAAGCATTGAAGTTACTGCAAAATCATTATAAGCCAATAAAAAACTAAATAATCCAGTAGTAATTATTCCTGGCCACATAACAGGTACAATTACGTGGCCAAAAGCTTGATATTGTGAACAACCATCAACCTTTGCACTCTCATCAAGTTCTTTAGGTATATTTTGAAAAAAAGAATGCAACATCCATAGAGTAAATGGCTGATTTATTGAAACTAGAACTATAATTGTTGTTGGTAAAGTCCCCCACAAATTCCATTCAAAAAAGGGTGGAAGGTAACCAGCAACTAGCGTTATGGGAGGCATTGCTCTGAATATAAGTGCCATTATTAAAAGCCAAAAAGTGTATTTATAATTTGATCGTGAAAGCGCGTATGCTCCAAGTGTACCTATTGTTAGTGAAGTTATTACCACAAAAAAACAAACTAACGATGTATTTATAAAAGCCTTCCAAAACTCTTCTTGAATCCATGCTCCATGATAACCAACAAAAGTAAATGGAGAACCATAAGTTTGCTCTGTATTTTTACCTGTTATTGCATTTGTCCAATTAGAAATTGAAAAAAAATCTAATTCTACTTTGAAAGAACCCCAAAAAGTCCAAATAAAAGGAAAAGCAGCAACAAAAACCCATATAAAAATTAAAAAATAGATTATAATTGATATAAAAGGCTTATTATTAATGTCTTTATTCAAGTTAAAAATCATTTTTTAAACTCAAATTCTTTCCACGTCTTTATTAAAACTGGCAACAGTAAAATTATAATACCCAAAATAGTTAGTATAGAAGAAGTTGCAGCTGCAGATAATTGTCTAGTTTCACCACCAAGATCATTAAAGATAATCCAGCTCAGTGAAGTGGCGTGAGCTTCTGCGTTAAAGCCAACAATTGGTTCAAAAACTCTAAAATTATCCATTAGTTGCATTAAGGTTACAAATGTAATTAGTGGCATTATGTGCGGTATTATTATATGTATTGTTTGCTGAAAACTATTTGCACCGTCAATTTTTGCAGATTCTATCTGGTCTTTTGGGAGAGTTTGTAAACCTGCATAAAAAACAATAAATGAAAAAGGAATAGCGTGCCAGACACCATAAACTATTAACATTATCCAAGTTAAGAATGTAGATGCCTTTAGAGACAAATTTGGGTCTTCAAACAGTATTTGTAAAAAGTTACCTACAATACCTCTACTGTCTATCATCCAAAAAAGTATTATAGATCCTATTAAAGGAGTAACTATCATTGGTAGAAGAGAAAAGAAAATAATTAAACCTTTTAATTTTTGATTAAATGAATTCACACCTAAGGCAATCAAAAGCCCAAAAACAAGCATTATTGGTGTAACGGTAAAAGTGAAAGTTAAAGTAAAGAATAAAGCCTTATAAAATGGTAAATCTGCAGTTAATTTTAAAAATTCAAAAATATTATTTGTTTTTGACCATAAATTTTTGACCTGTTGAATTGCTAAATGTCCTCTATCAAAATATATGTCTAAACCAACATATTGACCTAATGGATTATTTTCTTTTAATTTTTTAGTTGCATCATGGTCAATAGTCGTAGCCTTTTTGCAGCCGAAAGGGTCACAATTTTCTACGGTTATGAGAAGGTTTTCGTGCGGAGTATGAAGAGATTGTAAGCTTACCGAAATAATTGGCAATGTAATGAAGAAAAACATTGCCAAGAATGTTGGAAAAATAAACCAGAAAAAAGTTTTGTGTTTCATATTTTAAAACTAGAGAGTTTATAACTCTCTAGTAACCTTTTTTTTACAAAAATCCCTTTTCTTTAGCAGATGCTTTATAAGCATCTTCTATATCTGACAAAGTCTTTTTTGCAGTCTCTTTACCTTGCATGAAATCTGATATTTCTTTTCCAATAGCGGAATGCATTAATCCTGCATATGGCAACATTGGGTATGGGGTGGTATTCATTTTTGCTGCAGCAAATACACCTCTAGCAGCCTCTGTAGGTTTATAACCGTCAATTAACCAAACAGCTTGCTTTCTAATGTCATTATTATCCATAATCGAAGGCCTTATAGCATTAGTCATAGCAATAAATGTTGCTTCCGCTTCTTTATCACTTATTTTCTTTGCAACTGTCCAACCATCCCAAAACAGTGTTGAAGCAGGTGTTTTACCACCGCCTACTGTCATTGGACCAGCAATGTCCATACCATTTTTTACTTCGTCACTAACTCCATCAGCATCAACTAATGTGGCAGCTCTACTTCCCCACATATTCATTATAGCAACATTTCCAGCCCTAAATTCAGCATTTGTCGCATTACTATCGTGAGTTAAAAAATCTGGATTCATATAACCAGACAGAGCCTTCATCATATTAAGAGCTTTTACACCAGACTCGGAATTTACGTTTGGCTCAGCAGTATTACCTTTAAAATGTGAACCACCATATCCAATAAACATATTGTTAAATTCTTGGGCTAAATTCCAACCCGCCTTGTAGGCGCCACCAACTGGATTTTTAACAAGACCAGAATCTCTAATCTTTTTGGCAGCAGCTAGCATTTCTTCATAAGTCTTCGGAACATCAATATTTAGTTTTTTTAAAATATCTTTTCTATAAACAAGATGTTGAGCATTAGCCATAAAAGCTACAGCCATTATTTTACCGTCAATTGTGATTAGCTGATTTTTTTTCAAACCTTTCCCATGTTTTTTGACCAAACTATCTAACGGTCTTATAAGATCGTCGTTTAGTAGCGCAACAATTGAGGTGTTAGCAACAATAGCTGAAGTATATTCAGCTGGCTCACTACTCATTCCAGCAACATTAATTTTTTGATGATCTGCGGTTAAATTTGCTGATACTTTAGCACCTTTACATTCCTTAGCACCAGAACCAACAGTTTGAATTGCTGGAAATTCGTTCCCAACAATACTAACCCTAGCAGCAATACTACAAGCGAATGCACTTGATGAGGTTAAAAAAACAATTGTTGAAAAAATTTTAATTAATAATAGTTTCATAGATTCTCCTTGATTAACTTAAATTATAACCAGTTTTATCATCAAAAATCTGACACTTAGATGATAAAATTGATATACTAATAACATCTCCTATAGATGCATTAAAAGTATTTTTCATTTTTACTGAAATTAGATTTTCTTCCACTTTTACTGTAACCATCGTCGCATCCCCTAAAAGTTCTATGGAAAAAATTGGACCTTTAATATTTCCAGAAATACTTTTATTTACTTTACCATCTTCTGCACGAAATCCAAGTTTATATTTCCCACTCGGATGATCAAAATTTTCAATTTTTATATCGTTTGAAATAAAAACGTTATTTTTAATATTTCCACTGATTAAATTCATAGGCGGGTTACCAATGAAAGATGCAACAAATGTATTTATTGGTTTTTCATAAATTTGTTTTGGTGTTCCTATTTGTTGAATAATACCCTTGTCCATTATCACTACTCTGTCAGCTAAAGTCATTGCTTCTATTTGGTCGTGAGTAACATATACAGTAGTAATTTTTAATTTATTTTGTAAATGTTTAATTTGACCTCTTGTTGAAACCCTTAATTTAGCGTCCAAATTTGAAAGTGGTTCATCCATTAAAAAAACATTTGGTTTTCTTACTAATGCTCTAGCTAATGCCACTCTTTGTTTTTGTCCTCCTGATAGTTCAGCTGGTTTTCTATGACAAAAATCTTCTAATTCGACAAGATTAATAGCCTTCATAACTAAATTATTATGGTCATTTTTTGGTATTTTACGTATTTTTAGTGGAAATCGTACATTTTCAAAAACAGTCATATTCGGGTACAAACCATATGATTGAAATACCATAGAAATATCTCTATCTTTAGGTTCTAAATCATTTACAATTTTATTATTAATTTTGATAATGCCATCTGTTAAATCCTCTAACCCAGCTATCATTCTCATTGTAGTAGTTTTACCACAACCAGAAGGTCCTAATAACACTAAAAACTCTTTGTCTTTAATCGTTAAATTAAAATCAACTACAGCGTTGAAATCTCCCCAACTTTTTGACACTTTAATTAATTGAATTTCAGCCATTTGGTATCATTTAACTCTCTTCAAAGAATGATTTAACAGATTTTAGTATATCTCTGCTTATTAAAGAATTTTCGCCATAAATAGTATATTCACCCGGGTAAAGAAGAGTTTGTATTTTTGCATTTATTGAAGAATTACAATTTTCTAAAGTATTCTCAATTGCTATCGAGCTCGATTGAGTTGAACCAAGGTAATTTAAAGCAAATTTATAAATTTCTGGGTCAGGTTTTCTATTAGTGACAAACTCATCATGAGTAATTAAGTCAAATTTTGAAAAATCAATATATTTTGATAAATTATTGATTACTATATCAAGAGTATCTTTTGTTGTCGTTGTAATAAAAGCAATTTTAATATTATGTTTCAACGCATATTGGATTACATCTAAAACACCATCTCTTGGCTTTAAATTATTTTCCGATAACAATTTGAAATGTTTTATTTTTAATAAATATATTAGTTTAGCATCATCTGAATTTAATTCATTTTTTGAATATTCAACCAGACGGTTTAAACCACCTGGTTTTTGTAGCATTTTGATATAGTTACCTACATTCCAATACCAGTCAACACCAAACTCTTTAAAAGCTTCATTAAAAGCTTGTCTTTGAATTTCAGAACTTTCTACTACAGAGCCTATTGAGCCGAATAATATAGACTTCATGATGTGCACACAATAAAATACATTAATACTTTTTATAAGAAAAAATAGTTAAAATAAATAGTAAATTTAAGATTGTTGATTACACCAATTTCTATCCTAAAGTCTTACGATATTTTAAAATTCAGATTCAATTTTTGGCATTAATCTTAAAAGTTCTTTGGTGTAATAATGTTTAGGATTATTAAAAATATTTTCAGTTTTATTTATTTCGCAAATACTACCTTTTTTTAACACGGCTATCCTATCACACATTTGACGAATAACTGCCAGATCATGACTTATAAATAATATTGTTAGGTTTAATTGTTCTTGTAAATCCTTTAAGAGATTTAATACTTGTGCTTGGATTGTTACATCTAAGGCTGAAGTAGGTTCGTCGCAAATTAATAATCTAGGTTTTGTTGCGAGAGCTCTAGCAATAGAGATTCTTTGCCTTTGTCCACCAGAAAATTCATGAGGAAATCTCTCAAGTGATGTTCTTGATATACCCACAATATCAATTAGGTCATTTATATTTTGATTTAAAGAATAATTATCAATATTCTTTTGAAAAAACTTTATTGGTTCAGAAATAATATGCTTAATCTTAAACCTTGGGTTCAATGATGAATATGGATCCTGAAAAATCATTTGGATTTGACCTTTAAATTCCCTAATCTTCATTTTATTTTTTGGATTAAATAATGATAAATTATCAAATTTAATTTCTCCCTTTGATGGAGGTAACAAACCACTTATAATTTTAGCTATTGTTGATTTTCCAGATCCAGATTCACCGACTAATCCAAATGTTTCTCCTTCAAATATGTTAAAAGATACATTGTCTAAAGCTTTAATCTTATCTTCAACATCTTTAGTGGAAAGAATTTTTTCTTCATCGAACACCTTTGTAACATTATTAAAATCCAATAATTTTTTATTGCTTAACTCTCGAATTCCCCAATTTTTAATAATATTTTTTGTTAAGTTTATTGAAGTATTAATAATTTGTTTGCCTTCAGGACTTAAATATTTAAATCTATTTATTTTTTTGTTAGTTGGAGGAACAGACATTACTAAACTTTTACATTCCATAGAACTAGGTTTAGATAAAACCTTATGAGTTTCTCCATGCTCAACGATCTTGCCATGTCGCAAGATTATTACTTTGTTTGTAATTTCTGCTATCACACCCATATCGTGGGTGATAATTAAAACACCTAAATTTCGATCTACAGTAAGTTTCTTTAAAAGATTTAGTATTTTAAATTGTATACTCACGTCCAAAGCAGTTGTTGGTTCATCAGCTATTAATAAATCTGGCTCACAACTTATTGCAAGGGCTATTACAACCCTTTGTCGCATACCTCCACTAAATTGATGTGGATAATCATAAATTCTTTTATTAGGGTTCTCTATTCCAACCTCTGTTAATAACTTTATCGATTTTTCTAGAGCTTTTTCATAATTAAGATCTGTATGTGTTTGAATTGTCTCTACTAATTGATCTTTAATTGTGAAAAGAGGATTTAGTGATGTTTGTGGATCTTGAAAAATAAAACCAATTTTTTTTCCTCTTATAGATCTAGTGACTTCTTCATTATTACATAATTCTGTTTCATCTAATAAAATAGAACCATTCGTAATTTTTCCAGGTTTATCTATTAAATTAATTATTGCATTAGCTATTGTTGATTTTCCTGATCCAGATTCACCAACTATTCCTATTATTTCACCTCTTTTTAGAGTAAAAGAAACATTTTTACTCGCAGAAATAGTTTCTTTACGAGTTTGATATTCAATATCTAGATTATTTATTTTTAAAAAAGTCATCTTACTTTTAGTTTTGGATTTAAGGCGTCCCTCATCCAATCTCCTAATAAATTAATTGATAAAGCAAGAACAACAAGAAAAATTGCAGGAAAAAAAGTAATCCACCATTCTCCAGAAAATAAAAAGTTATTTCCAAATCTAATTAGAGTGCCTAAAGATGGATTTGTAGGAGGAAAACCTACCCCTAAAAAACTAAGAGTAGATTCAGTTATAATAGCCTGCGATAATCCTATAGTTGCTATAACTAAAATAGGTCTAAGAATATTAGGAAGAATGTGTCTTATCATAATAACAACATGAGATAGTCCAATTATCTTAGACGCTAAAACATATTCTTTATTTTTTTCAACAAGAGTGGCTGCTCGTGTAATTCTGGCAAATTGCGGCCATTCCGAAATTCCTATTGCTAAGATTAAAACATATATAGCCATATCATCATGAAGTGATTTAGATATGAAACCCCTAGCTATTCCATCAACTAAAAGAGCCATCAAAATGCTAGGTATAGTCAGTTGGACATCAGTTAATCTCATAACTATAATTTCATAGCGACCACCTAAATAACCTGCTGTAACTCCTAAAAAAACTCCTAAAAACATAGCAAAAATTATTGAAGCGAAACCAACTATTAAAGAAATTTGTGAACCATAAATCATAGTTGACAGCATATCTCTACCTTGTTGGTCAGTGCCCAGTATAAAGTCAATACTTCCACCAACCGACCATATTGGGGGAGTAAAAGCATCCATTAATGAAATATTTTTAGGGTCAAAAGGATTATAAGGGGCAACTAGAACTGCAAATAAAGAAATAAGCACAATTGTTAAAAAAATTATTGAAGAAACAATAGCTACTTTAGATTTAATGAAACTATACCCAATGTCTGAATCTAAAAAATTTTTAATTATTTGAGGAATCATTTAATTGTTTCCTCTTCTTTAAATCTAATTCTCGGATCAATAAAATAATAAGTAATATCCACGATGAAATTTATCATTACAAATAAAAAAGCAACCATTATTAAATAAGCTGACATAATTGGAATATCTACAAATTGAACTGCATTTATAAATAATAACCCCATCCCAGGCCATTGAAACACAGTTTCAGTAATAATTGAAAATGCTATGAGAGTCCCAACATTTATTCCTGTTATAGTTATAACAGGAATCAAACCATTTTTGAGAGCGTGCCTGTTGTTTACTACTTTATTATTGATACCTCTTGCTCTTGCAAATTTGATATAATCAGTTTGTAAAATTTCCATCATTTCAGCTCTAACAAGTCTGATGATATAAGTCATTTGAAACAAACTTAGAGTAATTGATGGAAGAATTAATGCTTTTATACCACTTAAGGTAAGAAACCCAGTTGACCAGAAACCAAAGTTGACTACTTCTCCTCTACCAAAAGAAGGTAAAATACCAAGAATGACTGAAAATAAATATATGAATAAAATTCCTATTACAAACGTTGGAAGAGAAACGCCTAATAATGAACTAATTAATACTAAGTTACTAACAAAACCTTCACGATTAATAGCAGTATAGACGCCAAAAAATACACCAAAAAAAATTGCAATAAAGGCTGAAACTAAAACTAATTCAAGAGTAGCTGGTAATCTTTCAGAAATTAGCAATGAAACTGGTCGTCTTAATTCATAGGATAACCCAAAATCTCCATTTGACACATTACCAACAAATTTAAAAAACTGTGTGTAAACTGGATCATTTAATCCAAGTTTTTCTCTAATTTCATCTCTAGTTTCTTCACTAGCTTCTTGTCCGACCATATTGTGGACAGGATCTCCAACAAAGTTAAACAATGAAAAAGATACAAACCCAACAATAAACATAACAAGGATTGATTGTAAAAGTCTTTTTAAGAAATAATTAAACATCTTAAATACTTAAAGTTTATTTAAAAACAATGCCAGTTAATGTTTTGTACTGGCATTGTTATTTATTTAGTTAACTTTAGCGAAACGAAAAAGTGGCTCATTATTAGTTCTTATTGGGATTATAACGTTACTCTTACTTCCCCAAGAAATCACTTGATGGTGAAGTGGTAAATAAGGCATGTTATCTTGAACAATTGACCAAGCTTCTGCAATGTTAGCATTTCTCTTATCAAGATTTGTTTCAGTCAGCATAGTTCCAACTAATGCATCAACTCTATCATTTTTAAAACCAGATTTGTTCCAACTTCCGTCAGACTTTAAAAGAAACGAATATACATAATGACTGTCAAATGTTGGAACGCCCCAACCTAACATATAAAAATCACTAAAACCACCTTTCAAGTCTTTAAAATGAATACTTTTTGGTTGAGAATCTAAATTTACTTTTATACCAACTTTTGCAAGCATTCCTACTGCAGCCACACAAATTGCTTCATCGTTGATGTACCGATTATTTGGACAGTCTAAGGTTATTTCAAAACCATCAGGATATCCCGCATCAGCTAAAAGTTTTTTTGAAAGTTTTGGATCATATGATAATCTTTTATCTAATTTCTTTGTGTAACCTTGTACACCAGGAAAAGTAATCATACCGGCTGGTTCACTTAGACCTCTCATAATTTTCTTTTTAATAGCATTCATATCTAGTGCATGATAAAAAGCAAGACGTACTTTTTTGTCTTTAAAGGGGTTTTTACCTTTAATATTTGATGATCTTAATTCATCAACACCCTGATCCATGCCAAAGAAAATTGTTCGCGATTGAGCTGCACTTACAACTTTATGCATTGAGGAGTTTTTGATTCTATTTATATCTTGAGCTGGTGTAAAATTTGTAAAATCAATATCACCTGACAGAAGAGCTGCAACCCTAGTAGCATCATTTTTAATCGGCAAAAGTTCGATTTTATCAATGTTATGTTGAGATTGATCACCCCACCAGTTATCATTTCTTTCAAAAATAGTTCTTGTATTTTGTTCTCGCAAAGTAATTTTAAAAGGCCCTGTGCCCATTGCATTTATAGAGCAAAATGTTTCCTGAGAAGCATTATAATCTTGTGCTGTTTCACACCCATTTTTCTTTGACCATGATTCAGACATTATAAATATTTGAACTAATTGATTTAGTAAAATAGGGTTTGGACCCTTTGTTTTAATTTCGATTGTGGAATTATTTAAAGCCTTAACTGAAGTAATACTATTAATAAGTTCTTTAACATCAGAAGTTCCGGTTAAAGCTCTGTTAATACTAAATTCAACATCACTAGCTTTTAGTAAGCTTCCATCTTCAAATTTAACACCTTTTCGTAAAGTAAAAACCCAAGTTTCTGGATCAGTTGTTTTCCAAGAGGTAGATAATTGAGGTTTAATAGACATATCATTTGCTCTTGTGACAAGTCCTTCATAAACTTGCCTTGAAACCATGTGTGTAGGCCCCTCATTTTGCGCATGTGGGTCTAAGGTAAGAGAGTCTCCTGGCATAGACCATTTAATAGTTGCAGCATAAAGAGGAGAAAACATAGTAACGAAAAGCATAGTTGCAATTAACTTAGTTAATATCTTCATTTTGTGTCCTTCCTATAAATTTAAAATAGTAATTGAATAAATGTCTAAATAATATATTTTTTTAAAATGACATATTTGATAGATATGTAAATTTAAAAATTAAAATGAATTGACTTATATAAAATTATTTTTCAAATCAATATTTTAACAAAACTTCTTCGTAAACAGGATAGCTTAAACGTTCATCATTAAACTTTTTAATAATATCGTAAATTTTTAAAAGTTTATCACCCTCTATTGATTTTTTTACATTTTCAAAATGTTTTAATGCTTTTACTTATAAAAAAAGACACATAACAGTGAAACTTTTGCTCTATACTTGTCAGCACTACTTAATTTTACTAGACACTTTAATGCTATTTGAGGGTAATTTTAACCTATGTTTTAGGTATCAAATAGGTACGTTTTAGGATTGGTGTTTAAAATTAGGTAATGTTTTCAATGAGTTGTTGGAAAAGTCATTGTATTTGTTACCACTATTCAGATTAGGAAAAGTGGTGAGCGCGACAGGGTTCGAACCTGTGACCCATTGATTAAAAGTCAATTGCTCTACCAACTGAGCTACGCGCCCTAAGATAAAAAGAAACTATGTGATTATAATATTATAATCAAGTTATAAGTTTAAATTTCAGTGTTTTTTTTGTTTTCAATAGCTTGATGAACATTAGAAGGAACAAAAGAAGAAATATCACCTCCTAAAAGAGCTATTTCTTTTACAAATCTTGAAGCAACAAATTGATGTCTCTCAGAGGCAGTTAAAAATACAGTTTCAATATCATTTGCTAGCCTAGCGTTCATACCAGCCATTTGAAATTCATAATCAAAATCTGACACTGCTCTTAAGCCTCTTATAATCATAGTTACTGAATTAGATCTGGCAAAATCAATAAGTAGGTTATCAAAATTTTTAACCTGTATCTCTCCCAATTTCCTTTTAGATTTAACAATACTAGTATTTACTGCCTCTACAATAAGAGATTTTCTTTGAGAAATATTAAAAAAAGGATTTTTACCAATATTTTCTGCAACACCTATTATTAAAACGTCGCAAAGAGAACTTGCTCTATAAATAATATCTAAATGACCATTTGTTACAGGGTCGAATGTTCCTGGATACAATGCTATTCTTTTCAAACACAAACCTCAATTAAAATTTTAATTTATAAGTCATTTGCCATCATTTTCATTTTCAACAAAATCTTCTGAATTTTCTTCATCCTGTTCATCTTCATTTTCACTTAACAATGCAACTGACACAACTTTTTCACCTTCTTCAACATCAAACAACCTTACACCCTGGGTTTTCCTTCCTGCAACTCTTATTGAATCACCTTCTCCTCCGTGAACTCTTATTCTTATTAATTTACCTGAATTTGTTACTAACATTATTTGATCATCTTCAGAAGCCACGTATGAAGCAACAACAGGACCATTTCGTGTAGAACATTCAATATTAGCTACACCTTGCCCCCCTCTATTAGTCATCCTGTAATCGTCAATCGGTGTACGCTTTCCAAAACCATTTTCGGTAACGGATAGTATAAATCTATTTTCTAAATTTGGTATTAATGACATTGATACAACATAGTCGTTTGGCTTTAATCTAATTCCTCTAACTCCTGATGATCCTCTACCTACAAAAACTCTAACATCATGCACATCAAATCTTATTGCCTTTCCTAATCTGGTAGCTAAAAGGATGTTGTCCTTGTCACCACATGGAATTACTGAAACTAGTTCATCTTCCTCATTTAACTTCATAGCAATTTTACCGTTTTGTCTAATATTAGTAAAATCACTCAGTTGATTTCTTCTAACATTTCCATTTTTAGTAGCAAAAATAATTTGTAAATTTTGCCAAGTTTCTTGATCTTCAGGCATAGGCATTACGGTATGTATATTTTCGTCTTGATCAATAGGTAACAAATTAATCATGGGTTTACCCAGCGCTTGAGGAGCAGACTCGGGTAGTTTATAGCATTTCATTTGATAAACCATACCTGATGAAGTGAAAAACAATATTGGGGTATGTGTGTTTGTTACAAAAAGCGAGGTTACTGTGTCTTCATCTCTCATTTTCATCCCAGCTCTACCTTTTCCACCCCTTCTTTGGGCTTTGTATGTAGATAATGAAACTCTTTTGATGTAACCTCTATGACTTACTGTTACAACCATGTCCTCTTTCTGGATAAGATCTTCATCGTCATGGTCTACAGCACTATCACTAATCTCTGTACGTCTAGGATCATCAATTCGACTTATAACCTCATCAAGTTCAGTTTGAATAAGATTAGTTAATTTATTTTTATCCGAAAGAATTATTAAATACTTATTAATTTTTTCAGATAATTCTTGGGTCTCTTTTTCAAGTTTATTTCTTTCCATACCTGTAAGTCTTTGCAACCTTAACTCTAAAATTGCCTTAGCTTGAGTAACAGACAAAGTATAATTATTATCAACTATTTGATGATTTGGGTCATCGATTAATTTAATGAAGGCTTCAACTTCTTTTGCAGGCCAGGTTTTTGAACATAGTTGATTTCGAGCGTTTTCTGGATCAGAAGACGATTTTATAAGCTCTATTATCTCATCAATACTTGTTATAGCAACCATTAACCCGGCTAAAATATGAGCTCTATTTCTTGCTTTATTTAGAAGAAACTTTGTTCTTCTTATTACAACTTCGAACCTAAAATCTATAAAAGCCTTAAGGATTTCAATCAGTCCTAATTGCTTTGGTTGTCCGCGATCTAAAGCAAGCATATTTACTGGAAAACTAGTTTGGAGCCTTGTATGCCTCCACAACTGATTTAAAACCACATCCCCTTGGATATCTCTTTTTATCTCGATAACAATTCTCATACCATTTCTATCGGATTCATCCCTTAAATCAGAAATGCCTTCAATTGTTTTATCCCTAATCAATTCTCCAATTTTTTCTAAAACAAGAGCTTTATTAACTTGAAATGGTATTTCTGTAATAACGATCATTTCACGGTCAGCATTTTTGCCAGTTTGTATAATTTCTGCTCTTGAACGCATAATTATGCTACCCCTACCAGACTTAAAAGCCTCCCTAATACCCGACCTGCCCATTATTAGAGCAGCTGTAGGAAAATCTGGTCCAGGAATGATTTCCATCAATTCTTCTAAACTTAATTCTGGATTGTCTATTAAGGCTTTGCATGCTCTTACTACTTCTCCAGGATTGTGAGGAGGAATGTTAGTCGCCATACCTACTGCTATACCACCTGCCCCATTGACTAACATATTAGGAAATTCTGCAGGTAAAACAGAAGGTTCAGACTGCGATTCATCATAATTTGGAATGTAGTCAATAGTATCTTTATCAATATCTCTTAATAAACTTTCAGAAGATTTGGCCAATCTAGATTCAGTATACCTCATTGCTGCAGGAGGATCTCCATCCACGGATCCAAAATTACCCTGGCCGTCGACTAGCATTAATCTCATAGAAAAATCTTGGGCCATTCTTACCATTGAGTCATAAATAGCAGTATCACCATGGGGGTGATAATTACCCATAACATCACCAACAACTCTTGCAGATTTTCGATAAGGCTTTGACCAATCATAGCCACCTTCAATCATTGCATAAAGAATTCTTCTATGAACGGGTTTCAACCCATCTCTCACATCCGGCAAAGCTCTAGAAACTATTACACTCATAGCGTAATCTAGATAAGATTTTTTCATTTCGTCAGTAATAGAAATTAGAGAATAATTTGAAGGTTTGTTATTTTCTTCAGACAAAAAAAGGCTCCAAGGATAATATTCTTATTAAAAAAATTACTAAATATTGTATATGTTTTTAATTAATATAACAATATGTATTATTTTGTATTAAGTGTTGAAATTTAATTTAAAAAGGTATTTCGTCGTCTAAATCAGACGCAATATTGGAAACAGAAGGTTCACTTAACTGATCAATTTCAGATTTATTGTAATCATTGTTTATTTGATTGTCTGATCTGGACCCAAGTAAAGTTAATTCTCCTCTGTATCTTTGAAGAACAACCTCGGTTGTATATTTATCTTGACCAGATTGCTGGTCAGTCCATTTTCTTGTTTGAAGTTGGCCTTCTAAATATACAGTACTTCCTTTTTTTAAGTATTGTTCTGCAATTTTGCCTAAAGCATCGTTAAAAATGACAACTCTGTGCCATTCAGTTCTTTCTCTTTGTTCACCAGAATTTTTATCTTTCCATCTGTCAGATGTAGCGATGCTAAGTTGGACAATTTTATCACCATTTTGCATAGCTCTAATTTCAGGGTCTCGACCTAAATTGCCTACTAAAGTGACTTTATTAACACTTCCGCTCATTATTTAAACTCCATAAAAAAACAGTATTCAATATAAAACAGTATTCCGTTAAAAAAAACAATAATTTAATCTTTTTCATTGACTTTTAGGGTTTCAAAGTTAACTAAATGGAAAGTTGTATTTCTTTTAATGAGGACATAATTATCTAATGACTATAACTCTTGAACCTAACCAATTTCTTAAAGTTCGTAGTGCCAATGAACATAATTTAAAAAACGTTAATATTAACATTCCAAAAAATAAATTAATTGTTATGACTGGAGTTTCTGGTTCTGGTAAAAGTTCACTCGCCTTTGATACAATTTATGCAGAAGGTCAAAGAAGATACGTAGAATCACTTTCAGCGTATGCACGACAATTCTTACAAATGATGCAAAAACCTGATGTAGAATCTATTGAAGGCTTATCACCTGCAATTTCAATTGAACAAAAATCTACTAATAAAAATCCAAGGTCTACGGTTGGTACAGTAACTGAAATATATGATTACATGAGACTTTTATGGGCAAGAGTAGGAATTCCATATTCTCCAACGACAGGTTTACCTATAGAAAGTCAAACTGTTAGTCAAATGGTTGATCAAATTTATAAAAAAGAAGACAACACCAAAATTTACATACTATCCCCTATTGTAAGAGGAAGAAAAGGAGAATACAGAAAAGAATTCATAGATTTAAGAAAAAAAGGGTTTCAAAGACTTAGAATCAATAATGAATTTTATGATATAGAAGAATTACCAACACTTGATAGATATAAAAAACACGATATTGAAGTTGTTGTTGATAGATTAATAATTAAAAAAACTACTGAGCAAGAAAATAAAGATTTACTGCAAAGGCTTGCAGATTCTATTGAACTTTCATTACAATTATCAGACGGTTTGTTATATACCTTAGAGGTCGACACAAATAAAAAAGAAATATATTCATCTAATTTTTCTTGCCCTGAGAGTGGTTTTACGATTGATGAGATTGAACCTAGAATCTTTTCTTTTAATAATCCAGCTGGCGCATGTGATAAATGTGACGGATTAGGTAATGCTGTAGCATTTGACGTAAACCTAGTAGTTCCTGATGAAAATATTTCTTTAAGAGATGGTGCAATTGCCCCTTGGGCTTTAAATACCAGTAAACTATATGTTCAAACACTCCAATCTTTGGCAAAACATTATAAATTTGACATTGATAGCAAGTTTTCAGATCTTTCAGATGATATAAAACAGAGACTTTTATATGGTTCTGGTGAAGAAAAAATCGAAATCGTATATAATGATGGAACTAGAGTTTACAGATCTAACAAAGCATTTGAAGGTGTAATTCCAAATTTGGCTAGAAGACTAAAAGAGAGTGAAAGTAAGTGGGTTAAAGAAGAACTGGGTAGATTTCAATCTGATAAAGATTGTGAAAAATGTAATGGAAAAAGACTTAAATTAGAAACTTTAGCAGTTAAAATTAATAAAAAAGACATTGCAGATGTTTCTAGATTAACAATTGAAGACGCTAGAGAATGGTTTTTAAATCTAAATTCAATACTGAATGAACAAGAATTAGCAATTTCAAGGCAGGTTTTAAAAGAAATAAATGACCGACTTGGTTTTTTAACAAGTGTTGGGCTTTCTTATTTGTCAATTTCTAGGAATAGTGGAACATTATCTGGTGGAGAAAGTCAAAGAATACGTTTGGCCAGTCAAATTGGTTCTGGATTATCAGGAGTATTATACGTACTTGACGAACCAAGCATTGGATTACATCAAAGAGATAACGAGAGATTATTACATACACTTCAAAAATTAAGAGATCTTGGAAACACTGTTATAGTTGTTGAGCATGATGAAGAAGCTATTTTAATAGCAGATCATGTTGTAGACATTGGTCCTGGTGCTGGAATTAATGGTGGAGCAATTATAGCTGAAGGGACACCTCAAGAAATTAAAAATAATAAAAATAGTATTACTGGAAATTATCTCTGTGGTGTTAAAAAAATTGACGTTCCTAAAAAAAGAAGAAAAGTTAATCCAAATAAACATATCATACTAAGAGGAGCCTCTGGTAACAACCTTCAAAATGTTGATGTAGAGTTTCCCATAGGAATCCTTACATGTGTTACTGGCGTGTCTGGTGGAGGAAAATCTACTTTAGTAATACAAACACTTCAAAAAAGTTTGTCAAAAATTTTAAATGGTAATAGTTCAATTCCTTCACCATATAAATCAATAAATGGCATATCACAAATTGATAAAATTATAGACATTGATCAGTCACCTATAGGAAGAACTCCTAGATCAAACCCCGCAACTTACACTGGAGCTTTTAATCATATTAGAGATTGGTTTGCGGGTCTACCTGACGCAAAAGCAAGAGGTTATTTACCTGGTAGATTTTCATTTAATGTTAAAGGGGGAAGATGCGAAGCATGTCAAGGTGACGGAGTAATAAAAATCGAAATGCATTTTTTACCTGATGTCTATGTTAAATGTGACCAATGTAAAGGGATGAGATATAATAGAGAAACACTTGATGTAAAGTGGAGAGATAAATCTATTTCAGACGTTTTGGATATGACTGTTTCAGAAGGAGCAGAACTTTTTAAGGCTGTACCATTGATTTATGAAAAATTAGAAACATTAGAAAGAGTTGGTTTAGGGTATATTAAAATTGGTCAACGATCTACAACGCTATCTGGAGGAGAAGCTCAAAGAATAAAGCTTGCAAAAGAGTTATCAAGGAAAGGAACAGGCAGAACCATTTACATATTAGATGAGCCAACAACAGGTCTACATTTTCATGATATAAAAAAACTTTTAGAAGTTATGCAAGAACTTGTAGATAACGGAAATACAATGATTGTGATTGAACATAATCTTGATGTAATTAAGACAGCAGATCATATTATTGACTTAGGACCTGAAGGAGGTGACAAAGGTGGATACGTAGTTGCTCAAGGTACTCCTGAAGAAGTTGCTAAAGTAAAAGAAAGTCATACTGGTATTTTCCTAAAAAGAATATTAGGTAATAAAAAATAACATGAAAAATCAAAATAAAATTAATGTTGTTGGTGGTGGTTTAGCTGGATGCGAAGCGGCTTATCAAATTTCTAAATTAGGAATTGATGTTGACCTTTATGAAATGAGACCTGGCAATAAAACTGAAGCTCATAATACTGAATATTTAGCTGAACTAGTATGTTCTAATTCTTTTAGATCAGACGATAAAGAGTATAATGCGGTAGGAGTTTTACATGAAGAACTAAGAATGTCTAACTCATTAATTATGAAAACTGCTGATTTGAATAAAGTACCTGCAGGTTCAGCTTTAGCTGTAGATAGAGATGATTTTGCTAAAGAAATTAATAGTATTATCAAAAGCAATTCAAAAATTAAAATAATAAATAAAGAGGTTAAAAATCTTGATGAATTTAGAGATCAAATAGTAATTGTTTCCACAGGCCCATTAACGTCAGGTCATTTAACAGAGTATATTAAAAAAAAAACATCTGAAAATTCGTTAGCTTTTTATGATGCAATAGCTCCAATTATTTACAAAGATACAATAAATATGACTATTGCTTGGAAACAATCTAGATATGATAAAGGTGATGGAGATGATTATATAAACTGTCCGTTATCAAAAAAGGAATACTATGAGTTTATAGAAAAAGTAAAAAAAGCACCTAAAATGGACTTCAAAAATTTTGAAGACACACCATTTTTTGAAGGATGTATGCCTATAGAAGAAATAATTAGAAGAGGTGACGAAACACTGCGTTATGGGCCTATGAAACCTATAGGTTTAACAAATCCAAACAGTTTTGAAGAACCATATGCTATTGTTCAATTAAGGCAAGATAATAAATCTGGTACATTATTTAATATTGTTGGTTTTCAAACCAAGATGAAACACAGTGCACAAAAAGAAGTTTTCAAAACAATTCCTGGTTTAGAGGATGCTGAGTTTGCAAGACTTGGAGGTCTTCACAGAAATACATTTATAAAATCTCCCATATTATTAGATCAATATTTACGTTTAAAAAAATCTCCAAATATTATTTTTGCTGGCCAAATAACTGGCGTTGAAGGTTATGTTGAATCTGCGGCAATAGGTTTGATTTCAGGCATGGTAGCTGCGCATGATTTTAAAAAAACTGATTTCAAACTTCCACCAGATAATACCGCTCATGGTGCTTTATTAAAACATATTACAATGAATGCAAATCCAAAAACATTTCAACCTATGAACATTAATTTTGGTCTAATGCCTGATATCAACTTTACTGGTACAATTCAAAATAAAAAGGGATATATAAAAGGCAGAGAAAAGAAAAAAATACAAGCTAATAATGCGTTAAACTCATTTAAGAAATGGGTAGAAGAAATTAATATTTAATTATCTTTCATATTCTGGAACATTTGGTTGGTCCTCTACTTTGTCTCCTTTATTAATATTAAAATAGGTCAATAACGAAACTGCAACAAAAATTGAAGAAAATGTTCCTATTAATACTCCCCATATCATTGCAAGAGCAAAGTCAGATAATACAGCACCACCAAAAAAGAAAATAATAAATAAAGCTATCAGAGTAGTGACTGATGTTATTACAGTTCTAGATAAGGTTTCATTAACAGATTTATTATATATAAAGTAATGGTCTTTTGACTTATATCTTCTTAAATTTTCTCTAACTCTGTCGAAAATAACCACAGTGTCATTTATGGAATATCCAGCAGTGGTTAAAATAGCTGCGATTGTAGCTAGGTTAAACTCTAATTGGAGAATAGAAAATAAACCAACTGTAGTTAAAACATCGTGAGTTAAAGCAACAATTGCAGCAATAGAAAATTGCCACTCAAACCTGAACCAAATATAGACCATGATTGATAACAAAGCTAAAGAAACAGCTAACATTCCAGCAGTTTTTAACTCATCACCAACAACTGGACCAACAAATTCGGATCTTCTTACATTGTAATCTTTATTGGTAACAGATTTAACTTTTTCAATCATAGCAATTTGTTGTTTTTGGTCACCATCTTGTTTTTGAATTCTAACTAAAAAATCTGTTTCTTTTCCAAAGTTTTGTATTGAAACTTCACCAGCGTTTAAAGTGGAAACTTTATTCCTTAGATCATCAATGTTGCCATTATTTGAATTATTACTTCTTAATTCTAATAATATGCCACCTTTAAAATCAATACCATAGTTCAAATTATTAATTAGTAAACTGACGAAAGTTCCTAAAATTATTATAGCCGAGAAAATAAAAGCAATTTTTTTAAAACGTAAAAAATCAAAGTTTGTATTACTCGGAATTAATCTTAATAATTTCATATTTAAACCTTAAAATAAAATATTATTAATATCTTTTTTCTTTGAATAGAATAAAACAAGATATTTAGTTATAATAATTGCAGTAAACATAGATGTGGCTATTCCTATCATCAAGGTAACTGAAAAACCTTTTATAGGACCACTTCCAAAAGAAAACAAAGCAAGAGCGGCAAATAATGTTGTTAAATTAGCATCAACAATTGTTGAAATAGCTCTTTGAAAACCAGCTTCGATAGCGTCAACAATTTTTCTTCCGGCATTAAACTCTTCTTTAATACGTTCAAAAATCAAAACATTTGCATCTACAGCCATGCCCATAGTTAAAACTATTCCAGCAATGCCTGGTAATGTTAAAGTTGCTTGAATCATGCTTAATAAAGCTATAATAAAAATTATGTTACAACAAAGAGCAATATTAGCAAGTATCCCAAATATGCCATAAGTTATTAACATAAAAAACATAACGGCTATTAAGCCTATTATACTGGCTATTTTACCTGATGATATTGAATCACTACCTAACCCTGGTCCTACTGAACGTTCTTCTAAAATAATCATTGGTGCAGGTAATGCACCTGATCTAAGAACTAAAGCTAGATCATTTGTTTCTTGTACACTGAAAGCCCCGGTTATTTGACCTGTTGAAAAAATTTGAGTTTGAATAACAGGTGCACTAACAACTTTACCGTCTAGGACAATTGCAAAAGCTCTACCAACATGTTTACCGGTTACTCTTCCAAATTTTTTACCTCCTAAGGGTGATAATTGGAATGAAACAGAAGGACTATTATTTCTGTCAAACGTAGGACTAGCGTCTTTTAACATTTCTCCCGAAACCATTACTCTCTTATTAACCATATAAAAACGATCAAAATTTTTATCTTCCGGTAATACAATATAACCTGGAGGAGATTTCGAGTCTTTGTTAATATCTTCAGATGAAATTGTAGGATGAACTAATTGAAAGTTTAATTTAGCAGTTTTTCCTAATAACTTTTTTATACGACTTGGATCATCTAAACCTGGTAATTGAACAATTATTCTATCAGTACCTTGTTGCTGAATACTAGGCTCATTAGTTCCAGTTTCATCTATTCTTCTTCTGACTATTTCAATTGCTTGCTTCATTGTTGTTTTAGTAATTATTTGCTTGTTAGCATCAGAGAATTCAATTTGAAAAATATCAATATTATTCTTAACAATTAAATTTTTATCTATGTTTAATATAACAGATTTTATTTTTTCTACAGATGTTCCTTTCCGCATTTGAAAAGAAACAAAATCTTCCTTTACATTTAATTTCTTATAACCAATTTTGGATTTTCTAAGAGAGGATCTAATATCAGACATTAACGATTCTAATTTTTCGGCAAATACTACCTCCATATCAGCTTTTAATAAAAGATATGATCCACCTTTTAAATCTAAACCAAGATTTATTTTTTTTCCTGGCAATAAATTAATAGAATTATTTTGCAGAGAACTATAAAAAAAGTTAGGTGCAGCATATACAAGACCTAAAAATACACTAAACAATATTAAAACAATCCTAATTTTAGATAAACTTTTCATTTTGTATCACTTTATTACATATTTAAGGAGTGAAAAAATTATTTACTTTTTGGATTTTGGTTTACTCTTATTTTCAACTGCTTTTGCTTTAATTTTTTCTTCGCCTCTTACTTCAGAAATCATTTGTCTTGCTAATTCTACTGTTACACCTGAAGAAATTTCTACACTGACTGTTTCAGAACCATCAATTGCTTTAGTAACAACTCCAAGAATTCCTCCTGCTGTCAAAACTTTATTTCCCCTTTTTAAACTTTCAACCATTAATTTATGTTGTTTAACTCTTTTTTGTTGAGGTCTTATTAACAAAAAATAGAAAATTATAAAAATTAAAATAAATGGGAGAAGTCCTTGTAAAGAAAATCCTCCGGCTCCCCCAGCTGCCGATTGAGCGAATGCACTTGAAATCATTGGTAACTCCATAAAAATCGTAAATTAAGATAACAACTTATATAAAAAAAATCTAAGAAAGACCATAGATAAATTCTAAAAATTATATATATTACAACTTCAACAGTTTGGGCTCTCAAATGATTAATAACGACAAAACAATTTCTTTATTAGAACGTATAGCAAACGCTTTGGATAGATTGGCACCACCAGAAAAAAAAATAGATAATTTACACAAAAGTGAGGGGTTTGTTTATGATTCAAAGACAGGTCTTATTAGACCAATTAAAGGTATTAATCGTATTCCAATTTCACTTCTTCAAGGCATTGAACCACAAAAAAAGTTACTTCTTGATAACACATTAAATTTTTCTCAAAACTTAACAGCTAATAATGCGCTCTTGTGGGGAGCAAGAGGAACAGGGAAATCGTCTTTGGTTAAGGCTGTACATGCAGAAATTTTATTAAAGACAAAATCCACAAATTTAAAATTAGTTGAAATTCATCGTGAAGATATTTCTGAACTTCCAGAATTACTTTATCTACTATCACAAAATGAAAATTTTAAATTTATCTTATTATGTGATGATTTATCCTTTGATTCTGGAGAAAACACTTATAAAAGCCTTAAGGCAGCATTAGACGGGGGAATTGAAGGAAAACCTAATAATGTAATTTTTTATGCAACATCTAATAGAAGACACCTAATGCCTAGAGATATGATGGAAAATGAAAGATCAACAGCCATTAACCCATCTGAGTCTGTAGAAGAAAAAGTTTCTTTGTCAGACAGGTTTGGATTATGGATAGGATTTCACAACATGTCTCAAGATACATTCCTAGAAATAGTTTATGGATATTGTGATGAATTTAAAATATCAATAGACAAAAATATTTTAAAATCAGAGGCACTTGAATGGTCAATTACCAGAGGAGCCAGATCTGGGAGAGTTGCATGGCAGTTCATACAAGATTTAGCTGGAAAAAATAAAATTAAAATATATTAATTAAGATAATTTACTGGATTAACGGGAGTTCTGTTATATCTTAATTGAAAATGAAATAACCCATTATCTGCAGAAGTAAAAGCAATAATATCACCTTTCTTAATTATATCACCTTGTTTTACATTGTATTTACCTAAATTTGAATATGCTGACAACCAGCCGTTATCATGCTTTACAAGAATAAGGTTCCCAAATTTTTTAATTTGAGATCCAATAAAAGCAACCTTTCCGTCGTACGTAGAATATATTGGCACATTTACACCTAATTTTATATCGATTCCATCATAATATTGCCCCTTGCCAAATTTACCAAAACTTTTAGTAACAGTACCTTTTGCTGGCCAAATAAATTTAGGTGAATTTTTAATTAGGTTTTTTTTACTTTTGTTAAATTTAGGGACTACTAATTTAGATCTATAAACTTTTTCATTAATTATTAAGTCAACGACAGAATAGTCTCTAATTTTTGGAATTAAAATTTTGTTACCCACAATTAACTTGTATGGTTTTTGAAGTTTATTAAGTTTAATAACATCTATTTTCTTAACGGCGAACCTTATAGAAATTTTATCAATAGTATCTCCCTTTTTTAAAACGTATAAATTTTTATTTCTTAAAAATAAAATTTGATTCAACTTTAAATCGTAGGGCTTTGAAAGCTTATTATCCTCAATAATGTCTTTTGGAATAACATTATATTTATTTGCAATGCTATAAATTGTTTCATTTTCTTTTACCATTATCATACCATTTAAAGGTATGTTATTTTTAATTAATTCTTCATATTTATTGAAAACTACAGCTTTTGTCTCTGGGGCATAGTCATTTTTTAAACCTTCAACCAAGTTATTGGTTTGGCAACCAAACATAAAAAAAAATAAGATAATTAAATGAAGTTTTAACAATTTTTATTTCCCATACTAAATCATTAATGTTTCAAAAAATTAAAAATTATTCAATCTTTTTCAGTAATTAATGGTACAAAACTAACTTGACCTAAATCTTCCCAAACATCTTCATTTCTGTCATTTCCAATTATAATTTTCTTTAATCTTTGCTGTGTTTTTGTTTTACCTATTGGTACAACACATGAACCATTAACTCTAATTTGGTTTAATAATCTATTATCTATTTTTTTTACTGCACATGTTATTATCATGTGATCAAAAGGTGCTAATTTTGGCCAACCTAAAAATCCATCTCCAAATTCAGAGATTATATTTGTTAACTTAAGCTTTTTAAAACAACTTTGAGCATTAACAAGTAATGCCTTTATTCTTTCTATAGAGTAAACTCTTCTAGATAAAAGGGATAAAATTGAGGTTTGATAACCAGAACCAGTACCTATTTCTAAAATTACTTCGTTACCCTTTAGTGATAAAGCCTCAGTCATAAGCGCGACAATGTAAGGTTGACTAATTGTTTGCTCAAAACCAATGGGTAAAGGATTATTTTCATAAGCATATGATTGAAATGTAGTTGGTAAAAAAATTTCGCGTGGAATTTTCTCTATGGCTGAAAGAACATCATTGGATGAAATACCCATTGATCTCAAATCCATTATGAGATTTGCCTTTTGAATTGAGCTTTCATATAACATCTTAAGAGATCTTCAAATTATTTATAATTATATTATTAGTTAAATTTAATAATAATGGAGTTATTGAAATTTTATTTTTCTTTAAAGTTTCTAAATCTGAATTTAAAACACATTCATTGTGGTTTATCATTCTTCCTATGCTAAAAGAATTATTATCTTGACTAAAAATAATTTCATCTGCTTTTTTTTGGGAAGCTAACTCAGTAAATAAATAATCTTTACTTTTTATAATTTCAGAAAATATAAAAGGAAAATTAACATTATAAAATTTTGGATGACCTAAATTTAAATCAAGTAGATAATTTATAACATTTAAAGCATTATTTTTAGAATTCTTGTAGGAATAAATATTATTATCTCCACCATATTGACTTAATGCAATAGAGTTGATACCTCTAACTGCGCCTTCCCAAGCAGCAGCCACAGTACCTGAATAAGACACCTCATCTCCAATGTTACTACCTGCATTTATTCCACTTAAAATTAGATCAGGTTTATCCGATTTAAAAATATGATTTAAAGCAAAAATCATACAATCTGTTGGTGTTCCATCTACAATCCAATTATAATTTGATATTTTTTTATAATTAATGTTATTCCTAATAGTTATAGACTTAGATTTAGCTGATTGGTTTTTTTCGGGAGAAATTACATAAACATTTTTTCCAAGCTTTTCTGCAATTTCTAACAATATTTTTATACCAATAGCATTATAACCGTCATCATTTGTTATAAGAATGTTATTTAATTTTTTTTTCATATATTTCAGTTTGGAATGTCAATTTTCAGTGTCCCTTTCATATAAGGTACTAACACATCAGGTATTAAAACAGATCCATCTATCTGTTGATAATTTTCTAATATAGCTATTATTGTTCTGCCTATAGCAAGTCCAGAGCCATTTAAAGTATGTAAATAATCAATTTTATTAGTTTCTTTATCCTTAAATTTTGCATTCATTCTTCTCGCTTGAAAATCTCCGCAATTAGAGCAAGAAGATATTTCTCTGTAAGCACCCTTACCTTTGTTTTGACCAGGCAGCCAAACTTCTAAGTCATATGTCTTTTTTGCAGAGAAACCAACATCTCCAGAACATAATTTCATTACTCTATAAGGTAATTTTAATTTTTGAAGAATAGTTTCTGCACATATAACTAAACGATCTAATTCATGATTAGATTCTAAAGGATTAGTTATAAAAACCATTTCAACTTTAGAGAACTGATGCTGTCTGATCATTCCTCTTGTATCTGCCCCAGCGGCACCTGCTTCTGATCTAAAACAAGGAGTATTAGCTACAAATCTTAAGGGCAATATTTTTTTATCAACTATTTCATTACTTACAATATTAGTTAATGGAACCTCAGCTGTAGGTATTAACCATCTATTATCTGTTGTGTTAAAAAGGTCTTGTGAAAACTTTGGGAGCTGTCCAGTGCCAAACAAAGCGTCTTCCCTAACAATATAAGGAGGAGAAACTTCTTCAAAATCAAATTCGCTTAAATGAGTATCCAGCATAAACGATGAAAGTGCCCTCTCCAACAAAGCTAACTGACCTCTTAACAAAACAAACCTCGAACCGGAAATTTTTACACCTGTCTTAAAATCCAGTTCGTTTAATATTTCACCAATCGCTACGTGATCTTTTGGTTTAAAGGAGAATTCAGGCTTATTCCCCCAATCTTTAACAAATACATTTTGAAATTCAGTTTCACCATCTGGAACATCTTCATCTAAATAATTAGGCAGTTCTTTTAAAATATCATTTAAGTCCTTTGATAATTTTTTAATTTTATCGTCTAATTGACTTAAATCAGATTTATAACTTTCTAAATTTAATTTTAAACTTGATACATCTGAACCAATTGATAATAACTTTCCGATTTCCTTAGAAGCAGTATTTCTTTTTTGCTGTATCGTTTGAATTTCTGTTTGATAACCTCGTATTGAGGTATCAATTTCAAGAATAAACGAAGATTTTATATCTAAACCTCTCCTTCTCATTAGTTTTTCAAATTCTTCAGGATAATTTCTTATAAATTTAATATCATGCATAATATTTCTCGTCTAATTCAATTGGTACTAAGAAATTTTGAAAATATTATAGAAATTTCGTATAAAGCAATAATAGGTAAAGCAAGCAAAATTTGTGAGATAACATCAGGAGGTGTTAAAATTGCAGCAATCACAAAAGCTGTTAAAATTGCATATTTTCTCTTACTAGCCAAATCTTCTGGAGTAATTATGCCAGTCTTGACAAGTAATAATAATATAACGGGTAATTCAAAACATAATCCAAAAGCAAAAATTAATTTCATTATTAAAGACAAATATTCAGATATCCTGGGCTCTAATTCAATAGGTAACGAACCGTCAACACTGCTGACTTGGAATGAAAGGAAAAAGTCCCAGGCTAATGGGATTACAATATAATAAACCATCGCAGCACCTGCTATAAAAAGGACTGGAGTAGCAAGCAAGAAAGGAAGAAAAGCTTTTTTTTCATTTTTGTATAAACCTGGAGCTACAAAACGCCATACTTGTATTAAAAAAATTGGTAATGAAACACATATTGATATAAAAAAAGCTACTTTAACTTGAGTAAAAAAACCTTCATGTAATGCTGTGTAAATCATTCTACCACCGTTTTCTAATATTTGCGATGCTAGAGGAGCTTGCAGAAAATTATAAACAATATCAGCTAGATTTTGATTGTCGCTTGTAAATTTTATAAAGCACAAAAAAAACAGGAATAAAAAAGCGCAAAAAGAAACTAAAAGCCTATTTCTTAATTCAATTAAGTGATCTAATAGTGTCATATTATGTTCTGATTTTTTTACTTTTGCCATAGTAAATTCTTAAATATTATTTTTTAACAATTTTAGAAGTTTTGTTTTGTTTAAATGATGTGTTTTGAGAGTTTTTAATTTCATTAATATCGTCCTTCAAAGATTTTACGTTTATCTCATTTTGAAAATCTTTGATATCGCTTATTTCAGAATCAATGATGGAATTATTTTCTATTTTACTAACTTCCTTTCTTAGGTCTGATATCTCAGATTCGTTAGCTAAATCATCAATTCCAGAGTGGAATTGAGAAGCCATTGATTTTATTTTTCTAACAAAAGTTGTAATTGATCTTAACACTTTTGGTAAATCTTTAGGCCCAACTACAATAAGTAACACAAAAGAAATTAGAAGAAATTCTGGAAAACCAATATCTAGCATTTAGAACTTTCTGAAAAGATTGTTAAGATTTCTTTTTAACAGTTTGTTTCTTTTTTGCTGATTTTTTAACTGTTTTCTTTTTAGGGCTAGCTTTCTGTTCAGAAATAACCTCAACTTCCTCTTCATTTTTCTTATTAGATTTAACTTGATCTTTGAAGTTTTTTAGACCTTTTCCAAAATCACCCATTATGCTAGATAATTTACCTTTTCCACCAAATAAGATAAGAACAACTATCAAGACGATAATCCAATGCCAAATACTAAATGCACCCATAATATTTACTCCTAAAATTATAAAACATTTATAACTTATTTAGTATTATATGTAATTTTTATTTTTTTTAATATTAAAATTATTGCTTAAAAACAAAAATTTGTGAAGGATCACTAGAAACAAAAACTTTTTCATTTGTGTTAAAGAAGTTTAATCCAGGAATTTTAGCATGAATATGAAAATTTGATTGGTTAACCTTTAAAGATAAATGAACTAACGTTGAACCTGCCAATAATCTGGCTTCCATTACATAGCCAAAATAAGGTGAAGTAACAAATTCAGGTTGTTTGTACTTCTTTAAATTTAATTTATTTTCAGCAAAAACATTAATAGCTTCGTTTCTTATGACAATCTTTACTTTTTTGTTATTGAACTTATTTGGACATTTAAAAGTACCTAAAACAGTATTTACAGACCCATCCTCTACTATTCCTTCAAAAACATTAATCTCTCCAAAAAACTCCGCAATGAAAGCAGATTTAGGACGCAAATACAAATCTATCGGACTTCCAAACTGTTCAATAGAACCATTATTTAAAATACCAATTTTATCTGACATAAACATCGCTTCTTCTGGGTCATGAGTTACAAGTAAGGCAGAAATATTATGCTCTCTTAGTATGTGTAACATTTGGTCCCTAATTTTTTCTTTCAACCTTGAATCAAGGTTTGAAAAAGGTTCGTCTAAAAAAATAATTTTGGGATCACTCGCCATTGCTCTAACCAGTGCTACTTGCTGTTGTTGCCCTCCTGACAATTCATGTGGGTATTTTTCTGACAATCTTGAAATATTGATTTCTTTCATCAAGCTTTCTATTTTATTTTTTTGTTTTTCTATTTCAATAGATGTCATTCCAAAAAAAATATTCTGTAATATTGTCAAATGTGGGAATAGAGCACAGTCTTGAAAAACATAACCAACATCTCTTTTTTCTGTATTAAGATGAATATTGGGAGATGATACTATTTCATTATTTAATTTAATCTCACCATTCTGAAGTTTTTCAATACCACTAGCTAATTTAAGTAAGGTAGTTTTACCGCAACCGGATGGTCCTAATAAAGAAACTACTTCACCATATTCAAGCTTCATCGAGAAATCATTCAAAATTTTTTGTTTATTATATGAATGAGATATGTTTAAAAACTCTAACAAAAAAATCCCAATATTAAAAAAGTTAAATAAGTATTTAATCTATTGATTGATCACTAAAAATTATTTTATTTTTATCAAGAAGCCCAGAACTTTTTAAATCTTCAATTCCAGGAAGTTCATTGATTTCTTTTAAACCAAAATGATCTAAAAAATTATTGGATGTTTTCCAAGTTAGAGGGTTACCAGGCGTTGCTCTTCTTTGGCCAGGTTTTATCCAACCTAATTCTAATAACAGATCTATTGTACCTCTACTAAGAGAAACACCTCTAATATTTTCAATTTCTGATCGAGTAATTGGTTGATGATAAGCAATAATTGCTAGGGTTTCAGTTGCTGCTCTAGATAAAGGTTTAGGAACTATTCTTTCTATGTTCAAATATTCTGAAACTTCGGAGGAAGTCCTAAAGGCATAAGAGTTACTTATTGTGTATAAATTTACCCCACTAGACATATATTTTTTTTCTAAAGCAATTAAAATTTTATCAAGTTGTTTATGGTCAGTAATTGTTTTTTGTAATTCTGAGTATGGAATAGGTTCAGCTGAAGAAAAAATCAAAGCCTCAACAATCTTTTGGTTTAAACCAAAATCAATATTTTTATAATCTTTATTTAAATTTTTCATAAATTCACCAAATCATGTGTCAAATATTATTAAGATGTATATTTCATTTATTTTTAAAACTTATTAAAATTTTGTCATTAAATTTATCTTGTCTTAAGAATATATCACCCTCTTTTACAAGTTCCAAAGATGCTACAAAATGTGAAGCTAAAGCAGATTTTATTTCAAGTTTATCTTTTATGTTTTTTGGAATAAATTCTAGTAAATTCATCCAACCATTAGATGTTTTTACAAAACTTTTTATTCTATTTATAGCATCTTCAACAGAATAAAATTTTGTTTCAGCAATAGTTATTGATTTATTATTATCTTGTGTAACAATTTTTCCATAAGTTTTGATTAAATCAAATAAACTTAACTCATAATGCACTTTATTATTATTATTAAAAAACTCTGGATCACCTCTTTTAAAAAAATGAGTTCCTAATTGATGTTTTTTAAAAAGAAGTTTTGATACTTTTTGAATACCTTCTAACCTCTTTATTTGAAATTCTAATAACTCCGACATTTCTTCAGCAGTATACGAGTTTTTAATTTTATCATCAGGTAATAATAGTTTTGATTTTAAAAAAGCAAGCCAAGCTCCCATTACAAGGTACTCAGCGGCAATATCAATATCCTTTTTTATAGCATGATCTAGGAATTCTAAATATTGTTCTGCTAATTTAAGTATTGATAATTTAGTTAAATCAATTTTATGATCTCTAGCTAAACTCAAAAGTAAATCAATAGGTCCTTCAAATCCGTCTAAGCTCAAGCTTAATACATCTATTTTAGGATTAATTAATTTTGACATGTTTTGCTCATTTATTTACTTGTAAAATACAAACAATATTTTGTTTTTTAAACTTGTCACATAATTCAAGACCATTAACTTTAGTTAAAGGAGAAGTCCAAACTCTATGAAAAACCACTTTGTCATTGTTAGTATAAGAATAAATTTCTAACTTGTTATTGGACAATAAATTAACATGTTTTTTATTCATGCTATTTTTAGCAAGCTGTGCCTTATCTAAATTTTTAAATGAACCAAATTGCACTCTATACAATCCGAGTTCTTTTTTCGATTTTTCTTTAATTTTGCTAGAGCTTTGGACTTTTATCTGATTGTATGGAATAATGTTATTTTTAGATTTTATTATTTTTTCTGTTTTTTTTACAACCTTTTCTTCACTAATATCTAAAGGCAAAAGTTCAGGTTCAGCAGGAATCAGTCTTAGTTTCTCATCGACAATTAAAGCTTT
>QBZZ01000012.1 GCA_003282145.1 SAR116 cluster bacterium AG-337-N21
TTAGGTACAAATACATCTAAACATCTTTCAAAAATCTTAAATAAAATACAAACTTTAGAATACGATTTTTTGTTGATTGGAGGAGATCTAATAGATTCCAGTTCCTTTAGATTAAATGATCTAAATTTATTAAATAGATTTAAAAAGGATATATATTTTGTTAACGGAAACCATGAATATTATCTAAAAGATTTTGAAAATAAAATTGAGCAATTGAAAAAATTTAAAATTAAAGTTCTTAAAAATTCAAGTATACAAATTAATGATATAAACATAATTGGAATTGACGATTTACAAAGTAAATTTTCTAAAATAAAATTTGTTGAAAAGTTGAATAAAAAAAACTTATTCAACTTAGTCCTGTCACATAAACCTGATATTTGGGATAATATAAAAAGTAAAAATGATCTTATGTTGTCAGGACATACTCATAATGGTCAAATTTTTCCATTTAACTTTTTAGTTAAATTAAAATTTAAATTTATTTATGGAATATATGAATACAAAAAATCAAAGCTTTATGTGTCGTCTGGCGCTGGTTGCTGGGGACCTAAGTTGCGTATTGGATCATCAAACGAGATTGTTAATATTCATTTAACAAAGATATCTTAAATTTTCATTTAAGAAGCAGGCTGTTATCAATTTTGTAAAATTTAGATGCAGATTTCTTTAATGAGTTTGCTGTTAATTCTTCTACGCCATAAACCTCCGCAAAAACTTTATTATTAGAAATTACCTTTTTTATCAATAGATCAAAATCTCCATCACCTGAAGCTAAAACTATAATGTCTGATGTAGGTGCATAATCCATGATGTCAATTGTTATACCTACGTCCCAGTCCCCTTTTGATGAGCCGTCGTTTCTACTAATAAAAGGTTTTAATTTCACTTCAAAACCAATTCCCCTTAATATATTTTGGAATTGTATTTGTTTAGTATCATTTCTATCAGTAGTGTAAGCAAATGCAGCAACCACCTCCCTGTCATTAGTAGTTTTTTTCCAAAATTTATTATAATCAAAATTAGATTTAAATATTTGCTTTGTAGTATAATATATATTTTGTACATCAATAAATATTGAAACTCTTTTCATAACAATCCAATTTAATCAAAATTGATAAAATTTAACAGTCTTTAAATCAAACCTTCGATCTCAACTGGTAAATCATTTCTTTCAATTTCTTCAATTATTTTGTTTAAGTGATCTGAATTTTGGGTTTCAACAGTAATATTTAATTTGGCCAAACTAGCTGACAAATCCATTGCAAATCTACTATGTTCAACTTGAAGCACGTTAGCTCCATTAGTTGCACAAATTTTTGATATAATTTGTAATTGTCCAGGCTTGTCAGGCATCGTAATACCCAGTGTTGTAACCTGTCCTGATCTAACTAAGTCTCTCATTAAAATTGAGGACAAAACTTTTGAGTCAATATTTCCCCCACATATTATAACGCCAACTTTTTTACCTTTAAATGTGCTAGTATTTTGTAATAACGCAGCCAGACCTGTTGCACCTGCCCCTTCTGCAACAACTTTTTCGTGTTCCGCTAACATTGCTATTGCTCTTTCAATCGATTTATCTGAAACAGTAATTACATCATCTACAAAATCCTGAATTATAGAAAAAGGAATATCGCCTATTTTTGAAACAGCTATACCTTCAGCTAAAGTAGATCCTTTGCACTTGATTTTTTTATTAAACATCTTGTTTGTTAAAGATGGATACAAGTCAGATTCAACGCCAACAACCTTTATGTTTTTATTCATTTCTTTTGCTGCCAATGCACAACCAGCTATTAATCCACCACCACCAACCGGTATCAGTATAACATCAATTTCATTACAGTCAGATAACATTTCATATGAAACAGTGCCTTGGCCAGAAATTACATTTAAATCATTGTAAGGATGAACTTCAATAAATCCTTTATCCTTTATAAGATCTTGTACATGTTGATAGGACTCATCTAAATCAGATCCCTTAATAATAACATTTCCACCAAAATTTTTAGTTCTTCTAATCTTTGTAAAAGGAGTTCCTTCAGGCATTACAATATTTGAGTTAATATCCATCTTATTTGATATAAAAGCTAAACCTTGCGCATGATTTCCAGCAGACATAGCAACCACACCAGAGCTTCTTTCGTGATCAGAAAGTGACAAAAGCTTGGAGTAAGATCCTCTTACTTTAAAAGCGCCTGTATATTGTCTATTTTCAAACTTGAAGAAAACATTAATACCTAATTTTTCTGAAATAGAGCTTGAGTAGCTGGTTTCAGTCCACTTTACATTTTTGGAAATTTTTTTATGTACATCAATAATATCATCTAATGTTAATTTCATTGTTAACTCTATATATTTAAGTTTATAATGGGTTATTGCCAAAATAAAGCTTTGTCAAATATAATGATGAATATATATAGGATTATTAGTTTTTTGAGAAAAAATGACTTTTTTTGACATTAGTAAAATCATGAAAGGTAGCCCACCTCCAATTGAATACCAAGTTACTCTAGATAATTGGCGAAAATATCCTTTCAATTCTTGGTCATTTGTAAATGTAAGAAATTTAATACCAACATCACCAATTTATAATAATCCTGATAAAGAGGTTATATTACAAAAACAGTTAATAGACATAGATGATCTAATCATTGATCATAAAAATACTTCTTACAAACTTAAAGAAATTTTTAAAATATGCGACACAGATGCTTTTTTAGTTATGCATAAGGGTAAAATTAAATTTGAGTTTTATGATAAATTCACAAGGTTTAATACTCCTCATATCATTTTTTCAATATCAAAGTCTTTAACTTCTTTGTTAACTGGAATACTAGTAGAGAAAAAAGTAATTAATATTAACAACTACATTTCACATATTTTACCAGAAACCAAGGGAACGGCTTATGAAGACGCAACTGTTAGAAATGTTCTTGATATGAGCATTGCTTCTGGATTTATAGAAGACTACTCAGGACAAGCAGAAATATTTAAGAAGTATAGATCATCCACTGGCTGGGATTTGCCTGAAACAAACTCAACACAAACAGTCAAAGGATTGCATGATTTTCTTTGCTCAATGCCCAAGTCTAATCATAAGCATGGTCAAAAATATCATTATTGTTCACCTCATAGTGACTTATTAGGATGGATTATTGAACGAGCTTCAGGTGAAAATTATTCTAAAATAATGGCTGACTTACTATTCAAGAAAGCAGGCATTAATCATGAAGCTAATGTAACAGTTGATAAATGGGGAGCTTCCAGAGCCGCAGGAGGAATTAGTGTTTCACCATATGATTTACTTTTACTTTCTGAGTTAGTTCGTAATCATGGATCTAATAAGAATGGTCAAGTAATACCCGCCGCATGGATAGAAGATTTTGTTAATAGTAAAAATAATAATAGCTATCTAAATCAAGATAATTTGGAAAGATTTCCAAATGGAAATTATCGGTCAAAATGGTACCAGACTGGGTTCAAAGATAATGAATATTGCGCTATTGGGATTCATGGACAAAATATATGGATAAACCCTCAAAAGGAAATTACAATAGTAAGAATGTCATCTGCATCAGATCCTATAAATATTAAAACTGAAGAACTAATGTTTTCAGTTTTTGATGAAATTAGTAAAATTTTTATTTAACAGGAGATTACTTAACAATGAATTTGTCTTTAATATATTTTGACTTTCCTTTTTGGAGAGCAGAAGTTAGCAGAATTGCGCTTAATATTGGCAAGATAAAATTTAATGATATTCGAGTTGACCGTGAAGAATTTATGAGAGCAAGAAGTTCGGGTAAATTAGACGACGGAACAATTATTCCATTTAATCAGCTTCCATGTTTAAAAGTTAACGATGAAAGTTTTGCTCAAACAGCTGGTATCGCAAGATTTTGTGGAAAATTATCTGGTCTATATCCGAAAGATAACGATGTTGCAGCTGCTAAAATTGATCAATTCTTGGACTTTATAACTGATATTACAGTTTTAATTTTTAATGCAGGAAGAGATCTAGAACCTGTTAAAAAAATTGTTAAAAGAAAAGAATTTTTTGAAACAGAGTTCACCAGAAAATTCGAAATGTTAGAAAAAAATATCCCTGAGAACAGCGATTTGATAATTAATGATTACTTTAGCATTGCAGATATTGCCTTATGGAGTTTTGTGGGGTGGACAACTTCAGGTGCAGTAGACGGCTTTCCAAAAGATTTCTTAAAAAAATATCCAAAGATTAAAAGAGTGTGTAATTTTGTTGATGAACACCCAGAAGTGAAAAAATGGGGAAACGATAAACAATTTAAAGCATGAGCATTATTAAAAAGTAATTGGAAATCTTTTATATAACTTATTTATCTCTAACATGATCTCTTCAGAAAGTACTACCTCTAGTCCTTTTAATATATTAGTTAACTGTAAATTATTAGTTGCTCCAAAAATTACAGAGCCCATAAAAGGTCTTTGATTACAAAAAGCAAGGGCCATATGGACTGGATCTAAATTATATTTTTTTGCAAGTAATACATACTCTTTTACTGCTAAAGTGGAATTATCGTTAATTCTACCAAATAAACTTGGTACTCTTGACAGTCTAGAGTTGTCTGGCACTTTATCTTCCATATACTTACCTGTAAGAAACCCTCCTGCTAAAGGAGAATAAGCTAACAAACTAATATTTTCGTGATAAGACATTTCAGCCATATCAAGGTCATATAATCTACAAAGTAAACTATATTCATTTTGAGTAGAGGCCAGAGTAAGATTAGGAAATTCTTTTAAATAATGAATAAATTGAGTAGTGCCCCAACAAGTTTCATTAGACAAGCCAATATACCTAATTTTTCCTTCTTTTTGTATATCAGACAAAGCTCTTAAAACCTGTAAAATGTTTTCTTTGGCAGACACTGTGTCTTGGGTTGTTGGGTTATAATTCCAATTTTGTCTAAAGTGATATGAACCTCTGTTTGGCCAATGTAATTGGTAAAGATCTAAATAATCAGTTTTCAATTTTTTTAGACTACCTTCAATCGCTATCTTTACTGATTTTTCGTTGATCCCCTCACCATTCCTGACGGCTTTGTAACCTTTCCCAGATATTTTACTAGCTAGAATAATATCGGATCTTTTAGATTTATTTTTTTCTATCCAATTGCCAATTATAGTTTCTGTATTTCCAGTAGTTTCTGGCCGAAGCGGGCAAGTTGGATACATTTCAGCTGTATCAAAAAAATTAATCCCATATTCCAATGACTGATCTATTTGACTGTGTCCATCATCTTCTGAAGTTGTTTCTCCAAAAGTCATTGTTCCTAGACAATATGATGAAACGTTTAAATCTGACTTACCTAATTTTTTAAAATACATGTTTTATCCTGATTTCAGTTGAACTAAACATATATATGATTTTTATAAAAAATAAAATTTAACATTTATTAATTTTGAGTTTATGGATATTTAATGGTTATGAGCTCTCAAAACTTGAAGAGGCTTAGAAAGAACTAGTTTAATCATTTTAAAAAAGCTAAAAACTGTTATCACAATTGGAACAATAAAAGACAAAATAATTAAGGTTAAGTAATTTACGTAAAAATCAACATTAAAAACGAAGTATAGTAAAATAAAACTTACCAAGCATCCAATTAACAAAGAAATAAGTGATGCCATTAGACCAATTATTAAATATTCATATAGCCATAGTAATGATATTTTTTTTGGACTCGCTCCTAATATTTTAAATATTGCTATCTCATATAACTTATCTTTTTTACTTACATCTAATATCCCTGTTAAAACTATAACTCCTGACAAAAGTGTTATTAAAGCAATAGAGTTAATTATAATTATTAGTAAATTTAAAATTGACTTAATTGCTTTATAACTTTCTTCTATGGAAATAGATGATATATTTGAAAATGTAGTGACTACTTTTTCTACAAAGTTATTATTTATTTCTTTATTTTCACTTGTAGTTGAGGCAATCCATGTGTGCGGGGCATTGGTTAAACTACTTTCACTTAATACGAAAATAAAATTAATATTCATATTCTCCCAAATAATTTCTCTTGTGTTGTAAATCGTGGCTTCAAAATTTCTACCTAAAATATTAAATCGTATATTATCACCAATTTTCACATTCATTCCTTTGGCAATTTTATCACCCATTGATACTAATAAAGGACCATTATAGTCTTTTTTCCACCATTCTCCTGATATTAGCTTAGAGTTTTTAGGTCTTTCGTTAGTCCAAGAAAATGCTCTATCTCTTTTAAGCACCCATTCGACATCTTTATTTACTTTTAAATTTTCAACCTTAATGTCATTTATTTCAGTAATACGACCTCGTAACATTGGTTGAGAGTTAAGAAATAAAATATCTTTTGATGAAGAAGCTAACTTATTAATTGTATCAATTTGGTTTGGTTGAATATCAATTAAAAAATGATTAGGAGCTTCTTGATTAATAGTTTTTGAGATTTTGTTATCTAAACTTTCTTCAATTATATTTAGACTAATTAAAAGTGATAAACCTATACTGAATGAAACAACTATAGTCTTAGAAAAAGAATTCTTACTAATAATTGATTTTCTTACAAATTCAGATAGGGATCCAATTTTAAAATTTATCTTTTTTAAAATATAAAAATATATATTAGTTAATGTGCTTAATATCATAAAGGAGACAAAAATTGATGTAAAAATATAAGCTGATAATTTAATGTCGTTGGTCATAATCACTATTAAGTAAGACAAAAAACAAATTAAAAAAAATATGAATATTTTTATTTTTTTGGAGCTTTCATTATGAATGTTATGAGCTGCGTGTCTTATAAGTTGTATTGGTTTAATTTCATAGGTACTTGAAATTGGTATTATTGTAAATAATAGACAAACTATTAAACCAAAAGAAAAACTAATAATAATTGGTTTTAAAAAAATTGTTGCTTGAAAAGTATCAAATAATTCTGAACTAATTATTGGTGACAATATAAAAGGAATTGATATGCCCGCAAGTAAAGCAGGTATTATGCTAAGTAAAAAAATAACCATGACTTGAAAAAGGTAAATTAAAAAAACTTGCATATTTTTAGCTCCTAATGATTTCAATATCGCAATATTCTTAATTTTTTTGATTATATAACCTTTAACACCATTAGAAATACCAATTCCTGATATTAAAAGAGTAATTAATCCGACCATAGAAATAAAAAGAGATGTCCTTTCTATAAAGTTATTAAAATTATTAGTACTACTATTAACACCCCTAACAGTGATATTAGTACCTTCAACTAACTTGTTTAAGTATGATAAATTAATATTATTTTTGTTTGGAATAAATTTTATTTTATATTTTACTAATGAACCTGGGACTATTAAATTTGTTTTTTGTAATGTTTTAATTGACAAAAGAACTCGAGAACCAAAAGTTGCAAATGAAAACATTCTATCTGGTTCTTTTTTTATAATTCCTTTAATTACTATTCTTGAATCACCTAAATCAAGTGTATCACCTAAATCAAGGCTAAGCTGATTTTTTACATTTTTATCAATCAAAACTCCATTGACGTTAGTGTTATTTATAGTCTGATTTAATGTTTGATTAGGTGTAATTGAAACACTGCCTATCAAAGGCCAGTTTTCGTCAACTGCTTTCAATTCAACTAATCGACGTTTATTAATTAAGTTTTTGTTTGAAGACAACATAGTCCTCAACTCAATTACTTCTGCGACTTTTCCATTGACCTCAAGCCATTTTTTAATTTTTTGAGGAAATTTCTGATATGTAGTGGAAAGTTCAAAACTTCCTCCAAGAAGCTGAGATCTTTGATTATTAATTTCAAATTTTAGGTTTTCAGATAAACTTCCTACAGCACTAATTATGAAAATGCCCAAAAATATTGATGTTATAACAATCTTAAATTCATTGAAAGATCCTCGTAATTCTTTAATTGATAATTTCCAAAATTTAAAATTATTCATCTTTAACAATTAAACCATTATCTAATTTAATTATTTTATTACATTGTTTAGCAATTGTCTCATCATGAGTAACTAATATTAGCGTTGAAGCAAAATCACTCTGTAGTTTGAAAATTAATTTCATAACTTCTTCACTGTTTCTTTTATCTAAATTGCCTGTGGGTTCATCTGCAATTATAATTTCTGGAGAAGATATTAAAGATCTAGCAATTGCAACTCTTTGTTGTTCACCTCCAGATAGTTGGTGGGGATAATGATTGAGTCTTTTTTTAAGCCCAACTGACTTTAACAACTCAATTCCTTTTTTGTCATCAATTAATACTCCAGAGATTTGATTGGGCAAGTTTACATTCTCTAAAGCAGTCATTGATGGTAATAAGTTAAAAGATTGAAAAATAATACCTACATTTTTTGATCTATAATTAGCTAATTCATCTTCTTCCAAGTCATGAATTGCTACACCTTTAAAAAAAATTTTCCCTTTAGAGATTAACTCTAAGCCAGCTATTGTCATTGCTAACGTAGATTTTCCTGCTCCACTTTCACCAATTACACTAATGCTATTATCTTTAAGAATTTTTAAGTTTATTCCTTTTAAAATATTAACTGTTTCTACATTGTTTTTTAAGCTGACATGAACATTTTCCAGCTCAATGATATGTTTTTTGCTATTATTATTCATTTGTAATTACATCAATTTATTATGTTGTTTTCTAATTATCTTTCTTGTAGACAAATGGAAAGTATGGTTTCTAGTTAATAATGGATTATATAAAAAAACTTACATTTACAATTTTTTTCTTTATATCATTTGTTGTAAATATAGCACATTCTAAAACAACAAAAGTTATTGTTTTTGGCGACAGTCTAATTGCAGGATATGGACTATTAAAAGAAGATGGTTTCGTTAATCAATTACAAAATAAAATCACTCATTCTAAAATTAATTTAAAGCTAACAAATTCTGGAGTTTCTGGTGAAACTTCCACCGGTTTATTGAATAGGTTTAAATGGGTATTAGAAGAAGAGTATGACGCAGTAATAATTTCAATTGGTGCCAACGATGCATTAAGAGGAATTAATCCCATAATAACTTATAGAAATATTGAGAATATCTTAACACATTTAAAAAAAATTAAAATTCCTACAATGCTTATCGGTATGAAAGCACCGTCTAACCTTGGAAGGGAATATGTAAATGAATTTAATGCCATTTACCCAAGCTTGTCTAAAAAATACGATGTATTTTTTTATCCATTCTTTTTGAAAGATGTAGCTTTGGAGCCTTCTTATAATCAAAAAGATATGATACACCCGAATAAAAAAGGGGTTGTTAAAATTGTTGAAAATATTTTTCCATACTTTTTACGTTTTTATAAAAGTCTAATAAACTAATTATCTTCTAAAAATCAATAATCTTAAAACTCTCCAAAGGCCCCTGAGTGCTAGAGCCCTAATCATTGGGTTACTCAACAATCTTTTGAAAAAAAATATAATTTTTGTAGAATGATTTTTCATAAAAAAGATAAGTACAACCATTATTACAATAATAAATAAAAATTTTATCATTTTGTATTAATACTAATAGAGCCCAAATAACCAAAATCAGCTGTAATTTTATCTCCAGATTTTATTGGTAGTGGCATTGAACACGTTCCTGTAGAAACAATCATACCTTTATGAATGGTAATATCATTTTGTGATAATTCATTTAACAACCAAGTTAAGGCAATTCTTGGGTCTCCCAAAACATTCGCTCCAATGCCGTCATGTTGAAGATTTGCAGAATTATATATCTTGACTTTGTGTTTTGATAAATCGAGTGATTCCCAAGGATAGTCTATTCCTTGTGAGATTGCAAACTGATGTGCACATGCATTATCTAAAATTAAGTTAAACTCTCCAACAGTTGCAAAATTTTTAAAGCGTGAATCAGGTAACTCTATTGAAAGATGCAATGATTCAACTAACTTCATGACATCTTCAAGGTTATATAATGTTTTTGTAGGTTTTAAAGTTTCCCCTATTTTAAAAGCAAATTCCGGCTCTGCAACAGCCATTTTATTATGACCAAAAATAAGAGTATCCTCTGGTTTATAAAGTTTGTTATGTAAAATTCTACCTGCTAAAGGTCCTCCAACACCAATATGTTTTTGTCCTTCTTTACTAGTTGCAGCGATCTTCCAACCTACAATGATATCATTACTAAATTTTTCTAAATTTTCCTGAATTTTATAAGCTTCTTTTCGTGAACTTGGAATTAATTTTTTGGGCAAAGATACAATTTTTTGGCCATTTTCCCAACTGTTCCAAATTAACTCAGCTGCATGCATAATTAAAGTCCTTAAAGAGTGTTAATTTAATTTCTTAGATTTTTCCCAAGTAGTTATATCTTGTGCAATAGGAGGTAAAGGAATTTGACCAAACATTTCTGCAATTATACCTCTATGATAACCACCATGCATTACAAGGTGCGTTATAATCATAGATCTAGACATAGAAACTTTGTTACCACCAATTAAATCACAATCAACTAACTGAAGTAAATCATCATCAGATAAATTAGCAGTATACTTTTTAATTGATGTTTCTTCTTTTTTTTTGGCTTCCCAGAGCTCTTGCATATCTTCAAATAATATAGTCTGAAGGTGATTAAAAGCATGTTTTTCTTGTTTCATATTAGCAAGCCAAACCTTATCTATAACCAATAAGTGATTTAAAGAATTTCTTATACTATTCATGAAAGATTTACGTTGTTTATTAATTTCATCAGGAGATAATTGAACTATAACTTTAAAAAATTCATCGTTCGCCCAACTATTATAATTAAGAAGATTTATAAGATAATTTAGGTTGTTCATAAGAATTCACCCCAATGATAATTATGATCTATTTCTTGTTATTTAGATTATTAAATAAAAATTTAAATAATGTTTTCTTTTTATTATCTTGAATTTTCCATCTTTTTTTTAGAACTCTATAAAGGAATATACAACCAAGACCTAAAATCAAATAAATGTAAGCTGTTGAATTTTCCATTGACCATTCTAAAAATTTTTTTGAATGATATTAACTTGATATTTTATATTACAGAAGTCAAGCAAGCTAAGTAAATTTAATAATGTGGTGGAACGTCATCAGAAATATTTAATTTATCTGTATTATTATTTTGCATATTTTCTATATCTAATTTTAATGTTTTAATTTGCAACATTAGTTCTTGTATCTCTCTTTGTTGATTATAGATTTCATCACTCATACTTACTATCTCATTTTGAAAAAGAGTAATTTTTTCTTCAAGAATTTGAATTTTTTTGTTCATATTGCTACTTATAATTTTAATTTATGATATAAATATCTTATGAAGATTATTGTTGGAATATTTTTATTTTTTTGCGTTTTAAACATAGCTATGTATTCATTATCTTTTTTTGGTTAATTTCACTATTCCAATCTGGTCCTAACATACATAAACTTAGACCAATACCAGTAATAGCAAGTCCAAATGATACCGCATAAAAAATATGACTTAAAGACCAAGAAAATATAATAGTAAGATAACAAACAACAAATACAGTCAAAAATCTTATTATACCTACTATCACTGGAAAAAATATCTTACCAGTTCCCTGACTAGCAAAATATAATGTTTGTCCTGCTGCAAAAAAGCAGTAAAATGGACCAACTATTATTAAGTAAAGAATAGCATATTTTTCAGACAAAATATTTGTTTCAAAATTGTCTAACCAAAGTTCTGGAAAAACAGCTACTGCTATACTAATGACGCCGATAATAACAAAAGATATTATTGCACCAACCCAAGCAATTTTTTTTGCCCTGCTCATTTGATTTGCACCGGCATTAATACCAACTGCAGCTGTAAGAACAGATCCAATTCCAAATACTAATGGAGTAATTATAATTTCTAACCTACTTCCAAGACCGTAACCAGCAAGAGCTTCAATACCATAATGACTTACTGAAGCTGTTACGACGGCAACTGTTCCTGCAATTGTAATGCTATTGATTAGACCTCCAGCCCCTACTTTCATTATATCTAAAAAGGATTTTTTGTTTAGAGGGTAAGTTCTTAGCTTTATGATTTTTTGTTTATATTTAATATAAAAATATAAATATATCATCATAAGGAAATGTGAAACAACCATGGCAATTGCTGGCCCAATAATACCAAAACTTTTAAACCCAAACCAACCTACTGTAAAAACCCCACCTAAAAAGATCTGAAATAAGCAACCTAAAATTTGTACCTTTGCAGGAACAACAAATTCCCCCATAGCCCTTAAAATTGCTGAAAAAATATAAAGTAACCACGTGAAAACAGCTCCTCCAAAAGCAATCTGTGAAAAAACAACAGCTCCGTCCAAAACATCATTGCTACCACTCATTGATGAATAAATGTGATTTGGTAAAAATCCAAATATTATTGTGTAAATTAATGACATAAAAATGCATATTAGAACAGCATGCCAAATAGCTGAATTAGCTTCTTCGATTAATCCTGCTCCTAAAAATCTTGAAATAGATGACGTACTTGCCCCACCAATTGCACCAGCAGACATCATTTGCATCAGTGTTAAAAATGGAAAAACTAAAGCTAAACTTGCGAGTGGGACATTTCCTAATTGTGAGACAAAATAGGCATCTGTTATTATTATTAACACCATTGAAATTCCAGTGATTGAATTTGGCAATGAAAGTTTATAAATCATTTTTAAAACAGGACCGTTTAAAATCATATCAATATTATTTTTCATTGGCTAAACTTTTCGAAATGTTATCACTAAAATAAAATCTAAACGGGCATAGGCGGACATCTTCCTTCAGCTTTAAGTACTTGAAAGGCCCTCAACGTTTTCTCAATCCCTTTTTCAACGGAAATGGAAGGATATTCTCCAATATGATTTCTCAGAGGCAGATCATTTAAATCTGGAGGAAATGGTAGCGATTGACCAATACAGCTTACGGATGCATTTTCTTTTAACTTCTTAATTATAGACAACCCATTTTCTATTGTTTCACATGGACCATTAAGATTAAAAACGTGTGAGCCAACCATGTCTTTGCTTACAGATGTGATAAATGCTAAAGCTGACTCACCTGCATATAACCAGCTATATTTTCCAGTATATGGTATTACAAAGCTTTCGCCTAGAGCTGCAGCTTGAATAGCTAGAGTGTTTTTTGAACTCATTCCTTGATCTCTAGCCAAACCATATACAATATTAGGTCTAATACCGATAGATGGAACTTCCCAGTCAGCCCAATAAACAAATGCTGTATGCTCATTAGCTAGTTTATATGCACCATATAGCGTTTCTTTCCAAGGACCTTTAGGAGGCATTCCTAAGGCAGCAACCGATGAAGCATAAACAGTCCTCTTAATATTTGCTTCTTTAGCAATTTCAAGAATATTAATTGTGCCCTCTACATTGACACGAGCACCTAATGCCGGATCTGCAGCACAAAATGGTACTTGCAGACCCGCTAGATGAATTATAGCACCTGGATCAAAGCTTATGATTATTTTCTTTAGCATTTTAAGATCGGTAATGTCGCACACTTGCCATATGATTTTAGACGCTTCATTACCAAGAAGAAGTTTAAGTCGATCTTTATTATTGGACAAATCAAGAGCTACACAAGGAATGTTTGATCTATGTAGAATTGTAAGTATCCATGCTCCAATACAACCACCAGCACCAGTAACAATTACAGGCCTATCAAAATTATTATTTTTAATCAACAAGTCATCAGTTAAAAAATCTAGACTCATTATCTACCCCCTTTACAGAATTATTCATTAGAGCCTCACATATTACTCAACTCTAATAAACAAAATTTATTTTGTCTTATTTACAAATTTGTTTATGTCAATTGCTAATTCTCTTGGTTTTTCCATAGCTGCAAAATGGCCTCCAGAAGCATGAGATGACCATAAAACAATATTTTTGTAAAATTGAGATGCCAAAGTAATTGGTGGTGAAAATATCTCTTTTGGAAATTCACTATAACCCATTGGAACATTGATTGGTGAATTTTTATTAATAGGCCAATCAACCGATCTGTGACGCATAAGATATGGCCAAAAAGAAGCACCTATACATCCAGAAAACCAATATAAAGATATATTAGCTAACATAGTATTTATATTGATTTTATCAAACAAATCATTGTCGTTATCAGTCCAAGTATAAAATTTTTCAGCTATATATGAACATAAAGCCACAGGAGATGAATTTAAAGCATGTGCTAATGTAAAGGGTTTAGTACCCTGAATTTGTTGATAGCCCGTCTCAAATTTCATAAAATGTTTTAGCTTTTCATAATATATTCCTTCTTCTGAATTATTAGCTTGTTTATCAAGACCTCTAGGTAGCGGTAGCATATTCAAGTGAACACCTGAAATATTTTTTGGAGCCTTAACAGCCATAATCGAAGCTATAAATGATCCTAAATCACCACCTTGTATAAAATATTTTCTGTAGCCAAGGGTATTCATCAAGTCAATAAAATAGCTAGAAATTTCTTGTAAGCTCAATGGTTTTTGCGATGGAGAAAATGAAAAACCTACATTTGGTAAAGTAGGAATTATTAAATCAAAAGGTTGATTACCTTTGAGACTATTTTTTTCAGGATTTGTTAGTAAAGGAATTATATCTAAAAATTCAAAAATTGAACCAGGCCATCCATGAATTAAAAGAAGAGGCAGAGCATTCTCTTCAGTTGATTTCACATGCAAAAAATGTGTTTTTACGCTATCCTTAGTAAAAATAAATTGATTAAATTTATTTAAATTACTTTCCTCTTTTTTCCACGAAAATTGATTTTTCCAGTAGTCAATTATGTATGATATTTTTTTAAATGAAATACCTGCATCATTGTTATAATCTGATCCCCAATCTAAAAGTCTACCATTCGTAATTTTAAAATTTAAGTCTTCTAAAGCTTTATAATCTATATTTGATTTAAATTTCTCCATTTCACTTCAACCCTTTAAAAGATGTAAAATATTTTATTGTAAAACTTTGATTATAAACTAATCTAAAACAATGAACAAAATCATTATTAAAGTTTTCTTTTTTTTTAACTTATTAATTTTTTCCAGTTTTTCATCATTAGCTGAGACCTTTGTTTATTCTGGTGGCTGTTTTTGGTGTACAGAAGCAGATACTGAAAAATTGAAGGGGGTTAAGGAGGTAATAAGTGGGTTCACTGCGGGTACTACAAAAGACCCCAAATACATACCTGGGCAATGGGGCGATCATCGTGAAGCTGCTTTAGTTAAATATAACCCTAAAATAATTAGTTTTAAAGAGTTAGTGGTTCATGTGTTTAAAACAATTGATTATGAAGATAATAACGGACAGTTTTGTGACCGGGGAAGATCGTATAGTCCGGCTATTTATTATAAAACAAATGAAGAAAAATCAATTATCTTATCGTTAGCTCCAAAAACATCTATAGTGCCTATAGAAAAAGAGACTAAATTTTATCCAGTTAGATTAGAACATCAAGATTATTATAAAAAGCAAAGTTACAAATATGAATACTATAGATTCATGTGTAGACGTGACAAACGCTTAGAACAGCTCAACAACTGAATTAATTATATTTTTGCTAAATTTCTATTGCCTCTTGGATCAACCCAACCAATTAGACCATCATCTCTTTTATAAACCATGTTTAATCCACTATGTTTTTTATTTCTAAACATTAAAGCTGAAATATTTCCCATTTTCATTTTTTCTAGAGCGTCTATGACAGTCAATTCTTCAATTTCAGTATCTAACTCTGCAAAAATAAGTGGTTCTTGATAATTTGTTTCTTTTTGTTTTGAAATTGATGTCGGAGGTTCGTTAATTATGTGAAATTGAGCATTTAAGGAGTTTGCTTTATTATTATTTTTATTATTTTCATTATTTTTATAATTTTTAATTTTTCTTTTATATCTTCGTAATTGTTTTGATAATTTTTCTAAGGTTTCATTGAATGCTAGTTTAGCAGTTTGTCCAGAAGATTGAGCTGTAAACTCCATTTTTTTATTAATATGAAGTACAATTATTATATGAAATAATTTGTTATTTTTTGAAACACTGATTATTGATGAGATTGGATTAGGAAAATATTTTTGGATTGATTCTAAGAGATTTAATTCTGCATATTTGGAAAAAGTTTCACCAACTTTAACTTGCTTTCCAAATATTTTAAAGTTCATATATAACTCCCAAATACCCAACTATTATAACAGAACTATAATAAGTTTTTGTCAATAATTTTATTTTTAATATTGAGTTGATATAAATTAATATTACTGATGTTTTATAGTTTATGAGGAGTAAAACATGTCAGCTTACCTTATTGTTAAATCTGATACTAGTCAGATAGATAGTAAAGATTTTGATCATTGGTATGAAAATGAACATTTATATGAAGCTAAGAAACAGTTTATGGCTAAAAATGCAAAAAGAGGGTGGATAGAAAATTCAAATTTTCATCTTGCTATATATGAATTTGAAAATATTAAAAAAGCAAAAAATGCAATGGATTCAAAAAAATTACAATCACTTATAAAAAAATTTGATAAAAAATGGAATTTTAAAGTTACCAGAACACGTGAATTAGTCAGTTTAACTCAAATTATGTAGATCTTTAATTTTAAATTTCATTAGAGATTTCAATTAAATTATTATCAGGATCTCTTATGTAAATAGATTTTATTGGGCCATTTGCTCCTGTTTTAATTACTGGGCCTTCTTCAATTTGAATTTGTGAGTTTTTAAAAATCTTCATCCATTGATCTATTGATTTCATACTCACAAAACAAATATCCATAGATCTAGGAGTTGGATTTGATGCATGCGGTTCAAATGGTTTTAAATTTTCGTGTAAATTAATTTTTTGGTTACCAAACTTGAGTGATTTTCTTTTGATATTATCAGAAGTTGATGTAAACACATTTAGTTCCATTCCTAATATGTTAGTGCAAAAAATCTATAGATAAATTTATGTTATTTACTGTTATTACAACGTGATCGATAAAAAGTGTTATTAATTTCCTACAATAAAATATTTTACATGATATTTTAAGTTAATAGAATAATGTTTAGAAATAAATAGAAAGTATAATTTATGGAATTTTTTAAAGTTAATTTTATTTTAGCAATTTTTATTATTTTTTTATTTCCCTCTAAATTAATAGCAAATGATATATATCTACCATCAGCTGGCTTTGACTGCAGTGATGATAATTACAAATTTGAGTTTCTTTTTGATAGATCAAAAGATATGGATAATCCAAAAGTATATAGACGAATTAATGGTAAGTTTATTGAAATAGGAAATCTTTTAGCTGAAAAACAAGGTGCTTATGTGATTTGGGAAGATAAAGATTTTTTTAAAACAACTGATTTTGCATGGACTTTTGACAAGGTCACCTCGAAACTGTCATCTATAGTGCTAAGTGTCGGCCTTGGGATCGAAAAATTAGATAAGATACCTAAACCAATGACCTGTATGCAAAAAATATTTTATTACTAATTTTTGATAGTTTTTATATTTAATTTATACAGATTTTTAATACATTTGTTTTGACTTAAGTATTTTTAAGTAATAAGTAATAAAATTATAATTATGGACGCGTAGCTCAGCTGGATAGAGCAACTGCCTTCTAAGCAGTAGGTCAGAGGTTCGAATCCTCTCGCGTTCACCATTTATTTTTGAGGTGATTTTAATGTTTGGATTAGGTTTATTAAAAGGAACAGCAATAGGGTTAACTGGCGGTATCGTAATTGGTTTGGTGATCAAAGAAGCATGTAAACAAATGAAAAATAAAAAAAATCATACAATTAACAATAATTCGACAGCTGACACTTCTGAAGTTAATAGTGTTGACAAAAAATAATACAAATAAAATACATTTTTAACTTAACTGTTTTTCCAGCTTGAATACCACTTTACAAATAAATCATATTGTTTTTTTGCGTACATTTTTTGACTATCAGTTAATTTGTCTGTTGGATTAAAATGTAAATCGTAACCTTTATCCCCATTAAGAACCAATAAAAATTTATAATAAAGAACTAAGTCGGGACCTTCATCAAATGATGATAAAATAGCCAACGCATCTTCAAGTTCTCTTGCTTTTGATCTTGAAACAGGGTCACCTGTAGCTGCTTTTTCGCATAAATTTATTAAATGCAACACTTCATTCGGGAAAGCATTACCAACCCCAGTTATTGCACCTACTGCACCACAATTGACGTAACCATGAAAAACTGTTGTATCAACACCTATCATTAATGATATATTTTTATCTTGCGATGTAATATTTTCTGCTGCATAGGTTAAATCTTTTGAGCCTCCAAATTCCTTGAATCCAACCAAATTGGGGAATTCTCGCCTCAAATCAAAAAATAGATCTGCTTTTGTTGAGAAACCATAATAATGACTATTGTAGATTACTGCTGGTAGGTCTGGTGCTGCACTTAATATCGAAGCAAAATGAGATCTTTGAGCTATTAATGACGGTCCCCTTGAGAGTACTCTTGGTATAACCATTAGACCAAGCGCTCCTACCTCTTGGGCGTGCTGTGCATGAGCTGTTGCTTTTTTTGAATTAATAGCTCCTGTCCCTACAATTGTGGGAATACCTGCATTTACTAATTTAGCAACACCTTGTTGCCTCTGCTCGTCTGAAAGGAGTGGCCAATCACCCATTGAGCCGCAGTAAATCACTGCTGACATTCCTGTGTCGATTAATTCTCTGGCTTTACCAAGAAGCAATTCAAAGTTTGGAGAATAATCATTATTACAAGGTGTCATAAGCGCTGGCATACACCCTTTGAACACATTATTCATTTTATCCTCCTAACATAAAAAACTATTTTTTAAAGAAAAATTTTAATAATTAAAATTTATCCATTTATAGAATAACCGCCGTCTACGGGTATAGCCGTTCCAGTAATATAATTAGATCCCTCACTTGATAAAAACACAGCTATGCCACCTAAATCATCTGGTTCTCCCCATCGACCTACTGGTGTTCTCTCTTCAACTCTACTTTGAAGTTCTGGAATATCTATCCTCGCCTGTCGAGTTAGTGATGTATCTATGTAACCTGGAAGTACTGCGTTTACTTGAACATTATCTTTTGCCCAAGCATTAGCAAGACTTTTTGTTAATTGAACAACTCCACCTTTACTAGCAGAATAGGCACTACCGAGCGGGGCACCAAACAAAGAATGCATTGAACCAATATTTATAATTTTTCCACCATTAGTATCTTTAAAATGTTTGAAAGAAGCTTTGGAAAATGTAAACATGCTTATTAAATTTGTTTCTATTATTCCTTTCCACTCATCAAGTTCGTATTCCTCGGGTCTCTTTCTAATATTAGTCCCTGCATTATTTACTAATATATTTAATTTGCCAAAGTTACTAATAACATTCTCTATCAGTTTATTGCATGAGTTCTCGTCAACAACATCAACATGAAAGGATTTACATTCTATATTTTGAGAATTTAAAATTTTAATTGATTGAGTGTTTTTCTCTTCATTTCTACCAGCTATTATAATTGTAGCTCCAGCTTCTCCCATAGCTTTTGACATCGCTAAACCGATACCTCCATTTCCACCAGTAACTAGAGCAACCTTTCCTGTTAGATCAAAAAGTTTCATTTCAAATTCCTTCCTATTACCAATTTTCTTTAGATGTTCTTATATCTAATTCAAAAGTCCACGCATTTTTATTTTGATTATATAAATACATGTAAGCATCAGTGACACTATCTATATCTATTAATTTTCCATCTTTTACTCTTTCATCAAAATCAGACACTCTTTGTTTTATTCTCTCACCTGCCAAACCTCCATCAACAATAATATGACCTACATGAATTGAGTTTTCAGCATATTCTTTTGCAATTGCTTGGGCTAAATTACGAAGAGCACCTTTTGCTGAATTAAATGCTCCAAAGTTTGATTTACCCCTTAAAGACGCGCTAGCACCTGTAAACAAAAGTGTGCCAGGGGTATTCTCTTTTAAAAATACTTTTATGACTTCTTTGGCAAATAAAAATCCACCATAGCATCCAGATTCCCAACTCTGCCTAAAATAACTTGGCTCCATGTCAATTATTTTGCCAGGTGTACTATTCCCAACATTGTAGACAGCAAAATCTAAACCAGAACCAATTTCTTTAATCATCTTTTTGATTTGATTTTCATCTGTTGTATCAACAACTATTGGTTTAGCGTGATTACCTTCTTTGATAATACTTTCTACGACTTTATTTAATGACTTAATTGTTCTACCCGCTACAAATACTTCAAAGTTGTTTTGAGCAATTTTTTTACAAAGTTGTCCACCAAGACCATTAAGAGGTCCAACACCTATAACTAAAGCTTTTTTCATTTTATATAATATGCCTTCTTTGTTAATTAATATACGAATTAACTCTTGCTAATAATGAATTTAATCTAATTTTAATATCTAATAATTGATTTTTGAGATTGTTGTTTTCATTTTTTAATTTTTTAATTTTTGCTTTTAATAGAGTATTATTTAAATCGTTATTTATAGGTTTTTTATTCTTGGCATCAGCTTTACAAGTATTATAAATAGTTATGTCTTTGGCAGATGTGCCTTTTAAAACACATTCATGAGCTTGGCTTTGAGAATAAATAAAAATAAAAAATAAAAAATAAAAAATCTTCATATTGTTACTTTTTGTAAATTAAATTAATAATATACAATTACATACTAGTTATATAATTAACAAGAGGTAAAAAATGTACTCTCGAATTGCAGAATTTCAGTCAACTTCTAAAGTCAATTGTGATATGATAATAGCATTTTTTCAAAATGTTATGATACCTAGAAATATTAAAAACGGTCAGTTGAGTTGTGAGGTCTACAGAGTTTCAGATACTACAGGTTTTGTGATTTCTTCTTTTAAAAACAAAAATGATGCTACCAAAGTAATGAAAATAATGGCCGACGAACTCAATGAAGTTAAAGGTAATACTAAGATTAAATTAATTGAGGGTGAAAGAGTTTTCAGAATAGATCAATGATATGAGCCTTGAACAAAGACAAATATTTAAGTTTTATGTTGGTTATGACGATATTTTTAACGAAATAGAAAATTTATCTAATATTAAACCTCAAAACAATGTAGCCTTCGATATTCTAAAATATGACAATAATAATTATGAAATAAATATTGCTCTAGCCGGTGTGACTCAGGATCAAATAACTATTGAACAATTAAATAATTTTTTGATGTTAGAAGTGAAGGAAAAAACAAAAACTCCTTTTGAAGGTATTATTCATAAAGGTATTCATACAAACTCGGTTAAACAAACTTTTAGGTTAGAACAAAATATAGAAGTTGATGATGCAGAATTAGTAAGTGGAATACTTAAAATTAAATTACATAAAAAAGAAATGAAAACAAAATTAAAGAGAGAAATAGAAATTATAGAAGAATAGTAATATTATATATTTGTTTTTAAATATTTGGAAATATAATGAAGGGTAATATGTCATGAACTATATGATCGATACTAATAAACTAAAAAGTCAGATAACCCAAGAAGAATGGCAACTTAGACTAGATCTCGCTGCAACCTATAGACTTATTGCACTCTATGGATGGGATGACTTAATATATACACATGTTTCATTAAGAATACCTGGTCCAGAACATCATTTTCTTATAAATCCTTATGGGCTAATGTTTGATGAAATCACAGCTTCAAGTCTTGTTAAAATTGACCTTAATGGTAATTCAGTTATAGACACTCCATATGAAGTTAATCCTGCAGGATTTACAATTCATAGTGCGATACATTCAGCAAGAGAAGATGCGCAGTGTGTTCTTCATCTTCATACTAATGACGGTGTTGCAGTATCTATCCAGAAAGATGGTTTATTACCAATAAGTCAAACATCAATGTTGATACATCCTCATATAGCCTATCATGATTATGAAGGTCTAGCTTTAGATCATACTGAAAAAGAAAGATTAATTGAAGATATAGGTAACAAAAATCTGTTTATATTAAGAAACCACGGCACTTTGTCAGTTGGGCAAACATGTGGTATTGCATTTATGGGTATATATTTTCTTGAAAGAGCATGTTCTGCACAGATAAGAGCTCAATCAGCAGGGTCTATTAATTTACCTTCAAAAGAAGCTATAAAAACAACGCAGGATCAATCCATTGGTATGTTTGATTTGGGAAGAGATAGACTTGCTTGGCCAGCTTTATTAAGAAAACTCGAAAGACAATCGCCAGATTACAAAAATTAAAAAGCTGATTTTGCACCTCCAGTTTTTTGTGTTGTGAAAATTGATCCATGATCTGGAGCTGGTGGCAAAGGTATTACTACAGGAACACTTTCCATTCTAGGTTGATAACTCACTTCCCCACAAACCATTTGTTTTTCTAATTGTTTACATAACTCTATTGGGTCATTATTTTTTAAATAGGCACCCACACCTACTAAAGGCCATGCATCAGCGGAATTACACTCATAAAACAGCATTAATCTGTCTTTTTGGCTATTATTTGGTGCTGAGCCATGAAGAGTTCTAGCGTGATGAATTGTCATGGATCTGGCTTTTCCTGTAAGAGTAACAGCTTTGTCAATATCAAAAAATTTATCATCTGGATTAATTGCGCCACAAAAAACTCCATTATTGTTATGACTTAGAACTGGACCCTTGTGGCTTTCGGGTATAACCATTAACGGTCCATTATCAATATCCACATCATTAAGCATTAAACCTAATGCCAAAACATTATCGTTTGTGTGTGGATAAAAGGCCCAATCTTGATGCCATTCAACTGCAGCACCACCTCCCGGAGCCTTAGTATTCAATTTACTTGTTTTTAGAGAAATATCTTTTCCAAGAAGATCAATAAGTATCCCTTCAATTCTAGATTGTTTTATTATATCCCAAAAAAATTGAGAATGTTGATGAGGCTGTTTAACTCTTTTTAGTCTGGGATTAGTTGAGCAATGTCCATCTTCAAGATCAAAAATGTTATCATTTTCTTTTACATTTTTAGATCTTTCAAAAAAATCTTTTACTAAAGCTAACATTTCCTTGTGTTGATCTTCCGTAATTACATCCTCAACAAGCAAATATCCCTTATCGTTGTAAAAATTCACCTCGTCTTTGGATAATATCATCAACAACCTCCTTAAACTATGAACATATCATGTTGTTTAATCTTATAAATATGTTAATCAAATAAAGATGAAGAGCAACTACAAATGAACAAAAATTTGATCGACCTTGATAGTAGTCAAGCATGGATTAGATTAATAATAATTTTTATAATGAGCGTTATTGGCACTGCAGGAATGTGGTCAGTAGTAATTATAATGCCTAATATTCAAAGTGAATTTGCGCTTGATAGAGCTGCATCTACATACCCCTATGTAGCAACTATGTTTGGATATGGAATAGGTAATGTCATTATAGGGAGAATGCTAGATAAAATAGGAATTACAAAACCTATAATATTTGCTTTAACTCTTTTGGTTTTTTCATATTTAATTTCAACACTAGCTAATAATGTTATGTGGCTTTCAATAATTCAATTTTTCTTAGGTTTTTCTGCTGCCGCATTTTTTGGGCCAATGATGGCTGATATTTCAAGATTTTTTTATGAAAGAAAAGGGCTTGCAGTATCTTTAGTTGCAAGTGGTCAACATCTTTGTGGAGCTGTTTGGCCTTTTGTAATTAAGGATTTTCTTTTAGAAGGTGAATGGAGAGAGGCTCATCTTTTTATTGCATTAGTTTGTAGTATTTTTATCCCTATATTATTTTATTTTCTTAGGGAAAAGTCACCAAATTTAAAAAATGATTTCTCTAAAATAAAAAAAGAAGAAAATGTGAATTCTAATTTAAAATTATCAATTAGTGACAAGAAAATTCAAGTTTTACTAATGTTTGCTGGTGTGTTTTGTTGCATAGCAATGTCAATGCCACAGGTACATATTGTTCCTTTATGCATTGATAGTGGTTTTGGGATAGCTGTGGGAACTGAAATATTATCCTTTATGCTATTTGCTGCTGTAACTAGTAGAGTACTATTTGGTTTCTTATCTGACAAAATAGGTCCAATTCAAACTTTAATACTTGGATCAACTTTACAAGCAATTTCTCTGTCGATGTTTTTACCCTTTAATAGCCAATTATCGCTATACGTAGTGGCAATTTGTTTTGGTTTATCTCAAGGTGGTATTGTTCCAATTTACGCAGTTATAATTAGTAAGTTTTTACCAGAAAATGAAGTTGCTGAAAGAGTTGGTTTATTAATTTTTGCGACTATAGTTGGGATGTCACTTGGAGGATGGCTGTCAGGGGAAATTTATGATTATACTAACTCATATCAGATGGCATTTTTAAATGGAATTTTTTGGAATTTAATTAATTTATTAATAATGTTTTATCTTTTTTTAAAATATAAACAGTCAATAAAAAGCGTGGATAAATATGAATATTGAAAATCAAATGCGTCTTCTATGGACAAAATACTTAGAAACAAAAAATTTTAATTATCTTGCAGAAGCTTGTGAAAAAGCTCCTTTTTTTGGTCAAAAAGAAATGGGAAAAGAGATTGGTAAAATTTTAAGAAGTTTAAATAGTGATTGATACCAAATTAATTCTAGATTTTTGGTTCGTTCAATGCACACCTAATATGTGGTTCAAAAAAAGTGATAGTTTTGATCAACTGTTAAGGACAAAATTTAAAAAAAAGATAGAAATATGTTTAAAGATTAATATTGAACAAATTTCAATTTCTTATGATAATTATCTTTCTTATATTCTTGTTCTTGATCAGTTCACAAGAAATGTTTTCAGAAATAATCCTAAGGCATTTGAAGGTGATAAAACAGCTTTAGAATTATCTAAAACTGCTATTGAAAATAATTTTCTTATAGAATGTAAATTTCACTATAATAGTTTTTTTTTAATGCCAATTATGCATAGTGAAAATATAATTGACCATGAACTTGGCTTGCCTTTTTTTAAAAAGTTTACTAATGAAAATACATTCAAATACGCTTTGAGACACAAAAAAATTATAGAGAAATTTTCAAGGTTTCCCCACAGAAATAAAATATTAGGTAGAAAATCAAGTAAATCGGAATTAGAGTTTCTAAAATCGCCTGGAAGTAGGTTTTAAATTATATGAACATCAAGAGTATTAAAATTGGTAAAAGCCCTTCAATCTCAGTTGACTATGCTGGAGAGGGTGAAATGTTAATTTTTCTTCATGGAATTGGAGGAAATAAAAAGAACTGGAAAGATAACCTTTATTTTTTTTCTGATAAGTTTTTGTCAGTTGCATGGGATACAAGAGGGTATGGTGAAAGCGATGATTATGAGGGGACACTAGAATTTGATGACATATTAGACGATTTAAAAAAAGTTATAGATTTTTTTAATAAAGATAAAGCTCATATTGTTGGACTTTCAATGGGTGGACAAATCGCAACTTTATTTTATGAAAAATATTCTAATAATGTCAAAACACTTACTTTGTGTGACACACATTTTGGTTTGTCAAACCTTAGTAAAAAAGATGTGGAAAGATTTATAAATTTAAGAAAAGAGCCCCTATTAAAAGGGAAAGAACCTAGAGATATAGCTCCTATAGTTGCTGAAACATTAATTGGTGACATGAAAAATACTTCTGCTTTTAAGCAACTAGTTGATTCAATGTCTCTACTTCATAAAGACAGTTATTTAAAAACAATTGATACCTCTATGAGAACAGAACATCGTCATATTTTTAAAACAATTAATGTACCTACATTAATAATGGTTGGTGAACTTGATAGTCTAACACCACCTTCAATGTCTAAAGAAATTATGAAAGAAATTAAAAATAGTTATATCAAAATTATTCCAGAGGCTGGTCATTTAATAAATATTGAGAAACCAGAATTATTCAACCATAATTTAAGGTCATTTTTGGAGAGTTGAATGAAAATAAATAAAATTAAATTTTATATTTATTTGTTAATCTACTCTCAAATAAAACACACAAAATTGATGACAAAAAATATGAGAAGTCCCAGTGATGGATTTCTTGGTAACATTGCAAAACATTTAATGATGAATTTTAACGAGTTTATAATTAATGACTCAGTTAAAAAGCTTGATGTAAGAAATAATGACGAAGTTATAGAGATAGGATCTGGAAACGGACAAGCAATTGAAAAAATACTTCAACTAACTAATAAAAAAATTACTTCCATAGAAGTAAGTGAAAAGTTTCGTAATCAATTAATTCAAAAATTTAGTAATCAAAAAGTAGTTTTTTTTTCAAATGACGCGAAGCAAATGGGAGAAATTATAAAAGACAACACATTTACAAAACTTCTAGCTATCAATGTAATTTATTTTTTATATCCACTTTCTGACTATGCAAAAGAATTTTATAGGATTTTGAAATTTGGTGGAGTTGGTCTCTTAGCATGTAAATTTAAAGGAATTAAAAATTTTGATGATAAAGTTGCTCCTAATAAAGATTTAAATGAAGTAGTTAGAGCATTTGAAAAAGTTGGGTTTTTGGTTAATACAGAATTTGTAGGTTCAAAGAATGAGCAAAAAGTATATCACGCGATTTATTTAAGAAAGGTGAAAAATGGATAGTAATAACTTAATTAAATCGAGAAGGAGTTTTATCTTCACTCCTGGTCTAAAACCAGAAATGTTTCCCAAAGCTATTAAATCTGGGACAGATATGGTGTGTGTTGAATTAGAGGATGGGATTGCTCCCCAAGACAAAAATTTAGCTAGAAAATTAGCGATAAAGTTATTTGAAACAAAACAAAATGATGATGGTATTGAGAGGATACTTAGAATTAACTCTCTAAGAGAAAAATTTGGCATAGATGATGTACAAGCTATCTTAAATACAAACACCCCTCCTCCTGCTTTAATGATCCCGAAAGTTAAAAGTTCTGAGGAAATAGTACTATTAGATAGTTTACTCACTGAAAAAAGGCATAATTGTAGACTACACATTATTATTGAAACTAATGAAGGACTTGAAAAAGCATACGATATAGCTAATTGCTCTAACAGAATTGATGCTCTGTTTTTTGGTGGAGTAGACATGTCAGCTGAATTAAGGTGTAAAAATAAATGGGAACCTTTACTATATGCCAGGTCAAGAATAGTACATGCAGCTTCATCTGCTGGAATTGATGCCATAGACGTTCCCTTTTTAGACTTAGATGACCCTGAAGGCATGAAACAAGAAGCAATTAAAGCAAAAGGACTAGGCTTTAGCGGGAAAGGATCAATACACCCAAAACAAATACCAATTTTAAATGAAGTGTTTACTCCATCAGAGGAAGTCATTCAAAGAGCAAAAAAAATAACATCAACTTTTGAGAAAGCAAATACAGGGCTTGTTGTTATTGATGGAAAACTTATTGAGAAACCTGTCTTAAGAGAAATGTATAGAATCTTAGCCGTCGCCAAAAAAATCAAAAAGAACAATGTAATTTTAAAATAATTAATCTATATTAAATTTATTGTTAAACTTTAAAAATAATAAATAGGTGATTGGTATAGAAAATAATAAAATCGCAAAAAAATTAATTTCATAATTTGAATACCCTGTAATATCTCCACCTGGAAGGGCCAATAAAATACCTGAGAATCCAAGCATGATTCTTATTGGCCATTCTAAGTATCTTGAGTTTTTAATATTTCCTATTCCAACTAAATATCCTTGTAAAGAGCTTGAAATAAGAATAATTCCAGCAATAGCAGAAAAGAAAACAGTAAAAATTTCGAGCACCGATCCTCTGCCTATTAGTGCAGGATTTAGAACAAAAAAGAATGGAATGAAATAAATAACACTACCTAATTTCATTGCTTCTACGCCTGTTCTTATTCCATTTGCACCAGCAACTGTCGCAGCGGCAAATGCACCTATAGCAACTGGCGGAGTTATAAATGATATCATTCCCCAATATAACATAAATAAATGAACAGCAACTTTATCTAATCCACTACCTGTTAATGCTGGAGCAAGTGTTACTGCTAGAAATAAGTAAGCGGCAGTTACTGTCATCCCAATACCCAGTATAAAACTAGTAAGCGCGCCCATAATAAGTAAAATGATTATAGAATCACCCGCAAAATCTACAAGCGCGTATGTAATAGTACCAATTTTACCAGTAAAAGTTAGTGAACCAATAATGAGGCCAATTGCAACTAGAATACCAGCAAGTTCCGCAAACAATCTACCTACGCTTTCAATGAAATTAAGAAATTTTTTGGAGTTCCACCTGTGTATTTTTACAATTTGATTGATTATTAATAATGTAGCTGTGGCATAGTAAGGAGCTTGTGCTTCTCTTTGCATATACAATAACATTAAAATTAACATTACAAATACAAATACAAAATACCACCCTTCTTTTAAAACCTTTTTAATGGATGGAAGTTCTTGTGCAGGTAAACCTTTAAGGTGATTTCTTGCTGCGTACGCGTCTATTTGCATAAAAAGACCAAAATAATACAATATAGAAGGAAAAGCAGCTGCAATAATAATCTCAGAGTATGGGACCTCTAAAAAAGTTGCCATCACAAAAGCAGTTGCTCCCATAACTGGAGGCATTAATACTCCACCTGTGGATGCACATGCCTCGACACCTGCTGCATAAGAGGATTTGAAGCCAGTTTTCTTCATTGCGGGGATAGAAAGTACACCAGTAGTTAAAACGTTTGTAATTACACTTCCACTCATTGAACCCATTAGACCAGAAGAAAAAATTGAAACTTTTGCAGGTCCACCTCTTCTAGTACCCAAAAGTGCAAAAGCTAAATTTAAAAAAAAAGATCCACCTCCAGTATGTTGAAGAGCTACTCCAAAAATCAAAAAACCAACAACTAAGGTTGCAAATGCAGTCATTGGTATACCCATAATGCTTTCTGTACCAAAAATATGAAATGTAGCGGTAGTATCCCATGGTTGGGCTGGCGCGCTTAAAAACCCAGGTAGAAAAGTCGAAATTGCTGGGTAAATAGAAATAATTAAACAAATAATAAAAATTGCATTTCCACCAGCTCTTCTACTAGCCTCTAAAACCAAACCCCATAAAATAAATGCCATTATTTTTGCATATGTTGGTGCAAGATATTCCCACCCCTCTTCTAAAATTAATGAACCACTATAACAAAAATAGCTTGCAATTATAAACGTGGAGGCAGCAAAAATTATATCATACCAGGGTATTTTATTTCCTCTCCTAGGAGTGGGATGATATACAATAAATGGTAAAGGTAATAATAGAGCAATCATAGCATAGAGATACTCGGTATCCAGCAGCACATAAGTATTTAAAAAATTACCAACACCGAACAACATGTAAATTGAAAGAAAAGAAGATAATATGGCGGCAAACCTTAAAACATAGTTGGAGATATCGTTTGGAGCCCTGTTTCTAATTAAAGAATCTTCTAGTTGATTTTTGGACATTTTTAATTCCGATTTTGATAAGGTAAAACTTAGTTTTACCTTATCAGATTCATTTTTTAATTATATGCATTTGGCATGCCGGCAGCTTTTAAAGCAGATGCTCTATTTTCAAGCCATTTTTTCTTAAAAGCATCACCAGATAAATTTGCCTTTAGAGTTTTCTGCCAAGCTTTAGCTAAAACATCCTGTCTTTTTATTAAGTTTGCGTTATGTTTATCATGCTTTGATGTCCAAACACCTTTCTTTTTGTAAAACTTAACTGCTCCTGGATGATAAGGAAAAATCCAACTAAAATTTTGATTTGACAATTGATATCCATCCATTCCTGGTCCAGAATCTTTAAATTGGTCGTAATTATTCATAACAGCTTCAGTCAGATGATATGATAAATCTTCAGAGGTTGTTTCCATTGTAACAAAAATAGGATATGGATAATTCATTCCTTCAAAAGATTTATTACTATCAGAAGATCCAACAAAGTTTGTTACAACTGCTTTAGCAAAATGGGGAGCTGTAGCTATTGCTCTTTTCCAACTTACTTCATCGTTATGTGGCATTGGTGGAAAGAAAAGACCTCTAGGTGAAGCATTAGTTTTATTAAAAATACTACTTACAGAAGAACCCATACTTGCATCTGCTTGACCATTTATAACTGCATTAGCCGATGCCCCGTAACCAGAAACCTCTACCTTAATAACATCATCCCATGTTAGGCCACCAAACGCTAAAAAACCTGCCATGTTCCCATTAAGGGCTGGAGATCCTTTTACCCAAGTAACTCTTTTACCTTTTAGGTCTGCCATTGTTTTAATGTTTGCATCTTTGGCTGTAGCAACTGTTTGACCATTTCTTCCAATATTATTGAACATATTGTAAACTTTCATTGGTCCCCATTTTTTATCTGCAAACATAAACACGCCCTCTTGCGCAAATAAACTTGCTATTCCACATGCGCATATTTCTGCTTGTCCTGCTTTAAGTGGGACCATTCTAGAAACATCATTTTTGCCAGGAATTATTCTTAAATCCGTACCATAATTTTTTTTAAGCATTTGGCCAATACCAACAGATTGAGCATAACCTGATGAGGTCGTTCCATATGCAGTCCAAGAAATGTTTTTAGGTAATTTATCAGCAATAGAATTTGATATATTAAAAGAAATTACTAAAGCTAAAAAAGAAAAGTAAAAACAAAATTTTTTCATATTAATTCCTCCATCTTTTTAATATTAATTATAAGTTTACATCTTCTTTTTAAAGAATCAAATTGATACTAATAAATTTAAAATAAAAAAATTAAGATAATTAAATAATAAGAAGTCTTATTGCTAAAAAGATTAATACTAATTGGAAAATTCTCATAAATATTTTGTTACTAATTTTCAAAAGTAATAACTGACCGATTCTACTTCCAATTAATGTTGCTGGTAATATCATCAAAAAAGTATCTATATATAAAAAAAAAGAAAATCCAATAAATGTAAACCCTATTATTTTTATTAAATTACCGATTAATCCAAAATAACCTAAAGTACCCACAATAGATTTTTTGTCTGAAATGCTTTGTTTTAAAATAACAGCTAAAAGAGGAGCAATTACACCCACTAATATATTTAAAATACCTGTAAAAAAACCAACTATTAAATATAAATTTGTTGGAACTTTTAAACTGTCAATAATTTTTAAATTTTGAATTCCAAGTGCAAGTAATATAAAAAATCCAATTAAATTTTTAATATTATCACCATCGATATTTTGAAAAATTTTAAGACCTATAAATATTCCAATAGGTATCAATAATGAAAACTTAAATATTATATTCCAATTTACAAATTTCCTTAAAAGCCATGTTCTTGTTATATTTGAAGTAAATTGAATAACACCATGTACTGGTATTGCTTCTGCTGGATTCATAAACTGAAGCATAGCAGCTAATAGTACAGTACCTCCACCTGCCCCTGCTATTGATGTCATCAAGGCTGTAAAAAATGATAGAACTGCTAGAATAATATTTTCTGATAAAGATAGTTCAAGCATTTAAGATGCCTAGTTTAAATAATTTAGAATAAATTTAATTTGTAAAGCTGTGACATTATTTAATAAAATCAAATTATCAAACAAATAAAAACAAAAGAGAGAACTTTCAAATTGAAAATTAAGGATAAAGTTGTAATAAATTCAATAAATAATGATAACAATAATCTATGCATTGATTTCTTTATTAGAAAAAATAAAACCTTTGGTTATCAAGAATATAGAAAAGATCCAGAAAATATTTCAGAATTGTATAGAATTGGTAATTATGATTATAAGGTTTTTTTAAATAAAGACGATGCTTATCATGACGCAAAGAAAACTATTGTTTGGTTTAAATAAAAATGAAAATTGTTAGTTTACTTCCTTCAGCTTCAGAAATTATTTGTAATATGGGATTATCTAATTACTTATACGCAGTTAGTCATGAGTGTGATTATCCAGACTTAATTAGTGGAATTAAAAAAGTCACTTCAAGTATTATACCAAACAATTCGAACCAAAGTTCAATTGATAAATTAGTTAAAAAGGCTGTTAAGAATGACATTCCTCTTTACAAAGTGGATAACGATGAAATACTTAAAATCAATCCCGACCTAATAATTACTCAAGGACTATGTGATGTTTGCTCTATCTCAGAAAACGTTATTCAAGCAACACTAAAAAACAACTTATGTACTCTAAAATCTAAGACAAAAATTATCTCACTAAATGGAACAACCTTTGACGAAATTTGTTCAGATATTTTGATGATAGGCATAGCAGTCAATAAAGAGGAAACTGCTAAAAAAATAGTTGCTGAAGCGAAACTTAAAAAAAAACAAGTTACAAAGAAAAGAACAAATAAAACTGTTCTTCTACTAGAATGGATTGACCCCTATTTTACACCAGGACACTGGATACCTGAGCAAATAGAAATGGCAGGATTTTTGTCATGTATAGGTAACAAAGGAGAAAAATCTATAGAAATCACACCTAAACATATAGCAGATCTAAATCCAGACTTTATAGGGATAATTTGTTGTGGTTATAATCTTGAAGAAAATAAATCCTTTGCAGAAAATATTTATCTTGATGACAGGATTAATCATATTGAAGCAATTCAAAAACAAAGAGTATATGCATTTGATTCTAATTCTTACTTTAGCCGACCGTCTTTAAGAGTTTTAGACGGTGTAATTCAGTTGAGTAATGCCATTTCAGATACAAACCCAAAATTTCATTGCAAAAAATTAGACTTTATAAATAATAGGAAACTCTTTTCCTGTTAATTTATCACCATTTTTAAGCTTAATATTTTCAAAGGGTGGTGAGCCTTTACCTTCTCTATCCACAAAAAATGCATCATCACCAACAATTCTTGCTGAAAACACTCTTCTTCTGCTATTTTTGTTTATATTTTCTGAAGCTCCGTGAAGTGTTCTAAAGTCAAAAGCAACAGCATCTCCTGCTTTAATATCCCAGCTTAATATTTTATAATCTTTTCTATTCGAATTAATATCCGGCACTTCCTTAGAGTTATCATTTTCGTACAAATCATTTCCATTAAATCTTTTGGGCTTATGTAATATATTTGATAAATGTGAGCCGGCAATGCACTCTAAACAACCTTCTTTAGAAATGTCATCTAGAGCAATCCAAAAACTGACACTCTGTTTACCGTCAACACAATAGTATGGTTTATCCTGATGCCATGGAGTTACAATAGACGAACCAGGTTCCTTAACTAAAACATGATCATGAAAAAATCTTGATTTTTTGGACTTCATTAATTTTGCAGCATAAAATCCAATTTTTGATTTAAAAATAAAATCTTTAAACTCTGGTATTCTATCCCAATTAACTAAGTCTTGAAAAAATGAAGCCGTTCCATCCTCAGGAGTATATGACCTTTCTCTAACACTAGGATTTTGAATTAATTTATCAACACCAATTCTAAGTGGGTCAAGCCAATCTAAAAATATCCCTTTACATAAAACTGCACCCTCAGTGGAAAAATCCTCAATTAATGTATTATCTATAAACTCCATCCCATTCTTCCACAGGTTGTAATTTACCATCTTTACCTAATCTTGGTCTGTTCCTAGTAAATGTGTTTTCTGAACCTACAACACCGTAATCCATATAACCTAACCTTACCAAAGGCCTAGCTGCGCTAGCATTAAACAGCCCATCTTTAATAAACTTATCGTTTATAAAAATACCAACAACCTGCCCAAATATTACATAGTTTCCCGTTCCATTGTCTCTATCTACATTTGGAAGGTCAATTGTTTTCCAATGTTTACATTCAAGAGCAGCAGATGCTTCAGAAACAAATGGTGCAGAAACAAATTTACCTATTTGAGGTTTTAAGCCTGCTAATTCAAATTCATCAATATTTGAATCTGCGGGAACAGAACTGCCATTCATATGATCAAACAAATCTTCAGTTGCCAGAGAAACAGTGAACTCTCCTGTTTCTTCAATATTTTTAACAGAATCTTTAATATCTACTGAAGAAAACATTACAAAATGAGGTCTATCTGCGATTGCATTAAAGTAGCTATATGGAGCTAAATTATAAACACCTGATAAAGAAAGACTTCCAATCCAACCAATCGGCCTAGGAGCTACAATTGCTTTGAAAGGGTCATGCGGTAGACCATGATCATTTTTTAAGGTATCGTAGTGCATTATATTTTCCTATTTATAAAAAAAATATAGATTAAAATAAACAATATAAATTAAATGTATAGAATATTATTAAATTAATTATTTTATAAAATTCCCAATTTGACGGTGAAATATGATTGATAGAGAAATTAAAGTTATAGGTTTTATTGGACTAGGTGTCATGGGTTGTTCCATGAGTAAAAACTTACTTAAAAATAAAAATTGGAATGTCTTAGTTAAAGATTTAAATGCCAACAAAGAAAAAGAATTAGAAAATCAAGGTGCTAAAATAGCCAGTGATACTAGAGAAATTTTTACTTTATCGGATTTGGTTATTACATGTTTACCAGGAGGAGATTTTGTTAGACACCTATATTACGGTAAAGATAAATATATCTCTGATATAAAAGTCGATCAGTTTATTATCGATATGTCGACATCGCAACCAGATTTAATGATTAAATTAGAAAATGAGATTAAAATAAAAGGTGCTCATTTTGCTGATGCTCCTATTGCCAGAACAAGACAGGCTGCTATTGATGGAACTTTAGCTATAATGGTTGGGTCTGATAAAGATGTTTATAATAAAATTTTGCCCGTGTTACGATATATGGGTAAGGATATTCTGCATTGTGGAAAATCAGGAACAGGACAACTTACCAAAATATTGAATAACATGATACTTTTTGAAACAGTTGTAGCATTAAGTGAAGCAGCTAATATTGCTGAGCAATACGGCATGAACGTTGAAAATTTATATGAAAATATTACAAAATGTTCTGGAGATAGTTTTGCTCTTAGAAACCATGGGTTAAAAAGTATTGCTAAAAATAATTTTCCTTCACCGTCGTTCTCCTCAGAATATGCTCTCAAAGATTTATCTTACGCTTTAGAGTTAGGTCAAAAACTCAATGTTAAAATGCCTGGTGCATTATCAGCAGAAAATCTCTTAAAAACTTCAATTAAAAATGGTGACAAAGACCTATATTTTCCTGTAATGAAAAAATATTTTAGTTAAAGATTAACCTCTACCTACAAATGGCATTTTATTTGCCATTACAGTCATATTTAAAACATTCACCGTTACAGGTAAATTAGCCATGTATAAAACTGCTTCTGCTATGTGCAGAGAGTCTATAACTGGCTCAATATCCATATTACCATTGGCCTGAGGAACCCCCTCTTTCATTCTCTGTGTCATTGGCGTTTCAGCATTTCCAATATCAATTTGACTACATGCAATATCATATTTTCTTCCATCCAATGAAATTGTCTTAGTCATACCTGTAACTGCGTGTTTGGTTGCTGTATATGGTATACTTCCTGGTCTGGGAGTAACTGAAGACACACTGCCATTATTTATTATTCTACCACCATGAGGTTTTTGTTTTCTCATCAGAGCAAAAGCATATTTAGCGCATAGAAACATTCCATTTAAATTAATGTCTACGACATTTTTCCAGTTTTCAAATGGCATTTCGTCTATTGATTGTGCCGGCACACCTATCCCTGCGTTATTAAATAAAACATCAATTCTTTCGTGCTTTTTTTCTATAATTTTGAATACATTTTCTACCGAAATTTGATCACTTACGTCACACGACATTACTTCAGTTATGCCAGTACATCTCTGTTGTGTTTCAATTAATTTATCTTTTCTTCTTCCTATTAAATAAACAATGAAATCTTCTTTTGATAATACTTCAGAAACTCTCCTGCCAACTCCTGTTCCTGCTCCTGTAACCATTGCAATTTTTGACATTTTTATTTCCTTTTTTAATTAGAGTAGGTATATTTATTAAAATCTTATCATTTTAAGTTAAATATAAATACAAAAATCAAAGTTTTTTATTAGAAGATTTTATTATGACAGAAAAAGTTTTTATTGGCTGTGGCGCGGGATTTTCAGGTGATAGATTTGATGCATCAATTCCAATTGTAAATGAATTTAAAAAAATAAATGCTCCTAAATATCTAATGTTTGAAGTCCTTGCAGAAAGAACTCTTGCTATAGCCCAACAATTTAGATTAAAAAATCCTGAGGAAGGTTATTCACCATTTTTAGATTCTTACATAAGTCCAATTCTTGATGATTGCCTCGAAAATAATATAAAAATAATTTCAAATATTGGTGCTGCAAATCCTATGGGAGCGGCTAAAAGAATACTTGAAATAGCAAAAAAACAAAATACTAAAAAACCTAAAATTGGTGTTGTTTTAGGTGATGATTTATTAGAATACATGTCTAACGATGAAATACTAAATAGTCCAACAATGGAGGGTTTGGATTTTTCTAATAACAAAATTACTGCAGCTAACGTATATCTTGGAGCTCAACCCATTGCTGAAGCTTTAGAGATGGGTGCTGACATTGTAATTGTTGGAAGAACAGTTGACAGTGCTCTTGCCTTAGGGCCCTTATTATACGAATTTAAATGGAAAGAAAATGAATTAAATTTGATTGGCTCAGGTACAATTTGTGGCCATCTTCTAGAATGTGGAGCTCAAGTAACTGGAGCTTATTTCGCTGACCCTGGCTTCAAAGACGTACCTAATCTGGCCAACGTTGGTTTTCCCATAGCCGAAGTTAATCAAGATGGTTCATTTATTATTACAAAACCTGATGGAACGGGTGGGCTAGTCAGTGAGGCAACGGTTACAGAACAATTGTTGTACGAAACACATGATCCTTCTAATTACTTAGTCCCAGATGTAACAGCTGACATGACAAGTTTAACTATAGAAAACTTTGGAGAAAATAGAATTTTAGTTAAAGGAGGGAGAGGTAAAAAATCTCCTGAAAAACTAAAAGCTACTATTTGTTGTGATAATGGATTTATGGGTGAAGCTGAAATAAGCTATGCGGGACCTAACGCACTTGCAAGAGCAAAACTTGCAGGTGAAGTAATTAGTGAAAGAATTCAAATTTTAGGATTACAAGGACAGTTGAGAGTTGAAATTATTGGTGCTGGATCAGTTCATTATTCTATGGATGAAACATCTTCTTATGATCTTCCTGAAAATGGTGATTACAGAGTAAGAACTTCCGCAATATATCCTAAAAAAGATCAAGCACAACAAATGGTTGATGAAGTCATGTCATTATATTGTTGTGGACCTGCTGCTGGAGGTGGAGGACGTGGTTATGTTACACCTCAATCATCAACTGCATCTATTTTAGTTAACAGAGACATTGTTGACCCCAACATTCAAATTAAAATTATATAAAATTCTTTTGAGGCAATTATGATTATATTAGACTTACCTGTTCATGCAATTGCTCATGCTAGAGCTGGTGATAAAGGAGATGTATCTAATATTTCACTTATTGCTTATTTAGATAGTGGATGGAAGGTTATAAATGATCTTGCTACTGAAGAACGAGTGTTGGATATTTTCAGGCATTTAGGTGCAACTCAAGTTAAAAGATTTGAACTTCCATCTCTAAAAGCATTAAATTTTGTAATTCAAAGTGCTCTTGGGGGTGGCGTTAATAGCTCCTTAAGACTTGATAGACACGGTAAAACTTTATCTTCACATCTACTTCACGAGCTAATTTTACCTATAAGTGAAGACATGATACCCTCTAATTCACCATATTTAAAAAATTTTAAGGAATGAAAAATGCAAGAAGCTGGATCACTCTTAGTAAAATTACTTGAAAAACAAAAAGTTGATAGAGTGTTTTGCGTTCCAGGCGAAAGCTACCTTTCGGTAATGAATGGTCTCCAAGAAACATCTATAGAAACAATTCTTTGTAAACACGAAGGCGCGGCGTCAATGATGGCTGAAGCCGATGGTAAGCTTACTGGTAGGCCTGGCATTGCTTTTGTAACTAGAGGTCCAGGAGCTACAAATGCTGCATCAGGAATACATATTGCGCAGCAAGATAGTACTCCTATGATATTATTTGTAGGCCAAATTGGTAAGGAAATGTATGGCAGAGACGCTTTCCAAGAAGTTGATTATCAACAATTTTATGGTGGTATGGCAAAATTAGTAATTGAAGTTCAGCAATCTGACCGATTATCAGAAATCTTCTCACGAGCTTATCACACAGCTATGTCAGGAAGACCTGGACCTGTTATAATAGCGTTACCAGAAAACATGCTAACTGAAAAAACAGATAAAAAACCATTAGAGTTCATTGATCAATTGATGTCTGCTCCTACAACAAAGGATCTTGCACAATTTATTGAAGAAATAAAAGAAGCTAAAAATCCAATTGTTGTTTTAGGGGGATCAATATGGTCTCACGAAGCTGAAAAAGATTTAATATCTATTTCTGAAATGCTTGGATTAACAATAATTACATCTCATAGAAGACAAAGTTATTATAATAATTTACATAAAAATTATGGTGGTGATCTCGGGCTTGGTGTTAATCCAAAATTAATCGATCGAATTAATAATAGTGATTATCTAGTATTGTTAGGTGGTAGATTAAGCGAAAACCCTTCGCAAGGTTTTACATTGTTGGGTATTCCAGAACATAATAAAAAGTTTATTCATATTCATCCAGGTTCAGAGGAAATAGGAAGAATTTATAAGCCTCATCTTGGAATTGTATCAAATCCAATAGCATTTGTGAACATACTTAACAACGCATTAAAGGGTCTAAATACAAAACCCAATTCTAATAATGAACTAAATGCATTTAAATCTCACGAAGAATATATTGAATGGGGCGATATGCCTTTAGAATCTCCTAATTCAGGTGTTGATCTAACATCAGCTTTTAGAACTCTTAGAAAACATTTAGATCCTAATACAATTATTACTAATGGGGCTGGTAACTATGCTGTTTGGGGTCATAGATTATTTAGGTTTACAAAAGTTAAGACGCAACTTGCACCAATTTCTGGTTCAATGGGATACGGACTGCCAGCTGCAATAGCAGCTAAATTAAGATTTCCTGATAATATGGTTATAGCCCTTGCAGGTGATGGATGTTTTCAAATGACTGAAAATGAATATGCTACAGCCGTTCAATATAATGCTGCAGTAATTGTATTAGTAGTAGATAATGAAATGTATGGAACAATTAGAATGCATCAGCATAAACATTATAAAGGAAATTATAAACATACTGGATTAGTCAACCCAAACTTTTCTGATTTAGCCAACGCCATGGGAGGCAAAGGTTATACAGTTGAAAATACCGAAGATTTTTATGAATTATTTGTGGACGCTAATAATTGGGCAAATAAGAATGAACTTCCTGCTTTACTTCATATTAAAACTGGGTCTGAGATGGTATTGCCTGGGAAACGCTTCAACTCACTATAATTTTTGATTAGGATTTCTCAAATAAAAATCATTTCCAAGAACTACCTTTTCTGATTTCAATTCTTTGATATCCTTCGAACAAATTTGTTCCATTACATTTGAAAGTTCGTCTTTTAATATATTATGTACGTGATCAGCTCCTTTATCTCCTAATGCAGCAAGACCAATAATAAATGGTCGTCCAGTCATTATAAAATCAGCACCAAGCATTAAGCCTTTACTTATGTCTTGACCAGAGTAAAAGCCTGAATCTATAATTATGGGAAATTTTGACCCTAGTTTTTTTCTAATTTCTGGTAATACTTGTAATGGGCTTGGCGCAATATCAATTTGTCGTCCTCCATGATTTGAAATATAAATAGCATCAATAATTTTACTAGCTTGAACTGCGTCGTTAATATCCATTAAGCCTTTAAGAATAATTGGACCGCTCCATAAATCCCTCACTTCTTTTAGATAATCCCAATCTAGATAACGTTGCATCTGGCTTCCGGCAAAGCCTGCTTTAGACTTTGCGTTTCCATGCCAGCTACCATCACTATATTGATCCATAGTCCCAAATGCAGGAATACCATTTATGAGCGTCCCAATTGACCATGATGGGCATATTGCTGCTTGAAAGAAAGTTCTTAAATTATTTTTAGGTGGCACTGATACTCCTGCCATTCTAAGCCTCTCTCTTCTACTAGATGCGGGTATGTCGGCAGTAACAATTAAGGTTTTAAAGCCAGCATTTTTTGCCCTTTTTAATAAGTCATTTCTTATTGCTTTGTCCGCAGGAGGATATAACTGAAACCAACCCATACCATTAAGATGTTTTCCAACATCTTCAACTGAAGCACACGCAACTGTCGATAATGAATAAGGAATATTATTTTTAACGGACATTTTTGATAATGCTATTTCTGCACCTGGCCACATTAAGCTAGTCATTCCCACAGGAGCCATTCCAAAAGGTGCGTCATATTCATAATCAAATAACTTAGTTTTTAAGTTTGGGTTTACGGTTCCCTTTAAATACTGAGGAACTAAAAAGATCTGGTTAAAGACCTTTCTATTATTTTCTAAAGCCTCATCATAACCAGTACCAGCAAATAAGTATTCTGCAGCAAAATGTGGCATTCTCCTTTTTGCAACATTAACCATATCACTAACTCTTGGATATTTATCAACTAGGTTAGACAAAGATTTCTCCTGAAGTTTATAAAAGTTGTGTATTAAATATTTTATAGTTAAATTATTAATTAAATCAAAAATAAAATTAAGTGAGTATAATTAATGATTGAAAATCCTCCTTTGATACAAATCAAAAAACCTACCAGCAGAAACAGACCCAACCAAGAACAACTCAATTATTTCAAGGATGTTCCAACCGGTTTTATATGTGATGCACTAGATGGTTATGCTGCATTAGACCCTTCGATAAAACCCCTTTTAATTCCTGGAAAGATTGTAAATCATATAGTGGGGCCAGCATTGACTGTTTTTTCTGGGGCTGCTGACGTTTTAGGAATGGCTATAGCTTTAAGTGAAATACAAGAAGGCGACATTGTTGTTAATAGTGTAAGTGGTTTTCAAGGAACTGCCGCAGTCGGCGACAGAATAGCTGGAATGATAAAAAATAATGGAGGAGTAGGACTTGTTACTGATGGACCTATGAGAGACTTAAATGGAATTATTGAAACTGGTTTAGATTGTTTTTGTACAGGATTAAATCCAAATTCACCTTATAATAGCGGTCCTTCAAAAATTGGTTTTTCTATCGATATAGGAGGAAAAACTATAAATAGTGGTGATATTATTGTTGCTGATACCGATGGAGTTACAGTTGTTCCATTTGATAAAATTGATGAAGTAATTAAAAAGCTTGAAAGAATTGTTGAGGTTGAAAATGCTATGGATGAAAAAGTGTCTAATGGGCTTAAGATATCTCAAAAAGCTCTAAATTATTTAAATAGTGGCCAAGTTGTTTATTACGATTAAAACAAATTATTGATAAACTCTACCTTCAGTAACTGTTTGTAAATATTCTATTGATAGATTTTCATTTATTTCAACAACTTTAAAACCTTCTTTAGTAATATCTATAACTGCATAATCTGTATAAACTCTGGATACCACTCCTGACCCCGTTAATGGTAATGTGCATTTTTCAACTAGCTTAGGTTTCCCTTCTTTAGTTAAATGTTGGGTCATTACAAAGACGTTTTTGGCTCCAGCTACTAAATCCATTGCTCCACCAACAGCTGGAATACCTTTTCCGGTAGACCAATTTGCTAAATCACCATTCATGGAAACCTCCATCGCTCCGAGCACACAATAATCAATATGTCCACCTCTTATCATGGAAAAACTATCTGCATGGTGACAAAAACTACCGCCAGGTAAAATTGTAACCGGTTTTTTGCCTGCATTAATTAAATCAAAATCAATTTCATTTTCGTTAGGAGTTGGTCCCATTCCCAAAAGACCATTTTCTGAATGATAAATAATTTCACGATCATCTTTGATGTGTTGTGATACTAGTTCTGGCATTCCTATCCCTAGATTTACATATGATGCGTGTGGAAGGTCATTTGCTATTTTGGAAGCGATAACTCCCCTTTCCCATCCCTTTTCTGCATTCGTTAATTTTTTTTTTGTCATGGATATATCATTCCCTCCTCAATTGCATTTGTTTCAATAATCGGATTATCAATTTCAATGATCTTTTTTACAAATATACCTGGGGTTATAACATTTTCTGGATTAGTTTGATGAGGTTCTATAAGTTTTCTTACTTGAATTAAAGATTGTTTTGCTGCCATACACATTACAGGATTAAAATTTCTTGCTGTTTTTTTAAATGTCAGATTACCATATCTATCTGATACATCAGCCTTTACTAGCGCAAAATCTGCATTGAGGGCCTCTTCCAAAATATACTTCTTGCCATTAAAGATTTTTTCTTCTTTTCCAATTGCTAAAGGAGTTCCAACCGCTGTTGCTGTGTAGAATGCAGGTATACCTGATCCAGCCGCTCTAATTCTCTCTGCTAAAGTGCCCTGTGGGACAACTTCTAATTCTATTTTACCCTTGTTATATAGTTCTTGAAAAGTTATACCTTTGGCTGATCTAGCAAATGAACAAATTACTTTTTTAACCTGTTTTTGACCAATTAATGCACCAAGACCAACACGTCCATTTCCAGAGTTATTAGCAATAATAGTGAGATCTTTAGCGCCATGATCAATCAAACCATGAAGAAGTTCTATTGGGCTTCCCGCTTCTCCAAAACCTCCAACCATAATTGTAGCTCCATCAAAAACGTCTGATAACATTTCTGCAATTTCTGTTTTTATTTTGTTGATTTGCATTTTGAGCTTTCATGTTGTTTAAATTCTTTTTAAATATATAATATCACTTATACACTAAAAATAAATTAAACTGAATGGTAATAAAAATGAATTTTGAATACTCTGAAAAAGATGAAAACTTTCGTAAAGAAGTGAAAGATTGGCTTAATGAAACCCTTCCCAAATCTCTTTCCGAAAAAGTAAAGAAATATCAAAGACTAACGAAAGAGGATTATGAAATATTCATGAACAACCTAACTGCTAAAGGTTGGTTAGCATGGCACTGGCCTAAAGAATATGGGGGAACAGGTTGGAACGCAATTGAAAAACATATTTTTGAAGAAGAAATAATTAAGGCTTCTGCTCCTAGGATTGTACCTTTTGGAGTTAATATGCTGGGTCCAGTATTAATAGAATTTGGAACTGAAGAACAAAAAAATTATTATCTTCCTAGAATTTTAAGTAATGAAGATTGGTGGGCACAAGGTTATTCTGAACCAGGTGCTGGTTCGGATCTAGCTAGTTTAAAGACAACAGCATTTGACAAAGGTGATCACTATTTAGTTAACGGCCAAAAAACTTGGACTACTCTTGGTCATCATGCTGATAAAATATTTTGCTTAGTTAAAACAGATTTAAATGCAAAACCGCAACTAGGAATTTCTTTTTTATTGATTGATATGGATACTCCTGGGGTTGAAGTAAAACCAATAATCACTTTAGATGGTGAACATGAAGTGAATGAAGTATGGTTTACAAACGTAAAGGTTCCGAAAAAAAATATTGTTGGAAAAGAAAATGAGGGATGGACTTATGCAAAATATTTATTAACTTTTGAGCGAACTGGTATTGCTGGTGTCCCTTATTCAAAATCAGCATTAAATCACTTGAAAATGATATCAAAAAGATCTTTAAAAAATGGTAAACCCTTAATTGAAGATCCTATTTTCTCTTCTGAGATTGCTGAACTAGAAATAGATTTATTAGCTATGGAAATTTTCAATTTAAGAACAGTAAGTGCTGCCGCAGAAGGGAAAGCTCCGGGAATGGAAAGTTCTTTACTTAAAATCAAAGGAACACTTGTTAGACAAAAAACAACTGAGTTACTTAGAAAAGCACTAGGACCACAAGCGCTTCCCTATTTACCAGAACAATTTGATGAAGGATGGAATGAGATGCCAGTTGGACCTGATTATGCTGGCCCAATAGCGAAACAATATTTTAATATGCGAAAGATATCTATATATGGCGGATCTAACGAGATCCAAAAAAATATAGTTGCAAAAGCATCTTTTGGCTTATAGGAACAAATATGGATTTTACATTATCTGAAGAAAGAAAAATGCTTCAGGAGACTGTTGGAAAGTTTTTTAATAGTAATTATAAAAATATAAATAAAAGAAGCGAAAATGTAAATTTGCCTGAAGGTTATTCAAAAGAATTTTGGAAAGAAAGTTCAGATTTAGGAGTTATCAGTGCTTTAGTATCTCCAAAGTTTGGTGGATTGGGTGGAAGTGGAGAAGACATTTCAATTATTTTTGAACTTGTAGGAAAATCATTATGTGTAGAACCTTTTTTATCGTCAGCTGTGTTATCTAGTACAGTATTATCTTCAATATCAAATCCAAGAAATGATTTAATTACTGATATAATAGAAGGTAATTTATTAATATCATTTGCTCATTGTGAAATGAATAATAGATATGAAGATCATTACATTGAGACTAACGCTTATTTAAAAAATGATGAATGGAATATTAATGGAACTAAATCATTTGTCATGAATGGAGATGATGCTAGCAAAATAATTGTTTCTGCGAGAATAAATGGTGATGTAAATGACAGGGACGGGATAGGACTATTTTTAGTTAATAATGACCAAACTTTTAAAAGACCATATAATACAATAGACGGTTATAGGTCTACAGAGCTAACTTTTGAAAATTTAAAAGGTGAATTACTTGCAAAAGATGAAAATGCTCTAAAATGCATTATCAAAGCTAATTCTGCAGGTGCGTTAGCTTTGTCAGCAGAAGCTTTAGGTATTATGCAAATTTGTTTTGATTTAACACTTGATTATTTAAAGACAAGAAAACAATTTGGTAAATCTATTGGCGCTTTCCAAAGTATTCAACATAGGATGGTTGACATGATGCTTGAGATAGAACAAGTAAAATCAGCAGTAATGTTAGCGTCATCTACTTTTGAGACAGATGATTTAACAAGAGATAAAAATATTTCAGCAGCAAAAAATTTGGTTGGTAGAGTAGGTAAATTAATTGCAGAAGAAACAATTCAACTACATGGAGGAATTGCAATGACTTGGGAGTATTCTGCTGCACATTATGCAAAAAGACTTATAATGATAGATCATTTAATGGGTGATAGTGATTATCACAGAGACAGGTTTAAATTTTTAAGTGGATTTTAATTCTTAACTAACAAATTAGACGCCTTACTCCTGAAATCACTTGGAACTTCAATCGATTTTCTCTTTTTTAGGTCAAATAATACGGCGACAACCTCAATATCCATAATAATATCACCAGTAGCATCATCAACCATGTGATGGATAAATTTTAATGATTTATTTCCAATTTTAGTAAAATTAGTATGCATGGTAACTGCCATACCAAGAGGTGCTTTTCTAAAATATCTAACTGAGTAATCTAGAGCAGCCGAACCAATATTATATTCAGTCCTCCAATTATAATCAGCACCACAATAAGTAAATAAATGAGTAGCTGCATCTGAGACACAACTAATTTTAAATTGATTGGAACCCGCTAAATTATAATCTAAATCCCAAGTATTAACTGCTTTTTTGCACGATATAAATGAATTTTTAGATTGTTTATTTGAAGGTCTTTTATCAGATAAAGGACGTAAGTCTTTGAACTGCAATTCTTTAAGATAAGTAGAGTTTTTAACAGAAAAAATTTCATTTATTATTATTTTTATTTTTTCTTCAATTTTAAATGAAATATTAGTTTCAAAATATGCTGATACATTTTGGTTATCAATACAGTAAATTTTAGTGAGTAAAATTATTTTATCATCATCAATATTTTTTATAGTAAAAATAAATTCTAAGGCACAACCTAGGCTTACTTCTTTACTAAAAATACATCTTTCATTAGTAATTTGATAAATTAAAGTATCTGAGGTTTTACTTGAGATTTTATTGAAAAGAATTTTTATAGCATCATTGTGTTTACCAAAGTAATATTGAACATTCATGTGAGACATTTGATCACAATCTTTTTTTCTAACTAATCCTTTAAAAGCTGAAAAAATGTCTTTTTCAATTACTGGTTTATTTTTTGAAATACTATCTAAATTTATATCATTTACTCGAACTTTTTTAACCACCATTAATTGATCTTTTGAATCATTGTTTAAGTTGGTGAGATGCAATTTATGAATAATTTGAATATCATCTTTTTGTTGTATTAAATCTGTTAAAATGTAAATAGTTTGAAATTCTTGATAACTAAAAACAAGATCATCTATTGCTAATTTCTCATCAAAATTGAAATCTATTTTCTTATTTAATAATGAAGAAGTAAAACCTGTTGCCTCTTCAAAAAACTTATACACAGAAGATACTTTAAGTTGGTTGCTATCGTCCAAATCAAACTTTTTGATAAGCCCCTTAAAAGTTTCTAAATTATTTATATACATAGAATTAATAATATTAGGAATAATCCTAATTTCTATCTCTCAACTCTAATTTTGCAACACTCATATTATGAACCTCGTCTGGACCATCTGCCAACCTTAAAGCCCGAGCATAACCGTATGCATAAGATAATGGAAAATCTGATGTTACACCACCGCCTCCATGTATCTGTATTGCTCTGTCAATCACTCTTGTGGCCATATTAGGTGCTACAACTTTAATCATTGAAATTTCTTTTCTTGCAATTTTATTTCCAACGGTATCCATCATATGAGCGGTCTTTAATACTAACAATCTAGCTTGTTCAATCTCAGCTCTACTTTCTGCTATTGCCTCCATAATAACACCCTGTTGGGCAATAGGTTTACCAAAAGCAACCCTAGACTTTGCTCGTGAAATCATTAATTCTAATGCTCTCTCGGCTTGACCAATTAATCTCATACAATGATGAATCCTACCTGGTCCCAGACGACCTTGAGCTATTTCAAACCCTCTTCCTTCACCTAGAAGAATATTGGAGGCGGGAACTTTTACGTCTTTAAACTCTACCTCAGCATGTCCATGTGGTGCATGATCATAACCAAACACAGGCAAATGCCTTAAAACTTTAACCCCAGGGGTATTAAAAGGAACAAGTATCATAGACTGCTGTTTATACTTATCTGCACTAGGATCTGTTTTACCCATAAAAATCATAATCTTACACCTCGGATCCATCGCACCTGAGGTCCACCACTTCTTGGCATTAATTACATAGTGATCTCCATTCTTGACAATGCTAGCTTGAATATTAGAAGCATCTGAAGACGCTACATCTGGCTCGGTCATCGCGAAAGAAGATCTAATTTCTCCACTTAATAAAGGAGTTAGCCAATCTTTTTTCTGTTCTTCAGTACCATATCTTACCAAAACCTCCATATTTCCAGTATCTGGGGCAGAACAATTAAAAATTTCGGCACCTATTGGAGATCTTCCCATTATTTCACAAAGAGGAGCATATTCAGTATTAGTAAGACCTGCACCTAAATTACTTTCAGGAAGAAATAAGTTCCACAAACCCTCAGATTTTGCTTTAGCTTTTAATGTTTCCATTATTTCTGGTATGCACCATCTTCCACCTTTCTCCACTTGATTTTTATAAACATCTTCATTTTCATAAACGTTTTCGTTCATAAAATTTGTAACTTTTTCTTGTAGATCTTTTACTTTTTGAGAATATTCGAAGTCCATTTTTTTCCTCTAAGTTAAATTAAAAACATTATTTGCCCTATTTATAAGAGCATCGATTCTAGTTCCAAAATTTGCAAACCTTTTATCTTTTGTTTGTCCTTTTTGAAACCTATAAAATATTTGTTGTAATATAACAGCTAACTTAAATGCACCAAAAGCATAATACCAGCTAATATTTTGCAAATTAAAACCAGTTTTTTGTGAGTAATAATCTATCATTTCAGTTCTAGTAGGATAATAAATTTTATCTGTTGGCATTGAAGTAATATTTTTGCATTCTTCATGATCATTTTCATCAATCCAATAATTTAGCATATGTCCTACATCCATAAGAGGATCACCTCTTGTGCACATATCCCAATCAAACACTGCAACAGGTGTAATTTCTTCAGAGTTACTCCACATAATATTATCTAATTTAAAATCATTGTGTAAAATAGTAGTCGCTTGTGGCTCAGGTAAATTTGATCTCAAATAGTTTATTAATTTGTCAAACTTAGGTTTAAGAATTTTGTTGTCAGTTGATTTTTTCCATCTAACTTCCCATCCATCAAGTTGTCTTTTCACAAACCCATCAGGTCTTCCTAAATTTCCTAAACCCACGAGCTCTGGGTTAATTTTATGAAGATCTGCCAAAACATCAATAATGCGAAAGCTCAATTTTCTTACATTTTCCTTAGTTTGTTTTATAAAAGGTTCCATATTCTTTCTAATAACAAAGCCATTTCTTCTTTCAATAATGTGAAAAGTCGAGCCAATTACGCTTTCATCACCGCAAAAATATAAACTTTTTGGTGCTAAAGAGAACATAGTATTGATTTTAGATTGAACAGTGTGCTCTCTAAACATGTCATGTGACGAAGGCGCTATTGGGCCTAAAGGTGGCCTTCTAAGTACATATTCTGTCTCATCTACTTTTAAAAGATAGGTTAAATTTGCATGACCTCCTGAAAATTGGAGGGTTTCAATATTTTTAAATTGCATATTTAAAGAATCTTTTAGATATGAACTCAAATTATTTAAATCAAGTTGTTCATCTTGTCTAATTTCAATTAATTCTTGGTCCATTAAAGTCATATCAAGTTACCGTTAATATTTTAATTTAAAATTTTTTTGGTTATATTTTATAACTATTTATTGTGTTAAATAAAAGTATAATAAGTAAAAGATTATAATTAAACTCAAGGAAAAGTATGAAAAATTTATTTGATTTAAATGGAAAAACAGCACTTGTTACAGGAGGGTCAAGAGGCATAGGGGCTATGATTGCTGAAGGGTTTGTTAGGAATAATGTTAAAACATATATAACATCTAGAAAAGCAAAAGCTTGCGATATTAAAGCGAAGGAACTTTCAGAATTTGGGGAATGTATTTCGATCCCTGCTGACTTAACTGATATGAATGAAATGGATAAATTAGTGTCTCGAATAAAAGACAAAGAAGAAAAACTTAATATTCTTGTAAATAATGCAGGTGCTGCGTGGGGTGCATCTTTTGATGATTTTCCTGAAAATGGTTGGGATAAAGTAATGGATACAAATGTAAAATCAGTGTTTTTCTTAACTCAAAAATTTGCTGATATTTTAGAGAAATCTGCCAGTAATACTGATCCATCAAGAATAATAAATGTAGGTTCGATAGATGGAATAGGCATCCCAAGAGCAGAAACATATTCCTACCCTGCTTCAAAAGCTGCTCTTCATCAACTTACTAGAGTTCTAGCAAATAGGTTAGCTAAAAGAAATATTAATGTTAATGCAATAGCCCCTGGTCCTTTTCAAAGTAATATGATGGCCCATACACTGCGGGAGCATGGAGAAGAGATTAAGTCTTCTGTACCAAGAGGTAGAATTGGTATCCCAGAAGATATGGCAGGAGTTTCAATTTTTTTGTCTTCGAAAGCCAGCTCTTATATTACCGGATCTATAATACCAGTGGATGGCGGTTCCTTGATAGCAAGAAGACACATGAAATGAGAAAATTACAAAAATAATTAAGTTATTTTTAACTAATTTTATGACCTCCAAATTGGTCTCTTAATTTATTTTTAAGAATTTTTCCTGTAGCTCCTAAAGGAATTAAATCAGTAAAAAGAACATCATCAGGTATCATCCATTTTGCTATCTTACCTTCATACATGTTTAGAATGTCGTCTTTCGTAGGTGATTTGCCTGGCATGGGTTGCACTATAACTATTGGTCTTTCTTCCCATTTTTCGTGGGGCACTGAAATTACCGCAGCATTAGCTACTTCCGGATGACCAACACAAATATTTTCCAAATCTATGGAACTTATCCATTCTCCACCAGATTTAATGATATCTTTCGTTCTATCCGTTATGGTCATGAAACCATCTGCATCTATCTTAGCAACATCGCCCGTGTCAAACCAACCTTCATCAAGAAATCTATCTTTTTCTGTAGTATCATTATAATATTCCTTAAGAACCCAGAAGCCTCTTGAAAGTAACCTACCCTGAGTTTCTCCATCTTCAGGTAAATCATTACCTTCATCATCAACTAATTTCATTTGGTGACCAAAAATAGTTCTACCTTGTGCAATTTTTTGATCATAATATTCAGTTCTATTTTTTGGCTCTTCCGCAAGTGCAGGCATATTTACAGTACCTAATGGGCTCATTTCTGTCATACCCCATGCATGTATCACCTCGGCTCCGAACTCATCTTCAAAACCTTCAAATAATGTCCTTGGACAGGAAGATCCTCCTATGACTAACCTTTTAACTGTATCTATTCTTTTACCAGATTCTCTTAAGTGGTTTAATAATAAAAGCCAGATAGTCGGCACTCCAAGAGAAATTGTAACCTTTTCTGCATTCATGAGATCTGTTATGCTTTCACCATCTAACTTAGCACCAGGAAAAACAATTTTAGTCCCACACATTGGTGCTGCATAGGGTGTACCCCAAGCATTTACATGAAACATTGGAACAACGGGCATCACCACATCTTTAGCACCATAAGGGACGACATCTTTTAAATTCATGCCATATGCATGAAGAACAGTTGACCTATGTGAATAAAGCACACCTTTTGGATTACCAGTAGTTCCAGAAGTGTAACATAGTGATGAAGCTGTTTTTTCATCAAATTGTGGCCAGACAAATTTATCAGATTGATCTTCTATAAACTCTTCATAACATATAACCTTTATACCATCTTTAATAATGGGTTTAACCAAATTTTTTTCATCAGTCATAATAACTAAAGCTTCAACGGTTTTAAAATTTTCTGATGCTTTCTCTATTAATGGTAAAATGTTCAAGTCAACGCATAGGACTTTATCTTCGGCATGATTTATAATATAAGATACTTGGTCAGGGTGCAATCTAGGATTAAGTGTATGGCAGATAAGACCGCTACAAGAAGTTGCATAATATATTTCTAGATGTCTATAACCATTCCACGCTAAAGTTCCAACCTTATCACCCAGCTTTAAATTTAATGATTTAAAAGCATTAGCTAATTTTTTAGTTCTCTTTCCCCAACTTGAATAATTGTATTTATGAATTCCACCTTCAACTGTATTAGAAACAATTTCTTGTTTTCCATAATTTTTAATTGCATGTTCAAAAATGCTTGAAACTAGTAAAGGATGGTCCTGCATTAAACCTAACATTCTATAACTCCTAAAATTATATAATGATATAATATATTAAAAATATTATTAAAACCTAAAATTTATCTTCCATTTCATCAATTAACAAAGTTTTTAAAATCTTGCCATTTTTATTCTTTGGCAACTCCGAATCTAAAAATGTCCAGTAATCAGGTTGTTTGTATTTAGAGAGATTTTTTGAACAAAGTTTTTGTAATTTTTTTAAATTTTTACTTTGGTTGTCTGAATAAATGATAACATGTATTTTTTCTCCTAAAATCGGATCCATATGAGGTATCACAGCAACTTCTAAAACCAAACCACTCAAACTTATTAAATTTTCTATTTCAGTAGAATAGATTTTGTAACCTCCCCTATTTATTACATCTTTTTTTCTATCTAAAATATATATATATCCATTTTTATCTTTGTACCCAATATCACCAGATTTCCAATATCCGTTAACGAATTCTTCTGAGGTTTTTTTTTTATTTTTCCAATAACCTGGGATGACCATAGGTCCAAAAATCCACAACTCTCCTGTTTCTTCAATTGAAACTTGTTCATTATTATCATTCATAATCATTATTTTGCCCGTTTCCACTACTTTCCCAACACTTGCTATAAGATTATTTTTATATTTGAGAGGCATTAATGTAGCAGGTGAACATGTCTCGGTAGATCCATATGCATTTACAAGTGAAAGATTAGGTAATAAAGATTTCAATTTTTTTATTGTTCCCAATGGCATAGATGCCCCACCAAAGCATCCAATTCGCCAACTTGTTAAATCATATTTACTTAAATCGTCTCTAATTAAACATAAATTATACATGGCAGGAACCATTATTAAGTATGTTAAATGTTCTTTTTCTGCCAGATGTAGAAATTCTTTAACGTCAAACTTTTTCATTAAGATCAGTGTTCCACCGGAAAAAAACATTGTCATAATATGAGCTACTAAGCCAGTTACATGACTGGCGGGTACCACTAAAATACTGTTGTCTTTATCTGATAAACTGAAATGTCTTTGAAAATGAAGACAAGAGTGAATTATGTTTATATTTGTGATAACTGCACCTTTTGGATTTCCAGTAGTACCAGATGTATATAAAATAAAAGCAGGATCTTCTTCATCAACAACATAAAAAGATTTCTTATTTTCAGTTATATTTTTTTTTAAAATTTTTTCGTCAAAATTTAGAAAGTACTTAACTGAAGTTATTTTTTGTTTTTCAGGTATGTTTATATTTAACAATTTATCAAAAAAAATACTATTAGGGGTACAATCATTAATGATCGTTTCATTTTCAACAATAGAAGATTTTGGGTTTAAAGGTACAATAATTATTCCATCTTTTAAGCCAGCAAGAATATATGTCAGTAAAGGCCAAGAGTTTTCAAACAAAACACAAACTCTATCACCTTTTTTTATTCCTAGCTGGAAAAAATGAGAGGATAGATTAATAGCCAAATTATAAATTTCTTCATAAGAAATCCTCGTGCCGTCATCTATAACAGCTATATTAGCAGGATTTTTTTTTACATTCTTTTCAAATGCATGCCAAAAGTTTGTATCTCTTTTAACGAATATAGAGACTAACCTATCCCGAAAATGAACCTCTTTGGAAACTTCTTGCATAAATTAAATAAACCTTCCTGACAATTAATTTAATTTACGTTTTCTCCTCTTTCAATTAGAAATTTTTTGTCAAAAATATCCTCTGTGTGATTTTGTTCTGACTGACTTAGTATAATCGACATATTTTGTTTTTTTAAACCTTTTATCACCTCACTTAATCTCTGACTTAAAGCAGGTGCCACCCCTTCAAAAGGCTCATCAAGTAAAAGTAGTTGAGTTCCTGACACTAAGGCTCTTCCTAAAGCAGCCATTTTTTGTTGCCCTCCAGATAATAGCAAAGCTTTTCTTTCTGACATTTCTTTTAGCTCCGGCATTATTTGATAGACTAAAGTAAGTCTATTATTACTATCTAAACTTTTAATTGACCAAGATGGTAATAAAATATTTTCTTCAACAGTCAATTCTGGTATCAAACCTCTATCTTCCGGCATATACCCTATTCCTAAAGCTGCTCTTTCATGGCTTGCTGAATTATTCAAATCTAGATCATTAAATTTAATTGTACCATTTGCTAATTTGTTTACACCCATAATTGATTTCAAAAGTGTTGTTTTACCGGCACCATTTCTACCAATTAACGAAATCATTTCACCTTTTTTAATATCTAAAGTAAAATTTTTTAAAGCTAGAATAGCACCAATTTTGACACTTACGCTATTAACGGTTAACATTTTTAATTTGCCTTGACTTCAGTTTTTCCTGTTACATATTTTTTAACATTACTATCGTTCAAAACTGTATTTCCATTTCCATCAGCAATCACAGCGCCTTGATAAAAAGCTATAATTCTATCTGAATAATTTTGAACTATATCCATATCATGTTCAACAAAAATGACAGTTAATCCCTGACCGGACAGAGCTTTTGCAATTGTATCCATTAATGGATATTTTTCTTCTGCCCCTACTCCACTAGTTGGTTCATCCAACAATAAAATATCAGGTTTTCTTACTAATGCCATAGCTATGTCAAGAAGTTTTCTAACTCCACCAGGTAATTCACTTACTTGCCTGTATGCAAATTCGTTTAATGCAAATCTATTTAATATTTCATCAATGAAATCGCCATTTTCTTTCGATCTTGCATTTTTGAAATAAGAGTGTTTTTTTTGTGAGGTACCCAATGCAATAAGTAGATTTTCCCAAGCTGTCATAGGTTCAAAAATTTGGGGTATTTGAAATGATCTACTAATACCCTTTTGAGTAATTATTCTCGGATCAAGTTGAGTAATTTCCTCGTTTTTTAGGTATATATGTCCGGTGTCTGGTTTAAGATATCCTGTAACCATGTTCATAAATGTTGTTTTTCCAGCGCCATTTGATCCAATTAGTGAAACCTTTTCTCCTTTATCAATATTTATATTGATATTATTGGCTGCAACTACAGCTCCAAAAGATTTATTAACATTTTCTGCTCTCAAAAGACTTTGTTTAGACATTTAGAAACTCTGTAACTCTATTTATTTACTTTTTTTTAATCTATCAAAAAATTGTTTGAAAAAAGATCCAATTCCTGAAGGAATAAAAATAATACTTAATATCAGAAACAACCCTAAAATTAACTGCCACGTATCAGGGAAATATCTTCCTGAAAAAGATCTGACTAATTCTAATAACAACGCTGCCAAAAATACTGCCGGAACACTCAAATACCCCGCAAGTATTGATATGAATACAAATTCACCAGAGGTGGTCCAATATGTAAATTCAGGGTCTATATGTCCTAACGCAATTCCATTAAGAGCTCCACCCATACCACCTAATCCTGCTGCAATTGTAAAATTTAATACTGCTACATTAAAAGCTGAAGACCCGAGATATTCCACTCGCAGTTCATTCTCTCTAACAGCTAAGGCAATCAATCCAGGAGTCGAATCATAATAATACCTGAGCAAAATTGATATAAATCCTGTCATTATTATAGCAACCACGTACAATATATAATCAGCATATTCTGAAGAAGGTTTAATTCCAAAATAAGTAGACTCAGGAAGTACAAAACCGTCTGAACCACCAATTGCATCAATTTTTATTAAAATTCCGTATAGGACCATAGAAAAAGCAAGTGATAGCATAGCAAAAAATATATCTCGATATCTAGCAAGAAGTGGAGCTATTATTAAGCCAACCAGGCCTGTAAATAAAAAACTTACAAATAACAATAACATTGCATCAGTTAGACCGGCTTGTGTACCAAGAAGTCCCGCGGTATAACCACCAATTCCAAAAACAAAACCTTGGCCAAAAGATACCAATCCACCTCTCATAAGAGTAATTATTCCCAGACCAACAAGACCATAAGCAATAGCTTTTGTAATAACAAAGACAAGCCAGTTTGGAATTAATAGTCCAACGAGAATTAGAAATGACATTAAAAAAATACTTTGAAACAATAAGTTATTATAAAGTTTTTCTGACATTATATTTTCCTAGCTTGAGCACCTTGAAACAAACCCTTGGGTTTAAAAATTAACATCCCTGCCATACAAAAATACATTATAAAAATTTCAGCCTCTGGAAGTTTATGAACACATGCTGCTCTTGCCATTCCAATTATCAAAGCACCAATAACAGCTCCTGGAATACTACCTAGCCCTCCAATTATCACTACTGCAAAACTTTCAATTACAACCGCAACACTAATGCCAACCTGAACTGAAATTAATGGAGCAGTAAAAGATCCGGCCAATGCGGCTAAAAATGCTCCAATAAAAAAGGCTGCTAAATAAACTTTATTTATATTTACACCCATACAACCACTTATTTCCGGATTATGAATGACTGCCAGTACTATTTTACCTGACTGAGTTTTATTGAGTACAAACCATAGAAAAAGGCCACAAAAAATAGCTAATCCGATAAGAGCTAAGTCATAACCGACATAATATAAAGATCCAAACTCTAGAGCTCCAAGAAGTTCTCTTGGTTCTGAAACATATAAGGAGTTCATTCCCCAAATTAATTTTTGAACATCTTCTAAAACAAGATAAATAGCATAAGTCACAAGAACGATTAAAACTTCATCTTGACCATAAAATCTTCTTAAAATTCCTCTTTCCATTATTGGAGTGATAACTATAGCCACTGCTAATGCTGAAACTAGCATCGCTAAAATAACTAATTGTTCTGGCATTCCCAATGAATAAAAAATAGGTACTAGTGTAGCAGTTGAGTAGGCTCCTAGTGCATATATTCCCCCATGAGCAATGTTAAGTATTTTAAGAACACCAAAAACAAAAGTTAAACCAAGAGCTACAATAAATAACCATGATGCATAAATCGCACCGTCTAAAACTATAGTTAAAATTTCATCAACCAATTTTTATCTCTTTAAATAAATTTATTAGTAATAAATAAAGCCAAGACAAATAATTTTATGTCTTGGCCATATTATTTTTATTTTAAACTAGCAATCGGCTCCAGGAAATCCAGCATTAATCCAATCTACAGCTTTGATGCCATTAGGTGGGTTCACACAACTTGCTTTATATCTGACTATATCAGTGACAGTTATATTTCCATCCTTATCCTTTGCAGTTGTACCAATAGCATGGGGTTGAATGGCCTGATGACCGTCACCAAGTTTCATTTGCACAAGACCACCTGGAGAGTCAAACTCAAGACCTTTAAAAGCAGCAGCTATTTCATCTTTATTAGGTTTTTTTCCACCATTTTTTTCCATAGCTTTTTCAATTGCCATTTTCAGACCCATCAATCCTTGAACCATTCTATACGGAGGTTGTGCAGGAAAAACTCCATATTCGTCCATATATGATTTATAAAACCATTTATTTAACTCGGTGTCAGGAGCCATCATTCCATATTGTCCTCTTGCGCCCAGAATAACACCTTCAGGATACTTGTTACCAAGACCAGGCATTACATGGTCACCAGCTGAAAAAACAACCTGTGTTCTTTTAAACAATCCTCTAGGCTTGGCTTGCAAAATGAAAGATTGAAGGTCTCCACCCCATAGTGAACTATGAACAACTTTTGCTTTTGAATTCATTAAAGCAGAAATTTCAGTTCCATATTGACCTGAGAAAATTTTTGGAAATAATTCATTTTTAATTTCAGAACTAGGAGATAGTTTCTTTACTGAAACACTAAAATCTTTCCAACTATCTTTTCCCCAAGCATAATTTTGATTAATTCCAGCTATAGAACTTATATCGTGGCCCTTTTCTATCAAATATTTTGCTATGGCAATATTATCCATAGCTGCATGAGCTGCAGTTCTAAAAACATATTTATATGATGCGTCTTCAAAAACTCTAGGAGTTCCACAATCATAAAGTACAGTCAAAGCCTTGAGTTCGTCTGCTACTGACGGAATAGCCATACAATCACCAGAAGATACATAACCTAATACAGCATCAACTTTATCTCTTTGAACTAAATTTCTAAATTCTTGAACCTGCTTTGTTGCTCCACCAGATTCATCAATGGGTATCGCAGTAATTTTCATACCACCAAAACCTTTTTTATTATATGGTGCTGGGACTTTTCCTTCGTTCAATAATTTAATAAATAACTTACCACCATTCCACGCAGGAACTCCGAATGGCTCAGCCGCCGGCCCTGATAAGAATGTTACTACACCAAGTTTAAAACCTTTATGTCCGTCAGCATTACTAATGCCCACAAAAGTTAATAAAGAAATCAAAATTGATGATATTAAAATTAGACATTGTCTAAAAAAATTCATTGTTTTCCTCCAAAGTTAAAAAAGTATCATAACTAAACTAAATTTTTAATTATAATTCAATATATAAACCATTATAGTTTTTAAAAACTTATAGTCTAGACTGCTTTATTGCTTTTTTTAGATTAAATATTTCTTTTTGAGAAATTTTCATAAGTGGAGGCCTCACGATTGCCTCTTCCATCTTTCCTGTTAAAACTAAAACTTCCTTCATTCTATTATGCATATCCAAAAATGGGGGAGAATAGAAAGCTTGAGTTAAAGGAAAAATTTGATCATTAATTCTTTGCGCACTCTGTAAATCTTTGGCTTTAACAGCATTAAACATTTCAACCTGTAAAGAAGCAATTACGCTGCCTGCACCTGATAGCAAACCTCTCGCTCCCATTACCAATGATGACATTAACCAAGAGCTATGTGTAGTAAGGACGTTTACTGGATTAGAGAGATTTTGAAATGTTTTTATATGTTTTTCATGAACCATAGGATCGTTTGACCAGTCTTTTATGGCTTTTATAGTAGGTACAGCTTCAAATAATTTTAGTAATGTATCAAATGGATAAGTTAAATTTCCTGCAGATGGGTAGTTAAAACATATAAGAGGTAGATCTGTTGCATCTGCAATTCTTTTAAAATGCTCCACAGCCATTTCCGGCCTCAAATGACCACCCATAGCCATACTTTGCGGAGGAAAGCATAATAACGCAGAGGCTCCAGTTTTATAAGACATTTTAGCAATTTTGGCAGCCTCTATACTGCCGTCAGCATAAACACCATTTATAACAGGCATAAAATCACCAACCTCTTCAAGAGAAAAACTTAAAATGCGCTTTTGTTCTTCAAAATCACAAGCATGTATCTCAGAAGAATGTCCATTCACAGTAATAGCTGAAATACCGTTTGTTACCGCGCACTCTTTTATATGTTTTCTACTTGCTTTTTCATTTATTTGATAATCATTATCAAAGGCTAGCAATGTTGCTGGAATAACACCTTCTAATTTTATGTTTTTATTTTGTAACATTAAAATCTCCGCAGAAATTTATTTTTATTTAATATTAAATAATCTATCATTCATTATGAAAATTAAAAATAAAATAAGAGAGTAGAAAATGGTAGTTATTAAACACCCCTCAGAAATTGGAAATTTTATTGAAAAGCCATTGACACCAAGTGAATGGTATCATGTAACTCAGGAAAAAATTAATAACTTTGCTGAAGCAACTTCTGATCATCAATGGATACATGTTGATGAAGAAAGAGCAAAAAAAGAAATGCCCGATGGTAAGACTATTGCTCATGGTTACTTCATGGTATCTTTACTTCCAAAATTGGCTGCTCAAAATGCTCAAATTCAAAATTCATCTAAAACATTAAATTATGGTTCTGATAAAGTACGCTTTATCAACACGGTAAAGGCTGGATCACATGTTAGACTCAATAGAACTATAATATCATGTAAAGAAATGAAGAATGGTGGATATAGAGTCGTAAATAAATGTGAATTAGAAATTAAAAATGAAAGTAAGCCAGCATTTATTGCTGAAACAATATCTTTAGTATTTTCATAATTAATAAATTATAAAGGGCCTGAAATGAAAGCGATTGTTTGTAGTGATTTTGGACCAATCCAAAATATAGAATATAAAGATGTCAAAGAACCTATTATTCAAAGTGAAAGTGTAATCATAAATGTTAAGTCTGTAGGTGTAAATTTTCCAGATGGATTATTAGTTCAAGGCAAATATCAATTAAAACCAGAAACTCCTTTTATTCCTGGAATGGAAGTAGCTGGAGAAATTTTAAAAGTTGGATCAAGTGTAAAAAACTTTAAAATAGGAGATAGAGTTACAGCTCTTTCTCAGCTTAGCGGATATGCAGAACAAGCTGTTGTCCAAGAAAAAAAAGTTTTTAAAATACCGCCTAAAATGTCTTTTGATGATTCATGTGCACTTTTGTGTGCATATGGGACTTCTCATTACGCTCTAAAACAAAGAGGTAAATTACAAAAAAATGAGTTACTAGTTGTTTTAGGAGCTTCAGGTTCAACTGGAATAGCAGCCATTCAAATAGGTAAAATAATAGGAGCAAAAGTAATTGCTGTATCTTCAAATCCTGAGAAGCAAAAGATAGCCAAAGATAATGGAGCAGATATTTCCATTGGATACGATAATCTTAAAGAAAAATTAAAAAGCATATCAAATGGAAAAGGTGTCGATGTTATTTTTGACCCTGTTGGAGGGGATATATTTGATACAGTGGCTAGAACAATGGCTAGAAGTGGTAGATTATTAGTTATTGGATTTGCATCAGGTACAATACCAAAATTAGCAGTCAACTTAGCATTAGTAAAAGAGTTTAGTGTAGTTGGTGTTTTCTGGGGAGCTTTTACCCGAGGAGAACCCGAAGAATATAAAAAGAATATGATTGAACTATTTGAATGGTATCAAAAAGATCTACTTAAACCTTTGATAGAGGAAAATTATCCATTGTCAGAAGCTGCAAAAGTGTTAGAAAAAATTCTTGCCAGAGGCGCTAAGGGTAAAATAATTTTAAAACCTTAATCGATAAAAAATATAAATTTTTTATTCTTTTTTTAAAAACTTCCCAAAAAAATGGGAAAGAAAAAATAAAACTGCACTAACAACGACAATGGAAGGTCCAGATGGAATATCTGTTTCAACAGATATATAAATTCCTATTATAACTGAAAAAATACCAATTAGAGTTGAAACAACTACCATAATTCCTGGTGAATTAACTAGTCTTCTAGCAGTTGCAGCAGGTATTATTAACATTGCTGTAATTAATAAAAGTCCAATAATTTGCAATGACAACGCAACAACTATAGTTAAAACTGATGTCAACAACAAATTCATGTATAGAGGATTAATTCCCTCTGCTTTTGCTAAATCTTCATCCACGGTCACTAAAAGTAAAGATGACCAATTAAATAATATAAGAATTATAGCTAAAAAAACTCCTATATACATTCCCCAAATATCATTTGAGCTTACTGTCAAAATATCACCAAATAAAATAGCATGTAGATCTATTTTAATTTTATTGAATGAAATTACTATAATCCCAATAGCAAGGGCTACGTGAGCCAATACACCTAATAGGGTATCAGATGAGAGAGCTTTACTTTGTTGCAACCATAAAAATAGAAATCCAAAGACCAAACAGACAAAAACAACCCCTATATTTATGCCAACACCAAGTAATATTCCTATTCCCGCACCTAGTAAGGAACTATGTGCAATTGATTCACCATAATATGAAAGTCTTCTCCAAACTACAAAACAGCCTACTAGACCAGATATTAGAGCAACGGCAACACCAGCTAAAATACCTCTTATAATGAAAGGATCAGTTATTTTATTCTCCAGTAATAGTATTATTATGTTGAACTTTTTCAGTCTCGTTTGAATGTTGATAAACTGCCATTATATTTGCCATATCTTTACCAAACATAGATATAAATTCTGGATCTTTAGTAATTTGCTGAGGTTTACCGATGCAGCATATGTGATTAGAAAGACATAATACTTTTTTAGTAGAAGCCATAACTAAATGTAAATCGTGAGACACCATCAAAATACTTAAACCTCTTTTTACATATATGGATTGCAAAAGATTATAAAAGTAGATTTGACCAGAAACATCTAAATTTTGAGCAGGTTCGTCAAGAATAAGTAATTCAGGATTATTCAGCAAACTTCTTGCAAGTAATACTCTTTGCATTTCACCACCAGACAAAACTGAAAGTTGCTTATTAATTATTTTCTCAATTTGTGTTTCAGATACAACTTGTCTAAAAGAAATTTCATCAAATTTTTTTCTCATGGTTATAAAATTTTGGACACTCATAGGCATTGTAT